>CABXVU010000001.1 GCA_902515775.1 uncultured SAR86 cluster bacterium
TGCGAAGGTGATCATTGGATCAAGACATTCAGGAAAACAATCCAAAAATTTAGAATACATTGAATATCAAGAAAAGGACTTTCTTGATAAATTTCTAAAAGACCTTTTAACTAGAAATATATCAAGTATTTTAGTTGAAGGTGGTCAAAAAACTTTAAATACTTTTATTTCTAAGAATTTATTTGACGAATTAGTGATATATACTGCGCCAATATTTCTAGGTGATGGAAGTATCAAAACATTAAGTGTAAAAGCTCCAGATAGCATAAAAAAATCAACCAAACTTAAGACGGTTAAAATTGAAAGATTCAAAGATGACATTAAAACAACTTACTACAATGAAAATACCTAATTGTTTTTAGACTTTTAATGCTTATATAAGAGAAATGGAATTTAATTCTACAGAAGAGATCATCCAAGACGTTGCTGCTGGCAAAATTGTAATTTTATTAGATGATGAAGATAGAGAGAATGAAGGAGATTTGGTTTGTGCTGCTGAACTTATTGATGATAAAAAGATAAATTTTATGATTAGTAAAGCTAAAGGCTTGGTATGTTTGCCTTTATCTCCTCAAAAGTGTGATCAACTAAATTTGCCAATGATGACTAATAATAATAGAGCCAAACATGGCACAGGATTTACTGTCTCTATTGAAGCTGCGAAAGGTATCACCACAGGAATTTCTGCTGAGGATAGAGCGAGAACTATTAAGGCAGCAGCAAAAAAAAATGCAAAGTCAGAAGATATAGTGCAGCCTGGTCATATTTTTCCACTTCGTGCATTTGAAGGAGGAGTTTTAAGCCGTGCAGGACACACAGAGGCTGCATGCGATTTGGCCAGATTGGCAGGTCTTGAAGAGGCTGGAGTCATCTGCGAAATAATGAATGATGATGGCACGATGGCAAGAAGGGATGACTTGATTAAGTTTGCAGAAATTCATGATCTTAAAATTGGGACAATAGCAGACCTAATTCATTATCGAACATTGAAAGAGAAGTCTGTTCACCTTGAATACTCAAAATCAGTAGAGGTCCATGGGATTCAATTTGAACTTTCTGCCTGGAGAGACAGTATTTTTAACAATTTACATTTGGCTTTTGTAAAGGGTGACCTAAAAGCATCCAAAACACCATTAGTGCGTGTTCATGTTCCGAATACATTACATGATTTAATCGGCATTGATGAATTTGGTGAAAGATTAAATCTAGAAGAAGCTTTTAGAAGAATTGGTGTTGAGCAATGTGGTGTTTTGCTTTTAATTGGTAATTATCAAAATGCCGATGGAGTTTTAAATGATCTGATGGGAACAAAATCATCAATAAAACCTGAAACAAAAACTGTTGGAATTGGCTCCCAAATATTAAAGGAGCTCGGTTTGACTGAGATCAAACTGTTAGCAACTCCTATGAAATATCCTTCATTGTCAGGATTTGATTTAGAAGTTACAGGATTTGAGCAATGAGCAAAGAAGGTTTTACATTTTCAACAGATAAATTAAATGTTAATAAAAAAATTTCTTTAATAGCTGCTAAATGGAATGCTGAACTTGTCCAAGAGCTAGTCAAATCAGCGACCGTACATCTGGAAGCATTGGGTTTAACTAACCTGAAAATAGTTTATGTTCCTGGAGCTTGGGAATTAGTTCATGCAGCTCAAAAAGAATTAGCTCATGCTGATGGCGTGATTGCATTCGGAGTAGTTATTAGAGGAGAAACAACTCATTATGAACTGATATCTGAATCAGTTGCTCAAGGTTTGATGCAAATAAGTATTGATACCAAAAAACCATTAGCCTTTGGGCTTATTGCCACAGAAAATCTTCAACAAGCTGAAGATCGAGTCAGTTCTTCAAAATTGAATAAAGGTAGAGAGATCGCTCAATCATTGGTTGAAATGTTAGATTAAGACTATGTCTAAAAATCTTGGTAAATATAAGCAAGAGCTCAAAACACGTGAATGCCTAGTTCAAGCTATCTACCAGTTCATATTTCAAGAATCAAACTTGAATTCTTTAATAGATCAATTCTTAAAAGAAAACACTCCAAAAAAAATTAGCTTTAATTATTTTAAAAAAAGATTGGAGAATATTTTTGAACATTCCGACGATTTGAAGAGCATTACTAGAAGCACGAAAAAGACAAATGGCGAAAATATTGAAAAAATTGATGAGGCAATTATTTGGCTTGGAATTGTTGAGATTCGTGCCAATGAATTAGACCACCCAATTGTAATCGATGAGTGTATCCGGTTAGCAAAGAAATTTTCAAATCCTAATTCTTACAAATTTGTGAATGCAAAACTTGATGAGTGGCTAAAGAAAGCAAAATAAATTAATTTATGATGAATAGTTTACATAAATTGGACTAGACCAAGCTCTATTCTCAGCTGGTGCAAGACAATCTCCCCTATTCTCATGAACTCCTACTCTACAGATTTCAGTTTTAATACATTTTCCATTTTCGTCAAACTCACATCCTAATGGGTCGGCTGAAAGCTTAAGAGCAGGCTCCTCAATAGCCCTAACATAATAAACTGCATCTCTTTGGCCAATTGAAAATTGTTCATCCTCAAACGAGATCTGACAGCTAGTGCTATTACAAGGGAATGTCTTCCAAACATCATCTACAAGTCCCTCGACAGGTTCATTTTCATATTGCTGAGGTAAAATTTTAACAACCTCAATGCGTGTAATAAGTCGTCTTTCATTGCTAGGGTTGTAACATTCAGAATTACATATCCTTTCAAGTCGCTCTTTGGTTAACCCATTATTACTGTAATCAGGGCAACCAGGTTTCTGCTTCAGTGAGCCTGCTGCCTTAACAGTAAATACTGGTGATTGATTGCTATCAACTTCTGATCCCATTGATAAGGATTGAGATTGAGTCTCTGCATCAAACCAAAGAAGAATTCTTGGTCCAGAAGTTGCGTAAACTTCTTTTCTCTCTAAAGCATCCCAAATAGATTTTCTATTCCTAGATGTTGAATGAGCGGCCACTAGTCCTCCAGACATAAAATATGCACTTTGTCTTTCTGCATCTGTAGCTATATTCAAGTCCATGATACTGGTTAAATTATTATTATCTAGGTCTACATAAGAGGGCTCTAGTTCACCTTTAGGACGTCTCAAATCACTCATCTTTTCATACAATGGATCATTAAAACCATTAGCTTCAGTATTAAAGAGTCTGTCAATCTCTTTGTATCCAGTTCCTGGCCGAGCACCATGATTATCGCTTGACCCTATAAATCCGAACTTAAAACGTTGCGGATTATCTTTATCAGTGAAATCACTCAACGCTAAGACATACTGAGCAGCGCCGAGTGGCCTGTAGTTAAAAGAAGGTAAAAAACAATCATTGCATTGCCCAGCATTCAAAAAATCATCCGGATGAGTCTCATTAACTGCGGCATATCCTGTGGGGCCCATCTGAGCAGCAAATAATTTTGTTTGATCAACAAGATAGTTACAGGTTTGATCATCCATACCAGAAATTTCACATCTTTGAGCCATAATGTTTCCAGCTTGTTGGCAGGTTGGTAAAAAATCTTCGGATTCCTCAGGACAAAAAAGGTCAACATTTATATCTACATCCGCATCGTTCCAAGTTCTGTATTCTTCAGAGTTGCCATGACCAGAATATATCTCAAATAAAAATTGAGATTCATCATCATTATAGTCTTGTAATTGTTTTTTCCAGTCTGAAGTTGGGGGCGTATAAAAACCCCAAGTTGTCCCATGCGGAATCACCATATATGGAGAATCCCATTCTTTTAATTTCTCAAACAAAATATTTGGATTGGTAGCCTCTTCATAACAATCAACAGGCAAGTCTTTTGTATTAACTCCTTGAGGACATATTGGTGTTGCCTGAATTTCATCAAAAAATTTATCGAATGCAAAAAATCTGTCTCGGTTTTTTAAATCTAATGTTGCTGGCAAGGCAGACATAGTCCAAGGTAGGCCTAGTCTCATCACCAGTGGAGCAACTCCTCCTGAACCAATAGCTCTAGGAGGCACCAATGAGTCATCAGTTTCTAAAAAAATAACATTTTTATGCCCATAATGATTTTCCGGATTTGGATCAACCTGGGTCCACTCCCATCCTAAGAAACTTACTAAATCGTCTGTTCCTTCTGATAAATTATTACACTGTTGAATGCTTTGTTTGGTGTCCAGCCATTTTCTTGGAGTACTAGCTTCAGCATGGTCATTGATAGACCAAAAATCTAAAGCTGAACAAAATCTTGCATAATCACATGCGTCAGCTAATGGAGAGGCTCCTTTTCCATTCATAAATGGTAAAGACCACATAAAAGCGTCTGTTGAATAAGTAGTATGGACATGCAAATCACCAAAGAGAATTTGCTTTTCATCCAAAACATCTAATTCCGCTTTTACAACATTGATCCTGGAAGCTCTGTTTTCAACAGCTTTTGGCGGAAGAACTTTTCCCTCAATTACTCCAGGCCCATCTAGAGTACCAAAGAGTTTTAAAACAGCACCCCCAAAAAAAATAACCGCACAAAAGATAAGCAGCAAAAAGATTGAAATTAAAAGTTTTTTCATATCCCCCCAGAATTGATAGATCTAATCTCTGTAAATCGTTTGATCTCTGGAGGGTCCTACTGACACTATGCCAATTTGACAATCCAAAGTCTCTTCAATAAATAGTATATAGTCTTGTGCGGCCTTAGGTAAATCTTCAAAAGACCTAGCCTTGGATGTATCCTGCTTCCAGCCAGAAAAAGTTTTATAAATGGGCTTTTGAGTATCATCATAATCTATACATACTTTGATCTCTTCGAAGCCATCCAAAACGTCTAATTTTGTTAAGCAAAGATTAGAAACAGAATTAATAAAAACTATGGTTTCTAATGCTTTGAGGTCTAACCATCCGCATCTCCTTGGACGACCAGTTGTTGCACCAAATTCATGACCAACTTTTGCTAGGTGTTCTGCATTAGAATCAAATAACTCAGTAGCAAAAGGGCCCTCGCCAACTCGAGTGGTATATGCCTTTGTAATTCCAATAATAGAATCAAGATGTCGCGGACCAACTCCCAAACCTGAGGATAGACCCCCAGCGGTTGTACTAGACGAAGTGACATATGGATAAGATCCATGATCAATGTCTAGCATTGAGCCTTGAGCGCCTTCAAAAAGGATCCTCTTTCCCTGTTTAACCCAAAGCCTTAAAAGATCTTGGGTTTTACAATGATATTCATTATATAGATCTATGTTTCCGGAAAGCTCTGCCAAAACATCCTCGTACTTGATAGGTTGAGCATCATACAAGTTCTCTAAAATTTGATTATGATAATTAACTAATTTTGACAATTTAACTTCTAGTTGTTGAAGATTTTTTAAATCCCCAAAACGAACTGCTCGTCTGGCAATCTTATCCTCATATGCTGGACCAATCCCCCTACCCGTTGTTCCAATGCCCTCAGACTTATCTCGAACTTTATCAATTGCTATATGAGTAGGAAGGATTAATGCGCAATCTTCACTGACATAAAAACGGTCCCTAAAATTAATCTCGCTCTCTTGCAATTCATTGATTTCTTTTGCGAGGGCAGAAAGAGATAAAACGATACCATTACCTAAGACGCAATGGACAGAAGGATGAAGGATTCCAGATGGCACTAAGTGGAGAACTTTTTGGACACCATCAACCTTTAGAGTATGGCCTGCATTATGACCGCCTTGAAAACGACAGACAGCTTCTGCAGTTTCTGCGAGAGCGTCTACAATCTTGCCTTTACCTTCATCACCCCACTGCAATCCCAAGATGAGGGTGTTATTGCTCATGATCTATTAATTATCGCCTTTAGATTTATTGAGATATTTGAAGAAATCTGATTTTGGATCAATTAATAAAACATCAGACTTATTATTAAAAGTAGCATCATAAGCTCTCATGCTTCGGGTGAATTCGTAGAATTCAGGATCTTTTGAGAAAGATTCGGCATAAATTGCTGCCGCTGTAGCATCACCGTCACCCCTTATTTGCTCAGATGTTTTGTATGCTTCAGCCAGTATAATGACTTTTTCTTTATCAGCTGTGGAGCGAATTTCATTTGAAAGTTCATTCCCTTCTGCCCTTAACTCTTCAGCTAATCTATTTCTTTCTGAACGCATTCTTTCATAAACAGAATTACTTAGTTCAGGAGGTAGATCAATTCTTTTAACTCTAAAATCAATAATCTCTATACCCAGATCAGAAACAGAATTGCCTAAATTCTCACGCATATCACTCATTAACTGATCTCTCTCACCTGAGACAAGTTCAGTTACTGTTCTTCGACCAAATTGATTTTTCAATTCAAATGCAGTTCTTTGTCCTAATAAATTATTTAAATTGATAAAACTTCCGCTGGTTGCATCATAAAAAGTTCTAACATTAGTAATTCGATACTTAACAAAAGAATCAACAATTAAATACTTACTTTCAACTGTTAAAATTCTATTAGGCTCCTCATCTAACGTTTGGAGTCGAGAGTCATATTTTTTGACATTCTGAATAATAGGTAACTTAAAATTTAAACCAGTTGGTAGTTCGGATTTAATAGCCTCACCAAACTGAAAGACTATTCCATCTTCTTTTTCATCGATAACAAAAATACTGTTTAATATCAATGCAAGGATTAACCCCGCAAGAATTATGAGATTCATTCCTTTAGGCATTAGTCTTCCTCCTGTGGTCTATTTTGTTCAAGAATTTTATCCAAAGGCAAATACATTAGGTTATTACCTCCCTCTACATCCATTAAAACCTTGGTTGAATTGCTATAGAGACCTTGTAAAGCGTCAAGATAAAGCCTGTCTCGTGTTACTTTAGGTGCTTTTTGGTACTCTGCTAATAATTTATCAAAACGAACAGCTTCACCCTCTGCATTAGCAACGACCTCTTCTCTATATGCTTCAGCTGCTTGAACTCTGGCAAATGCTTGACCCCTAGCCTCTGGAACAATAGAGAGTCCATATCTGTCAGCTTCATTCTGTAATTTTTCTTTATCCTCTCTTGCTGCAACAACGTCATCAAAAGATGCTTTTACAGCAGAAGGCGGATCTGTTTTTTCTATATTAACCTGTTGGACAACAAGTCCAGTTGCATATAAATCTAAATAACTTTGGAGCCTAGAATTGACATCTTGAGCAATTTTTTCACGACCAGTTGTAAGAGTCTCCTCTAGGGTATTGTCTCCAACAACATGTCGAAGAGAGCTTTCAGTAGCTTCTCTAAGGCTGCTTTCAGGATCACGAACATTAAGAACAAAATCCTTTAAATTTTTAATCCTGTATTGAACAGAAATTGTAACATCCACTAAGTTTTCATCTTTTGTAAGCATATTGGCTGTTTGTGAATAACGCCTTGTCAATGCAACATTTTCTACATATCTCTCATCAATTCCAGCAAACATAAAGTTAAGACCTTCTCCGGTCTCAGCGTGATATTCTCCGAATCTCAAAACTACTGCCCTCTCGGGAGAATCAAGCTGATAAATTGACATGCTTGCGTAAATAATTAAAAGCCCAAAAAACCCATATATAAAGAGCTTTTTCATTGGCAAATTAAATCCGCCTCCATCACCACTTGAGGAGCCGTTGGAGCCAGAACCTTGTTTGCTAAACATGGCAGAAAATTTCTTAACTAAATCGTCGAATGAGACCTCATCTTGATCTTTTCTTCCCCATGGATCTTGGTTGTTTTGATTATCCCAGTTCACTTATTCACCCTTATGTAAATTTTTTATTATAAAGACAATTTGGGGTTAAATCCTCAGAATTAAATGATTTAAAGTAAATTAAGGTGCTTTTTTAATTCGTAATAAGCCATGTCCATTGCATTTAGGTCAAAGCATTGGAGGCCTTCCCATTTCTTCATCCAAGTACACTGCCTCTTAGCTAATTGACGGGTAGCATAAAGTGATCTATCAAATAACTCTGATTTTTTAATTTGTCCATTTATTACCTGCAATCCTTGTCGATAATTGATGGCTTTCATTGCAGGATGTTCATCGGAAATATTGAATGCATTATGGATACTTTCTATTTCATTGAGCAGCTTGTCTCCAATCAGACTATCTTGCCTTTCTTCAATTCTCTGATGCAGTTCCGCTCGTTGTTTTGGATAAATTCCATACTGGATTAAATGATATTTTTCTGCCAGAGGTTTTTGCGTTAAATGATTCATAATCAAATCAATGCTTTTGCCTGTAGAAGAAATAATTTCAATCGCCCTAATGATTCTTTGAGAATCTTTAGTCTTAATCTGCCTCGCTGCTTCAGGATCAAGCTTAAAAAGTTCTTCATATAAACTTTCTACTCCCTCATTAACAATTTTTTGTCTAAGTTCCTTTCGCAAGTTCTTGTTAGCAGAGGGAAGCGAGCTAATTCCATTTTTAAGTAAATTAAAATACATCATGCTTCCCCCCACCATTAAAGGAATCTTTTCTTGAAGATGGATATCTTTAATAAGCTGAAGGGCTGCATCATAAAAATTTGCAACTGAAAAAATATGTTCTACAGAAACATGATTAATCAAATGATGAGGGTATTTCTCTAAAACTTCATTTGTTGGTTTGGCAGATCCAATATTACATTCCTTGTAAACCATTACTGAGTCGACGCTAATAATTTCCAAGAATTTGAATTGATTTTGCCAATTAATAGCCCAATCAGTTTTGCCTGCCGCAGTTGGACCTAATAGAAATATTACAGGTTTTTTGATTTGCTTCAATTGCTTCTATATTGCGTTTTGATCGGTTTCACCAGTTCTAATCCTAATTACATTATCAAGTGATGAAATAAATATTTTTCCATCTCCAATCTTGCCAGTATTAGCACTTTTGGTGATTGCATTGATTGCATCGTCTAGCTGATCATCAGATACAGCAATTTCTAATTTAATTTTAGGCAAAAAATCGATGTCATATTCTGCTCCTCGATACAATTCAGTATGGCCTTTTTGTCTGCCAAATCCTTTTACCTCAGTAATTGTCATTCCAGTTATTCCAAGCATATCAATTGATGCACGCACTTCTTCAAGTTTAAAAGGTTTAATAATAGCTGTTATTAGCCTCAATGCTTTTCTCCTAACTGACTAATTATATAAGATGCTTGAACTTCTGTTGAGCCTTTATTCTTCTCAACAACCTCTCTAGCTCTATGCACATATTTATCCGCTGCTTCTCTATCACTTGCAAAAAACTCTATAGCATCCAGAAGCTGTGCTTGATTCAAAACTCTTACACAAGCTTGATTGTCAATAAACTCTTGAACAATATCTTCAAAATTAAATGTATGAGGCCCAACAATAATCGGAGCACCTAGGACTGCAGGCTCTATTAAATTATGCCCACCCCTCGCAACTAAACTTCCTCCAACAAAAGCCATGGAAGCAGAGGCATAAAAATCTGATAAGAATCCAGTGCTGTTTATAATACAGACTTCATATGGCTCGTCTCTCAACTCTGAAAATAGAATAACATTGAAGCCAATTGAAATTGCTTTTTGAGCTATTCCTTCAGCTCTCTCTTCATGTCTTGGGCAAATAAAAAGTTTAAAATCCTTTTTAGCTGAAAAATTATCATAAGCTTTTAGTAATTTTTCCTCCTCACCAGGATGAGTGCTAGCAGCCAGAATAAATTTGCCAATGTTTTTTGGCTGAACATCTTTTCGAGAGATATCAAATTTAACTGATCCTGCTATTTCAATTCGATCTTCTTTAATTCCAAGCTTTAAAAACCTCTCCTTATGTGCACTTGTTTGTACAAATATAAAAGTAATCCTTTGTAAGACTTCACTAAAAAGCCAAGACCATGATAGATATCTTTGATAGGACTTTTCGCTTAGCCTTCCATTCATGAGATAAACTGAAATATTTTTTTTATTAGCCATAGAAATCATGCTGGGCCATAACTCTGTTTCAAAAACTAGAATTGCATGTGGCCTATAAAAATTTATGAATCTATTAATAATGAAAATCAAATCCCATGGAGCATAATGTATGACAATATTTTTAGAGTAAATATCTTTTGCTTTTCTTAAGCCAGTGGGTGTTGAAGTAGTCAATACAATCTCGAAATTTTGCGATAGTTTTTTTATTAATCCCTCTGATCCAATTACTTCTCCAAGGCTAACTGCATGAAACCAAATAATCTTTTTCTCGCTTCGAGACAATCTTTCCAACCTAAATCCAAACCTGTTAAAAAAAAATTTTCTATAGCCTGAATCAACAATACTTTTGAAAATTAATCGCAATACAAATATTGGGGTGAAAATCAAAATAAAAAAGTTATAAATTGCTAACTTCATTTCAAAGGTATATTTAAATTAATGTAATAATACATTCCTTAGTTTATTGATTCACAATATTAATGAGAATAATAATGACATTATGGCAAGGTCTTTGTAATCTACCAACTTCTTGGCACCCGCCTATGGGAAATTTGCTCGGTGGATTCTTATTTATTGTCGCAAAGGATCGAAAAAAAATAGCTCGTGCAAATATTTCGCTCTGCTTGCAAAATCTATCATCAGATGATCAAAAAAAAATTTTAAATAATAATTTTAAGTTGCTTGGAAAATCAATAATAGAAACAGGAATAGCTTGGTTTTGGTCTGATGCAAAAATAAAAAAATTTATTGACTATGAAATTTTTGGGCTAGATCTTCTTTCGACTGAAAACTCTTCAAAAGGAAATTTGATAATTTTTAAACACTCCCAGCACCTTGAATTAGATGCTCGTCTTTTAGCCATCAATGCAGAAATATTTGGAGTAAGTAGATCACATAATTCAGCATCAATGAATAAAATTCAAAATAAAGGCCGGCTTTCAAGCATTAAAGATACGGCTGATAAAAATAATCCGAGGCAATTCATGAAATGGCTTAAAGATGGGAAAAATGTTTTATACGCAATAGATCAGGATTATGGATGGGACCATTCTGTAAAATTAAAATTCTTTAATCAAGAAACAGCCACAATTACTACTCCCAAAAAGATTATTGATATTACGGGATCCAATTTAGTATTTATGAATTCCTATTACGAAAAAAACAAAATCTTTATTACTTTAGAGGCAATTAATCCTATTGGGTTGAACGATAGAGGATTAGCGCAAAAAATCAATGATTTAATTGAAGAAAAAATTCTTAATCATCCCATGGAATATCTTTGGGCACATAGAAGATTTAAATCTACCTTAGGAAAGAGCTTTTATAAATAATATGGATTTTAAAAAATTAGATCGATTGAAAGGTTTTATGCCTAAAAATGAGGGTTTAGCATTAGCCAAATGGGCCGAAAAATTCACTTGTCATGGTCCCGCACTGGAAATCGGTACATTTGGAGGCAAATCTGCTTTATACATGGCAACTGGAACTCTAGTTAATAGCCAATTTGTATATACAGTTGATCATCATTCTGGCTCTGAAGAGCATCAGCTAGGAGAAGAGTATTTTGATTCAGATATCTATGATAAAAAATTGGGTCGAATTAATACTGTTCCTTTGATGCAAGAAAATCTTGAAAAATTTGACGAAAGTAAATGGGTGATTCCAATTATTGCAAATGCAAATTCAGTTGCTGCTTCCTGGACAACAGAATTAGGACTTCTCTTTATTGATGGCAGTCATACTATGATCTCAGCAATGAATGATTATGATAATTGGAGCACAAAAATTCACTCACAAGGAGCTTTAGTTATTCATGATATTTATGAAAAATCTGATGAGGGCGGTCAAGCTCCCTTTTTAGTTTATCAAAAGGCCTTGAGGGAGAACTTTAAGCTTTACGATCGAATTGATACTATCGTTTGCTTAATTAAGACTTGAACTGTTGCTTCAAAAATAATTCTGACGCAGCGGTTAGCTGATAATTTGCATCCGCAGCAAGGATGCATGCTCCAGAAGTCCATGAAGGGGTTTCTTCCGGCCAATATATATTTTCATTATACTGCCAGCCCATATAGGGGATACTTCTACTATCAACAATTGCAATTGCATTCTGCAAAAGTTCTAATGCAATTTCATCCTCGCCTATTTTTTTGAATGCTATTGAGCACTCACATGTTTCAGCCACGGTAACCCATGGCTCATCAGCAACACACTTAATACCAAGTCCTTCAATCCAAAAAGAAGTCTTGATATTGCTTATCAATGAGGCGACTGTATTGTTTAAATTTATTCCACCTAAGATTGGATAATATGAATCCATTGAAAATCTACTGCGATTTTTTTTTAGATCAAAAATTCCATTTGGATTTTCAATTGCTCTAATTAACTTTGCGTGAGCAAGTCTCCATTCTTTTTCAAGGCTCTTATGCCCTAGGGTTTGACAAATAGCAATTGCACATTCAAGACTTTTTGCAATCGAGCTGCAGCCGGTTAAAAGATAGTCGTCATCTACATCACCATTATCATCTATATTCCATGCTATTGCTCCATTATCATTTTGCAGAGTTAAGGAAAATATTATTCCTTTCTTAATATTCTCCCAATGGTTTTTTAGAAAATTAATATCATTATCTAATAGATAAAAATGCCAGATAGCCACTGCGAGATATGATGAATAATTTGTCTGCTTATTTAGCTCTAATGGCTTTTGATCATCATATAAGTTATACCAACTGCCATCTGTATTTTGATTAGAAACCATCCAATTAAAACCTTTAATTGCTTCGGTTCGATAACCTAGTGTTGTTAGGCCCATAACAGCCTCTAGATGATCCCAAGGATCATGTGTTCCATTTTTGTTTGAGGGAATAGCCCCAGAAAAAAGTTGCATGCCCTCTAAAAATCTTCCTAAATGATCTAGTCCAGATAAAGAATTTGGCTTTATAGATGAAACATTGGGAGGTTGATTCATTTTTTTTCAAAATAAAATGCAATACTTTTTCCAAAAATTGGATTAATAATTCTTTCGAATCCAACCAGCCAAGAAGGATTTTTAAGAATATGATATTCAAGAAATTTTTTGTAAATGTTGACTAAAAAATTTGATTCCTGATTTTTCCAGAACATACACCTAAGCCACCAATATGCACTATGCAGACCATGAAATCTCTCAGAAAGATCATATTTGAAACCATAGCTTGATATTTCATTAATGACTTGATTTTTCTTAAAAATTCTTACATGACCGCCTGGCATATTTTGATAATCTTTAGAGAGAAGCCAACATATTTTTTCTGGCCAATATGAGGGAACACTTGGCAAAAACATACCAGCAGGTTTTAAAACTCTGTAAATTTCTTTTATTGCAGAGTGATAATCATCCAGGTGCTCTAAAACCTCTGAGCAAATAATAAGATCAAAAAAATTGTCTTTAAAAGGTAATTCGTAAACTGAACCTTGCTGAAAAATAGTCCCATTTGAATCAAGTTCTTTGAAAAACTCTAATCCCTCTTTGCATTTATTTAAAGATGGAATATCTTGATCTAAACCATAACAATGCACATCTTCAAATTGATTCAAGATACCAAAAATATGTCTGCCCTCACCGCATCCAACATCAAGAACTTTTGAACCAGGTGGTAAATTTATTTTTTTTAAATCAAAAGTTAGCATTAAAATTTTCCATTGTTTGATAGATTAAGCTCTCGTATCGTTTTGCAATTTTTTTCCAATCAAAATTTTCTATTATATGCATTCTGCCTGCATCTGCTCTAATTTGATACTTTGAAGGATTTAAAAAAATTTTTCTAATTGCTTGCTCGATGCTATAGGAATCTTTCTCTGGAATTAATTCAGCAAAACTTGATGTAATTTCAGGTATTGATGCTACATTTGTAGCAATTAATGGGATGCTACATGCCATAGCCTCTCCTACAGGAAATCCAAATCCCTCATAAAGTGAACTTACAATAGCTATATTGCTATAGGCATATTCAACTGCAATTTCTTCCTTTGTAAGATTTGTCTTGTATACAATGTTTGCCTCTAAATTCAATTTTTGAATCAAGCGCTCCGTGTGACCACCCGGCCTGGGTGCACCGATAATAACTAATCTAATTTTAGGATAGTCTTTTTTTATTGAATGGATGGCTTTCAAAGTAAAGTCTAAACCTTTAAGAGGAACATCAGCGCTTGCAGTAGTGATAAGCTGAGCAGGATTTCTATTTATATGTTTTTTTGGAGAAAACTTAACATGATCTATGCCATTTGGGATAACCATAATCTTATTTTTTAAGACTTTGAAATCTTTCACAATATCATCCTTAGAATTAGACGATGGAGTAGAAATAACTTTCATAAGTGGAGCAACTTTTTTTTGCATTTTTAAAAAAGAAAACCACCGCCATTTTGAAATTTTTTGGATGATGCCTTTTGAAAATTGAATATCATATTTATAATCTTTTGTGATTGGATGATGGATTATTTCAATCACTGGTATTTTATTTTGTACTTGAAGCACGCCAAAGCTTAGCGATTGATTATCAATCAAAACATCGTAAGAAGAATTTTGTAGCAAATAACTCAACCTATTACCAAATGTCTTAATTTCTGGAAATCCACCAAACAAGGCAGAAATAAATTCATACCAATCATCAATAGATTTATTTCTTTTATTTATAAATATTGAGAGTCTTTCTTTAAATATAAACGTGCTAAATAAATTTAATCCAGGCGATCTAATAAGGTTAATTTTTGGTTCTAGCTTAGGATATGGAGGACCAGAAATAATGTCTACATTGTGGCCCAAAGATAGCAAAGCTTTTGACAACTCGTATATAAAAATACCTTGTCCTCCTCCAAATGGAGTGCTTCGATAACTTGAAATCACAATATTTAATTTTTGATTCAATTGAGTTTTAGAATTATATTGCCGTAAGCCAATCTGAATAGTTTTGGTCCTTGCCACAAACTATTTCAGAATATTTTTTTTGAAGAATGTCAGTGATTGGTCCAATTGATCCTGAGCCAATTTTAGATTCATTAATTTTGGTTATGGGTGTTATTTCAACAGCAGTACCCGTATAAAATGCTTCATCAGCTTCCAATAGTTCATCAAAAGTAAGATTTTTTTCTTTTATTTCGTAGTTAAGATCATTTGCTATGGATATAACACTTTGTCGAGTGATTCCATTTAAGCAAAAATCTGTTGTGGGAGTAAACAAGCGTGAGTCCTTGACTATGAAAAGATTTTCTCCACTGCCTTCAGATACGTGACCATTTTTGTCCATGAGTATTGCTTCTTCAGCTCCCTTAGCAATAGCATCATTTACTGCCATAATTGAATTAACGTATGTGCCTATAATTTTGTTGTTAGAATAAAGAGGATTATCGTATTGCTGATATGGTGATTTTATTACTGAAATTCCATTCCTCTTGGCTTCAGGATCCATATAAGATGGCCATTCCCAACACGCAATCGCAACATTAACAGAAAGCGAATCTTGAGATCTTAACCCCATGGACTCACTACCAAGAAAGACAATTGGTCTAATATAACCCTCAAGAAGGTTATTTTGAGACATTGATTCTTTCTGCGCATCACACAATTCATTTATAGAGTATGGGATAGTTATTTTTACTTTAGAGGCAGCATCAAATAGTCTCTTTGTATGATCGTATAATCTAAAAATTGCCCCGCCCTCATCAGTTTCATAAGCTCTAACGCCTTCAAAAACTCCCATTCCATAATGTAAAGTATTTGTCAAAAGATGAATATTTGTATTGTTAAATGGCTGAAAATTTCCATTAAGCCAAATAAATTTAGAGTCAGTATTTAGAAACATGTTGTGTAAGGTTTTAAGTCTCAGTTATTATGACAAAACAAGTCATATAATGAAATGTAATTATTTATGATCGATGAATCCATTTTTCGAGAATATGATATTCGTGGAATTGTTCCAACCCAGATCAATGAGCTTTCTGTAAAAGCTATTGCAAAAGCTATCGCATTAAAATGTCGCAATGAACTGGTTGAAGAAGTTGCTCTTGGAAGAGATGGTCGTTTGTCAGGAGCTAATCTTATAAGGTCCCTTTCAAGGGAATTACAATCTTTAGGAATCAATGTTTTAAACATAGGAATTGTTACTAGTCCACTACTTTATTTTGCGGCAAAGAAATTAAAATCTAAATCAGGAATAATGATTACCGGAAGCCATAATCCAAAAAATTATAACGGTTTTAAAATTGTAATTAATGACTTGCCAGTGTCTGGATTAGAGATTCTTGACATGATTTCTGATGAATTGGTTGATTTACATAATTCAGGTAATGAGGTCATCAAACAAGATATCATGGATGAGTATATAAATGAGTTGGTGTCTCAGGCAACTACAAGTAAAGATGCAATGAAAATTGTTGTAGATTGCGGAAATGGTTCAGCTGGTGAGATAGCTCCTAAATTAATGCGAAAACTTGGTCATGAAGTAATAGAGTTATTTTGCAAAATTGATGGAAATTTCCCAAACCATCATCCAGATCCTGGGAAAATTGAAAATCTTCAAGATCTAATTAAGGTTGTACAAAATGAATCAGCAGATATTGGAATTGCATTTGATGGAGATGGAGATCGACTTGGAGTTGTTACCAATAGTGGAAAAGTAATATATCCAGATCAATTAATGATGATATTTAGCAAAGAAGTTTTAAAAAATAACCAAGGCAAGGAAATAGTTTTTGATGTGAAGTGTACAGATTTACTCAACAAAATTATTACTGATGCTGGAGGGATTCCTATAATGTCACCTACAGGTCATTTTCACATAAAAAATACATTGAAAAAAACTAAAGCCCCCTTGGCTGGTGAAATGAGTGGTCACATTTTCTTCAATGATCAATGGTATGGTTTTGATGACGCTCATTATGCTGCTTTCAGACTTATAGAAATTCTTAAAAAATCTAAATCTTCACTTGATAATCTTATTGAAAATTTACCCAAGGCTTTCTCAACTCCTGAAATAAATCTAAATGTTGACGAAAATAAAAAATTTAGAATTGTCGAAGACTTCGTTGCAAAAGCCGATTTTGGAAGTGCTGATAAAATTACAATTGATGGATTAAGAGTAAACTTTAAGGATGGTTGGGGATTGCTCAGGGCATCAAATACAACTCCGAAACTTGTGTTAAGGTTTGAAGCCAGTTCTCGAAAAAGACTCAATGAAATAAAAAATATGTTTCTTACACAGCTTAAAAAAATTGATGAAACGATCAACATTGAGCTAAGCTAAAGCAATGTCAAAGGATAGAAAGCAGATTATTCTTCAAAGCTTAGCAAAGCTATTAGAAGAAAGAGATGCAACCAAGATCACAACTTCTGTTCTTGCCTCGGAGAGCGGTATAACCGAAGCAGCACTTTATAGACATTTTCCAAGCAAAAGATCTATTTTCCTCGAATTATTTACCTTCTGTGATCAAACTATCTTTCAAAAAGTTGGAGAGATAAAAAAAGAAAAAAATATCGAGCCTGAAGAAAAAGTCCGTTTGATATTTTTTTTCTTTGCAATCTTTTTAGAAAAAAATAAGGGTTTTGCAAGAATATTGTCTAGGGAGGCATTAGGCCCAAGTGAGCAAAATGTTATAGATGCGGTAAATCAGTTTTATGAAAGATTAGAGCTATCAATAAAACAACTTTTGTCTTTAAAAAAAGATTCTTTAAAATTAACTTCCGCACAAAGTGCTCATTTTATTACTTCAATTATGGAAGGCATTATTTCAAGGTTTATTAGAAATAAATTCAAAGAAATACCTAGTAATTATATTGAGAATTATTGGATTACAATTGCAAATACTATTACTAAAAGTTAATTTTCTCCATCTAAAAAAAGTTCGAAATACACATTTTTACTTGTCTGATCAGTTGGCTTCCCGGTATCTCTATCAACCCGAACATATGAAAGGCCTTCTGGAGATTTCCATGTCTCATTTGGCAGTTCTTGTAAAGCAGTTTTCATAAAATCAACCCAAGTAGGAAGAGCAATACTCGAACCAAACTCATTATCTCCAAGTGAGGAAAAATCATCAGTTCCAATCCAAACTGTTGTAGCTAGGTTATTATGAAATCCTGAAAACCAAGTACTAATTGCGTTGTTGGTAGTTCCAGTCTTCCCAGCAATATCGTCTCTTTTTAATACTCCAACCTGTTTTGCATTACTACCCCTTGAAAGAGCTTCGCGAAGAATGTCTTTAGTAATAAAAGTAACTCTTGGATCGATAGGATCAGAAAGAGTACTCATTGGCGGCAAGAGAATAAAAGGTTTTATTTCATCATCAATCTGAGTCTGAAACCAAGGAAAAGCATCAACTGAATCTTGAGAGTTTTTTTTCTCGGAAGAGTCTGAATGTTTATAAATAACATCTCCTTGCCTATTTAAAATTTTATCAATAAAAAATGGATCTTTTGGATTCTGAGAATTAGCTAAAATTGAATAAGCTCTGACCATTTCAGCTGGTGAAAAACTTGACGATCCTAATGCCAAAGAAAGATCTGGAGCCAATCTAGATTTTTCAAAACCAAATCTAGTTAAAAAAGCTTGGGTACTAGAAATCCCCATTTCACGAAGCAATTTAATAGATACTAAATTTACTGATTGAACTAAAGCTTCTCTTAATCTAATAGGGCCATAAAACTTGCCAGTATAATTTTCAGGTCGCCAACTACTTTCTAAGTTTGAGTCTTCAAAAACAATAGGTGCATCATTAATTTTATCCGAGGCATTATAACCATTTGCAAATGCTGAAGTATAAATGAAAGGTTTGAAGCTGGATCCAGCTTGAGGAAATGATTGTCTTACTCTATCAAAGTTACTTTTTGAAAAATTTAATCCTCCTACATAGGTTTTAATAGCACCGTTTATTGGATTAACTGATATAAAAGCTGCCTCTGCCTCCGGTATTTGATCAAGATAATTCTCGCCATCAATATTGGTTAGATAAATCAAATCTCCAGAACGCACTATGTCATAAAAATTTGAAGGAACTGGTCCAAGCTTATCAATGTTAATTTTACGTCTTGCCCATTTGTATTGATCATTCCAAGATAAACTCTCTAATTTAAATGAGTTGCTTAAGTAAATAACTCTCTCAGGTTTAACATCTATTACTATTCCACCGATGTGTTTATCAAGATTGTTTGAATTCTCAAAGTAGTCTCTAATTATGGAAATAAATAATTGATTCATGCCTAGCTCATCCTGAATATCAGATATTTCATACAAGATGTCAGTGTTTTGATTGCTCAATTCTGTAAAAACAATTTCAGGTATTCTATTTGATAAGTTTACTGGCTCTCTCCAACCGTGCCTTTTGTCATATAGATATAAATTTTTATTAATACTTTCAAGAGCTGCTTTTTGTAATTTAGAATCTATAGTTGTATAAACTGAGAGTCCATCTTTATAAACAGATAATCCGTACCTATCTATCAATGCCTGTCTTGCTATTTCTGCAATATAACGTCCATCAAGAGAGAACCTTGTTTGGAGCTGACTTAGAACAATTGGCTCATCCTTCGCAAGGAGATATTGAGCTTTTCCAATATAACCAAGCTTAAACATTCTACCTAAAATCCAATTACGCCGAACTAATGATCGATCAGGAGAGCGTATTGGATTAATTCTAGATGGAAGTTGAGCCGAGGAGGCAATAAGAGCTGACTCAGCGAGAGTTAGCTCGTTAATAGATTTTGCAAAATATTGATTTGCTGCAGCTTCAACACCATAAGAACGATTCCCTAAAAAGATTGTATTTAAATACAATGAAAGAATCTCTTCTTTCGAAGCAACACTCTCAAGTTCAAATGCTAAATAAATTTCTTTTATCTTTCTTACAATTTTTTGTTCTCTGGATAATAAGTATCCACGAACAACCTGCATTGAAATTGTTCCTCCACCACTAACAATTTCTCCAGACTTAACCATTTGATAAAAGGCCCTCACGAGAGAGGGAATTCTTATGCCCTTATGTTGAAAAAATTGATCATCCTCAGCTGCTAAAAATGCATTTTTAAGATTTTCAGGAATATCTTTGTATTCAATTGTTCTTCTTTTCTGATCTCCAAACTCGCCTATTAAAACACCATCAGCAGAAAAAACCTTCAAGGGTATTTGTAAAACATCTTCATCCACAAGATTAATTTCTGGGAGGTCAGACTTAAATAAAAAATAACCTCCTCCGATTATGAGTGCGGAAAATAGAGTGCCTATCAAAGCAAGCATTAAACAAGTATTTATTAATCTAATAAGCATAAAGTTGATTTCTTAGATCGCTATTTCAATTTTAAAATATTTTGATGTATGAATAAAAATTATTTTACTCCTATAAATGATAGAATCTGCATTCAAAAAAATTAAGTATGAATATATTTATTGTTGGTCCTATGGGCTCAGGAAAAACCACTGTTGGAAAAATTGTGGCTGGAGAACTTTTTCTTGATTTTCATGATACTGATACAACCATTGAAAATAATACTGGAGTATCAATAGATTGGATCTTTGATTTAGAGGGAGAAGATGGCTTTAGAAAAAGAGAAACCTCTGTATTAAAAAACTTAGTTGCTTTAAATTCAATAGTGCTCGCAACCGGTGGTGGCATTATTATTGAAGAGCAAAATAGAGAACTACTTGCATCCAGGGGAACTGTTTTTTATTTACATACTCCACTTGAAACACAAATTGAAAGAACGGCTAAAGATAAAGATCGGCCTTTGTTGAAAGATAAAGATCCTAGAAAAATTCTTACAGAACTTCAAGAAGCAAGGCAAACTCAGTATGAAGAAGTGGCAGATCATATTATTGATACAGAAAACAAAAGTGGTTCCGAAGTTGCAAATGAGATAGTCAAACTTGTAAAAAACTATGGCTAAAGAAATCTTCGCAGGCATAAAAAATTTGAAATATAAAATTATTATTTCAAGAAATGCTATATCAAAAAAAAATCTTGGTCACATTCTTAAAGAGCATAACAAAGCTCTCATAATTTCAGACAATGGAGTTCCACTAGATATTACAAAAAAAGTTAAATCTATTAGCAAAAACTATAGCAAAGTTTTTTCAGTTGTTTTGACAAAAGGTGAGCAAGCAAAATCCATTCAGAACTTTCAAAAAATTTTAAATTTTCTAGCCGAAAATAATTTTGACCGAACTGATATAATTGTTGCTGTTGGTGGTGGAGTTGTTGGAGATATTTCTGGCTATGTGGCTAGCGCGTACCTTAGAGGAATTCAATTTATCCAAATACCAACCACTCTTCTTGCGCAGGTTGACTCTTCTGTTGGTGGGAAAACTGCTATCAATATCTCTGCTGGTAAAAATCTTGTTGGTGCCTTTTATAATCCAAAAGGGGTGTTAATAGATACCTCAGTTTTAAAGTCACTTCCAGAAAGAGAATACAAAGCTGGGCTTGCAGAAGTTGTAAAATATGGATTAATAAAGAATAAATTTCTCTTCTCTCTTCTTAAAGATAATCCTCAAAAAATCATGTTAATGAATAAAAATTTAATCGAGGATGTAATTTTTGAATCCATAAAAACTAAGGCTGAAATTGTTTCAAAAGACGAAAAAGAAAATGGTATTAGGGCCTTATTAAACTTTGGACATACTTTCGGTCATGCTATTGAAGCTCATGGAAAGTATAAAAAAATTCTCCATGGAGAGGCAGTAGCCAAGGGAATGTTCATTGCCTCTAAAATTTCATATTTAGAGGGCCATATTTCTAAAAAATATTTAAAAGTTGTCAAAGATTTACTAGATACTTACGGATTTGATCTTTCTGTTAGTCAATATCAATACAGGGATCTTAAACCTTTTATATTTAGGGATAAAAAGATTAGATCAGGAAGATTAAATTTAGTACTTTTAGGAGGACCGTCAAAAGCGATAATTACTAGCTCTTTTGACTCAAATAATCTTAAAAAAAGTTTAGCTAATTAGGCAGCGTTTGCTGTGGTTGCTTTCAATAAATCCTGTATATTCAGCGCAGCTGGTGAAACAAGCCAAAACGAAGGCTCATATCTATCAAATTCGTCCAGAATTAACTTGGCCCTTTCACTTTTTGTTTCTTTTATGTGTCGAGCAATTATTTGTTTTAAAAATTTCCTATGAGATTCCATCTCTTCACTAACAATTCTTTCTAAATTAACTAAACTACGGTTGCATCGATCAAAAAATCTTCTGTTCGTATCAAGCACGTAAGCAAAACCGCCCGTCATACCAGCTCCAAAGTTTGAGCCCACATCTCCTAAAACAGTTACGTGACCACCAGTCATATATTCACAACAATGATCTCCGGCACCTTCAATAACTGCGGTTGCACCTGAATTTCTTACAGCAAATCTTTCTCCAACCAAGCCTCCTACATATAACTCTCCACCAGTTGCACCGTAAAGCGCAGTATTGCCAGCCAATACAGCAGGTGAATCTTTTGATGCATACTCACCTGTACTTGAAATCACAATCTTACCTCCGTTCATGCCTTTGCCGACATAATCATTCGCATCACCATTTAATCTAAGGTTAAGTCCTGTTGCATTCCATGCTCCAAAGCTTTGTCCAGCTGAGCCAGCAAAGTTAACATTTTGTTTTTGTTTACAACCTTCTTCGCCATACAACGAAGCGATAAAGCCAGAAACTTGTGCCCCTACAGATCGATCACGGTTAGTAATTGCGTAATAAAACTCTGAGGATTTACTCTTAGAGATTGATGATTTTAAATCTTTAAGCATCCTCCTATTTAAATCTGCTTTGTCCCATGGATCGTTAGACGGAGTATTGCAAAAATGAGGAGCTTTGGATTTTCTATCAGAGAATAAAATAGGAGATAGATCAATATTTTTTGTCGAAGGATCCAACTGAGTTATATCTTTTAAATATTGAGTTTGTCCAATTATTGACTCTAAGCTATCGACACCCAAATTAGAAAGAATTTCTTGGACCTCATTTGCAATAAACGTAAAGTAATTTATTACTCTTTCCTTTTCACCAACATAATGATGATCAATAATGTCTCTTCGTTGAGTTGCAACGCCAGTAGCGCAATTATTTAAATGACAAATTCTTAAATACTTACATCCCATAGCAATCATTGGGCCTGTTCCAAATCCAAATGATTCTGCGCCAAGTATTGCTGCTTTGACAACATCCATACCTGTCTTGAGACCACCATCAGCTTGCAGTCTAACCTTATGTCTTAAATTACTTGCCCTAAGTGCTTGATGTGCCTCTGATAAACCAAGTTCCCATGGGGATCCTGCATACCTTATAGAGGATAATGGACTTGCACCAGTTCCACCGTCATGGCCAGAAATTGTAATTAGATCTGCATAAGCTTTTGCTACTCCAGCTGCAATCGTTCCTACTCCTGGTTCTGATACCAACTTTACAGAAACAAGTGCATCAGAATTAACTTGCTTGAGATCAAAAATCAATTGGGCTAAATCTTCAATCGAGTAGATATCATGATGGGGTGGTGGAGAAATTAGGGTAATTCCAGGTGTTGAATATCTCAGCTTTGCAATCAATGGATTAACCTTTCCACCAGGTAACTGACCGCCCTCCCCTGGTTTAGCACCCTGTGCAATCTTAATTTGTAAGACCTCTGCATTAACTAGATATTCTGGAGTCACGCCAAAACGACCAGAAGCAACTTGTTTAATTTTGGACATTTTAGAAGTTCCGTATCTCTCCTTAGCCTCGCCACCCTCTCCAGAATTAGATCTTGCTCCCATGCTATTCATTGCTTCAGCAAGGGTTTCATGAGCATCTGGTGATAAAGCACCGAGACTCATCCCGGCAGAATCAAATTTTTTTAACAATTGACTAATTTCAACTGGCTTAACTTTGTTAATCTTTTTTGGATAATTGATCACTAATAAATCTCTTAACATTGCAGGCGGTCGATGATTCACCAAATTGGCGTAGTCTTCATATGCATCTTTAGATCCTGTTTTGACTGCTTCTTGCAACTTTTTAACTACCTCAGGATTATAAGCATGATACTCACCTCCATGGACGAATTTAAGCAATCCTCCAAGGCCTATTTCGCTAACATTGGAGTCAGCATATTCTTTTAAAGATCTCATTTCACGATCTAAATCTTCAAATGTTTTTCCACCAACTCTGCTTACTGTATTAGTAAATGAATAATTTACGATATCAGCATTGAGGCCCACAATCTCATGCAATTGGGACCCTCGATAACTTGAAATCGTTGAAATACCTATTTTAGAAATAATTTTTAGAAGGCCTTTATTAATTCCTTTTCTGTACTTAGCGCAATTTGCTGTTGGACTGCCCTTTAATTCTTTGCGATGTGTTAAATCTAAAATAGTTTGAAATGCAAGCCATGGATATACAGCAGTTGCACCAAAACTCAATAAGCATGCAATTTGATGAGTATCTCTAGCTGTTGCTGAGCTAACAATTAAGTTTGCATTAGATCTTAAGCCTGTTCTTACTAACTCTTGATGAATGCAACCGATTGCAAGTAAAGCATTAATTGAAAGTTTATTGTCTTCTGGTAGATTTTCGTTTAAGTGGATAATCACATCACCTTTTTCAACAGAAGAAACAACTTTAGCGGTTAATGCAGCAAGAGCATCCTTAAGGTTTGATTCAGGAGAAAAATGAAGATCAAAAGTTTTTGCAGGAAAATATGTGTTTTTAAGTAACGATGAGAGTTTCTTATGAGATAAAACTGGAGATGTGCTTACAATCCTTTTTGCATGTTCTTGAGTTTCTTCAAAAATATTTAATTCAGGACCAAAACAAGCCTCTAAGGACATAACGCTGGTTTCTCTTAACGAGTCAATGGGTGGATTAGTGACCTGAGCAAATTGTTGTCTAAAATAATCATATATCGATCTTGGCATTGAACTAAGCATTGCAAGAGCAGTATCATCTCCCATTGAGCCAGTTCCCTCTAGGCCATCCAATGCAAGAGGCTTAATCACTGAGACTCTTTCTTCATTGAACAAAGAGAAAAGCTTGGCAGATTTAATCAGATCTGAATGAGGAATTTTTTTAATGCCTGGACCCTCAAAAGCATCAAGCGTTGATTCAAGGTATACAGCAGATTTTTTTAACCAATCTCTATAGGGTTTATTTTTTTTGAGCTTATCATCAATAATTTTTTGATCAAGAATTTCTCCTGAATCACTATTTACTGCAAAAATTCCTCCGGGGCTTAAGCGTCCTTTTTGTAAAATTTCATCATCCTCAACTGGATATATTCCAGTTTCTGAAGCAACAGTGATCATGCCATTTTTCAAAATTTGATATCTAGAAGGTCTAAGTCCATTTCTATCTAGGACACATATTGCCCATTCACCATCAGACATGACAATACCTGCTGGACCATCCCAAGCCTCCATATGCATAGAGTTATATTCATGAAAAGCTCTTACATCAGGATCCATGGTATGAATATTCTGCCATGCTGGCGGCAGAACCATTCTGATAGATCTAAAGAAATTTATTCCACCTTTTACTAAGAGCTCAATCATGTTATCCAGGGAAGATGAATCTGAGCCGGTTTCATTTACTAAAGATTTGAAATCACCGATGCCTGGAATAAGAGGAGTGGAGAATTTAGATGCGCGAGCTTTTACCCAGTTTCTATTCCCTCTGATAGCATTAATCTCTCCATTATGAGCAAGTAATCTAAAAGGTTGCGCTAAGTGCCATCTGGGTTGAGTATTTGTTGAAAATCTCTGATGAAAAAGACAAATCTTTGCAGTAAATGATTTCTTATCTATGTCTAAGTAAAACTTACTTATTGCGTCTGGCAACATAAGTCCCTTATAGACAATCGTCTGACTCGACATGCTACATATATATAACTTTTCTTCATCGTTATAGATCTCTTCGATCTTCTTACGAGCTTGTAAAAGACAAGATTCAAATCTTTCTTTGTTAAAATCTCTTGAAGTTGGAACTATGAAAATTTGATTAATTTTTGGCAGTGATTCCAATGCAATCTTGCCCAAAACTGATTCATTAATAGGTACTTTTCTTTTACAAACAAATGATAAATTCTCTGATTTAAGAATTGAGATAATAGTATCTTGATCTTTTTTCAATGCATGAGATGTAAATATTTGTGCAACTCCAAACAATTCGGGCAGTTCTATGCTGAATTCTTTTTTAATTCTTTTTTGAAAAAATTTACGATTCAAATCAAATAAAAGGCCGCAACCATCGCCGGTTTTTCCATCTGAACCTATTGCACCTCTATGAGTCATACTGGTAAGACCTGCAATTGAGCCTTTAACTACATCTCTTAAGCGTTCACCATTTCGATTAACAATAAGACCGAAACCACAATTATCTTTTGCTTGTGATTCAGAATATAGCGATGATGTTTTAATTTGTTGTGGCATAAAAATATACATATTAACACAAAAATGTCATACTATGTCATACATACCACGCACAAACCTTAATTTTATGAGCATGAAGAATAAACAATATAAGATTGATAGAGGACTCATGCTATTTACCCAACCTCGCTCACCATTTTTTTACGGAAAAATTAGATTAAATAGAAAATACGTAACAAAGTCTTTTGCGCCAATAACTGACTTAGATGAAGCAAAAGCTATGTTATTTGATTGGCAGAAAGAGCTTCTTAGCAAAAATACTATCTCCGTCTCAACTGTTTCCTCTTCAGATAATTTTAAATCGCGATCAGAATATGTTGAGCACGTTCCTATCGAAAATGATTTTCAATTTTTAGAAGTTGGCAGGTTTGATCCTAATAAAAAAAATATTGAAGAAAGAAAAATAAATTTTGTTGAGATATATGGTGACTACAACCAGTCAGAAGCATCCAATCAATCTCATAGATGCTTAGATTGTGGAAATCCATATTGCGAATGGAAATGTCCGGTCCATAATTATATTCCTGATTGGCTTAAACTAGTTAATGAAGGCAATATTTGGGAGGCTGCTGATTTATGTCATCAAACAAATTCACTTCCAGAAATGTGTGGCAGAGTTTGTCCTCAAGATCGCCTATGTGAAGGAGCCTGTACATTAAATGATGGTTTTGGTGCAGTGAGTATAGGTAATATTGAAAAATTTATTACCGACAAAGCTATTGATATGGGTTGGAAACCTGACCTAAGTAACAGAATTTGGACTAACAAAAAGGTTGCAATTGTTGGGGCTGGACCCGCTGGGATAGGTTGTGCAGATATCCTTATTAGGGCAGGAATTCATTGCGATGTTTTTGATAAACAAGCAGAAATAGGCGGCCTCCTGACATTTGGAATTCCTGAGTTTAAGTTAGAAAAAAGTGTCGTACGCAGAAGAAGAAAAATTCTTGAAGAAATGGGAATTAAATTCCATTTAAAAAAAGAAATTGGAAAGGACATTCCCCTGAAAAAATTATTTGATAAATATGATGCTATTTTTTTAGGCATGGGAACCTATACTTCACTTGAAGGAGGCTTCCAAGGTGAGAACTTGCCCCAAGTGCATAAAGCAATTGACTACTTAATCGGTAATACAAATCATCTATTAAAGTTTAAACAAAAAGATTCCGACTATATTAATTTTAAAAATAAGGATGTAGTTATCTTGGGTGGCGGAGATACTGCTATGGATTGCAATAGAACCGCTATTAGACAAGGAGCTAAATCTGTTACTTGCCTTTACAGAAGAGACGAAAAAAATATGCCTGGCTCAAGAAGAGAGGTTGTAAACGCTAAAGAAGAAGGAGTCCAATTTGAGTTTAACATCCAACCAATTGAGATCATTGGAAGCAACAATGTTGAGGGGGTAAAAACAATCCAAACAAAACTTGGAGAGCCAGATCAAAATGGACGACAGATACCTGTTCCAATCCAAGGCAGCGAAAAGATTTACTCTGCAGACGAAGTTGTAATTGCTTTTGGATTTAGAGCAAGCCCAGCCGACTGGTTTAAAGATTTTAAAATTCACACTGATGAAGCAGGATTGGTAATAGCTCCCGAAAAGCAAAGCTTAAAATTTCAATCATCAAATCCGAAAATTTTTGCAGGTGGCGATATGGTCAGAGGTTCTGATTTGGTCGTCACAGCTATTTGGGAAGGAAGAGAGGCAGCTAAAAGTATCATACAATTTATTTCGTAAATGAATGATTCAAAATTTTTAAATGCTTTAGAGCTAAAACCAAATTCAACTCCTCCAATATGGTTCATGCGTCAAGCAGGCAGATACCTCCCCGAGTATCAAGAAATTAGAAAAAACTATTCAAATTTTCTTGATATGTGTAAAGAACCTAAAACATGTGCGAAGTTAGCATTGCAACCTATCGAGCGATTTGATCTTGATGCGTCAATTTTATTTTCAGATATTTTGACAATACCAGATGCATTAGATCTTGGGCTTGCCTTCCATGAAGGAGAAGGTCCTAAATTCAGTAACCCAATCTCAAAACCCGAGGATATTAACACCCTAATCTCATTTGACGAAAACACACTATCATATGTATTCAATGCTGTAGAGGAAACAAAAAAATTACTGCCTGCGGACCTTCCATTGATTGGATTTTGTGGAAGCCCATGGACTCTAGCAGCATATTCAATAGAAGGTGGTGGTTCGAAAGATTTTAAAAAAACAAAAAATTTCATGCAAGATCATCCATCAGCATTGCATGATTTTCTGGAAATTCTTTGTGATGCTTGCTATCGATATTTAAGACAACAAGTCTTAAGTGGAGTAAACGCCTTGCAAATATTCGATTCGTGGGCAGACTTGTTAAGTGCACAGGAACTAGAAATCTTTTCTCTACAATATACAAAAAAGATTACTCAAAAGTTAAAAAGTGATCCAATTACAAAAAATATTCCAATTATTTTATTTGAAAAGGATCCTAGGCAGAAAATAACTGATCTTATATTTGATGATCTGTCCTGCATAAGTCTGCACTGGAAAAATGATATTGAAGCTATATCTAGAAGCGTAAAAAATAATATTGCGATTCAGGGAAATTTAAATCCTATGATATTAAGTGAATCTGATGAGATTATTTATCAAGAGGTGCAACGAATATGCTCTATAATGTTTGAATATCCGGGGTTTATATTCAACCTTGGTCACGGAATTACTCCAGACATAAATCCTCAAAAAGTACAGACAATGATCAAAGCAGCTAGAGAATAGACTTTCAAAATTTTTTATCTTCTTAACTTATTAAATAGTAAATAACATTATTCATTTGTTATGATGATTTTATGAATAAAGAATCAAAACTAACGAAAAGTCTTCACTGGACCACTATTGCAAGTGAGAAAATACTTTTAGCTATTATAGGTATTGCAACTTGTATAGCCTCTGCTTTATATATTTATGAAATGTTTCTTGCTCAAAGTATCACTTTGCCTGATCTATTTATGTTATTCATCTATGCAGAAATTATTGGAATGGTGGGAGCTTTTTATAGCACTAATAGAATTCCAGTGACCCTTCCGATCATCATTGCAATCACTGCATTATGCAGGCTTATAGTGATGCAAAGTAAAGAAATGGATGCATTAGTAGTTCTTGGTGAAGCTGGAGCAATACTTGTACTATCACTTGCGGCAATTGTTATGAGTTTTAAAGATCAGGTTAGCTTAGAAAAAATTAAACGCTTAAGAGATTCTATTTCCTCAGATTAATTTTGAAGTATTTTGCGTATATATTTCTTTAAAAATAAGTAAATATATGGAGCCTTATAGCTTTGATAAAAGAATTGAAAATCTTATCAAATCATATTTTGCTGATAATAAAAATGTAAGCTATAACATTGATGCTGAAAAAATAAATATTCATTTAATTGAAGTAAACAATGTTGATTGTGCATCTTTGGATGTTCAAAAAATTGATGGTTGCTTTAAAATTTATTTTTGGGATGGTTACTCTCAATCAGAGGTGATAGAGGTTAACTCTGAAAAAGACGCTGCAAGGACTATAAAAAGATTTTTAAAAAAACTAGTTAAAATTCTTAATCGATAAATGAAAAACTTAATTAAAAAAACCTTTAGTAAGTTTTTTAAAGATAATCCAAGCAAGCTTTCCTCAAAGGCATTAAAACGGGCCAGTGAAATGGCAAAACCTAGAGCTGGAACTCCCCATGATTGGGAAGATTATGAAAAATATTTAAAAGAAATAAATAAACAATCAGATAATAATTAGTCAATGTAAAGACTGATGTTCTTAATTTTTAAATCTACATTAAAATTTCTTCCGTAGCCTGCAATACTAATGTCCCTAATATTGCTTGCTTTCATCGAAGCAGCAGAAAATCCAGAGCTTGCTTTTAAATCCTTAAAATCAATTGTGTATTCTTGCCACTCATTTATCACATCAAATGACTTGCTAAAATATGACCAAGGCGGCATTTTTAACCCTTTAAGAGTAACGTGCACCTCATAAGATTCGTTATTTCCTTTGGCTTGAAATTTGATACCCTTAAAATCATTATTAGTGATATCTATTCTATTTGAAAGCCTTACAAATCCACCATTGTTTTCAGTTGAGACTTCTCCTGTCATTGTAAACACGCCATCATTGTGTGAGATTACTAACTTAGAGATTCCTCCCATTACTTGATCGGTGATTGGTCGCCATGTATTAGGATCATCAAGTTGATTTGAAAAAGCATTCATTGAAACAAAGATTAATAAAAGTAATTTAAGCAATATTTCAATCATAAAATAGATTCTAATCTAAGATGAAGAAAATAAGGAAAACTTTTCATTTTCAAACATTTTCTATAGCCTATATCCTTTAAGGAGAAAAAAATGAGCATTCGTTATATCTTTGTAACTCTATTTTTAATAGGGTCTTTTAATGTATCAGCAAATAACTTAGCCATTGAGAGTTATTGGGATATCCAATCTGTAAGAAGTCCATTAGTAAGTCCTGATGGAAAAAATGTTATCTTCACAAAAAGATACATAGATAAAAAAAATGATGATTACATCACTGAACTTTGGATTATGGATGGTAACGGTTCCAATAAAAGATTTCTCTTAGATGGATCTAACCCTAAGTGGTCACCAGATAGTCTAAAAATTGCATTCATAAAAGAAGATGAAAATGAAGTGCCTCAAATATTTGTTAAGCATTTAAAAAATCAATCAGAATCGAAGATCACTAACTTCAACGATGGTGTTGAAGATTATGCTTGGTCAAAAGATGGTGATTTCTTTTCATTTTCATCATTTAATGAATATGAAAAAGAATGGGTTATTGAAATTCCAGGAAAAGATGAGGGAATTGATTATAACTGGACTGATGATCCGACTGTCGTAACCTCAATGCATTGGAGATCCGATGGAATTGGTGAACTAGAAAGTGGAGAGAATCATTTATACCTTGTAGATTCTAGCGGAGGATCTGCGATAAAAATTTCAGATTGGGGGTTAGATTATGTTGATGATTTGCAGTGGCTCAATGATTCCCAAATTTTATTTACCGGTAATGACTCATTAGATGATTTAGAAACTCCATGGAAACAATTGTCAGTTTTTATACTGAATGTAAAAAATAAAAAATTAGAAAAAATAACGAATCCTAAAGGAGTGTTCTCAACTCCAAAAGCATCGCCAGATGGAAATAAAATTGTTTTTACTGGTCATCCAAGCAAAAATTATTCCTCGGTAGCATTAGATATATATGTTATAGACATTGCTCGAGAAAAAAATGAGTTGTTAACTAAAGATCTCAGTGCTTCTCCTAAAAATCTATTTTGGTTAAACGAAAATGAGATAGTTTTTGATCAAGATCATCGGGGATCTGCAAGAGTTATGCGTCTGAATCTTTTAAACAGAAAATTGTATGAAGCGATTCCAAGTTTCAAAGATCAATTCTATCTATCATCAACTTATCAAGATTCTTTATATGGGGTATATATAAACTCAAATAGACCAGGTGAAGTGGGCGTGATTTCTAACTCAAAATTAGAGACTCTTACGCAACATAATGAACTAATTCTAAGTCAATATGAACTTGGGCTCACAAATGAGATTAACTATAAATCTCCAGATAAAATGGATATCCAAGGCTGGTATATAACACCTCCAAATTTTGATAAATCTAAAAAATACCCCCTCATATTAGTAATTCATGGTGGTCCACACGCAATGTACAGACCTGCATTTAATTATTCTTGGCATCAGTTTGCAAGCGATGGGTATGTAGTTTTATATACAAATCCAAGAGGCAGCACTGGGTACGGAAGTGAATTTGCAAACATAATTGATAATGATTACCCAGGTGCTGGGGACTTGTCAGATTTGCTTGCAGGCGTTGATCATCTCACTGAAAAAGGATTTATTGATGAATCAAAGATGTATGTCCAAGGTTGCAGCGGTGGTGGCGTGTTAACAGCTTGGGTGGTAGGTCATGATGATAGATTCGCTGCAGCTGCATCACTATGTCCTGTTACAAATTGGATCTCGATGGTTGGCACAACTGATATTCCTGCATGGACATTTGAATGGTTTGATAAGCCATTCTGGGAAGATCCTTCAAATTGGTTAGACCGATCCCCTATTATGAGAACTGGATATATAAAAACTCCTACTCTGTTTATGACAGGTGTACTTGATATAAGAACGCCAATGCCACAAACAGAAGAAATGTATGTTGCTTTGAAGGAAGCAGGAGTTGAGACTGCATTAATAAGAATGAATAAGGAATGGCATGGAACAAGTTCAAAACCTTCAAACTGGTTTAGAACTTATGGATACTTAACTGAATGGTATGAACGCTTTCAAAAATAAATATTAGTTTCTAAAGTGGCCCCTCAAAAGAAATCCCTGCATTTATAAGCCTTTTCATTAACGCATCTCCTAGCCCAGAGGCGCTGGTCAAGACCCCTCCATACTCTTCTCCTCCAGGAAGATTATCAATGTCCTTCACTAGGCATAATGCACACTCAGATACTAGCTTTGAAGTAACTTTGTAACCGGGATCTCCTTTTGCATGCATATTAAAAACTGATTTCTGTCCATCCTCAGCTTCAATCAAATATTTACAATCAAACCATCCATTTTCTTGAATATCTTCTGAGGGACCCTCTCCAGGTTTTGGTAAAAATGGTTTTACTGCTCTCTTGAGCGGTGACATTAAAATTAAAACTGATATTCCTGTAACAATTATAGATTTGAATGCGCTCCACCAAGATTTATGATAAGCATGCTCCTGATAGGTAAAATTTGCTCCATAGGATTCTTGTCTTAGGCTTAACAATGCTTCGGTGCGTCTAACTACTCTGGTATTGGCATTTGCCATAATAAAAGGGCCTGACCAAGCATTGATTTCTTGCTTCTTTGCAATTCCTACCTTATCGCTACTCAAGTCTAGTTGCTCTTGAGAATATGAATCTTTTGGATTTAATAAAAACGGATCTAATAAATCTTTGCCAAGATCGAGGTCGCCCATTGAAAACATGGTTTCAAGAGTTCCCCCTGAGGCGCCCCCCCTCCATGAATGAAATGATTCAATTCTTTTAATAGGCTTGTTGAGAGATTTGGCTGCATAAAAAACTCCTAAATCTGATGGGATGGAATCATAGCCACAAGATGGAATAATTCTGATGCCTTTTGCGGATGCTTCTTCATGATGTTTCGCAATAATTTCTTTAACCCAGAAATTTTCTCCTGTTATATCTACATAATGTGAGCTGTTCTTGACACAAGATGCCACAAGTTTAGAGCCATATTTATGAAATGGTCCCGTGGTAGATAAAATGACCTTTGCCCTTGAAGTAAGCACATCTAAATGCACTTCGTTATCTGAATCGGCAATCAAAATCTCAACATCAACAGAATTATCTTCAGCTACTTTTTGAAGTTTTTCTTTATCTCTTCCTGCAATTGCCCATTTCACAGATGTATTAAGAGACTTAAAATATTTCACACAGAGCTGACCCGTAAATCCGGTTGCTCCATATATAATAATATCTATATCCTTTTGCATATTTCTTTAAGTTTCGTATATATAATTTACAAATAATAAAGGAAGTTTATGTACAGTAAAGCATGCGAATTTTAGCAATCGGCGGATCAGGAAGTATGGCGCGTTATGCTATGAGAGCAACTCAGAATTTCAGCGCTGTAGACGAAATTGTAATTGCAGATATTAATAAAGAGGCTGCAAATTCATTTGCATCCAATTTAAATAATAAAGCAAGCGCTATTCAACTCGATGTAACAGATAGCAAAGCTCTTAAAAATTCAATGAAAGGTGTTGATACTGTGGTTAATACCTGTGGTCCATTTTTTAAGTTTGGAACACCCATCTTAAGCACAGCTATTTCCTCAGGATGTAACTATGTAGATATTTGTGATGACTGGGAGCCAACGCTTGATATGCTAAACCTCGACTCTGCAGCAAAATCAGCTGGGATATCTGCCACCATTGGTCTTGGAGCTAGTCCAGGGTTAACTAACCTGATGGCATTGATCGCTATTCGTGAATTAGACAGCGTTAGTAAGGTCTTCACTGGATGGGATGCCGGAGGAACATCCATAGATGAGACCGCAAAAAAACAATCTGTGAATGCAGCGATGATGCATGCCGTAGAACAAATCACAGGTAAAGTAAAAATATATCAAGATAGCACTTATAAAATGGTTAAGCCTCTAAAAAGTATAGATGTAAATTATCCAGGTCTAACAACCTTTACTGGGAATATAATTGGCCATCCCGAAGCATTAACCTTTCCGTATTATTTCAAAGATCTTAAAGATTCAATTAATCTTGCTCATGGAGGAAGCGTTGGCTCATTTGTCTTAAAGGCTATTGCAGAGCTTGTTAATGTTGGTTTGCTTAGCAAAAATAAAGCAGCTAATGTATTTGCATGGTTGGAAAATCAAGGATCCTCTGAAAGAAATTTATCTTCCAACTATCTTCCTGTAATTTATGGTTATGCAAATGGTCTAAAAAATGGTGATCCTGCAAGTGTAGGAGTCTGTCTATCAAATGAGCAAAGAAATTCAGCATCAACTAATAATTATGATGCAATTGGCATGGGAGAAATTACAGGGATTCCATTAGCCTGTGGAATAAAAATGCTGGCTGAAGGAAAAATAAATAAATCAGGAGTTTTTTCACCTGAAGCAGGTCATATTGATCCACATGATTTTATTACTGATGTATTAGATGAACTATCAAAAGCTATCAACAAACCACTTGGTAATTTTGAGGAAAATATCAGAATTAATAGATCATGGGAGTAACGAAAATCCTGACTAATTTTGTACATTTCAAGTAAAAAAAGAGCTTTAAATACTCAAAACATTTAAATTAATTATGTAAAAAAATTGCTTATTTTTTATACATAAATTGAGAAATTTTTTGATAGACAGACATATATACAGGGTTTATATTGTAGCTATATTCTAGGATACGAAAAATTATAACGAGGTATTATGGAATCTTCTAAATTTCCTACAGATGCTGAAGTAGTAATCGTAGGAGTTGGTGGCATAGTCGGATCCATGTTGGCATATTGGCTGACAGAATTAGGTCAAAAAAATATTGTTGGATTAGAAAAATCAACAATCATTCCTTCTGATATTGCTTCCACTGCACATGCTTCAGATTTTGTATTCAATACTACCCACGATAAGTTGGGTTGTTGGACAACAAACTTTAGTAGAAAGTTCTACGAAGACAATGGCTTTTTTTTAAAAAAAGGTGGTCTTGAAATTTGCCGAAAAGGTGATGAAGCAAGATGGGAAGAACTTAAACGAAAAGTTGCATCAGGAAAAGCATTTGGTACAAATGTTAAATTAATATCAGCAGCCGAAGCAGTTGAAAAGTTTCCCTTACTCGAAGAAGACTCTATGATTGGCGCTATGTGGGATCCAGATGCAGGTTTGGTAGTTCCTCGATCACAAGAAGTAGTCAACTTTGCTGTAGAAACTGCTAAAGAAAAAGGTGCGCTTAAAACATTTACAAATACACCAGCCACAGACTTTGAAATAGAAAATGGAAAAATTGTTGCTGTTAAAACCGATAGAGGGACAATCAAAACTAATAAAGTTGTTATTGCCTCAGGAATCTGGGGACCTTTAATGGGTGATATGGCTGGAGTGGGAGTTCCATTAATGCCTCTGGAACATCCACTGTTATTTTTTGGACCATATGAAGAGATTCAAGATACGGAAGAAATGCTTGTTTATCCTCTGCTCAGAGATCAGGGTAATTCAGCTTATGTTAGAGATACCGGAAAATTTCATGGTGGCATGCTCGAATGGGGATTTTATGAGGATAAAAATCCTCGGTTAGTTGATCCTGCAGATATAGGAAATCCTGACAAAACTATGTTGTCTGATTCTATGAGATATTTAGAACTTGAAGAAATCGCGGAGCCTCTTGAAAAAGCTTTTGAAACAACTCCAATACTCAGTGAATTAGGCTGGGATGAAAAAAGTTCATTTAACGGACTTCTATCTGTGACAGCTGACGCGGGCTCTTTAATTGGTGAAAGTCCTGAGGTTAGAGGATTTTGGTTATGTGAAGCTGTTTGGGTTAAAGATGGGCCTGGTTGCGCCAGACTATGTGCTGAAGCCATGGTCAATGGAAAAACTCAAGTAGACATGCACTCTTTCGATATATCAAGATTCTATCCGCATCAAAAAGAGAAAGAATTTGTTAAAACAAGAGCATTTGAGAACTCTCAAACTATTTATACACCTGCTGTTCATCCTAGAGAACCATATATTACTCAAAGAGAAATGTTTGTAAGCCCATTCTATGAAAGAGAAAAAGAGCTTGGTGGTCATTTTGAAAATGAGGTTGCAGGTTGGGAAAGAGCGCTTGCTTATTCAAACAACAGGGAAAAACTTGAACAATTTATAAACGACGTACCAATAAGAGAAAACGAATGGGATACTCGTCATGTGCCCTATGATGTTGCTAATGCTGAGCATCTGGCCATGAGTGATTCTGTGGGCATGATTAATCTATCTCACTTTCCCATTATGGATATAAAAGGTCCTGATGCTGAGCGCATGTTGGAATACCTGTCAGTAGCAAAAGTTGGAGGCAATACTCCTGAAGGTAGGGTTATCTATACGAACTTTCTTGATGAAGATGGTGGAGTGCATGCTGATCTAACCATTTCTCGCTTAGGAAATGATAGTTATAGAGTTGTGACTGGTGGCGCTGATGGGAATCGTGATTGGGTAATGCTGCGTAATTACAGAGATGATAATGGATTAAACGCAGACATAAATATTAGAACTCATGATATTGCAACTCTAGGTTTATGGGGACCTAAAGCAGTAAATGCATTAAGTAATTTTATAGATCCGAATGAAATTGATATTAAAAATTTTCCTTTCGTCACCTCAAAAAATTTAACTCTTAATTTATCTGGTGGTAAAAAAGTTGATGTTTGGGCAGCTAGAATTTCATATGTTGGTGAGAGTGGATGGGAAATATACTTTAACAATGATAAAGATGATGGTTTGGCATTATATGATTCACTTCTTGAAGTCGGAGTGGTGCCAGTCGGAATAGAAACATATGCAAATAGCAGACGTCTTGAAAAAAGCTTTAGACTTCAAGGTGCTGATCTTGAAACAGAATACACTGCCATTGAAGCAGCAATCCAAAGACCCCTTGTAAAAGAAGCAGATTTTCACGGTAAGGCTGCTCACTTATCTCATCGCGAAAACGAACCATGCGCTATTCTATGCACCATGACATTAGATGATTTAAACGTTTCAGGTGTTCCAAGATATCCAGTTGGCATCTCTCCAATTATCGATCCAGCGACAGGAGAAGTACCTATCGATAGTAAAGGTAGAAGGTCTTACATAACTGGAATGTCTTATTGTCCATCGATTAAAAAATTTGTTGTCATGGGGTATTTACCTAATAACATTGCCGAAGTTGGTAAATCACTATCAATGGAATATTTTAATGAAAACGGCGATGGAATATATCCAATGACGGTGCAAATAGTTGGCAAGGGTTCTCTATATGATCCAAAAAATCAGAGAGTTCGTGCATAAATAATTTACAATATAATATTCATTTATAGGGGGAAGCAAAATGAAACATCCAAACCATCCAAGCGTTGATCAAAGCGATCGAGTGGTACCAATAAATCTTAGGCAGAGTGGAAGAACGCCTACTGAACTATTGATTTCTACTCGTGTAAGAAAATCGCCCTTTTGGCATTTATCCCATGAGGCTGGATGCTGGAGAGCAACCGTTTATAATCGAATTTACCATCCACGAGGATATGTGAGGCCTGAGGATGGTGGAGCAATGGTTGAGTACGACGCGCTAGTAAATAGAGTTACTATGTGGAATGTTGCGGTTGAAAGGCAAATAAGAGTTAAAGGTCCAGATGCAGAAGCCTTCACAGACTATGTGATAACTAGAGATGCAACAAAAATAGTTCCTGGTAATGGAAAATATGCAATTTTGTGCAATGAAAAAGGTGGAATTTTAAATGATCCAGTCTTACTAAGATTATCTGAGGATGAATTTTGGTTTTCTCTTTCAGACAGCGACTTATTATTTTGGTTACAGGGCGTAAATGTTACTAAGAAATATGATGTTGAGATTGATGAAATTGATGTCTGTCCTCTTCAAATTCAAGGCCCTCTTTCTGAGGACCTTATGGCAAAACTAGCAGGAGAAGAGCTTAGAGATGTTCCTTACTATGGCTTAATGGAAACTAAAATAGGTGGTGCAGACGTTGTAATAAGCCAAACTGGCTTTACTGGTGAGAAAGGTTATGAAATATATGTTCGAGATTCCCATGAAAATGCGGAAACTGTTTGGAATGGAGTTCTAGAAGCTGGAGAAGAATTTGGCTTAATGGTAATTGCACCAGCTCATCATCGACGAATTCAGGCAGGTATTTTGTCCTGGGGCCAAGACTTAGATCATGAAACATCTCCATTCCAAGTTAATCTAAGCTATCAGGTGCCTAGAAATAAAAAAGCTGACTACATTGGTAAAAAAGAGCTTGAACGCCAACGTGATGTAATTGATGCCGGAGATTTCCCATTTAAGATGAAGATGGTTGGAATGATTTTTAGCGGGAAAAAAATTACAGACTACGCTCCAGACTTCTGGATCATTGCTGATCAAGATGGAAATGATATGGGTTATGTAACATCTCCATGGTGGTCTCCAGAATTAGAAACTAATGTTGCGCTTGGATGGGTGCCGTGGAACTCATCAGAAATTGGAACAAAATTACAAGTAAGACTGCCTGATGAATATTCTGAAGAGCCTGGCGCTTCAGCTCAAGGTGAAATTGTCAATGTGCCTTTCAGAGAGTCTGTTAATCCTAATAAAAGGGAGGTTCAAGAATCTAAGGGACTTGATTACGCTGATTAAAGACTACTATTACTATTTTTAATGTGGGAATTGTGGAAGATGGCACTTGGTTCTTTTAGTGATGAAAAGACCAAAGAACATGATAATAAAATTGCATTAATAAGAACTATGATTGTCTTAATTAATGTGATGTGAGCATTTTTTATAATGGGAAATATTATAAAAAATTGGTAGCTTAATTAATTTTTTCTTGCTCTCTTTAACCAAGGAATATCTACTACTTTTGCTTTAAGATCTTCATCAGGCGCAGAAATTACTATTTCTTGGCCGACTTTTGCATACTTGATATCTAAAAATACATAGGAAAGATTTTTCTCTAGCCTTGGTGAATACGTCATGGTATTCATAGAACCAATAATCTCTCCATCAACTAAAACAGGGAAATGTTCCTGATTTGAATAATTTATTGGATCGCCCTCAATTTCAGCTCCCATTAATTTTCTTGATGGGCCCTTGAATTTAATTTCTCGAAGTGCCTCTTTGCCAATAAAATCATCTTCTTGATTAAGATCGATCATCCACTCTAAACCAACCTCAAAAGGATTATTTGATCTATCAAAATCACCTCCATAGCTCAATATACCTCCTTCCAGTCGAAGAATAATGTTTGGGCCTCCTGGTGAAATATTTAGATCCTTGCCTGCTTCCCATAAAATCTCCCATAACTCGTCACCCTTGGAATGATCTTGAAGAAAGAGTTCATAACAGAGTTCTCTGCTGTATCCCATTCTAGCAATTACCATAGGAATGCCCTTATGATTCACTTCTTTAAATTTATAGAAGCCAAGATCATCAATCCAATCTCCAAATACTTTAGACATTAATTTTGCTGAATTTGGTCCTTGAACTTGCAATGGAGAAACATCGGGCTCATCAACAACTACATCAAACTTATATCCCGCAGCTAAAGCTTGGGCCCATAATAGTGAGTCTCCATCAGCAATTGAAAACCAGTAGCAATCCTCACTTATCTTTAGCATAACTGGATCATTCAAAAATCCACCATTGAAATCTAAAAATGGAGCATACATTGCTTGGCCAACAGCACATTTTTTAATATCTCTAGGAGTCAAAAATTGTGAAAGTGCCTCCGCATCAGGTCCTTTAATCTGGATTTGTCTCTCAACTCCAACATCCCATAATTGAACACCATTTAGCACATTGTTGTAATCCTCAATAACCCCTTCATAGCTAATTGGCAAATACATGTGGTTATATATAGTAAAGGCACTAGCGCCATGCTTTATTGTTGAAAGAAAGAATGGTGACTTTCTTACTCTTGGATTAAAAACTAGCTGTGAAGTCTTGAACATACGAGCATGCTATCACGGTTTTTTTAGATAAAATAGTCACTTTTTTCAATGAAAAAAAAGCTATTTTTTGAAAGATTTTAGTTACTGTATTCCTTTGCCCACTCAGCAGCTTTTTTGATTCCACCCAAAGGAAAAAAATGAACTTGTTCGATGTTAAAAGAAGGATCTTGGGATTTATACTCTGCTAAATCATTTAATATTTGAGTTGGTTTGTAAGGCAGCAAAAGCTTTGTAATGTCTCTTGCACGTTTTGTAAGAACCTTCATTGATGCGCCTACCCCACATTCAATTGAAAATTTAATTAATGTTTGGAGTTTTGCAGGTCCTGCAATACCAATATGGATGGGTATATCAATTCCTTTGCTTTTAATATTATCTGCCCACTTTTTTACAACAGTTGCATCGAAACAAAACTGAGTAGTTATGGCCATAGAAGCATCTGTTCTATTTGAAAATTCCTGTTTCCAAGAGAGTGCTTGTGAAACATTAGTTTCGCCTCCATCTGGATCTATATCTTTGTTACCTTCTGGATGACCAGCAATATGCAATCTTTTAAAACCGGCTTGATCAAATTTGCCTGATTCAATTAATTCAATCGAGGATTCAAAATCTCCCAATGGTTTTGATCGTCCGCCAGCTAATAAAAGCGCTTCATCAACTCCAGCCTCATTCTTATACATAGTGATCCAATTATTTAATACGGCTTCATTTTTGATAGCTCTTGCAGGAAAATGAGGCATAGCGTGAAAACCCTCATCATTAAGTTTTTTTGCAGTATTGACCATTGATTGAATATCTTCATTTTCAATATGAGCAATATAGACTCTCGTATTTTGAGGCAGGACATCTTTGAAAGATTCAATATTTGAAGCAGACCTTGGAGTCACCTCAATTGAATAACCCTTTATGAGTTTTTGAGTAAATGTATTTATCTTTTGCTCCATGATTTTAAGGTTGGAAATAATAGCCTATGAAAATGACAAAATTTTCTCAATTTCTAAAATCTTTTAGAGAAAAGTATTTCCTGTGCAACAATTTATTATAAATAACCGCAAATAGCACTATAAAAAATGCTCCAATTGCTACTGGCATTATAATAAAACTCATGCCTTTTGCACCAAGAATCGCAATAATAGGATTTGCACCTGCTGGAGGGTGAATGGTGTCAGTTACCATCATTAAAAATATTGCTAGTCCAACGCCTAGTCCTAAACTTATAGCTGAATATCCTAAGATCCAAAATACCAATACTCCAGCAAAAGCTGATATGAGATGACCAAAGAAAACATTTTTTGGATGTGCTAAAGGGCTCTCATTAACTGCCATGACTAAAACCATGCTTGCACCAAATGGAGGTATCAACCATAGGTTACTCTCATCAAACGAGTTGAGGTATGAAAGAGCTGCAATGCATAAAAATCCTCCAAAACCAGCAATTAGATTGTTTTTCATCTAAAAAAGTAAATTCATATCAACCAATTTCATTTGTTTTATTGTCTTAGTAATATGAAGTTATTTCTTAAACTTAGCTGCCTCTTCTGATCCACCTGTTGCTGTTCCTTTGGTATATGAATGAGCTCCCATACCTGCAAGATCTCCATCTTGAACAATTAAATACTGATTCCTGATTTCTTCTCCATCAAAAAAACACTCTAATATTTCTCTTACGCCGTCTGCATATCTTGTTTGCGCCGATAGAGAGGTTCCAGATGTATGTGGAGTCATGCCATGATGCGGCATGGTTCTCCAAACATGATCATTTGGTGCAGGTTGAGGGAACCATACATCACCTGCATATCCACTAAGTTGACCGGACTCTAATGCTCTTACAATTGCATCTTTATCACATATTTTTCCACGCGCAGTATTAATGATATAAGCTCCAGGTTTGCATTTACTTATCAAATCATCATTAAATAAATGCTCAGTCTCAGGATGAAGAGGACAACTGATGTTAATGACATCACAAGCTGCAACTAAAGATTCAACTGAGTCATGATAAGTGAGATTCAATGCCTCTTCTTTATCTGAGCTCAATCTGTGTTTATCAAAATAATGAAGATGTACATCAAATGGATGCATTTTTCTTAACATATCATAACCAATACGCCCGGCTGCAATGGTACCTATGTGCATTCCTTCCACATCATAAGATCTCTTAACAGCGTCTGCGATATGCCATCCACCTTCGTTCACTATCCTGTGCTGGTTATGATAATCCCTGACTAATGCAAGTATCATCATAACGATATGTTCTGCAACTGACCGTGAATTACAGTAGGTTACTTCAACTACGTCAACCTTGTTGTCCATAGCGGCTTGTAAATCTACATGATCTGAGCCGATGCCTGCTGTAATGGCCATCTTTAAATTTGGCGCACTTTCAATTCTTTTTCTTGTTAGATAATATGGCCAAAATGGCTGAGAGATAACAACATCTGCATCAACTAATTCTTTGTCTGCTATACAGCCATCAGCGTCTTTATCAGACGTAACAACCAATGTATGTCCCCTATCTTCTAAAAACTTTCTGAGTCCAAGTTCACCAGACACACATCCCAGAAGCTCACCTGCATTAAAATCTCTTCCTTTTGGACTAGGCAATGTCATGCCATCGGGATATTTCTCAAGTTTAGGCAATTCTTTTAGCGGATAGCTTGAAGGCATACCCTCTCTGGGGTCATCGTACAAAACGCATAATATTTTCATTTTTCTCTCCTCTTAAACTTTTAATTACTATTAAAATAATCCCTGAATTAATCCATTTTCATCAACATCTATATTTTCAGCAGCAGGTATTCTTGGAAGACCTGGCATGGTCATAATGTCTCCACAAACAACAACAATAAATTCAGCCCCTGCTGATAATCTTACCTCTTTAATGGGAACATCATGCCCTGAGGGAGCTCCCATTAGCAATGGGTCAGTTGAAAAGCTATATTGGGTCTTTGCCATACATATTGGATAATCGCCAAAACCATCATCTTCTAACTTCTTGAATTGGTTTCTTACTTTTTTATCTGCAATGATCTCAGAGGCTCCATAAATATTTTGAGCTACATACTCAGTTTTATCCCAAAGAGACATCTGATTATCATACAAAGTTTTAAATTCAGAGGTTCCTGAGTCAGCTAGTTTTGCAACTTCTTTGGCAAGATCAGCTGCACCCTCACCACCCTTTTCCCAATGTGAGGAAATTTTGCATGCTACGCCCATCTTTTTACAAAAATCAATGATGGCAGCATGCTCATTTTCTGTGTCAGTTATATAATCATTTATCCCAACTATAACGGGAACCCCAAATTTTCTAATATTTTTTACATGTCTCTCAAGATTCTTACAACCACCTATTACTGCATCAACATTCTCTGAACCAAGATCTTCTTTTTTAACACCACCATGCATTTTTAAAGCTTTAGTTGTTGCAACTAAAACTACAGCATCAGGTTTTAGGCCAGATTTTCTACATTTAATGTCAAAAAATTTTTCAGCCCCTAAATCTGCACCAAATCCTGCTTCTGTAACAACGTAATCAGCAAGTTTAAGAGCTGTTTTAGTTGCAACAACAGAATTACATCCATGCGCAATGTTTGCAAAAGGACCTCCATGGATAAATGCTGGATTATTCTCAAGAGTTTGAACCAAATTTGGTTGAAATGCGTCCTGAAGCAAGACACTTATGGCGCCGTCAGCCTTTAATTGTTTTGCTCTTACGGGTTCATTAGATCTTGAATAACCTATGACTATATTACCTATTCTTTTCTTCAGATCATCAGCATCAGATGCAAGACAAAATACAGCCATAATTTCAGAAGCAACAGTTATGTCAAATCCACTTTGTCTGGGTATTCCATTTCCTGTCCCACCAAGCCCACATGTAACTTCACGCAATGATCTATCATTCATATCAACCACTCTTTTCCAAGTAATTCTTCTTGGATCAATATCTAGATCATTGCTCCAATGAATATGATTATCTACGAGCGCAGAAAGCAAATTGTGAGCAGCGCCAATAGCATGAAAATCACCTGTAAAATGCAGATTAATATCTGTCATGGGTATAACTTGAGCATGGCCGCCACCTGCAGCACCACCCTTCATTCCAAAACATGGACCAAGGCTTGGCTCTCTAAGACAAATCATTGCTTTCTTACCAATATGACAAAGCCCGTCAACCAAACCAACACTTGTGGTGGTCTTGCCCTCCCCAGCGGGAGTAGGAGATATTGCCGTAACTAAAATCAGTTTGCCGTTATCTTGATCTTTTAATTTTTCATCATTAATTGAAAGGTTAACTTTACCTTTGAATTTACCATAATGCTCAAGATATTCGTCGCTAATACCAATACTGCTTGCAATTTCTTCAATTCTTTTTGGTTTAGCTTCTCTGGCTATTTCAATGTCTGTTTTCAATAAAGTCCCCTATGATTTCTTTAAAAAAATGTACTTATATCCGTATCAGATATTTCATACAGCAATGTTTACATAAAAAACATTTTCATGCACTGATTTTCACTCCTGCCAGTCACTAGAAAACTGTAAGTAAATTCTTCAAATCATTATATCTAAGAGCTTTCGATTGAGAACAAAATGTATAAATTGATCAGAATATGATAAATTCAGCATCTCAAATGAACTTTTTTCAAAACTTATTATCATCATTAATGAGCCGATCTCGCAAGGGAGGTTATTTTCGTTCAAATAGTTTTGGGTTTCTCCATAAAGATATAAATAAAGCTCTAGAATCAGTTATGTCTAAAAGTGGCGAAGTATCGTCTCTAGTTTTTGCAGAACATCTTTCCAATTTAATTGAAGAATCAGATGATAAAGAATTTATTAATTTTTTTGATACAGTTTTAGAAAAATATGACATTGATGAAAAAGCTTTGTTGAGGGCTACTAATGAATATACAAAAAATAAAACTCAAAGAAACCTTGAGATCATTTCTCAACTCTCAGAACCAGGATGGAGAGAGCTTTTTAGAAGACTAAATACTATTTCTGAGGGGACCCTAAAACTAGTTAGAATGAGAGAACGAATTAGGTCTCTCAAGAAAGATAGCCCAAATCTTCAATTTTTTGATAGAAGTCTTCTGATATTATTTAAGTATTGGTTCAATCCATCCTTTTTAGTTTTAGAAAGTATAGATTGGACAACGCCCGCTAATATCCTAGAAAAAATAATTGCTTATGAGGCGGTTCATGAGATTAATTCATGGGATGACTTAAGGGCAAGACTAGCTCCAGCGGATAGAAAATGCTTTGCTTTTTTTCATCCTCTGATGCCTGATGAGCCTCTTATATTTGTTGAAGTTGCTCTAACAAATAATATACCAGATTCAATAAGTGAAGTTATCAAAATTGATAGGCCTATTACTGAAGAGCAAGATATAAATACAGCTGTTTTCTACTCAATATCGAATTGTCAGGAAGGACTATCAGGAATCTCTTTTGGTAATTTTTTGATTAGGAATGTTGCTCATAAACTTAAAAAAGAGAATGATGGTTTAGACAAATTTGTAACTCTTTCACCTATGCCTGGCTTTTCTAAGTGGCTTGAAAAAAAATCTATAGATGAATATCAAGATGAAGATGCTTTAATTAAGCAAGTATTAGTTTATCTTTTAGAATCAGACAGAAAAGACGGATTGCCCAACGATCCGGTGGCTAAATTTCATCTTGGCAATGGAGCTATTTTAGAGAGAATAAATTTAAACTCTGATTTATCTCTAAAGGGAATAAATCAATCAAAAGGGATCATGATTAACTACCTATATGATTTGGACACATTAGAAGAGAATCATGAGTCATTTTTTAAATCAAAAGAAGTAAAGCTATCAGATGGAATTAAAAACCTAAAAAGGAAACTACAAATTCATTAAAATAGTTAAATATTTGCAACGTCAAAATAATAGGATTTCTGAATGAAAGATAAATTAAATTTTTATATAGATGGCTCGTGGGTTAAGTCAGAATCAAAAGAAAAAATTGCAGTGATTAATCCTGCAAATGAAGGGCTGATAGGTCATATTTCATCCGGAACAAAAGATGATATTAATAAAGCAGTGTTAGCAGCATCAAATGCCTTTAAGACTTATCAATTAACTTCAAAGGAAGATCGTATTGAGCTTTTAAATAATATTATTTCTGAATATGAAAATAGATATGATGATCTTGTGCAAACCATTACAGAAGAGATGGGTGCTCCGGTTTGGCTTTCTCAAAAAGCTCAAGCATCCACAGGAATCAAAAATTTACATGAGACTTTAGATGCTTTAAGAGATTATGAATTTGAAAAGAAAGAGGGAGATTATATATTAGTAAGAGAACCTATTGGAGTAGTAGGAATGATTACCCCGTGGAATTGGCCCATGAATCAAATTACGACCAAGGCCTCTGCTGCTCTTGCAGCAGGTTGTTCAATGGTATTAAAACCGAGTGAGATTTCTCCATATTGCGCATTACTGCTGGCAGAAATATTTCATAAAGCAGGCGTTCCTGCCGGTGTATTCAATGTAGTAAATGGCTATGGTCCGATAGTCGGTGCTGCCTTATCAGATCATCCTGATGTTGCGATGATGTCTTTTACAGGATCGACTGAGGCTGGTATAGCTGTCGCACAAGCCTCTGCAGTATCTGTTAAAAGAGTACATCAAGAGCTTGGCGGTAAATCTTCAAATATCATTTTAGATGATGTTGCAGATCTAGAAAAATCTGTAAAAGGAGGTGCTGGGCATTGTTTTTTGAATTCAGGACAATCATGCAATGCGCCAACAAAAATGCTTGTTTCTAAAAAAAATTACGATAAAGCAGTTGAGGTTGCAGTCCAGACCGCAAATAGTACTACTGTTGGAGATCCTCAAGGAGAATTTAGGATTGGACCTATTGCTAATAAACCTCAATATGAAAAGATCTTAAAAATGATAGAAATTGGGATTAATGAGGGCGCAACTTTAGTTGCCGGAGGTATTGAAAAGCCAGAGGGATATGACAAAGGTTATTATGTTAAACCAACAGTGTTTGCAAACGTAACTAATGAAATGACTATTGCTAGAGAAGAAATTTTTGGTCCTGTCTTATCAATTATTAAATATGATTCAGAGGAAGAAGCAATTGAGATTGCAAATGATACTGAATATGGTTTGGCTGGATATGTTCAGGGTGAGCCAGAACATGCTAACAAAGTTGCAAGAAAAATTAGAGCTGGACAAGTTATTATTAATGGGGGCGCACGAGGTACTGGCGCACCTTTTGGTGGTTATAAATCCTCCGGCAACGGAAGAGAGCACGGCACTCATGGTTTAGAAGAATGCTTAGAAACTAAAGCCGTTATAATGCCTTAAAATACATGCAAAAAATAATAAAAAATATGCAAATACAAATTTTAAAATTAATCATATGAAAATCTCCCTTTTAACACTTACATTTTTACTGACAATATCTGTATTTTCTTCTGAGTCTGAAATGCCAAACACTAATGCTCAAACTATGCTGTTGGTTCACAAGACTCCAACTTGTGGTTGTTGTAACAAATGGATTAAACATTTAGAGATGAGCGGCTTGAACACAACAACTAAAAATCATGAAAATCTTGAGGAAATAAAAGCAACTTATAATATTAAGCCTGAATATAGATCATGTCATACAGGTGTTTCAGAGGACGGTTATATTTTTGAAGGTCATATACCAAGCCAATACATTGATCAATTTCTCTCAGAGGATCATCCCAATGCTATCGGTCTATCAGTCCCAGGAATGCCTGTAGGCTCTCCTGGTATGGAAATTGGCAATCGTTTTATGCCTTATGATGTTTTGATTCTTTATAAAGATGGGACCAGTCGGGTGTTTGCAGAAGTAAGAAAAAATTAATTATTTTCTAGATAATCTTTGAACGCTTGCTTATCAGCTTTGGTATCTTTTCGTAAAGCGTTAAATAACTTTTGATTGTTATCTGGCATCAAATCTTCTGCCATTCTTTTAATTTGCTGGTAACACCATGCCATGGCACCAAACGCATTAATAACTTGAATTAATTTAATGGGGCTTTTAGCAGAAAAAATCCAAGGCCCTAAGGATAAAGTTTTTTCAACACTTGGCAGCATCTCTAGCTCTCCATCCATCATTTTCTTTATGCAGTAAGGATCTGCACATAAGGGTCTGCCCACTCCTACAATTTGACAAATATTACTTTGTAAAGCATTTTCTATGCCATCTTTTGTTCTAAAACCACCTGTTACCATCAAAGGCATCGTTACAGCTTTTCTAATGTTGTCAGCATACTCAAGAAAATATGCTTCTCTTGCAATAGTGCTTTCTCTTCTTGTTTCGCTTCTGTCTGGATTGATACTAATGTGATCTGCGCCTATTAGTTTTGGCTGCTCATAGGTTCCACCTGAAATTTCTAAAAGATCTAATCCTGCTTCCTCTAACATTTTTGCAACCTCAATGCTTTCATTTTCATTGAATCCACCTTTTTGAAAATCTGCTGAATTTAACTTCATTGAGATAGGAAAATCTTCTCCAACCTCTGCCCTGCATTTTTTAATAATTTCTAAATGCATTCTTGCTCTATTTTCTAAGCTACCGCCCCATGCATCATTTCGTGTATTAATATCTGGTGAAAGAAATTCAGATAACAAGTATCCATGAGCTGAATGAAATTGAACTCCAGTAAACCCAGTCTCCCTAGCAATCTTTGCTGTGAAAACAAACTTATCAATAACACTTAGTATCTCTTCCTCGCTCATAGGAATTGGCAAGCCATAACTGCGACCAGGAATTTTTAATTGGACGTCTGATGGTGCTGATGGAGATGCATTTATTTCTCCAGGAGTTTGTCTTCCTGCGTGAGATATTTGCATCCATAATTGAGTATTGTCCTCTGTTCCTACAGAGGACCAGTTTTTTAGTTCGTCTATATGATCTTTATAATTTTGGCTATCAATCACAACATTCGCTGGACCTTCCATGTTTTTGCGATCAACCATTACGTTGCCTGTCAACAAAATACCAATATTGCCCTCAGCCCATTTGCGATAGAGATTAATATGGCCTTGATGAGCTAAATTATTTCCTTTTGCAATTCGTTCTGTCATTGCAGCTTTGCAAACTCGATTTTTAATCACTTGGCCACACGGTAAGGTAAACGAACTGTTCATAATTAATGACATTTTTTTATTCCTCCCTGGAACATCTAAAGATTCTTTAGATTAGTTTAATTCATGTATAGAATATTTATAGGTGATAATTAAGGAATTTTTTTCTAAGATGTGCTGCTAATCTTGCTAATGCCGCTTAATATTTTTTTCTTTTTAAATTTACTAAACACTTCAAAAAGTAAAAAGAACCAGAAGCCATTTATTATAGGTTCAACGAATGCGTCAATAACTGCAAGATTTAATGGAGCTCCTGTGAGCAACCTATTGCATATCATTGCGATAAAAATGTGCCCGATTGTATATAAAAATGCTAACAGAATACCAATTTGGCTTGCAGTAATTAATACAGATTGTCTTTGTTCTATTTTAATAACTAACAATTTTTTTATGAACACCAAAAGTAAGTAGAACCAGAAACCATTAATGATTGGCTCAATAAATGCATCTGCCGCTGCCATATCTAAAGATGCACCAGTAATGATTCTATTACACATCATGGCGACAAAAATATGACCAATGGTGTAGATTACAGATAGATAAAAATTTTCATATCTGAAAATTTTTACATCATCATATTTTAAATATTGTTTCATCATTTATTTTTTTAATAGAGTAGCATAAGCTACGGATTATAAATGTAGCAATGGCTACGGCCTATGTCAAGGGTATAATTTAAAAAGTTCAAAAATTGTGGGAGGAATTGAAAAATGGTAAGTGAGCGTTCAGTAGCCTTCTCACAAACTCGTTCCCGACACGCAAATGAAACTGCAGAGGATTATGTTGAAGCCGTAATGGAGTTGATTGAGGAATTTGGTGAATGTAGAGTTTTAGATTTAGCCAGATATTTTAATGTCAGTCATGTTACTGTATCTCGAATAGTCAAGAGACTGCATGATGAGAAACTTTTACGATCTCGACCCTACAGACCAGTTGAACTCACTCCAGAGGGGACTAAACTAGCAAAAAGAGTAAAGGAGAGGCACAAAATTGTTTTAGACTTTTTAATAAAACTTGGTGTGGATGAGGCAAATGCCAAAATTGATAGTGAGGGAATTGAGCATCATGTTAGTTCAACAACAATCGATGCAATGAAGATATTTTTAGGTAATAAAAGTTAAGTGCCAACTTTAAATAAGACATCTTAAAATTTTTCTGATCACCAGTATATTTCATTAGTTTAATGCCTTGCTTTACTGCAAAAGTGAGAGTATTTAGAAAATATGCTCGTCAAAAAAGTAATTAAAATGGTGGGCCCGGGAGGACTCGAACCTCCGACCAATGGATTATGAGTCCACTGCTCTAACCAACTGAGCTACAGGCCCGAAAATTATTCGTCTAAGAAATTTTTCAGGTGACTTGACCTTGAAGGATGCCTTAACTTTCTCAAGGCCTTGGCTTCTATTTGACGAATTCTTTCTCTGGTTACATCAAACTGTTTACCAACCTCTTCTAGTGTATGGTCTGTATTCATGCCAATACCAAACCTCATTCTTAATACCTTAGCCTCTCTTGCAGTCAATGAGGAAAGCACATCATCTGTCGCGAAGTGAAGGCTGCCCTCAGTAGCATTTTTTAGCGGTGAATGAATAACAGTATCTTCAATAAAATCTCCTAAATTTGAATCTTCATCATCACCAATTGGTGTCTCCATAGAAATTGGTTCTTTAGCAATTTTGAGAACTTTCCTTACCTTATCCTCAGGCATATCAAGCTCTTTGCTCAATTCTTCTGGCGTTGGCTCTCTGCCCATGTCTTGCATCATTTGACGAGAAACTCTGTTGAGTTTATTTATAGTCTCAATCATATGCACTGGAATTCTTATTGTTCTTGCTTGATCAGCAATGGACCTTGTTATTGCCTGTCTAATCCACCAGGTTGCATAAGTAGAAAATTTATAGCCCCTTCTATATTCAAACTTATCTACAGCTTTCATAAGCCCTATGTTGCCTTCCTGAATTAAATCTAAAAACTGTAAACCTCTATTTGTATATTTTTTAGCTATTGAAATAACAAGTCTGAGGTTGGCTTCAACCATATCTTTTTTTGCACGTCTCATTTTTGTTTCGCCCATAGACATGGCACGATTAATATCTTTAATATCTTTTACATTAAGCCCGACTCTCTCTTCAATTGCTTTTATGGCTTTTTGAGCAATAACGACATCTGGCTTAATGTGCTCCAAAGATTTTTTTGAATACTTTTTGTTACTCATCAAAGAATCAACCCACTTCAACTTGGTGATATTGTCTTTGTACATGGCAATAAAATCTTTTCTTGGAACCCTTGCTGATTTGACAAATAAAAATTGAATTCTTTTTTCATGAAGGCGTATTTCAGCTAAATCGCTTCTAGCAAAAAACGCTAGGTCTTCAAACATTTTGGGTGAAAATTTAAGAAATTGAAAAATTAAACCTAATTTAGTGAATTCTGCTTTAGCTTCCTTAGAATTTCTCCCTTTGGATTCAACCACTTTATTTGTTTTATTGAACTGACGCTTGAGATTTGTCATACGTCTTTGAACTTCAGCTAAATCTGGTCCGTTATCAACCTCTTCATCGCTTTCTTCTAATTGTTTAGCTTTTTCACTTCCAGGTCCAGCAGAAGGAACTTCCTCCATCTCCTCAAGAAACCCTGTAAGCAGCTCACTTAGTTTTTTATCCTCACTTTTAACTTGCTCGTAAAAAGAAATAATATGCTCAACAATTCCTGGATACTGTACGCTTGCATCCAAAAGGTCACGCATACCTTCTTCAATTCGCTTTGCGATTTCAATTTCACCTTCTCTAGTTAGAAGATCAACCGTACCCATTTCTCGCATGTACATTCTCACTGGATCAGTTGTTCTGCCAGTTTCATTTTCTACAGCAGCCAATGCTTCGGCAGCTTGCTCTAACGCAATATCATCTTGATCATCGGACGATTCAGATAACATTAGTGTATCTGCATCAGGGGCTGTCTCATGAACCTGAAGACCCAAGTCATTAATCATGCCAATTATTTCATCAACTTGATCTGGATCGGAAATATCCTCTGGAAGATGATCATTTACATCTGCGTATGTTAAATAGCCTTGTTCTCGGCCCTTATCAATTAACTCCGCAATTCTTGAACCTTGTTTTTTTAACTTATCCACTGAGCCCCTTTTTTTAAGTTCTTATCAATATGTGATGCCAATTTTTATTTTTTCAATCTTGTTTTGAGCTTAATTTCTTTAATAAATCTTGGTCATTCTCAGTGATTTCATGCTTTTTTAAGATAATTTGTTGTAAATCTCTTCTTTCTATTGCTGAAATCGATCCGACATTATACTTATCTTTGAGTATTTGCTCTCTATCTTTCTGATTTTTTATCAAAATTTTTACGCAATCACTTGCAAGCTTTAATGCATTTTTTTCTGATAATTCTAATCCAGCTACCACAGCTTCTGAAAAATATCCTTTAATTTGATCTGATTCAATATTTTCGATAACCCTTGATGGTTTTATATCAGGTGTTTGCTTATATAAATCTAAAATTAAAAATAAAAAGTTAAACTTAGGATCAACTTTTAATTCGTCGAACAATTTTTCTTTGGCAATTGATGGAAATGCTAAAATAGAACTAAAAATGTTAATGACAGCTTTTACTCTGATAGGAGTATTTGAGCTTGCTTTAACTGCATTACTAGAATCTTGTCTTTTTGGAGGACTGAGGGGCGCATCCATGGTTTTAATATCCATGCCACACAAGTTTGAGACTTCATGTGCATATACCTCTTTGATTACTGAATTATTAATTTTATTAATGATAGGAATAGCAAATGCTGCTGCTTGTGCTCGACCCTCCAACGTTTCTAAATTAAATTCTTTTATTTTCGATAAAAAATACGATGAAAGTGAAATTGACTCATCTAGAAGTTTTTGGAAAGCTTTTAGGCCATATTCAGCGATGTATGAATCTGGGTCATAGCCTTGGTCAAAGAAAACAAAATGGATGTTGATGTCTTCTCGGATGATTGGAAAAGTGTTTTCAACTGCTTTCCAAGCGGCTTTTCCACCAGCTAAATCTCCATCGAATGCAAAAAATATCTTATTGGTATATCGCATGATTTTTGAAATATGATTTGGTGTTACAGCTGTACCGAGGGTTGCTACTGCATTTTTAATGCCATGCTCATACAAACCTATCACATCCATGTAACCCTCTACAATAATTAATGAGTCAATATTTTTTTCTGAATCTTTAACTTCGAACAAGCCAAACAACTCATTTGATTTATTAAAAAAAGAAGTTTCCGGAGAATTGAGATATTTAGGCTCTCCCTCATCAATAATTCTTCCACCCATTGCGATGAAATCACCTTTTATGTTTCTTATGGGAAAGATAATCCTGCCTCTAAATCGATCATAAAATCGATCATCTTTTTGACTAAATAAACCTGAATTACTGAGCTCTTTAGGCGAGGCAGCCGACCCAAAATGATTTAAAAGTCCATCCCATTTATCTTGTGCATATCCTATATTAAATTTCTTGGCAGTAACTCCGGAAATCTTTCTATCTTTGAGATATTTAATAGCTTGAGGTGCAATCTTTTCATTTAAATTTCCTTTGTAGAAGTTCACAGCCTTTTCAACTAGACCACTTGGTTTTGATTTCTCGTGCTTATTTATTTCATAAGGAACTGTCATCCCAGCTGAACTGGCTAGAGTTTCGATTGCATCGACAAAATCTAAATTTTCATAGCGTCTAATAAAGTTGATAGCATTTCCAGATTCTTGACATACGAAACAATAAAAAAACTGTTTATCTTGATTAACAGCCATGGAGGGATTTGAATCATCATGGAATGGACATTGACACCAAAAATTTGATCCCTTTTTATTGAGGGGTATGCGACGTCCTACAACATCGACAATATCAGTTTGATCTAACAATTGATCAATAAAACTAGTCGGAATTGACATGATGCTCTATCCAGTTATCTAAAAATATTTTGGCAGCTAAATGATCTATTCGATGAGATTTAGAATCAATTTTTGCCAACTCTTTTGCCTCAAATGAGGTTAATCTCTCATCAACCAATTCACAAGGAATATTAGTAATCTTTTTAATTTTATTAAAGAATGGATCAATTTTCTTCATCATATCACTGGGGCTTCCGTCCATGTTCAAAGGTTTACCAATCAATATTTGATCAGGTTTCCACTCTTCGATGAGATTAGAAATTGAGTCCCATATTTCTTTTTCCTCACGATCGACTTTCAGTACAACTAATGGAGAGGATGTGTTGGTTACTGTTTGTCCAACGGCAACACCGATGTATTGGGTACCAAAATCAAAAGCTAGTATTTGCATTACTAAGAATTTGTAAAATTCCAATCTCGAATAATCTCAAGCTGCTGATAGTTAACTGCCATGTCTTGAGGAAATGGTTCAAATGGTGCTGATTGTTGCAAAATTTTCAAAGCTAAAGCATCTATTGATGAATTACCGGATGATTTTAAAATATCAACGCCAATTAAATTTCCCACGGTGTCGATAATTGATCTGATTTGTACTTTAAAATTGCCTTGGATTATGTCTTTTCGAGAAATTTCATAATGCCCTGCTGTTTCAACCTTTCTTTGCCATGCATTTAAATAAATTGTTTCATAACTCTCTAAAGTTGAGTTAGATTCTAAGCGCCTAACACTGAACTGAGATTGATCTTGAGAGATAGAATCTTTTAAGACCATTGCAACTTGTTGATTATTTTTTTGTAGTGAATCAAGACCATTATTAGAACTGCCTTGCATGTCAAATTCCTCATTAGCAAATCTGATGTTGACAATAACTTCCTCATTGAATTCCCAAGGTTGCTGCATTACAACAAAACTAATGCCAAAAATAACTACTCCATGAAATATTAAAGAAACAAACATTGATTGTTTAAATCCCCATCTTTGTATTCTTTCTTTATAAATTAACGGTTGCATTTTAGATGGATTGAAGAAAAGCCTTTATCGGATTTTGCCCAGTTTGGGAAAGAATTTCTCTTGCACCTGTTGGACTTGTTATATTAATTTCAGTTAAATAGTTACCGATCATATCTATCCCAGCAAATAAAATACCCTCTTGGACTAGTAACTTTCCAATTTCCTTGCTTGCTTTAATTTGATCAATGGATAATTCTCGGGCTTCGCCTCTGCCACCGGCTGCAAGATTGCCCTTGAAGCTTCCTTTTTGAGGAATTCTTGCCAATGCAATTGGAAAAGGCTCGCCATGAATTATAAGTATTCGGTAATCTCCATCATAAATTTCAGGTAAAAAATTTTGAACCATAACCATTGTTTGATAATTATTAGTAAGCAATTTAAAAATTTTTAGATGATCCTCTGAAGTCTCATCAAACTTATAGATCGAATCTCCGCCCATCCCATTAAGGGGTTTAAGTATAACGTTAGAGTATTTTTCTTTAAATAACTTGAAGTCTTCTTCTTTGCATATAACGCTCGTATCAGTCATCCAATCAGCAAATTTAAGAGCAAAAATCTTTTCATTAAACTTCATTAAAGCTGATGGTCTATTTAATATATTGGCCCCTTCAGATTCTGCCTGAGATAAGATATGCAAAGCATTCATATAGTCCTCATCAACCGGTGGGTCTTTTCTCATAAATATATAATCAAAATCTTTAAGCATTTTAACTTCATCAACTATCTCACCAACTTGCGGATGCTTAAAAGGATCTTTGATTAAAGAAAATTCTGTAAAAGTTTGATGCTCCTTATAAAGGAGGTCTTTCATTTCGCATTGAAGGATTTGTCCACCCATGCTGAAGACTTCTTGCATCCATAAAACAGTTGTATCTTTTTTTGGATCTAAGCTTTTTAAGGGATCAGTAATAAATAGTGAAGAAGTACCTTGCATTAATGTTCTCCAAGCAAGGTATGGAATTTAGAAATTCCAACAACAGGAGCAGTTTCTGCACGCAATACATAATGTCCAATTTTTCGAGACTTTAATCCTAATGCATTCATAGTTTCGCGTTCTTTTTCTGAGTAACCCGATTCAGGTCCTGTAATAATACTAATTTCATTTAATCTCAAACTTTCATTATCTTTAAGAAATTGATTAGCAATTGTATCAAGAACGAATAATCCTTCGAAATTTGTATTTCCCTCAATGCTTTGAAGGCATTGTCTGAGGTCATTAAAAAATTTTATTTCTGGGAGATGATTACAGCCAGATTGTTCACATGCAAGGATCGCAACTTCCTTAAGGCGATCATTTAATTTTGATAGGTCTTTCTTGGCCAATGATTGATCCAGAAGTTCGGGTTTGTATATAACTAGTGAGTTGACTCCAAGCTCAACAAGCTTTTGCAATGAATAAATTAGATTCTCTTTTTTAATGTATGGAATGATTGCTTGATAAAATTTTAGATGAGGATTTTGTATGAATGAAATGCCATCAACTTCGAATTTGATATAAGCTTTAGCAATCTCCTGAATAGCTCCATTAGCTAAAGATCCCTTACCATCAAATAGTTCCACAGGATCATTTGGTTTCAGCCTAAGAACCTTGGCAAGATGATGGATTTGTTTTATGTTGGTGCACTTATAAGATGGTGAAGATAGTTCAGGACAAAAAATTCTTGGTTTTCTCATCATTCAATTATAATTAAAATTTCTGAAAATGAATCAAAGTCACATCATTCTTGTCAGACACGGAGAGGCATCTAGTGGCTGGGCGACACATCCTGATCCTGGTTTAAGTAAAGAAGGTCGACTGCAAGCTAAAATAACTGGGAATGATTTAATTGATAAAATTTCTAGCTATCAGCTTTGCTCTAGTCCCAAAAAAAGAGCTCTTGAAACCATGGAAATTATTAATCATGAAAATAGATATCCTGTAGAAGTTAATTCTCATTTTATTGAGATTCCTTCAGACAATATTGACAAAAATAAGAAAAATGACTGGTTAGGTTATATTTTTCAATGTCCAATTGGTGAACTACCTAATTCAGTAAAAAAGTGGCGCAATAATTTAGTACACTGGCTGCAAAATGCTGAGGGTAATTATATTATTACTACACACTTTATGGTGATCAATACATTGGTCTCTTACATCTTTAATAATAATGTAATTTCATATTTTCACCCCAATTATGCCTCTCGAACAGAAATATTTATAAAAAATGGAGAGTTGGTGCAATTAATTTTAGGAGATGTTAAAAAAACTGTTATAAATCTCTAAAATTAGTTGAGCAATTTTTAATCAACTGTAAACTCTATATTTTGCATAGAAATTTCTAATTAATGGCTAAATCAGTTTCACAGAAAATAAAAAAAAAGCCTCTTAGCGAACAGGTTAAGAAAGCAATGAAAAAATATTTTACCGCCCTTGGTGATACCAATCCTACAAATGTCTATGAATTGGTGATGGCTGAAGTCGAACCTGAGCTTTTGAAAGCAGTAATGAGGCATACTAATAATAATCAATCAAAGGCTGCAAATGTATTAGGATTAAATAGAGCCACCCTAAGAAAAAAATTACATAAATATAACATTCTAGAAAAATCATGACTCTGATTTCTCCAAAAACTGCTTTAGTTAGTCTTTCGGATAAATCTAATTTAGATCAATTAATAGAATTCTTAGTAAATCAAGAAGTGAAAATTATTTCAACTGGGGGAACTTACAATGCCATTAAAGAAATTACTGATGAGGTATTAGAAGTTTCTGAATTTACCGGCTTTGATGAAATGATGGATGGTCGAGTGAAAACTTTGCATCCAAAAATTCATGCTGGGATTCTGGCAAGAAGAGAGACCGATATAGAGATTTTAGCCGACAGAGGCTTTGAGGTCATTGATATGGTTATTGTAAACCTATATCCATTTCAAGAAACGATTGCCTCGGGTTGCTCATTCGAGGAAGCCATTGAAAAAATTGATATCGGTGGGCCAACCATGATTAGAGCTGCAGCAAAAAACTTTAAGGATGTTGCAGTTGTATCTGATCCAAGTGATTACAGTCGATTAATACAAGAGTGGGAGACTCAAGGCGGCATTTCGTATAAATTTAGAAAAGAGCTTTCACAAAAAGTATTTCAGCTTATGACTGAATATAATGCTTCTATAGCAAATTACTTCAAAGATATTTCTTCGAATGCTCATCAATACGACTTTGAAAAAAGTGAATCATTGAGATATGGAGAAAACCCTCATCAAACTGCGAATTTATTAACATTCTCTAATTTAAAGCATAAAAATATTGCCAATGCGGATGTGCTTCAGGGCAAAGAGCTTTCCTATAATAATATAGTTGACGCCGACGCTGCATGGGAGTGTGTTAGGGCATTTGATGAACCAGCATGTGTAATTGTTAAACATGCTAATCCCTGTGGAGTTGCTGAAGCTAATAGTATTTATGATGCATATGACCTAGCCTTTAAAACTGATCCAACTTCAGCATTTGGTGGAATCATTGCATTTAATAGAGAGCTAGATAAAGTAACTGCTGAAGAAATTAATTCTCGTCAATTTGTTGAGGTTATCTTGGCAACTGGTTTTGAGAATGCTGCATTAAAGGAGCTTGCTAAAAAAAAGAATATCAGGGTGCTATGCGTGGACCTAGAGCAAGATAATCCATATCCAGGGGTCATCAAAAAAGTCTCTGGAGGAATATTAATACAAAGCGATGATACTTTGATTGTTCCCGAAGCAAACCTTAAATGCGTAACAAAAAGACAGCCTTCGAAAGATGAAATCAATGATCTTATGTTTGCGTGGAGAGTTGCAAAATTTGTCAAATCTAATGCAATTATTTATGCAAAAAATAAACAAACCATTGGAATTGGTGCGGGACAAATGAGTAGAGTAATTAGTGCTGAAATTGCCAATCTTAAGGCAAGAGAGGAAGGATTAGAGGTGAAAGGAGCCGTAATGGCATCAGATGCATTTTTTCCATTCAGAGATGGCATAGATAAAGCAGCCTCAAGCGGAATCGCAGCTATTATTCAGCCAGGTGGGTCAATCAGAGATGAAGAGGTCATATCGGCTGCTGATGAAAATAATATAGCTATGATGTTTACTTCAAATCGCCACTTCAGACACTAAGATGAATATTCTAGTTATTGGATCCGGCGGAAGAGAGCATGCTTTGGCATGGAAAGCGGCGCAAGACCAATCTGTTTTTGAGGTATTTGTTTGCCCAGGAAATGCAGGGACATCGTTAGAAAATAAACTATCTAATATTTCTATCAACATAAATAAATTTAAAGATGTAAAAGATTTTTGTATTGAGAAAAATATTGCCTTAGTTATTGTTGGTCCCGAGCAACCCCTTGTAGACGGACTGGTAGATTATTTGCAAAAAAGTAACATTAAAACCTTTGGGCCCTCAAGTGCTGCAGCTCAATTAGAGGGATCAAAAACATTTTCAAAAAATTTTTTTGTAAAATATGGGATTCCTACCGCTAATTATGCTGCATTTAGCAATTTTGAAAGTGCTAAAGATCACTTAAATAAAATTCCCTATCCAACTGTAGTAAAAGCAGACGGCTTAGCTGCTGGGAAAGGAGTAATTATTTGTCAAACTAAAGCTGAAGCGTTGCAAGCTTTGGTAAGTATTTTTAAAGATAATACGTTTGGTATTGCTGGAGCAAGTGTTGTCATTGAAGAATTTCTTAGTGGTGAAGAGGCAAGTTTTATTGCTGTCGTAAGCAAAGATAAAATTATTCCATTGGCGACAAGTCAAGATCATAAAGCCGTGGGTGATGGCGATGTAGGACTTAATACTGGTGGAATGGGCGCATATTCACCGGCGCCAATAGTCGATGAAAGAATGCATAAAAAAATTCTTAATGAGGTAATGCAGCCTACTATGCATGGCTTAATTAATGAAGGTTCGCCATATCTAGGATTTCTATATGCTGGACTGATGATCAAAGATGGTGAGTTAAAGGTTCTTGAATTCAATTGCAGATTTGGCGATCCTGAAACTCAACCTATATTGTTGAGATTAAAATCAAGTTTAGTTGAATTATGCATTGCTGCAATTGATGATAATCTAGATAATCATAAGATTGAATGGACCAAACAACATGCCTGTGGTGTTGTAATTGCTAGCGAAGGTTATCCTGAAAATTATAAAAAAAATAATGAGGTCAAAATTAAAGTAATAGATTTAGATGGAGTAAAACTTTTTCATGCCGGCACAAAGCTTAATCAAAATAAAATTTTTACATCAGGTGGCAGAGTTTTTTGTGCCACTGCCCTTGGTAATAATCTTAGAGAGGCTCAACAAAAAGCATATAGTTTGGTAGAATCCGTTGCATTTAATGGTGCTTTCTGTAGAAAGGATATTGGAGATAAAGGAATAAGATGAATCTAATAGATAACTTTATAAATGAGTGTGATATCGCATTGAAAACGCTTTCAAATAAAAAATCTGGAACAGGTAGAACATATCCTCCAGATCCCTGTGAAAAAAATACAGAGAAAATGACGGCTGAAGAAAAAAAAATTTCTATCCAAATGATGCGGGTAAATCTTGCTGGAGAGGTAGCAGCTCAAGCTCTTTATAGGGGGCAGTCACTAGTCTGTAAAGATGCGGATATTAAAAAACACCTTATTGAGGCTGGGGACGAAGAAACCGACCATCTGGTATGGTGTAAAAAACGCTTAGATGAATTGGAAGGAAGCGGCTCCATTCTTAATCCTATTTGGTATGCCGGTTCCTTTGCAATTGGAGCAATCTTTGGAAGGTTTGGAGAAAAAGTTAGCTTAGGTTTTGTTGAAGAAACTGAGAAACAAGTTGTTGCTCATCTCGATCGTCACCTTGATAAAATATCACCTAAAGACAAAGAAACCATAGAAATATTAAAAACGATGAAAGAGGATGAAGATCTTCATGCTCGTCAAGCAGTAGATAAGGGTAGCGAAGAACTAAAAATTCCAGTAAAAAAAATCATGCAATTTACCGCAAAAATGATGACCTCTACAAGCAAATATATATGACGAGATTGTTTTTTTTTATTTGTTTTTTAAGTATTAATTTATTTGCAGAAAATAATGAAAAGGCGCTTAAAGATAGCCTATTAAAATTTTGGGAGGCAAGGAATACCCGAGACTTTGAAACGATTTATTTTTATGAAAGCAAAATAGGAGCAATTACTGGCTCATCATCTGAAAATCATTTTTATGAGGATCCGCCCCCTGACTTCGAATCCGTTATAAATTACTACTCAAGAGTTGAATCAGATGTTACTCCATCTAACATCAGAATAATCCAACTTGCTGAAAAGGTATATTTAACTTTGTATTACCTTTCTGGAAGCTATACATACTCTAATGGGAAAATTAATAATGAGTATCAAGCAAGAGTATCGAATATTTGGTTGTATGAAAATGGCGGCTTTAAGCTCTACTATAAAAACTTTAATAAGCTTAAGAAAGAGCTAAAACCTATGGATATTATTGCCTATCCAATGGATTAAAAATTCTTGGAATAAAAAGATAATTGTCTATTTCTCAAAAAAGTCCCCTCTCATAAGACTCTCGCCAATTAAGAAAACGTTGATATTATGAAGTTTTAAATAATTAATATCATCTATAGATTTTATTCCTGACTCAGCAATAAATATATTTTTTTCTTTAAATAAATTTTTCATTCGAATCGAATTATCTAAATCAACTTCAAAAGTATTTAAATTTCTGTTGTTAACTCCAATTAATGCATCTTTATAAAGCTCTACTCTCTTAAGTTCTTTTTCATTATGAATCTCAATGAGATAATCTAATTCTAGTTTTTTTGCAATTTTCACAAATTCTTCTATTTGTAAATCAGAAAGAATTGATGCAATTAATAAAATGCAATCCGCTCCAATTAGCTTTGACTCATATATTTGATATTCATCAATGATGAAATCTTTTCTTAATATTGGAAGAGAAGTTTTCCTTTTGACTGCTTTTAAATAATCAATGCTTCCTAGGAAGAAATCCTCTTCAGTTAAAATCGATAGAGCTGCAGCTCCAACAGATTCGTATTCTTTTGCTTTTTCAACTGGGTTAAAATTTTCTGAAATAACTCCAGCACTTGGAGAAGCTTTTTTTATTTCCGCAATGATGGCCTCATCTTTATTAGAGATGCTACTTTTGAAATTACTTTTTGGAAGATCTAGTTCTTTTAAAGAAGATTTGACGTCCTCTAAAGATAATTTTGCTTTCTTCGCCTTCAAGTTCTCTCTTGTATTTTCAACGATTTTTTTAAGAATACTCATTAACTATTTGATACTCTCACATATGAAGCTAACTTGTCTGCTGCCATGCCATTGTTCATAAGCTCAAAAGAGAGTTCTACACCATCAGCAATTGAATGAACTACCTTTGCTAGATATAAAGCTGCTCCTGAATTGAGAGCAATCATATCTTGAACTGCAGATTTTTCTCCTGAAAATGCCTCTCTTATTAATTGTAAGCTGTCATCAGACGATTGAGCGATTATTTCTGAAAGCTTACCAAAATTTAAGCCAAAGTCTTTTGGTGAAATTTCGTATTCATTTATAGAATTGTCTTTAAGTTCAGCAACATAGGTTTTATTTGTAATTGTAATTTCATCTAATCCATCAAATCCATGGACTATGAGAACATGCTCCATAGATAGGTTTTTAGCAACAGCAGCAAAAGATTTAACTAAATCTTTATCATAGACACCTAAAATTTGTTTTTTTGCACCACAGGGATTGGTATGAGGTCCAAGTAAATTAAATAAGGTTTTTTTGCCGATCTTTTGTCTGGCAGGCATTACGTATTTCATAGACTGGTGATGCAAGGGAGCGAAAAGAAAAACAAATCCTACTCGATCAAATATAGTTTCTATCTTCTCTCTGTCATGAGCAATATCAGCTCCAGCAGCTATCAATAAATCTGCGCTTCCTGATTTACTTGAGACAGCTTTATTGCCATGTTTAGTAACTAAAGCCCCGCCAGCTGCCGCAACAAATGAAGATGCTGTAGAACAATTAAAGGTATTAAGTCCTGAGCCACCAGTTCCGCAAGTATCAATATGATCACCATTGCCAATATTAAAAGTTAGAGATTTATCCTTCATGACTATTGCAGCTGCTGTTATCTCCTTTTCACTGATGCCTTTTTCATTTAACGCTAATAAGAACTTTTCGATCAAAAGGTCATCAACTTCTCCAGTCATAATGAAATCGATTGCAGATTGCATTGAATGAAAATCAAGATCCTCTTTTTTTTCCAGTTGATCAATAAATTCTTTAATCATAGATTTAAAAAGTTTGAAATTAATTTCATACCATAATCAGTATCAATTGATTCGGGATGGAATTGAACACCGTATATTGGTCTTGAAGTATGTTCAATGCCCATAATGATATCAGCATCATCAACAAGTGAGCTTGTAACTTTTAAATCCATGGGGAGTGATGAGCTATCGATCACAAGACTATGATATCTGACAACCGAATATGGATTAGGAATGCCTTTATATAAGACTGAATTAGAATGCTGAATTTCTGATTTTTTTCCATGAAAAACATGTGGAGCTTTAATAATCTTTGCTCCAAAGGCTGAGCCAATCGACTGATGACCTAGACATACACCTAATAATGGGACGCGAGAATCTTTAACAACCTCAACCGAAATCCCAGCCTCTTTTGGAGTGCAAGGACCTGGCGAAATAACAATCTTATCTGGATTCATTTTAGCAATTTCTGAAAGAGTCACTTCATCATTTCTTTTAACTAAAACTTCATGATCACACTCTCCAATATAATGAACCAAGTTATATGTAAACGAATCATAGTTATCAATTACTAGGATCATGTAATCATCTCCATGGCATCAACAAATACCTTAGATTTTTGTTTGCACTCTTCCCATTCATTCTCTGGAACTGAGTCTGCTACAACTCCAGCACCAGCGCCAACATGTATTTTGTTATCTTTGATAACTGCAGTTCTAATGGCAATTGCTGTATCCATGTTGCCATTCCAACCAACGTATCCTATTGCGCCGCCATATATACCTCTTGAGCTTGGTTCTAGTTCATTAATGACTTCCATGGCTCTTATTTTTGGAGCACCAGATAATGTACCTGCAGGTAATGCTGCCTTGAGAACGTCAAAAGAGGTAAGTTCTGTTTGAAGTCTTCCAACAATATTAGAGACTATATGCATCACATGAGAATATTTTTCAATAATCATTTTTTCTGTAACATTCACTGTACCAATCTCTGAAACCCTTCCAACATCATTTCTACCAAGATCGATTAACATTAAGTGTTCCGCAATTTCTTTGGGATCATTTAGTAGTTCCTCTTCATTAAATTTATCTTCCTCAAGATTGTTTCCGCGAACTCTTGTTCCTGCTATTGGTCTCAAGGTTACTTCTTCATTTTCTAATCTAACTAAAATTTCAGGTGAAGCGCCAACTATTTGAAACTCTCCAAGATTTAAAAAGTACATGTATGGCGAGGGATTCAGTTTTCTAATTGCTTTATATAATTCAAATGGATCTTTATCAAAATTTGCTGAAAAATCCTGCGCTAATACGACCTGCATTACGTCACCCTCTTCAATATAATGCTTAACCTTTTTGACAGCCTGAAGATATTCTTCTTTTGAAAAATTTGACTCAAACTCAGATGTATTTGTAATTTCACTAAATTTCTCAACCTGGTTTACTGTTGAGTTTAAAATTAAGTTTTCAATTTCATCTAACCTTGCTTGTGCAAATGAATAGGACATGTTTCTTAAATTTGCATTAAAAATTATTCTTATTGAGTTTGTTAAGTTATCAAAAATGATTAATTGATCTGCTTTAACCAAAAGGACATCAGGCATATGATCTGAGAATTTTGAGTTTTTTCGAGGCAAGCGAGATATTTTTTTTTCAGCATATTGGGCGCTTTCGTATGCAAAAAAACCTACGTATCCTCCATAAAAACGTGGTAAGTCGTCTAAATTGGGTGATTTATCTTTAGAAGTTAATTTTTCAATATCTTGAAGAGGGTGATCAGAAATAAATCTTTCATTCATCCCATTGATTGATGTCTCAATTACGTTCCCATATGCCTTGATAGTATCCATGCAACCAAAACCAATAATTGAGTATTGAGCCCACTTGTCACCACCTTCAACGGATTCAAGTAAGAAATTATTTTTTTTATCAGAAATTTTTTCGAATAAAGATAACGGGTTATCATCGGGTGAAACAACTTCTCTCACCATAGGCAGCATAGAAAAGTCATTATTTTTGAAATCTTCAAATTTTTCTTTTGTGATCATTTTGTTTTTTAGAAATTTATTGTATCTCCAACAATAATATTATTCTTTTTAAACCATCCCTGATTAACTTCAACTGCCATTCGAGCTCTTTGAATTGAACAGATAGATTCTTCAGAAAAAGGGACCATATCATAAATTTCTAAAATTCTCCCATTACTAGAAATGAATGCAACGCTCAATGGAAGTGGAGTATCTTTCATCCACATACATTGTCTTTTACTCGATGGCCAAATAAAAATCATGCCACTATTTTTTTCTAATATTTTTTGATTCATCAAGCCTTTACGCCTTGTTGCATCTGTATTGGATACTATTAAAGTTAGAGAAACGTTTTTATTTATAAAAGTTGCATCAATCTGAGCAATCGATGAAAGAGAAAATATTATTAATAAAAGGCTAAGAAATTTTTTGTCGAAAGCTTTCAATAGTTTGCTCATAATCTGATGATCCAAAAATAGCAGACCCCGCAACAAAAACATCTGCTCCAGCCATTGAAACTCTTGAAATAGTTTCAGTGTTGATACCACCATCAACCTCTAAGTAAATTTTATTTTCTTGTTTGTCTATTAGCTCTCTAGCAGCCTGAATTTTTTCAATTGTATCTTCAATAAACTCTTGTCCACCAAATCCTGGATAAACACTCATTAATAAAATTAAATCAATCTCATCAACAATATCATCCAAAACAGACAAAGAAGTGTCAGGATTTATTGCAATACCAACCTTGCATGAACATTCTTTAATTATTTCTATTGTATTCTTTGTACTTTCTACTGCTTCAGGATGAAAGCTAATCAGATCTGCTCCTGCACTTGCAAAGCTTTTTGCTAGTTCGTTTACAGGCTCAATCATTAAATGCACATCAATAAAATCCTTGATTCCATCGTCTCTTAATGACTTACAAACCATTGGGCCAACTGTAAGATTTGGTACATAGTGATTGTCCATAACATCAAAATGTATCCAGTCCGCGCCAGCAGACATAACTGAATTGATCTCTTCGCCTAACCTAGCAAAATTAGCAGATAAAATAGACGGAGCGATTAAAGACTTAGATTTCATTGTTGTTAATTTTGATCTTTTAGAACTGTCCTTGCAAGCTTTAATCTATTAGGGGTGCCGACATCTATCCAAAATGAATCATCTAAATGACCGGTAACTTTAGAAGTTTTTATCAACGGTATCAATATAGTGCTCCAAAGATCGAATGGATAATCTTTAGAAGCGTGCTTTTCTAAAACGCTAGGATTTATAACACACACTCCCGAATAAGTGTAATCGTTGAATCCTTCATTTATAAAAACTGATTCGTCATTCAGTGAAAAATCTCCTCCATTGTTATGGTCAGGATTTTTGGTAGCTATTAAATGAACGGTATCTACCCTATCAGGAATTTTTGTAAGATCTGGACTAAACAAGATATCTGAAGTGCTTAAAATGAATGGGGCAGATCCAAGATAATCCTTAGCATTCAATAAAGCGCCCCCAGTTCCATAAGGAAATGGTTCATCTAAAAAAATTATATTGGATGCATTCTCAATGGATTTTAGGGCAAGTTTAATTTTTTCTCCAAGATACGAAACATTAATGATGAATTCATTGATACCGTAATTTGTTAAATTATTTATTGTGTATTCAATTAACGATAATCCATTTACATCAAGCAAAGGTTTAGGAATCTCCCTAGTTAGGGGTTTCATTCTTGAGCCAAGGCCTGCAGCTAAAATCATAGCCTTCATATTTTTAATAATTCCTTATCTAAAGTTTGTGATACATCATCAAGAAGGAAATTAGCAAGCTTAACTTGATTTAATTCTTTTGATAATAAAGCAGTATTAGAAACAATTTGAGGTAAATCCTTCATCCTAAATGCGCGTTGAGAAAAAATATAAAGTTCTGTAAGGGTGCCCATGATCCTAAGATTTCTCTGGAGACCACCCCATAATGTAGCTTTAAAAATGTCTTCTGCAGAAATTTCGTAAATGGAAATTTCTGCAAAGATTTTGCAATATTTTTTTAATGTATCTAGGTTTAAAGGAATGTAATGATCAATGAGAATCCCAGCCAAATCAATTCCAATTGGGCCATGACACAAATCTTGAAAATCCAAGAGTGCTAGCTCAGAGTTGTTTATCAATTGTATATTTCTTCTTTCAAAATCAAAGTGACAATTTGTCCATTGCTGATCCATAATTTCAGTTCGAAGATCAGGAAAAATATCTTCATATTCATCAAACATCTCAATTTTTAAAAATTCTTGGCAAAAAATTTTAGAAAATTTCTTTGTATGAGATTCTAAACCCATCCAAAATGTTGAATGCAGATCAACATGACTGGATTGATGCATTTTATTGAGCAACTCTAAAGCAGAAATAACAAGTTCTTCATTTTGATAAAAATCCTTTTCATTTATTAATGAATGGTCTCCTAAATCTTCTAATATAGTTAAGAAGTTTGCTGTATCGTGTTTAAAAATCTTTGGAACTCTTACGTTTGAAGCAGCAAGCTCATTCGCCCTATTAATAAAGACATTCTGTCCATTAATTGGTCTGTCATCAAAGGAAATGACATAGGAAAGATTTTTAGAATTAACTCTAAAGTATTTCCTTCCGCTTGCCTCAATTTTCAAAGGCTCTATGGATGCTAATTCTTGATTGAATTCTTGAGCGTATTCAAGAATCTTATTTTCTAATACTTCAGCTATTTTCAATCTCCGATGGCAAAGGAGTATCTTCAGGTAAAAAGAAATCAAGAGCTAATTGAGCAAATGGTAAATCAGCATACTTTTTAAAATCTCTAACGCCTGCTTCATACAAGACTAAATCATCGATACAAAAATTACCCGTAAAACTCGCTGGATCCTTAATAAAAATTTCATATGCTGCATCAGCCATAATCTCAGGAGTTCTGGAAATATTCATTAGCTCCTCTCCACCTAAAATATTTTTAACTGCAGCTGTTGCAATAGCTGTTCTCGGCCATAATCCATTTACAGCTATGCCATCAGACTTAAGTTCCTCGGCCATTCCTAATACACACATACTCATGGTGTATTTTGCCATGGTGTAAGCAAGATGAGGTCCAAACCACTTTGGCTTCATATCCAAGGGAGGAGCCAAGTTTAATATATGAGCGCCATTAGATTGCTTAAGGTGAGGAATGCAATATTTACTGACCAAATATGTACCCCTTCCATTAATTTGATGCATCAAATCGTATCTTTTCATATCCGTATCAGGCGTAGTTGTTAAAGAAATAGCTGAAGCATTGTTTACACAAATATCAATACCCCCGAAATGACTAATTGTTTGTTCCACAGCATCAATAACATTCTTTTCATCTCGAACATCTAAAACTATGGGTAACGCTTCACCACCAGCCTCAACAATTTCATCTGCAGCAGTGAAAATAGTTCCTGGTAGTTTTGGATGAGGTTCAGCAGTTTTTGCGGCTAAAACTACTTTAGCTCCATCTTTTGCAGCTCTCTTCCCTATTGCGAGACCAATTCCCCTACTGCCTCCAGTAATAAATAATACTCTTCCTTTTAAACTCATTTCGTATCTCCTGTGTTAACAATAATTGTTGCTTGATGTTGCATTTTTAATCTGGTTGATGCAAGTTAATGGGTTATTATAATCTTTAGAAGTGAGGACGACTATGAATGTAGATTTTATTTTTGACTTTGCCAGTCCAAATGCATATCTGTGTCATAAGGCAATTCAGAATATTGAACAAACTCATAACATAAAATTTAATTACGTACCGTGCCTACTTGGCGGAATCATGAAATTGACTAATAACCAACCTCCAATGGTTTCCTTGGCTGAAATTCCTAATAAGATGAAATATGAATTTGAAACCGCTTTTAATCGGTTCATGAAAGAACATAACATTACAAAATTTAAAATGAATGAGTACTTTCCTGTAAATACTATTTCTCTTATAAGAGGAGCAATAGTGGCTCAAAAGCATGGATTTTTTGAAACTTACCTTGAAATAGTCTTAAGTGGGCTTTGGGAACAATCACTGAAGTTAGATACTCCAGAAGCCCTGCATGAGCTTTTAACAAAGCACAACTGTAATGCTGATCTTGTCATAGAAGAAATTGCTAAGGATCAAACTAAACAAGAATTAATCAAAAATACCAGTGAAGCTGCTGAAAAAGGTGCTTTTGGAATCCCTACATTTTTTGTTGAAAAAGAAATGTTTTATGGCAAGGATACTTTAAGAGAACTTAAAGAAATGGCATCTTCAGCCTAAAATTTTTGAAATTCCGCAAAAGACAATTTAGCTTTATAAAGCATATATATAAATATCTTTTTATATTTCTTTCTAGTGCGTCCGGAAATATGTTTGCTATTGATGATAGTAACTTTTTAAGTATTCAAGATCGGGTTCAGAATTGTAGTTTTCCTCAATATCCATTACTAATTAATCAAGATAAATCTGATGTGCTAAATGCCAGTTCGATGGATATTAAATCAAATGGAGAAATGTATCTAAATGGAAATGTTTTTATTGGACTGAATGAGGGCAAAGTAAATGCTGATAGTGCAACTTTTATACAAAAACAAAATTCTGTTAAAGATATAAAAAATGGGAGTATCTATCACTCAAGTAATTATTTTAATTTTTTAAGTGGTTATTTAGAGAAAAAATCCGGACAACTTAAGCTTGATAATGGGGAAACTTTCCTGAGCGAAAGAAACTTATTAATTAGTTATGAGTCATTAGATGGGAACTTAGGAGAATTTTTAAAATTTAAAAATGCTAGTCTGACCACTTGCAATAGTAATACCCAGGGCTGGGAAATTGAAGCTGCAAGTATAAATATTGATGAAAATTCTAGTCGGGGAATCATTAAAGATATGAAGCTTAAAATTTTTAATAAAGAAGTTCTTAAGCTTCCGTACCTGCCCTTCCCTGCAACAACTAAAAGATTAAGCGGTTTTTTAGAGCCGGAGGTGAACCTCACATCAGATGGCTTGGATCTACTCTTGCCTTACTTTTGGGTATTATCTGATAAATCTGACATAACCATTGCGTCAAGAATACTAAATGATAGAGGTGCGGGTATTGAAGGAAATTTTCGCTATCTTACAAACGTTGATTCTGATAATTATTTAGATCTAATATTTTTTCCTGAAGATAAAGAATTTAAGAAAGACTTTGGAAATAATAAAGATCAAAGATGGGCATTTCGATTCAAAGAGAATAGGCAATTATCAAAATTTTCAACATACATTGACTGGTCTAAATCATCAGACTCTATGGTATTGCTTGATTTACCATCAAGCATTACAAATATTGCAAATCAAAGAGATCATTATCTAAATCAAACCTTTTCAATGAATTTCATATCAAAGAACTTTTACTTAAGCTTAAGTCGAGAGGGATATCAAAGCTTAAATCCATTTATAAATAATGGATATATTAAAAATCCCGGCCTTCATATTGAATATTTCAATAACAGCTCAAACATTTCTTATTTTACTAAGATTGATTATGCAAGTTTTGATATTGATAAAAGTACAAATCAATTTTTTAGCAATAATTCTATTTCTGAAACTGGAAAAAGATCGATTGCTGAAATTGGGGCCGAAATTTTCTATGATTTTAAATATTTAAATATCGCAATCAGCGGTTCAACATTACATAAAAAATATAATCTGAATAAAAAAAACTCACAGTCTTTTTCATCCTCAATACCCTCTTTTAAAATAAATCTTTCATCATTGTTAAAAAAATCAACGGCCTCGGGGATCTCGCTAATAATGCCTGAATTTGTTTATCAGAAAATCAATTACAAAGATCAAAGCTTAAATCCTATTTTTGATCTTCATCAGCGTAACTCGGGTAATCTAAATGCACTCAGAAATGAATACTTTTTTGGGAAAGATAGGGTTCCGGATACAGAATTTCTAGCTGCAAAATTGAGCTGGCAAAAAAATATGTATAAAAACCAAAAATTTGCTTTTCAATTAATAAAAAAGAATGAGCTGGAAACAAGCAGAGTAATCAATGCTATGTTGAGAAGTCCATTAGGAAAAGATAGTCAAATTGGTTCAAAGATATCTTTTGAAAACAATGTTCTAAAAACATACGTTGCTGCAAATTATTCTCAAAAAAGAAATTTTCTCAATTATGGAGAAACTGGATTAGAGATTAAATACTCAAATATGAACATGAGGATATCAAGAAATTTCCAGAGAAATATTCCTCTATTAGACATAGAAAATGAATTAGATTATGCCGAGTTTTCCCTGGAGCGTCTTGTACCAAAGGGTTACAAAATTATTGGTGGAATAAGTAAAGACTTAGTATCGAAGAAAAATTTAGAAACTTATTTTGGCTTTGGTTATGAAAACTGTTGTCTTGCTTTTAAAATATATGCGTCAGATAAAAGACTTTCGAAATATAATTTTTTGAATATTCAGTCTCAAGAATTTAATCAAATTTATTGGGAAAAAATGATTTCAATTGAAAACAAAAGTAGAATTAACTTTGAATTTGAACTTAAAGGTCTGACTGGAGCAAACAAAAGAATTAATAGGTTTTTCTCTAATGCTTTTTTAGATCTTTAGTGAATTAACTCGAATAAAATAAAAATAATGAAATTAAAAATATTTATCTTGCTACCATTTTTTATGATGGCGCCTTTAATGATGGCAAAAATTGAAATCCTTGATAGAGTTGCAATTATTGTCGGGGAAGGTGTTGTGCTTGAATCTCAAGTTAAAAGCATGATGCAAAATATTAAGAAAAGGTACTCTGAACAAGGTGCTGCTTTACCACCGGATGAGGTGCTATTGGAACAAGTGCATGAACGCTTAATTATTCAAGAGTTACAGCTCCAAATGGCTGACAGAGCTGGTATTAGAGTCAGTGATACCGAGCTCAATGCATCATTCCAAAATATTGCACAAAATAATCAATTAAGCTTAGAGGAATTCATTGAGACTATAGAGTCTGAGGGTGAATCTTATAAAGATTTAAGAGAACAGGTAAGAGAGGAAATGATTATTCAAAGAGTACAAAGAGGAAGGGTTGGAAGAGAAGTTGATATCACTGAACAAGAACTTAATGGCTTTTTAGCAACTGAAGGAGTGATCAATCAATTATCACCCGAGTTATTTGTGAGACAAATACTTGTATCTACTAAAAATCAAGCTTTGGAATTAATTCAAAAGATCCTTGATGGCTCAGACTTTGCTGAACTAGCAAGGTCAAACTCTAAGAGCAATAATGCTTCTCAAGGTGGAGAAATGGGTTGGAGAAATTTAGCCGATATGCCTTCATTATTTGCTGGTGCACTCAAAAATAAAAAGAAAGGTTTTATTTCCGAACCTTTGAAAGCTGGTTCTGGTTTTTATATTTTAAAGCTTGAAGATAAAAGAGGTGATTTGGTTAAATTTGAAGAGCAATGGAATGTGCGACACATACTAATGATGGAAACCAAGCTAAGAGATAAGATGTTTACAAAAAAAGAACTAGAAGATGTTAGAAATAGAGTGCTGGCGGGAGAAGATTTTAGTTTGCTTGCTAAAGAGTTCTCCGAAGATCCTGGCTCAGCATCTCGAGGCGGTGATCTTGATTGGTTAAGTCTTGGAACAACAGCTCCTGCATTTGAGAAAATGATGCTAGCATCTCCTATTTACGAAATTTCTCCTGTTTTTGAATCAGAATTCGGTTTTCATTTTCTTCAAGTGCTTAATCAGCGGACAGAGGATTTAACTGAAGAAGTTATAAAAGATAGAGCCTATGGAATTTTATTTTCTAGAAAATTTGATGAAGAGCTTGAAAATACTCTCAGAACCATTCGCTCTGAAGCATTTGTAGAATTTAAAGAATTAGATTGAAACAATTACTTTACTCTCCCGGTGAACCTGCAGGTATTGGAGTGGATTCAATTCTGTACATATCTAAACTAAAATTTTGGGAGGAAATGAATGTAAATTTAATATGTATTGCTGATGTAGATTTACTTCAATCAAGAACAAAAGCGCTAAATTTGAACATTAAGTTTAAAGAACTTAAATCATTAAATAAGGCTAAGCAAAATAAAAAAGGCATTGTTCAATTCGTACAAGTGGCTGAATGCAAAGATTTCACTCCTGGCCAATTAAATTCTGAAAATGCACAATATATTATTAAAAATTTAAATTTTGGAATCGATCAAGCTTTAAAAAATAAAAAAATAGGCTTGGTTACTGGGCCCATACAAAAAAGCAATATCATTGAGGGTGGATTTAAAGATTTTCAAGGTCATACTGAGTGGATTAAAAAGCAAACTAAATCAAAAGAAGTAGTAATGCTCCTTGCAGCTAAAAATATAAAAGTAGCCCTTGCCACAACTCACATACCACTTGCAGAAGTTTCAAAAAATATCCAAAAATCAAAGCTTGTAGAGATAATTAAAATATTAAATTTTGGTCTTAAAAATAACTTCAAGATAAAGCATCCCTGTATAAAAGTTCTTGGTTTAAATCCACATGCTGGTGAAAATGGTAAAATTGGCGAAGAGGAGTTATTAAAAATCAATCCTGCAGTAAAAATATGCAAGGAAATGGGAATTAAAGTTTCCTATGCTATATCAGCAGATACAGCTTTTAATAGCAATCAATTAAAAGAAACTGATGCGTATCTTGCCATGTACCATGATCAAGCTTTGCCAGTGTTAAAAGCTTTAAGCTTTGGAAAGGCAGTTAATATTTCACTTGGTACTCCTTTAGTAAGGACTTCTGTTGATCATGGAACAGCCCTAGACATTGCTGGCAAAATTAAACCAAACCTAGGATCAATTAAAGAAGCTATTATGCTTGCTGAGATGCAGCTTAAATGAGTGATAGGTCTCAAAGACGAAAATTTGGTCAAAACTACCTTATCGATCCTGTAATTTTATTTGAGATTGAGAAAGCTATAAATCCCCAAAAAAATAATTTATTTTTTGAAATTGGTCCTGGTAAAGGGGCTCTCACAGAGAAATTAATGAGTCAAAGTATAAAAATTATTGCAATGGATATTGATCAAAAAAATATAGATATGCTTAAGCAGAAATATAGTACTTCTAAATATCAATTTATACATGGTGATGTATTAAAAGAATCTTTAAATTTTTTAAGTACAAAAAAGCATAGGATCGTAGGAAATCTTCCATACAATATTTCTACTCAGATAATTTTGAAGTTATTAAAATATTTTAATGCGATTGAAGATATACATTTTTTGGTACAAAAAGAAGTTGCTAATAGAATTTGCGCCTCACACCTATCAGGCGACTGGGGCAGGCTAGGAGTAAAGATTTCTGCTTTTTTCCAAACCGATATATTATTTAATGTTCCGCCAGAATCCTTCGATATAAAACCTAAAGTTCAGTCTTCTTTTGTTAGATTAATACCGCGATCAGCGCCATACATTTCAAAAAATGAATATATAAAATTTTCTACTTTAATAGATCAATGTTTTGCAAATAAAAGGAAAGGCATCAAGAATAACCTAAAGAAATTTGATATTGATTTTCAACAACTTGCTATCAATCCACTCTCAAGAGCACAAGAACTATCAATTGAGGAATTTATTTCAATTTTTAGAGTTATTGACATTTAAATGAGTACATACGTTATTGGTGATATACATGGTTGTTTTGATCAGTTTACAGAGTTGCTGAAAAAGATTAATTATAAAAAAGATGAAGATAAACTCATTTTATTAGGCGACTTAGTAAACAGAGGGCCAGACTCTCTTTCAGTTATTAATCATTGTATGGCTGATTCGAGCATTATCACAGTTTTGGGGAATCATGATTTATATTTGCTTTATTTATTGAGCATAGACAAGGCTACAGGAAGCTTGAAAGAAGTTGTTGAGGCTAACAGAAATAAACAAATTTTTAAATGGCTCCTAAAAATGCCTCTTATGTTAGAGATTGTTGATGAGTTTACTGGAAATTCTTTTCTTATTGCACATGCCGGCATTCCTGAAATATGGTCACCTGAAAAAACTAAGAAACTTGCCTCTGAAGTGACTTCATTGCTTCAAAAGAACCCTTTGAAAGTTCTGCAGTCAATGTGGGGAGATAATCCCAATCAATGGAATGAAGAATTGGTTAATGATGAAAGATGCAGGATTATTATTAATTATCTGACAAGAATGAGATTTGTAGATAAAAATTGCAAGTTAGATCTAAAAAATAATACTGTTAAAGCTTCTGCTGGCTTCAAACCATGGTTCAAATATAGCTCTAAAGTTCATGAAGAGAAGAAACAATATTATGTATTTGGTCATTGGGCAGCATTAAATGGCCAAACAGATGATCCACATTTCATTGCACTTGATACTGGTTGTGTCTGGAAAGGCAAACTTACTGCACTAAGGTTAAACGACCTAGAAAAAATATCGGTGGACTTCTAACATGGAAATATTTCAAGTAGGTGGGTCAGTTAGAGATGAATTAATGGGTGTTCAGCCAAAGGATCGAGATTGGGTTGTTATTAACTCTAGTCCAGAAGAAATGGAAAAAAATGGATTTAAGCCGATTGGAAAAGATTTCCCAGTATTTTTACATCCAAATACAAATGAGGAATATGCTCTTGCAAGAACTGAAAAAAAATCTGGTGTTGGATACAAGGGCTTTGAATTTTATTTTGATTCAAATGTTACTCTTGAACAGGATCTTAAGCGTAGAGACTTTACTATTAACTCAATTGCAAAAGATAAGAATGGTAATATTATTGATCCCTTCTATGGGCAATTAGATATAGAAAAAAAGATTTTTAGACATACTTCCTCAGCTTTTATAGAAGATCCACTTAGGGTGATTAGATTTGCTAGGTTTAAATCATACAATCAGCTTTGTGACTTTGAGCTATGCAGTGAAACAATTGATTGTTTTAAGGAAGTTGTAAATGCCGGAGAACTAAAGGAACTTTCACCTGAAAGGGTTTGGATAGAAACAAAAAAAGCGCTTGAAAACAAACACTCAGATAAGTTCTTTGATGCAATAATTAAATATCGATTAACTGATCCATGGTTTAAAAAATTAAATCAGGTTTCATGTGATGGTAGATCACCTGAACTAAAATGGGCAGATATTCAAAGAATTAATAATTTTCAACTATCTGAATTACTCCCCATCCCAAATTCATTCCAGAGGACTCAAGACCTTTTAAGACAGGTATTAAATTTTTTTCAATGTAAAAAAATACAAGAGAGGCTTGAGCTTATAGAAAAAATGAATATTCACAGAAATATTGAAATCTTGGAGGAAATTAAAAATTATAAGTGTTTGCAAAATAATAAAAGTTATTTAGAAGAAATATTTAAGTCTATATTGGAGATTGATTTTTCTTGTCTTGCTGATATTCCTGCTTCAGAAGTTTCCCAAAAAAAACAATTCCTTTATCATGAAACTTTGAAGGGAATCTTATGAATAAAACTATTTTAATTACTGGTGCTGCAAAGCGAGTTGGGAAAGAAATGGCACTATCATTTTTTAAAAAAGGTTGGAATATTATTATTCATTACAATCGCTCAATCAAAGATGCTCAATCTTTAGCTGATGAGATGAATGCGAAAAGAGAGGATAGCGCTTTTATAATTCAAGGAAATCTTGATAACGCAGATGATGTTTTAAGACTCGCAGAAACATCACTTTCATTGGGTGGGAGTATTGATGGATTAATAAATAATGCATCAACATTTTATCCAACCCCAATGGGATCTTTATCTCAAGAACACTGGGACGCTTTAATGGGAAGCAATTTGAAGGCTCCTCTTTTCTTAATCCAGTCCTTGTGTGACTCACTGAAAAAGAATAAGGGTTTTATTATTAATATTACTGATATTAATGTTAACAGAGCCTTAATAAACCATTCGATTTATCTTGCAGCAAAATCAGGGCTTCAAACAATCACACAATCATTAGCCAAAGAGTTAGCTCCAGATATCAGAGTCAATGCAATTGCTCCAGGAGCTATTCTTGAGCCACCAGATGTTACTTGGACAAAAGAACAAAAAGATAACATTATTAAATTAATACCAATGTCTAGGATGGGGAACGAAAAAGATATTGCAGATGCTGCAATATATTTATCTGAAGCTGAGTACGTAACTGGACAAATATTAAATGTAGATGGAGGTAAATCTCTTTAATGAGTGATATTGATATAGAGAATGCTGACAATACTTTAATTTTTTCGGGCACTAAGGAAGTTGCTGAAAACCTTAAGTTTGATGAATTAAAGCTTCAAGAATGGTTTGGAGACAATATTCCATCTGCAGGAAAGATAGATAAAGTGGTTCAGTTTAAAGGTGGACAATCAAATCCAACCTATAAGATCTCCTCAACAAATCAGGTGTTTGTTCTGCGCAGGAAACCTCCGGGAATTTTGCTTCCATCTGCTCACGCAGTTGATAGAGAATATAAAGTTATAACAGCTCTTCAAAATACTGAGGTGCCTGTTCCTAAAACTTATGGTTTATGTGAAGACGCAGATATTATTGGAACTCCTTTTTTTGTCATGGATTTCCTAGACGGCACTGTTTATTGGGATCTATTATTATCAGAAAAATCTCCACAAGAAAGAATGGAGATTTATGCAAACAAAAACAAGGTTATTGCTGAATTGCATAATGTTGATTATGAGAGTGTTGGGCTATCTGATTATGGTAAACCTGGAAATTACATCGCTAGACAGGTTTCAAGATGGACAAAGCAATATTTAGCATCTGAAACTAAGAACATTCCGGCTATGAATAATCTAATCGATTGGTTGCCACCAAATATTCCTGATGAAGATGAAACATCGATCGTTCATGGTGACTACAGGCTTGATAACATGGTCTTTTGTTCAAACAATAATGTTATGGGTGTGCTTGATTGGGAGCTGTCAACACTTGGACATCCTATTGCTGATTTTAATTATCATTGCATTAGTTGGAAAAACATACCCCAATTAGCTGATCAAAAGTTTTGTAATGAAAATGGTATACCCACTGAAGAGGAATATAGAAACATGTATTCAAGATGCACCGGTAAAAAGCTAGATGAGAACTGGGAGTTCTATACTATATTTAATATTTTCAAACTTGCAGGAATTCTTCAAGGCATTATGGGTAGGGTGAGAGATGGAACGGCAGCAAGCAAACATGCAGAGGAACGGGGTAATCAAGTTGCTCCATTAGCAGAAGCTGCATGGGATTTAGTTGAAAAGCACTACAAATAAATCTATAGCAGTTCCTTTAAAGGCTCAGAAACAAAACTATATTTAGCTATTTCATCGCTCTCAAAGAGTATCTCCTCTTCATCATTTATTTGTAAAACTATATCTATATCAAGAGTTCTTGCAGAAAATTTGGGAGCCTCTCTATCACGGCCGGCTTTATCTTCAATAGATTTAAGCTTTTTATTAAGAGATTCAAAAGATAAAGGAGAATTTCCGGAAATAACAAGATTTAAGAAGTCTTCACCCTCAAAGCCCTCTGCTATTGTCTGATGCGTTGAAGAGCAATTCATTTCATTGAGTAGCGCACCAAGTGCACTTATGGCTAAATCTAAATTTTTTCTAGGTTCAATATTGCTTCCAAGGGAAAGAAAATACTTCATTATCTATAAATTATAACTCCAACGTCTTCAGCATATCGTAACGCGCCTGGTTTTGAGACCCTCAGCTTGATAGATGAACTTTTGTATTCATTCTTCACTAGTTTAGCAATTCCCTCTGCTAAAGATTCTTGAAGCTGAAATGAAGATCCCTCAACAAACTTGATAATATTTTTTGTAATCTTTTTATAATCAATGGTATCTTCTATAGAGTCAGTTTTTGCAGCTTTTTTGCAATCAAAAGAAATTTCTAAATCAATGCTTACTTCTTGTCTTACCTCCCTCTCCCATCCAAAGATCCCAATAATCGTTTGAACTCTTAAATCTTTTATATAGATAATGTCTTTCATTTTATTTTGTTTCTAATTGCCAACGCGGCCTAGCATGAGAGTTTAGTTTATAAGTTGCTTCCTTAGCTTTAAGACTGCCTAAGTATGCAATCATTGCGGCATTATCTGTGCAATGTGCTATTGGTGGATATAAAACCTTAATTTTTAATGATTCTTGCAGGTTAGTCATCTTTTCTCTTAAAAGTTTATTCGCTGCAACACCTCCTGCTAAGATAATTCCCTCTCTTCCAGTATCCTCAAGCGCTTTAGATATCTTTTTTGTTAATACTTCAGTAGCTGCATGCTGAAATGATGCACATATATCTGCTTTTATTTGATCAGTCATTTTATCTAAATCTTGAACAGCATATAGCACTGCGGTTTTCAAACCACTAAAACTAAAATCATAATCGTTACTATTTAACATTGGTTGGGGAAAAGAGAATTTCTTTGGATCTCCTTTATATGACATCTTCTCTATTTCTGGTCCACCTGGATAACCTAAGCCAAGAAGCTTAGCAACTTTATCAAATGCCTCACCAACCGCATCATCTCTGGATTGGCCAAGGATTTTGTAATCATCTAGATTTCGTACATCAACAATTAATGAGTGCCCTCCAGAGACTAGAAGTGTTAAAAAAGGAAAATCTAATTTATCGCCACCTAAAAATGGTGCAACTAAATGGCCCTCTAGATGGTTAACAGGTATTAATGGTTTTTTTAAGGAAAGAGCAAGGCCCTGAGCAAAATTTTCTCCAATAAGCAATGTGCCTAGTAAACCTGGTCCTGCTGTGTAAGCAATTTGATCAATTGAGCTAAGAGAAATATCTCCTAATGCTTGTCTGAAAATATAAATTATCTTTTGACAATGATCTCGGGAAGCTAGCTCAGGAATAACTCCACCATATTCAGCATGAATATCTATTTGAGAAAAAACTGCTTCTCCAATTAAGCCTTTGTCGGAATCAAACAAAGCAATTGCAGTCTCATCACATGACGTTTCAATACCTAATGTAATCATAAAAAGTTTTTTGCATTCCCTCAATAAAAAGAATAAACTACAACGCAATTATGCCTTCTATAATAATAAAAGAAACAGAATACTTCGACGTTGGTCTTAGAAAATTTAAGCGTGCTTGTGAAAAAGCTGCAATTGTTCCTGAAATTCGTGCAAGAGAATTTTATGAAAAGCCTACAGCTGTAAGAAAGAGAAAAATGGCTGCTGCAATCAAGCGTGCTCATAAGACCAATAGAAAATTTAGTTTCTCAAGGCAAAGATCATATCGCTGATTTGTCCCTTCTAGATACAATTAATCAAGATTTAAAAGCTGCAATGCTCAGCAAAGACGTAATAGTGCGTGATACCTTGCGAATGTTGATTGCAGATATTAAAAGATTTGAGATCGATGAGAGAGTTGAGGCTGATGATACAAAAGTATCTGATTTGATAAATAAAAATGTTAAGCAACGAAGGGATTCTATAGCTCAATTTAAGAGTGGCGGAAGAGAAGATTTAGTTGCGACTGAAGAAGAGCAGCTCAACGTAATTTTAAAATATTTACCAGAGCAGTTATCAGAAAAGGAAATACAAGAACTGGTTCAGGATGGAATTGCTGCTGTTTCAGCTGAAAGCATGAAAGATATGGGCAAGCTTATGGGTCATCTGAAACCAATTTTTGAAGGAAAAGCCGACATGTCGATTGTCAGCAAATTGGTAAAAGAACTTCTAAGTTAAACGCCAGCTAATGCTTGTAGGAAGAGGGTTTGTCCTCAGTGTTGGTATACCTTTCAGTTAATTTAGATGATCGTGAGGCCAAATCATGCAATTTTCCCTCAATCATTACAATTTTAGGAAATGATGATGGCTCTAATGGGTCTCCGTCCCAGACAATAATGTCTGCAAATTTACCAGATTCGATTGATCCTCTGTTACTGAGTTGGAAGGTTCTTGCTACTGTATTTGTCATGCCTTCTATCGCAGTTTCATAAGACATTCCATAAGCAACGGCATTTCCTGATCCCTGTCTCATAAGGTGATAGTTATGACTTCTTTGAGTGCTGAACATAATTGGAATGCCGGCCTCATCTAGAATCTTGCCAAGATTTAAGTTTGAACCCAGCTCGTCAAATGAGTTGGGTATGTTATCCATTGGATCTATTATCACAGGAGTATTACTGTTTTTAAGTTGATCTAAAACCATCGGAGCTTCCTCGACACTTGCTAGAACTAGATTCAAGGAATACTTTTCTTTCATGGATATTGCTTGCAAGATATCTACTGCTCTATTTGTCTCCAAAACAAATGGCATGTAATCATTGACAACTTTTCCTAAGGCAATAATGTCTTCAGGCTGAAGTTCAAGTTTATCAGCTAAAGTCATTTCCAATATTTCATCAACGGTTGAATTTTTTAACATGCTTCCTGCCTCTAGCAATGATTCAAGAATTGCAAGAGTTTCAGCTCGTGATCCATCGGAGGGCCCTAATCTTCCATACATGGCAATATCTTTTGTACCTTTTACCTGAAGACTTCCGTCAAGAACAAAATAAGAGCCTAAGCCAAAAATTGGAAAAGATGATGGGCTTGGAGTACTTATCGCACTAGTCACTCCATTGCTTCTATTCCAAGGTATGCCAGTAGAATTTGGATTGAACGCATTAAAAATACTAAATCCTGCATTTAAAATATTTGACTCGTCATCACGAGTTACGTCAAGGGAGTTAATTTCAACTATCCCTAAATTACTCATCGGGGAAATCAATCCAGGTGTTACATGCAGCCCATTAACTTCAATAACCCTTGTATTGCCGTCAATAATTAAGTTTTTACCTACATCAACAATTCTATTATCAGCAATTAAAATATCTGTAGTTATTGCAACCTCTCCGTTACCTTGATGAACTAAACCACCTTTAAGCAGAATTGTTTCTGATAAGACATTTGATGTAAACAGAATTAACAATATATTAATTGTGAATCTTTTCATGTTATTGGACCCTGTTTTCCTCTGGCTGGATAATTCCTAAATCAAAGTCAGTAATTGGTTGAATTTTGGGATCGTTGATATCAAATGCCAAAGCACCATCTATCAAAACTTTTTCTGCTCTTGAATAAACGCTAAAAGGATTGCCTGACCAAAGAACTATGTCAGCATCTTTTCCAACCTCTATACTTCCGGTTTGGTCAAGTATCCCAGCAGCTTTTGCAGGATTACTCGTAATCCAACGCATTGCATGAGCTTTGGATATATTGAAGCCTGCCCTATTACCTGCAGCCATAGCCTTGGCCGCTTCTTCATTGAGGTGCTGAATTCCAACTGGATCATCAGAGTGCACAATGGCGCATCCAGTTCCATTACGAGCTTGGTCAACAATCGCAACATTCGCTTGAACCATATCATATGCCTCGTGCTTGAAGCCCCACCAATCTGCCCATAATGCTGCACAAATTCCCTCGTCAGCTAATAAATCTGCAATTTTATAAGCTTCAACTGCATGATGAAAAGCAGTAATTTTATAATCAAATTCTTTTGATAGTTCAATCATCATTGCCATTTCATCAGCACGATAACAATGATTCTGTACTAGAATTTCACCATTTAAAACACCCATCAAAGTATCCAAAGCTAGGTCTCTTTTTGGGTGGCGATCTTCATTAGTTTCACTCATGCCGTCAGTGTATTCAACTGCATCTATCCATGCGCTTCTATAACCTGCCATATTACCCATTCTTGTTGCAGGAGATTGCCTACGGCTACCATAAACTCTTTTTGGATTTTCGCCACAAGCCATTTTTAACGAATGCGGTGCTCCAGGAAATTTCATCGCCTGAATGGTATTTTGAGAAATATTTTTAAAAGTTGCACCTCTGCCTCCAAATAAATTTGCAGATCCAGGCAAAACATGAAAAGTAGTAACTCCTCCTTTAAGTGCTAAAGCAAATTGAGGATCCTGAGTCCACAGTGAATGCTCAGCCCAAACCTCAGCTGTCACAGGAGAAGTTGCTTCATTTCCATCAGAACTAGTAGATACTCCTGGTGCAGAATAAACTCCCATGTGCGAATGAATGTCAATAATTCCTGGGGTTATCCACTTGTCTACTGCATCCACAACCATGACTCCAGGAGCGGAGATAGATTTACTAATCTCCTTAATGGATCCATCTGAAAGCAATAAATCATAATTTAAAAATTCACCGCCAAGACCATCATATATATTAGCTGACCTAAAAAGAATTGGTTGAGAGTACATCGGCACATATGTTGACTCGAATGCGTTATCAATTCCTTGATGTGCATAGTCTGATGATCCAAATGAAACATCGATATCAAAACTTTCAGAGCAACCTACTAAGATGATAAGTAATAAAGATAAAAATAATTTATATGTCATAGTAGATTTTCCTCTTCATAAAAAGATTATAGGACCATTTATAGAGATATAATATTTAAATGACAAGAAAAAATAATAGGTCAAACGTTGAAATGAGGCCTCTAGAAATTAAGGTTGGAGTGAATAAACATGCTGAAGGATCTGCCCTAATAAAATTTGGAGATACACATGTTATCTGTACCGCAAGTATTGAGAACCATGTTCCTAGATGGATGCGAGGATCAAATGAGGGCTGGATCACTGCAGAGTATGGCATGCTGCCACGCTCAACTCATGAAAGAATGAATCGAGAGGCTGCTAGAGGAAAACAAAGTGGCAGAACAATGGAAATTCAAAGACTAATAGGCAGATCATTAAGGCAGGCTGTTGATTTAAAATATTTAAAAGAAAAAACAATTAATATAGATTGCGATGTAATACAGGCAGATGGAGGAACAAGAACTGCGTCCATATCTGGTGCTTGCGTTGCATTATTTGCTGCCATCAAAAACTCACATGATGATCAAAGAGCAATCAAAGAGCATGTTGCAGCAATTTCTATTGGATTAAAAGATGGCTCTCCTCTTTTGGATTTAGATTATGATGAGGATAGCTCTGCAGAGACAGATTTAAATGTTGTTATGACCGAAAGTGGTGGCATCATAGAAATTCAAGGCACAGCCGAAAAATATCCTTTTACCAAGGAACAACTTGACGAAATGATTGAATCCGCCTCAGATGGCATTGCAAATATAATAGCTCTCCAAAAATCATGTCTGGCCTAAAAGAGCATCAGAAAATATTTATTGAATTAGCTCTTCAATCAAATGCATTAGAGTTTGGAAAATTTACACTTAAATCTGGAAGAGTCAGTCCGTATTTTTTCAATGCTGCAAAAATGCTTAATGGCTGCAATCTTTATGAACTTGCTAAATGTTATATAGAGGCAATAAAAGATATTAATCTGGAATTTGACTGCCTTTATGGCCCTGCATATAAGGGAATTTTTTTGGGGTCAATTGTTGCAACGGTATTGAGTCAGGGAGGAACCCCATGCTCTCTTTCCTTCAATAGAAAAGAAATCAAGGATCATGGAGAGGGTGGTAATATTATTGGGCCTGATCCAACTGGAAATGTATTGATTATCGATGATGTCTTATCTGCTGGAACTGCTGCAAGAGAGTCTATAAAAATTTTAGACAATTTTAATGCAACTCCTCAAATTTTTCTTGTTGGTCTAGATAGACAAGAAAAAGGGGAAAGTGATCTATCTGCAAAATCAGAGCTTGAAAAAGATTTTGGTATTCAGGTCTCATCCATCATAAATTTAGATGCGCTAATAGAATACTCGCAAAATAATCAAAACTTTAATACCTATATATTAGAACTTGAAGAATATAGAAGGAGCTGGGGCGCATAATGTTTACTGGAATTGTTAGCGGTAAGGGTAATCTTAAAAAAATAGTCAAATGTGAGGATTACATCTCCTTGATTATTCAGGCACCAAAAGGCTTTGCTAAAAATTTATCCAAAGGAGCAAGCGTATCTGTTAATGGAGTCTGTCTAACAGTAAAAAAAGGTAGAACAGATCTTTTAGAATTTGATGTAATTGAAGAGACTCTCAAGAAAACAAATTTAAAGAATATAAGCAGATCATCTAAGCTTAATTTGGAGCGCTCTATGACAGCTAATACTGAAATAGGCGGGCATCTTGTCTCTGGTCACATCCATGGAACAGGAGAAGTCTTGAAAGTAATTAATAGAAAAGAAACGAAAGACTTGCTGATAAAAATTCCTTCACAATTAAGGGAATATTTTTTTTACAAGGGTTACGTAGCTTTAAATGGATGTAGTCTGACCATAGGAAAAGTACTTAAGTCTTCATTTTATATACATCTCATCCCTGAAACTGTCTCAATAACTAATTTTAAAGAGATCAAAAAAGGAGACCTTATCAATATTGAAGTTGAACAAACAACAATAAATACTGTTGAGACCGTAAAAAGAGTTATGCTTGAGAGAAAAGCCTAGTTAAAACTGCCATTCTCATCCCTACACCATTAAAAATTTGATCTCGAATCTTACAGTTTTCTAACTCACTTGCCTCTTTACTCAATTCAATACCGAAGTTTACAGGTCCTGGGTGTAATAAAATCATTGCTGGATCTGCTACTTGAAGTGAATCAACATTAATTTGATACCTCTCAATATAATCTTTAGCTCCGATAGTTAGTTTTTCAGACAGTCTCTCATTTTGAATTCTAAGCCCCATCACAACATCTGCATTTTGTAATGCGGCATCTAATTCAGGTTCAAAATTACCAATTGAGGTATCTATAAAATTTTTACATAGATCAGGATGGCCGCAAAAAGTTAAACTTTTATATCCCACAATTTTAATCGCCTCGATAAAAGAATTCACAACTCTTGAGTGATCAAGATCACCAACAATCGTAATATTGAGATCCTGAAATTTTGCTTTTGATTCATTTATGGTCATAAGATCAATTAATGTTTGTGTTGGATGAGAAATAGAGCCTTCTCCGGCGTTAATAAATTGCATGTTAGAAAAATCTTTCACAAAGTCATGGATGACTGACTCAGTGTGACGCAGAATACATAAATCTACTCCCATCATCTCTACAGCATTCATGGTATCTTCAAGGGTCTCTCCTTTATTCATTGATGAATTAGATAAATCAAAATCAATAAACTTTGCTCCTAAATTGTGGGCTGCTATTTCAAAAGATAATTTTGTTCTAGTACTTGGTTCGCAGAAGATCGAAACAATCTTTTTATCAGGAAATAGATTTTCACTCCGATAGTCTAATGAGTCCTCGGACTTAAAATTATTTGCTAGTTCAATTAAATCAAAAATATCTTTCTTGGTTAGATCTGAAAAGTTGATTAAGTTCTTAGACATTAAACTTCAATAGATAAAATAGCATCAATTTCAATATCAACTCCTTTAGGAAGTTTGGAGACTTCTATGGTTGCTCTTGCCGGGAAAGGCTTAGAGAACCTTTTACTCATGATCTCATTAACTTCATCAAATTTTTTAAGATCAGTTAGGAAAATTGTCAGCTTAAGAATATTATCAAGTCGACCGCCAGCCTCTATGCAAATTGCCTCAAGATTATCTATCACCTGAGAGGCTTGATCGTAAAAAGTTTCGTTATTAAGCTCTCCTGAGCTAGCTATGAGCGGTATTTGTCCAGAGATAAAAACCACATCTCCCCATTGAATTGCCTGTGAATATGGGCCAATAGCCGCAGGTGCTTTATTGGTAAAAATTTGTTTTTTCATTTTTTGATCTTTTGTCGTTAACTATTCTTGAGCAACTTGTTACATATCTTAATGAACGCAATTTTATCATTAGTCGATTAATTGAATTGGTATTCATAACTTCTACTTCCATGACAAATTCAATAATCATAGAATCAATGTCTCTGCTGTGGATGTTAACTATATTAAGATTAGATTTTGTAACAACAGATGCAATGTCCGCCAATATTCCTGGCCTGTCTTCTGCATGAATTTTCACATGGCCTTTGTAATGAAGCTCTTTACTATCACTCCCCCACATTGCAGGAAAGTATCTAGCAGATAATTTATCACTTCTAGATATACTAACTTGTCTACATCTTGAATGATGAATCACAATCCCCCTATCAGTATCTGAATGAGCTGTGATTGGATCTCCGTGGACCGGCATACAACACTTTGCGTATGTAACAGACACACCTTCAATTTGATGATTAGATAAAATCATTGATTTGAATTTCGGTTTTTTATTTTTTTTAATTCTTAGCCCTGAAAAAAATCTCTCTGCAATTAATGCTCCTGTCTTTTTTCCAGAGCCTAAGTCAATTAGAAGCTCATTTAAGGATTTAACTCCTATCATTTCTAAGATCCTAGACATTGTACTTCCACGGTATTGATCTAAAGTCACTCCACCTCTTCTTAATTCATTCTCTAACATCAATTTGCCCGCTTTTCTTGATTTCGAAATCTTTTGGTTTCTTAATGCAAGCCTAATGGAGGACCTGGCCTTGCTTGTTACTACAAAGTTTAACCAGTCTGGACTAACCTCTTGGCTATCCGAAGTAATAATTTCAATTGATTGGCCATTCTCGAGGCTTATATTAAGTGGTGCAAACTTTCTATTAACTCGGCATGCAATTGCTTTATTACCAAGCTCTGTGTGCAGCTCATATGCAAAATCAATTGGAGTCGAGCCAGATTTTAGGTTCACAATCTTTCCCTTGGGAGTAAAAACATATACTTCGTCATAGATTAAATCCGTTTTAATTGCTTCAACAAATTCATGAGAATTAATAGTTGCTTCATCTAAGTCAGTAAAGCTTTCAATCCATTTTCTTGCCCCAATTGCATCAGACTTAACATTGTCTTTTGTCTTATATGACCAATGTGCAGAAATTCCATTTTCAGCAATTATTTCCATGCTTTTGGTTTGTATTTGAACTTCAATTGGCACTCCATCTAAAGCAATTAGTGAAGTATGAATGGCTTGATAGCCATTTGACTTAGGAATAGCAATATAATCTTTAAACTTTTTGCCAATTGGCTTGTGTAAATTATGAATGACTCCTAACGCCCTATAAGCATCGTCAACCGAATCAACGATGACCCTAAATGCGTAGACATCTAATATTTGAGAAAATGGCTTTTTCCTAATTTTTATTTTCCTATAGATACTATAAAGAGATTTTTGCCTGCCCTGAACGATCGCTGGAATCTCACTATTTTTCAAGTAATACTTAAACTGTTTTCTGAGTTTAGAGATGATTTTCTGCCTACCCCCCGCGGCTTGTTTAATTGCAGAATTGAGCATTCTGGCTCGCATAGGATGCATGCATTGAAATGCTAAATCTTCTAGTTCCACGCGAATATTTTGCATGCCAATTCTAATTGCAATCGGTCCATACAAGTCTAGGGTTTCTCTTGATTTAGTAATTTGCTTTTCTCTTGGCAAAAACTCGATGGTACGCATGTTATGCAACCGATCACATAACTTTACAATAATCACTCTTATATCTTTTGACATTGCTAAAGCCATTTTTTGCAAATTATTTGCATTACGATCCTCTATACTGTCAAAATCAAGTTTATTTAAATTACTTACTCCATCAACAATTGCAACAATGTCTTTACCAAAAAGTTTTTCTAAATAAGATTTTTGAATAAAGCTATCTTCAAGGACGTCATGCATAAGCCCTGCACAAACTGTTTCAATGTCTAAATTAAGTTCTATTAAAATTGATGCTACTGCAACAGGATGAGTTATATATGCTGAGCCGTCTTTTCTTGTTTGTTCTTTGTGAGCCTGAAAGGCAACATTGTATGCAGTTTTAAGAAGTTCTAATTCCCTGTTATTAAAATATAATTTAGCTGATTTGAATAGCTTTCTTGGAACCGGTGAAAGAAGTTTTCTGTTCGAGAAGTCTAAGAGTACTTGACTGGGAAGGGCCCGTTCACTCAATTAGCAACTCCAGAATTTTCATTAGCCTATAGCATCGTCTTTTGGCTTATCTCTTTCAATAGAGAATTCATCCAATAAAAGGTCTTCTTCAAGGGTCTTATCAAGAATTTCTTTTGTTATTAAGCCCTCCTCTATCTCCCTCAAAGCAACAATAGTTGGCTTATCGTCCTCCCATTCAACCATGGGCTCTCTGCTTGTTGTTGAAAGTTGTCTTGCTCTTCCAGAGGCCAGCAAGATTAATTCAAATCTACTATGAACCTTATCTAAGCAACCCTCTACTGTAATTCTTGCCATAATTTTTTCCTCGAGCGCGTATTTTAGTGTTTATTTGCCTAAGAAGACAATAGCTGAGCTAAAAACTGTTGTACTTCTTTTTCATTTGACTGATTTAGGGACTCGTTTTGAGCAATAATATTAAATAATTCATCAGCCGCCTTATCAAAAAAATCATTAACAATAATATGTTTATATTCACTAGCATGCATCAATTCATCTTTTGCATTTTTTAATCTAAGATCAATTACCTTGCGATCTTCATCTCCCCTATTTCTTATACGTTCTTCTAATGAATGCATTGAGGGAGGAAGGATAAAAATAGACTCATAATTTATTGACAAATCATCAATTTGTCTAAATCCCTGAACATCAATTTCAAGTATTAAATTTACTCCCAAAGACAGTTTTGATTCGACAAAATCAACAGAAGTGCCATATAAATTGCCATGAACTTCAGCACACTCAAGAAAAAAATTAGAATCTTTTTTACCTAAAAAGTCTTCATTTGATATGAAAAAATACTCATTGGCATTAGATTCTCCTTTTCTGGGTGTTCTTGTTGTATAAGAAATAGATAACTCTAGGGGAAAATCAGATTTTTTTGCTTTAAATAGAGCTGCATCTATTAAAGAAGATTTGCCTGCACCAGATGGTGCAGAAACTAAAAAAAGTTTAGCATCTTTCATTATTCTAAATTTAGCGCCTGTTCACGCAATTCCTCAACTTTCAATTTCATTGTAAGAGCTAAATCTTTTAAATCTGATTTTTCAATCTTTACAGAAAGTGTATTTACTTCCCTGAACATCTCCTGAAGGATGAAGTCCATTTTTTTTCCATGCGCATTTTTTAGCTTAAATAATTTATTTAAAGATTCAATATGAAAGTTAATTCTTTCAAGTTCTTCAGCTATATCGTGCTTAATAGCTAAATTAGAAACTTCATTTGCGATATCATCCTTACTGATATCAATTTTTTTTTGAATAAACTTATTCCTAATAGCTTTTTCTCTATGTCTCAATAACGAAGGCGCTGATTTAAATAATTTATGATGTGCGTTTTTTAAAAAAAGCGTCTTTGCTAATATGATTTTTTCTATCTGTTGGCCCTCTCTAGCCCTTGATTCAACCAATTTCTTTATTGCAATGTTCAATGCCTTCTTTCCCAGCACAGCAATATCTTTTTTTGAAGTCTTAACTGCTAATAAGCCAGGAATATCCTTAAGGTCACTTAATTTTAGATTGATATGTTTAAAATCTTTGCTGAATTTCAATGTTTTCTTAAGATTTCTAATGCTTTCTTCATTCAGCTCGTAAGAATGATCTGATTGGAAATTATCAAAAATTTTGACTTCAAAAGACCCTCTTAAGAATTTTTTCTTTATTTGATTTTTTATATACTCTTCTAGATCATTGGGAAGGCTGTAACCCTTAAAAGAAATATCTATAAATCTGTTATTTACAGACTTAATTTCACATAAAACCTCCATCTTTTTTGATGTTGCTTGTCCAGATCCGTATCCTGTCATGCTGAAAAACATATAACTCCTAAATAATTCTTAATAATTATCCCATTAAACCACTGTCTAATAACTTTTGTGAATCGAATGACTTGCCAATAGTAGTTGAACTAATAAAAAAATCTTCAAAGGAACATTCGGGACATATGCGAAAAAAAATTTCACTATATCTTTGAGCCTTCTCACTGCAAATTAATGGTCCAGATATCTTTGTTGATTCTTTATTAGAAATGTAGTTCGTCATAATTAAAGCAAGATTATCTCTGCTAAACATATTTGCTTCATTAAAACGAAGAGGATATTTTTTTCCATCAAAAGCCTCAACATAGCTTTTCATCCAATGTTTTTGTTCGTCATATAGTCCTGAGGGTCTAAGTATCAAAGGCTCAACTTTAGATTCTCTTAATACAAAATTTTCAAAATCTAAGATTATTTTTCCTTGATCATCATCAGGTACTGGCATGACTGATTCAGTAATGTTTCTTCCATTGCTCAAACCATAAACTCTGGTTGAACTCACAATAATTAATTTTTCAAAAATAATGTTGTGATTTAAAAAATCAATGATTTTATGAGATGCCTCTAGAAAACCTGTTTGATATCCACTCACATCTGGGGAGGTTGGTTTAAATATTAAGACCACCGTTGAAATTTGTTCTTTAGGAAGATTATGAATTGAGTCTTTGATCCAATCTAATTGAATAAATTCAACATTATCTTGTTGCTGGGATATGCTTCTGGAAACTCCTATAAATTCATGCTGTGGACACATTATAGCTAAGCGTCTACCAATATCTCCATAGCCTAAAATTAAAACTTTTTTCATATATATGTTTTTAAAGTTCATATATTAAAAGTATTATCGGTAAGTGGCTAATATTGAACTAAAACAATTAAAAGGTATCGGACCTTCTATAGTTGAAAAACTAAATCTCATAGGAATTTTTAACTTAAGAGATTTGTGCTTTCATCTTCCATTTGGATATCAAGATAGAACAAAGATTTCAAATATAAGTGACCTCCAACCCGGAGATGAGAGATTAATTAAAGTAAAGATTATTTCTGCTCAATCCATTTATAGACCTCGAAAGATGATGGTGCTTAAAGCTGCTGATTCATATTCTAATATTAATATTCGCTTTTTTTACTTCCATCCTGCTCAAACGAAGCAGCTTAAAGCTGGAACTGAACTTTTATGCTATGGGAAAGTGAGCTTGAGTAGATATGGGTTAGAAATGATCCATCCAGAGTATGAAGTTATAGCAAATGATCATGAATTAAAAGATAAAAAATTAACTCCTATATACAGAGTGCCCAAAGGAATTGGGCAAAAAAAAATTAGGGGATTTATTCAATCGGCAATTTCAAAACTAAATTTCGAGGAGGATTTTCTTAATGTAGAAAGATATGACGCATCTTTAAACATGAAAATTATTGATGCCTTAGCAACGATTCATAATCCTGATGCAGGCATAAACATCGAAGAAATGCTTCCTGGAGGTTCGCATCCAGCTAGAGTGCGATTATTGAAAGAGGAAATGATTGCTTTTCAGGCTGGTATGGCTTTATTAAAGAGCAAGCAAAAAAGACATCATGCATTTTCGTTAACCGAAGAAGGTGAATGGACAGCGGAAGTTAAATCAAATTTTCCTTTTAAATTAACTGGAGCACAAGCAAAAGTAATAGGCGAAATCAAAGAAGATCTATCTCAAGAAGTACCCATGATGAGGTTAGTACAAGGAGATGTTGGATCAGGAAAAACAGTTGTAGGCGCATTAGCAGCTGCTTTAGCGCTTGATTCATCATTTCAGGTTGCTTTTATGGCCCCAACCACACTGCTAGCAGAACAACATTTTATTAGTTTGAAATCATTTTTTAATAAACAAGCAGGAAAAGTAGCTCTTCTTACTGGCAGCACTACTTCAAGCCAAAGAAAGAAAATCTTAGAGGACCTCAAAGATAGTAAGATCAAATTACTAGTTGGAACCCATGCTTTATTTCAAAAAAGTGTTGGGTTTTCTAATCTTGCTCTCATTATTATTGATGAGCAGCATAGGTTTGGAGTGAATCAGCGACTAGCCTTAAGAAAAAAAAATGACTCTGAAACATCAGCACCTCATCAGCTGACATTAACAGCAACCCCCATTCCAAGAACGCTTTCTATGAGTGTATATGCAAATATGGATGTGTCTGTAATCGATGAGCTGCCTCCAGGTAGAAAGCCAATTCAAACATCATGTTTACCTTTAAGCGGAAAAGATAAGCTTATTGAAAGAATGCTAGCTGCAACAAAACAAGGGAGCAAAATATATTGGATATGCCCTTTAATCGAAGAGTCTGAAAACCTAGATTTAAATGCCGTCATGGAAACATACGAGGATTTATCAGAACATTTTAGTCAAGATAAGGTTGGTTGCCTGCATGGCAAGCTATCAGCAAATAAAAAACAAGAGCAGATTCAAGCTTTCAAGGATTCCAAAACTTCAATCTTGGTTTCAACGACCGTTGTTGAGGTAGGAGTCGATATCCCTGATGCAGATATCATGGTCATTGAAAATGCAGAAAGATTTGGTTTGGCTCAACTGCATCAATTAAGAGGCAGAATAGGCAGAGGAACCAAAGAAAGCTATTGCATTCTTCTGCACAAAGATAAAATTCAAGATGTTTCATCGCAAAGACTTCAAGTATTAGTAGACTCTCAAGATGGTTTCAAAATTGCTGAAGAAGATCTTGTAATAAGAGGGCCTGGAGAAATTATGGGCGCACAACAAACTGGTATTGTACCGATGAAATATACCAATCTTGTTAGGGATAGTCAGTATCTCATGGAAACTAAAAAAGTTGCCGAGTCAATATGCAATGAAGACCCAGAGCTTACTAATCAGCTCATTGAGAGATGGATTTCTGGATCTATAGCTTTTGCTGACGCTTAATTATCTAGTCAATATTTCCATTGCTTTTTTATCGTCTACTACAGGGACTATTGCAGATTCACAGACTTCGCTCCATCCATTAGCAAATTCAATTACAAGAGTCGGGTCTTCGGCTTCAACTAAGACTATACCATTGCCAGTCGTTAAGTCGTGATATCTAGCTAGCTTTGAAGAGCCTTCTAGAAATTGACCATCAAGTTCATCTAAAGTCATGGTGGCAAAAACTTTATATGCCTCTTGATCGCATTTAAAATCAATCAGATATACAGCTGCTTGTGAAATATTACAAAACAACAAGGTAATTGCTAGAACAAAATATTTTTTCATTTTAAGTCTCCAATGTATTTAAATAATAATAATTTATAAAATAACTCTAAGCAAAAATCTGAGAATATGCCATATAAGCAATAATTAGCCACCCTAAAGCAAATAATAAAAATCTTACAAGGACTATGTTAATAGTTAATTGAACTAGTGAATGAATAATTCTTAACATCACAAATGCCCATGCCAACTGAACCATAAATGAATCAAAATTATCAATTAAGGCAATTGATAAAGTCACAGCATAAAATGCAACAGGCTGCTCAAAAAGGTGATTATAGTTATCTGACGTTCTTTCAACCCAAGCAGGCATTGAGCCTTTAAGATCTTTCGTGTGCGCTGCGTCCTGCGGATTTTTCATGAATCTAAGTCTGCCAAATGCCATCACTAAAAAAATTGTAAAAGTCCAAAGTCCTAATACAAGAACTGGTACTAAAAGTGCTAATTGATTCATATTTATCTATCCAAATTTATTTTCATATGTAAACTTTACATTAAATCGCCAAAGCAAAATATTTTTCATTTTATGCCTTCATTAGATTTAATAATAATTTATTATAAGAAATGTTTAGCAAACTGCATAAACTATGAATAGGTACAGAAAATGAATCTTTTAGCAGGCTCAACCGGATTTTTAGGCAATCTTATCCTAAAAGAATTAGGCTTAAATAAAAGCCCAATTATAGCTTTGGGAAGAAGAGCCATTCCTAACTTGCCAGATAGCGCACAAGAATTAATTATTGACTTTGATAACATCTCAGCATTGAAACTTCCTAAGTTAGAAACTGTTTATCTTTCACTAGGATATCCCTTGTATTATCAAAACGTTTTAGGTGTAATGAACCCTACTCTCAAAGAAAGCTTTTTTAAAGTAGATTTTACTTATCAACTACAGATAGCTGAAAAAGCTAAAGAAGTCGGCGCTAAAAACATTGTTCTTATTTCAGCAGCTGGAGCTAATCCAAATTCTTGGAACTATTATTTAAAAACTAAAGGTAAACTTGAAACTGAAATAATTAAACTAGGATTTGAAAGCACAAATTTTTTTCAACCCGGACATCTCATGGGAAATAAGCCTAGGCTGGATATAGTTATAGCTGATGTAGTATCTTTGATTGCTGATCCTTTTTTGTATGGGCCTTTAAAGAAATTTAGAAGCATTTCAGCAAAAAAAATATCTAATTCAGTTGTGCAAAAACCTGAATGTAAAAAAGCTGGAATAAACTATTATGAATTCAAAGACTTCATTTAAACGAAATAGAAAAACCCGCAGATGCGGGTCTTTTTAAGTTTCTAATTAAGTTATTTTTAAAACATTCCGTTCAATGTTAACAATGGAGCAATAACTAAACTAACGATTGCCATTACATTTATTAAGATATTCATTGAAGGGCCAGATGTATCTTTGAATGGATCGCCAACAGTATCTCCGACAACAGCTGCAGCATGGGTATCAGAACCCTTTCCACCAAGGTTGCCCTTCTCAACATATTTCTTGGCATTGTCCCAAGCACCGCCAGCATTTGCCATAAACAAGGCAAGTGCAACGCAACCTAAAAGACCGCCTGCAAGCATTCCACCTAGTGCCATGGCACCTAAACCAAACCCAACAACTGCTGGCATTGCTACTGCAATAACACCAGGTAACATCATTTTCTTTAAGGCGGCTTTGGTTGCTATCTCAACACATTTTTCTGAGTCAGGATCAGCATTGCCCTCCATTAAGCCAGCAATTTCTCTGAACTGTCTTCTAATTTCGTTAATCATTTCAAACGCAGCATCTCCAACAGCCGTCATGGTAATTGAAGAAATTAAAAAAGGAATACATATTCCTATAAACATTCCAACTAATACAATTGGTTGGCCAAGAGACAAGGTAAAAGCTTCGCCGAAGTTAAGACTCACAACTGCTGAGAATGCAGAAATAATTGCTAGTGCTGCAAGAGCTGCAGCTCCAATTGCAAAACCTTTTCCTATGGCTGCTGTTGTATTGCCAAGCTCATCCAATGAATCAGTAATCTCTCTTACATCCTCACCCATGCCAGCCATCTCTGCTATTCCGCCAGCATTATCTGCCACCGGACCATATGCATCAATAGCCATAGTTATACCAACAGTTGAAAGCATGCCGACTGCAGCAACACCAACTCCATAAACGCCTGATAAACTTGTGGATATAAGAATAATGGTTGCCAATACTAAAATCGGAATTACGACAGACTGCATTCCAACAGAAAGGCCTGAAATCATAACCGTTGCTGAACCAGTCTCTCCAGACTCAGCAATTTTTTTCACAGGGGCTCCGCCGGTATAGTATTCAGTAATTAGTCCAATAAGGACCCCACCAACAGCTCCACAAACGACTGCCCACCAAACATTCATTGAAACACCAACCATGCTGTTTGTTAAAAAATAAGCCAAGATAATAAAAATAACTGGAGCTAAAAGAGTTCCTGATCTTAAAGCGCTTGCTGGAGCTTTTGCTGATTGCAATTTAACAATCATTATCCCAATAATAGAAGCTATGAGGCCAATTGAAGTTAGCGCCAATGGATACATCATCATTTCTTCGGAGCCTAAAGTATAAGCTATAGCAATAGAAGCAATCATTGAACCACAGTAGGATTCAAAAATATCTGAGCCCATTCCTGCGACATCACCAACATTATCTCCAACATTATCTGCAATAACTCCAGGATTCCTTGGATCATCTTCGGGAATGCCAGCCTCAATCTTGCCAACCAAGTCAGCTCCAACATCTGCACTCTTTGTAAAAATACCTCCGCCAACTCGAGAGAATAATGCAACAACTGACGCACCCATACCAAATCCCTCAAGTGCATGAACATGAGATTCACTGAAAAAATAGAATAGGCCACCTAGACCAATTAAGCCAAGTGAGGCGACACATAATCCCATCACAGAACCCCCATAGAAAGAAACACTTAATGCAGCAGCTGCACCATCTTGCTGAGCTGCAGTTGCAGTTCTAACATTAGCTTTTGTTGCTGCATACATTCCAATAAATCCTGCTAATGATGAACATGCTGCACCAACAATAACTGCAATAGCTGATTGAATTGTTAGAAAAGTTGCAACCAGAATAACCAATACAGCAACAAAAATTAATAGATAGGTATATTCGGTTTTCATGAATTTCATTGCACCCTTATGAATTTCGTCACCAATCTTTTTCACTTGGTCTGTTCCATCTGAATAACGCATGACCAAACTGAATACCACAAAAGCAGCAACTAAACCAAAAATACCTAATGCAGGTGCAATTAATACATTCATCATTTCTCTCCTTTTAACAAGCGTTAGATTTTATCAAATAAAATTAAGTTTAATTAGTAATTAAGCCTTTGAATTAAAAATATTTTCATCCAACTGATTCTCTGTTTTCGCAACTATACATGCAATTGCGGCATCACCGGTAACATTTACCGATGTTCTGATCATATCTAGAACTCTATCAACTGCCAAAATGATCCCTATTGCCTCAAGTGGTAAGTTAAATTGCTGCAAAATTATTATTAAAGTAATCGTTCCAGCTGATGGAACAGCAGCTGTTCCAATTGAGGTTGCAACAGCTAGTAAGACAACTTGCATATACTGAAATAGTGTTAGATCAATGCCAGACATTTGAGCAATAAATACAGTTGCTAAGCCTTGCATGATTGCTGTTCCATCCATATTGATAGTAGCTCCAACAGGCACCACAAAAGAAGCTATATTCTGATTAACGCCTAAATCTTGATTAGCGGTTTTAAGGGTTACTGGAATTGTTGCAGCGCTTGATGAAGTAGAAAATGCAAATAAAACAACATCTTTCATCTTTTTGAAAAAAGTTATTGGATTTAAACCACCTATAACCTTTAGAAAAAAAGAGTAGGTAAAAGCTGCGTGAAATAAGAGCAGGGTAATTAATAAAACAACATAGGCAACAACGTCTTGGAATATATCAAGCCCATCAGCGATAACAAATTTTCCAATTAAACAAAAAACACCCAAGGGTGCAAAACTCATTATCATTACAATTAGTTGTAAAAATACAGTATTTAATTTAGAAAATGAATCGCTTAAATTACCTGTTAAATGATTAGTCTTATTCAGTGCTAGACCAAAGATAATGCTAAAGAAAACTATTGCTAGCATTTGGTTTTCTGCCATTGCTTGAATAATGTTTGATGGAAAAATTCCCACAATAGTAGAATAAATTCCTTGGCCCTCAGGCAAGGAGCTTGGTGCAACCATTGCTAATTCAGATGAGTAATTAGAGCCTGGTTTAAAGAGCGAACCTGCAAGTAAGGCTAAAGATACTGCTATGGCAGTTGTTAGCAAATAGAATCCAACAGTCTTAAATGTTAACTTTCCTAAAGACTGTTCCCTTCCTAAAGAGGAAATGCCGGATACCAAAGAAAAGAAAACTAAAGGCACAACTAACAACTTCAGGAGATTCATGAAGATATCTCCCCCAAGATTAAAAATATATTTTTCTATTAAGTCATCAATCTGGCTTGGTAAAAAATCAGTGTAAAAAAGAAAAGAACCGACAACAAAACCGAGAATCAGACCAATAAGTATGTTTCTGGTAAGGTTTTTTGGGGTATCAATCATTCAATTTCTATCATTTCAAAATCTTCTTTACCGACTCCGCAATCTGGACACAACCAATCATCAGGAACATCATCCCATGCAGTACCAGCCTCAATGCCATCATCAGGCCAGCCTAGTTCTTCGTCATATATCAATCCGCAAACAATGCATTCCCATTTTTTATATTGCATTTTTTCTCTCTTATTTTATCAGTGTTAAAAGTCTCATTTAATGAAAATTAAGCAGGCTATAATATCAGATTTTAAAGATCTAATTTTAATGCAACTTACAAGAAAAAATAAATGGCTAAATTCTTCGGAATTAAAACATCGCTTAAAAGAAAAAAGAATTCTAGATTGGTTGAATGAGGAGTATTCAATTACAAAAAAAATTTCATCTAAAGCCGAATTCAAACTAGAAATTTTACGAGATGATATTGGAATAGCAGAAGATGACGAATATGCGGCTCTTAAAATGTCTCCTGAAGAGGTTCGGATTAGAGAAGTATTGCTGTATGGAAATTTATTACCCTTGGTTCATGCAAGAAGTATCATCCCAACTCTTACATCATCTAAAGGATATCCAGGATTGGGATCAATAGGGTCTAAGCCACTGGGTGATCTGATCTTTCAAAGTAAATTATTTGTTAAAACTAATCGTGAATTTGCAGAATTTACTATGGCTGATAAAAGTACTGTTTGGGGAAGAAGAACACATTACCTTGTTCGTGATTGCCCATTAACTGTTATGGAGGTTTTCTTATCCCCATGAATAAAGCACACGCATTCTTTGAATTAATGAGGCTTGATAAGCCTATTGGGATATATCTTTTACTTTGGCCAGCATTATTAGCATTAATTATAAGTACTGGTGGTAATTTTATATATTCTGATTTTTTAATAGTTGTTATAGGAAGCATCTTGGTTAGATCTGCGGGTTGCGTTATTAACGATATATGGGATAGAGACCTTGATGGCGATGTAGAAAGAACAAAATTAAGGCCAATTCCGAGTAAAAGAGTATCAATATACGAAGGCTGGGCTCTATTTTTAATTCTTGGATTTTTAAGTTTGATTTTACTCAGCCTAACTAATGCAAATACCATTTTTATAAGTTTTTGCTTTAGCCTATTGATAATTTTATATCCCCTCACAAAAAGATTTTTAATGGGGCCGCAAATATTTCTTGGTCTCACTTTTAATCCAACGATTATTGTTTATGCCATGACAGATGAATTAAATAATTCAACAATGATATTTCTTTACTTTGCAATTGCTGCGATGACTATTGCTTTTGATACGCTTTATGGATTATGTGATATAGATGATGACAAAAAATTAGGTATTAACTCGACACCAATTTGGTGGGGATCAAATACTTTAAAAATTGTTGCCTGCTTTCAATCTATGGCAATTTTTCTTTTGCTAATTGTGGGATGGCAGGCTGCACTAAAATTTGTTTGGTTCTTAGGAGTATTTTTTTTGATTGGATTTTACTTACACCAACATCACCTTGCTAATCAAAAGAAATACTTCCAAGCATTTAAAAATAATCATTGGGCATCTTTTTATTTACTAATGCTCTCAGTATTATGTTTTCTTAATATTTAATTCCATGAAATCTGAAATTCAAAAAATTAATTTAAAAGAGAAATCTTATTCATTTAAAGCAAATAATCCTTTTGAAGATTTTGCATACCTTAGAGCGATGGAGCAAAGTGAATCTGCTGCAGAAATCTCTGGGTGGATTCCAAATCATCTAGGAGAAATTGAAGGTGAAAAATTGATAAGTTTTATGCCGTTATATAAAAAGTTTAACAGTTATGGTGAATTCATTTTCGATCAGCAATGGGCAAATGCCTTACAAAGGACGGGTAGAAGTTATTACCCTAAATTACTAACAGCAATTCCTTTTACTCCTTGTGAGGGAGATAGAATTCTAGCTAAAAATAAAAAAAATAAAATTGGTCTAATTGATGCGGGTATAAAAAAAATGGAGGCAGAGCAAATAGAGACTTGGCATATTCTTTTTCCAAATGAAGAGTGCAAGGCCATTTTGCGTGATAGAAACTTTATTGAAAGATTTAATTACAGATTTACATGGATAAATGATAATTTTTCTGACTTTGATCATTTCTTGTCAATTTTTACATCTCGTCAAAGATCTACTATTCGAAAAGAGAGAAATAGCATTAAGAAATTAAACATTAAAATTAATTGCAAAAAATGTGATGAAATTACTATTGAAGATTGGGATTTATTTTATATATTTTATCAAAGAACATACTATGAGAGAGCCCAAAATCCATATCTAAATAAGGAATTTTTTTATTTAATAAATACCGGAAATCAGTATGTTAAACCAGTTATTTTCTTTGCAGAGCTTGAAGGAGAAACAATTGGTGCCTCACTTTGTTTTGAAGGTGAAAATACCTTGTATGGAAGACATTGGGGAGCAACAAAGAAAATAAAGAACCTGCACTTTGAATGTTGTTATTATCAAGGAATAGAATACTGTATAAAGAACAATCTCAAATACTTTGATCCAGGAGTTCAAGGTGAACATAAAATTAGGAGAGGATTTCAACCACATTCAAGCTCATCATTTCATTATTTTTTAAAAAAAGATTTTGATGAAGCTGTAATTCATTTTTGTGCATCTGAAAAAATACAAATAGAAAATTATATTGAAGCCTGCAAATCCTATACTCCTTTCAACAAAGATTATAAAATTTATTAGATGTATAAAATTTTAAAAACAAAGGATCACCTAACAACATGCAGTGCAAATTATTCTAGACTAAGAAAAATTCTTTGCAGCTTTAAACATGATGTCTATGTTTTTGAAATTCTTAATCATACCCAAAAAAGTGAAGCTGAATTTATTGTAATTTCACGAACACAGCACACTCTATCTATTGAGGCGAAATTTAAGAACAATGATCTGGCTTTGGTGAATTTTTTATTGAGAATAAATATTTACATCGATGCAAAATTAGCTGAAGTAGTTTCTTATCAACAGGAAAAACCAGTCCCATTTTTTTCCCCTCAACAATTCAGTCACTCGCAAGATGAAAAATATCAACAAAATAGAATTCTAACTGAATGGTTAGAGAATATTTTTATAAATGGAGCGGTTGAACTAAAGAAAATAAATTTTTTGAATGACTAAAATTTTATATCTTCATGGATTTGCTTCTTCTGCTAATTCAACGAAAGCTAACTTAATAAATACCTTCATTAAAAAAAATACTAAATCAACTCAGATTCTGATTCCAGATTTAGATAACGATATAGAAAGTGCATATCTTCAAATTGATTTAATAATAAAAAAAGAATCTCCCTCATCTATCATTGGAAGTTCTTTAGGTGGTTTTTATGCTACATATTTTTCAAACAAATATAATCTCCGATGTGTAAATATAAATCCAGCTGTTCCACCAATAGACATGTCAGAGTATCTCGGAGAGAATCAAAACTATTCCACAGGTGAAAAGTTTATTGTCAATGATCATCATTTAAAATTGCTGGAAACAATGAATCAAAAAATTAAATTTTTAAAAAGGCCAAAAAATTTTTTGACTTTAATTGAATCAGGTGACGAAGTGCTGGATTATAAATATGCAATAAAGTATTTTGCTTCAAGCCAGGTTGAGATTAAATTTGGTGGAAATCATTCATTTGAAGGCTTTGAAAAATACTTTTTAAAAATTAAAATATTCTTAAATATGCACTAAATAAGTGCATATTTAAACATTATGCTCTATAATATAACTTTTATTGCACTATAAAAGTGCATACATATTGGCACTGATATTGCATACTTATATAGCACTTTAAAAATTTATAACTTTTTAGGAGAAAGATAATGTCAAAATATAAAACATATGAATACATCTGGCTCGATGGTTATCAACCAGAGCCATTTATGAGGAGCAAAGTTAAAGCAACAGATGCAGATACTCCTCCTGATTGGTCCTTTGATGGTTCATCTACACAACAAGCGGAAGGTGGAAGTTCAGACTGCCTACTTCTTCCAGTAGAAACTTACGAAAATCCAAATGGTCATGATTTAGTAATGACTCAAGTTCAATCAGCCGATCATACAACTCATCCATCTAATTTTAGAGCTGCTGCTGCTGAAGTAGTCACAGATGAATGGTGGTTTGGATTTGAGCAAGAATTTTTCTTTACTGATCCTGAAACAGGCGAGCCTCTTGGATGGGAAAATGGAGAACCAAGAGCACAAGGAGAATTCTATTGTGGTGTTGGAGCTGGAAATGTTGTTGGTAGAGAAATTTCTGACCATCATCTTCAGGCTTGTCTTGACTTAGGAATCACACTAACGGGTACAAATGCAGAAGTTGCCCTTGGTCAATGGGAATATCAATGTTTTGGTACTGGAATTAAAGCAGCTGATGATCTTTGGATTAGCAGATATCTACTATATAAAATCGCAGAAGAATACGGAGTAGGTGTAAACATTCATCCTAAACCAAAAACTGGTGATTGGAATGGTTCTGGAATGCATACTAACTTTTCTAATGAAGAAATGAGATCAAAAGGCTCAGAAGAATTATTTTCTTCATTGTGTGACAAGCTTGGCGCAGTTCATGGAGAAGGAATTGCTGCCTATGGTTCAGACAATGACATGAGATTGACAGGTCTCCATGAGACTCAAAGCATTGATCAATTCTCATATGGAGTTAGCGATCGAGGAGCAAGCATAAGAATCCCAGTATATACAGTTGAGCATAACTGGAACGGTTATTTAGAAGATAGAAGACCTGCTTCAAATGCAGATCCATATAAAATCTTAGCTCATATTGTTGGAACTCTAACAAAATAAATCATAGATTGTATAAGTCTTATGGAACTATGAGCCCTCTATTTTGAGAGGGCTTAACTTCCTTTCTAAAAAGTATGAATTCTTCTAACTTTCAAGCATTTGATAATTTAAACACTGAAGTTATTATTTTAGATGGAAATAATTTCGGCTTATTATGGATGAACGAAGCTGCAAAGGCTGCACTTTGGACTCATGATTCATCAAAACTTAGTGGTAAAAAAATTTCATCATTGCTGGATAAGCAAACTAAGGAGCAAATTGATAAAATTCTTCTAAAATCAAAAAAGAAGTCTGGATCAGTCACAAGAAGAGATTTTGAGGTTGTTTATCAGTCTGGTAACTCAAGGACAATTGACCTTACAATAACTTTCTCAGAAAAGAAAAATCTTGTATTTATTGAAGCAGTAAATATTGATAACCTCAATAAGATTATTGATTCCACAAGAAATTTTTCAACTCAAAAAATAGCTGCTGGTTTAGCAAGAACTCTAGCACATGAGGTAAAAAATCCTTTATCGGGAATTAAAGGAAGTGCTCAAATTTTAAAGTCTAAATATGAAGATGATTTTTCAAAAAAATTCTTAAAAATTATTGAGGAGGAGACTGATAGACTTAACGAGATTGTTACCAAAATATTAACTCCAGCAAAGAAACCAACTTTTGAATATTTTAATCTTCATGAATCTTTGCAGCGAGTACTAGCCTTAAGCAGTGCTGAATCTCAAGAAAATATAATTATTGAAAGAGACTATGATCCAAGTATCCCTGAAATTTATGGAGACAAAAATTTGTTTATTCAAGCGCTAATTAACATAACTCAAAATGCTATTCACGCTTGCACAAACTTTGCTAAGGAGCCTTGTCTTCAAATTCAAACTAAAATTTCATACCGACAACCAATAAATGGAACTGTCCACAAAACATTAGCTGAAATTATTGTCAGAGATAACGGGCCTGGAGTAAGCTCAGAAATTAAGGATCAAATTTTCTTTCCAATGATATCAAGCAAAGAAAATGGATCAGGAATTGGACTTTCAATCTCTCAAGACATCATAAGAATTCATGGAGGTGCAATATCCTTTGATCGCAAAGATAATCAAACGATATTTTCAATTTTGATACCTATTTCTCGTAACAATATTAATGGAGTTCAAAGTGCCTAAAATATGGGTAGCAGATGATGATGAAGCTATTCGAATTGTGCTTGAGGAAGGTCTGAAGGGCGATGGCCTTGAAATAAAGACATTTTCTGATGGTCAATCATTAATAGATGCTTTAAACATAGATAAACCCGATCTCATTATTTCAGATATAAAAATGCCTGGCATGCATGGTTATGATCTTTTGAAACATATAAAAAATAATTATGAGAAATTACCTGTAATAATTATGACAGCTTTTACTGACATGCAAGCTGCAATTGATTCTTATGGAGGAGGTGCTTTCGAATATATTCCAAAGCCCTTTGATCTTGAAGAAGCTATAATTACTGTGCAAAAAGCTTTAGAGGAGCATAAAGAATCTAAGCCAAAAAAAGTTTCTAAATCAGAAATCATTGGTTCGGCTCCTTCTATGCAACTTGTTTTTAGATCAATTGGTAAACTTGCTAACACAAATGCTACTGTCCTAATTCAAGGCGAATCTGGAACAGGGAAAGAATTAGTTTCAAAATCATTGCATAAAAATAGCCCTAGATATGACATGCCATTCATAGCATTAAACATGGCAGATATTCCGAAGGAGCTAATTGAATCAGAGCTATTTGGGCACGAAAAAGGTGCTTTTACTGGTGCTGTAGAACAAAGAATAGGTAGATTTGAACAAGCAAATGGCGGAACCCTTTTTCTTGACGAAATTGGAGACATGCCTCTTGAGACTCAAACACGTTTATTAAGAGTCTTATCTAATAAAGAGTTTTTTAGAGTTGGCGGAGACAAGCCTATCAAGGTAGATGTTCGAATCTTGGCGGCCACACATCAAAGCCTAGAATCACTAGTTGCTTCTGGAACATTTAGAGAAGACCTATACTACAGATTAAATGTTATCAAAATTGATGTGCCGCCTCTAAGACAACGAAAAGAAGATATTGGCGAACTATCCTCTGCTTTTTTAAAAAGACACGCAGATTCATTAATGGATGATCAAAAGTTTCTGTCTCCAGAAGCCCTACTTGCTTTCACACAATACGATTGGCCAGGAAATGTTAGACAGTTAGAAAATATCTGTTATTGGATTGCTCTTATGGCTCCTACTCAAAATGTAAATTTAGAAGATCTGCCTGCTGAAATTAAAAATAATGATCTGCCTGCTGAAGTTGAAAATGGAACTTGGCAATCAGGATTGTCTAATTGGCTGGGTGAGATTTATCAAAGGAATTCAGAGAATATGCTCGAAATTATTGAACCAGAGTTAGATAAAGTAATCATTGATTTTGCTTTAGAAAAAGCAGGTGGAAAAAAGCAGGATGCAGCTAAAGTATTGGGTATGGGAAGAAATACTCTCTCAAAAAAAATAAAAGCTCAAAAAGCTTAACGCAAAGCCTCTAATAAATTTGTAGCTTCATGTAGATCATGCAAATCGTCACATCCTCCAATGTGATTGTCATCAAACCAAATTTGAGGAACAGATGTTTTTCCTGCTCTTGCAGCCATTTCTGCCCTAAGCTTAGGATTAAAATCAACAGAAATTTCTTTATAAGTAATATTTAATTTTTTTAATAATCTTTTGGCTTTATAACAGTATGGGCAAGTTTTTGTTGTGAAAATAGTTACTTCTTTCATTATTTTAATTTTATATTTTGTGTAGAATTTCCTTTAACCTGAAACTTAGCTTGCTCAAAAGATGGTCCAGATAGCGTTCCCATAGCATTATTAGAAAAACCATATTGTTCTTTTGGAATGCCAAGAAAATTTTTATCAATTTTCATATTTTTATTTGCATCAATGAAAAGCGCAATAGCATAGATCCCCTCGGGAACATTAATAACAAACTTGTGACTCTCTTTAAGCTCAATAAAAGAATCTATTCCTGAAAAAAAACCGCCCTCTGATCTCCCCTCTCCTTTTACAGAACGATCATACGCTTCTGCATTATTATAAATTGCTAAATTTAATATGCCTGACTTATTTTGTCCGAATATATTTATAGTTAGTTCATCTGCAGTAACATTAAAAGAAATCAAAAAATAAAAAAATAAAAATTTATTATAAAAATTCATATGCTACTTTACCTTCACCAATGGGAGTCCTTCTTGTTGCCAAGTTGAAATCCCGCCTTGTAATATATGAGTTTCTTTATAACCAAATTTCTGCATTTTTTCTCCAGCTAAAGCGGCATTTCTTCCCATTTTGCAAATAAGAACTATTGGGCAATCTTGAGCTTTCAATAATTCTTCATTTCTATTTTCTAATTCATTGAAGGGAATATTGACAGATCCTGCAATTGCTCCAGTTTCAAATTCACTCTTAGGTCTGACATCTAATAAAAGGGCGGATTTTTTATTAACCAAATTAGTAAGTTGATCGCAATTCACTCTATTACCACCCCTTTTTGTTTCAGAGCGAAACCATAGAATAATAGATAGAAACAATGGCACAGAAAAATACCAATAGTCCATTAAAAATAAATTGAATTCCAGCATTAGCTTATTATCGCTTAAAATATATTTATTGGTGAAATTTATATTATGAAAGATCAAAATTTTTTAGTGCTGGTTCGTCACGGGCAAAGTGAATGGAATGCCAAAAACCTTTTCACTGGATGGAAAAATCCGGGTTTGACATCTGATGGCAAGAAAGAAGCAATTAAAGCAGGCTCCTTAATTAAGCAAAGAAACATTCAATTCTCAATGATGTTCACTTCAGCTCTTAAGAGAGCACAAATTACCGGTCAAATAATTTTGGATGGTATAGAGCAAGCTGATATTGAAGTTGTAAAAGATGAAGCTCTGAATGAAAGAGATTATGGAGATCTTTCTGGCCTTAACAAAGATGATGCGAGAAAAGAATGGGGAGAAAAACAGGTTCATATTTGGAGGAGATCTTTTGATGTTCCACCACCAGGTGGGGAGAGTTTAAAGGATACGGCGGAAAGAGTATTACCATTTTTTAATATCTCGATCCTACCGAAAATCATAGAAGGTAAAAATATCTTAGTTACTGCTCATGGAAATTCACTCAGATCTTTAGTGATGCAGCTTGATAATTTATCAAGAAAAGAAGTGATATCTTTGGAAATTCCAACGGGCGCACCAATAATCTACTCCTTTGAAGCTAATGAAAAACCAACTTTCAAAGAGAATCTTTTTGAATAATCAAACACAACTAATCTCGCAAAAAATCGTTCAGTGGTACTTGGATAATGGAAGACATGATTTACCATGGAGACATAAGATCACTCCATATAAAATTTGGATTTCTGAGATTATGCTCCAACAGACTCAGGTAAAAACAGCGACGCCATATTTTAAAAGTTTCATTAAAAAATATCCTACTCAAAAAAAATTATCTGAGGCAAGTGAAGATCAAATCTTAGCATTGTGGTCTGGGCTTGGCTTCTATAAAAGAGCTAGAAATATATTCAAGACTAAAGAAATTATAAAAGAAAAATATAACAATAGATTCCCAAAAGAATTTCATAAATTACTAGAACTTCCCGGAATTGGTAAATCAACTGCTGGAGCAATTATGACTTTGGGTTACCAAAATCCACATCCCATACTAGATGGAAATGTCAAAAGAGTAATAACAAGATTAGTCAATCAGAACCTTAATTTAATTAAGGAAAGTGAGTTATGGAAACTGTCTAGCCAATTTCTTAATAAGGATAATTGCTTCGCTTATACTCAAGGCATCATGGACTTAGGAGCAACAATTTGCACCCCAACCAACCCATCATGTAAAAATTGCCCCTTACAAAATCAATGCGAGTCTGCATTTAATGTAACTATCAATAATAAGAAGGTTTCTAAGCTAAAAAAAGTTATTCCAATGAATTTATCTTTAATTCAAACCAAAGATTCGTTATTGCTTGTAAAAAATGAAGATAGCTCGATCTGGAAAAATCTATGGATCCCTTTTGAGTCAAGATCGTTAAAAAATAATGCCAGCGGTTTTAAACTAATATCGAGTCAAGAAATTCAGCATGAACTTACACACAGAGTGCTAAATATAAACTTAAATACATATCTTTCTAAAAGAGAATCTAAAATTAAAACGAATAAAAAATACAAATGGATAAAAAAGGATAGAATAGATCAATATGGTCTTCCTAAGCCTATCAGCAAAGTAATAAATGAACTATGAATAAAACAGTTTTTTGTAAGAAGCTTCAAAAAAAATTACCCGCAATGACAATACCTCCAATGCCAGGTAGAAAAGGAATAGAGTTAATGGAAACTGTATCATCAGAAGCATGGGAATCTTGGAAATCTCATCAGACAACTCTTATTAATGAAAAACATTTAGATCTTTCAAAAGACGAAGACCGTCAATGGCTACTAGAGCAAATGGAAAAATACTTTAATAATGAAGAAGTAGAACAAGCATCTGGATTTAAAGCATTGGATTAAACCTTAAATGGTAAATAAACATCATAAAAAGATTTTGGTGTTCGCGCTTCTATTAGATTTTCTGCTTGTGTCTCCAAACTTATTTACTCAAACAAATAATGAAGTAGTATTCTCAAAAAAGATTAATAGTCCTATTTTCAACGAATCAAAAGGTTCATACTGCAAAGAAAAAACAAACCCAGCCCTGCTTACATGGAGTGAAGATTTTGAAAAACCAAATCTTTCAAAATCAGATTGGACTTATGCAAAAGGTAATTCATTTATTTATAAAGGTAATCTTGTTTCGGGATGGGGTAATAATGAGTTGCAATACTACAGAATAGGTAGAGGAAAATTAAATACAAACCAAAATTTATTTATTGAAGATGGACTTTTAAAAATACAGCCTATTTTCCATAAAAATAAATATAAAAAACATCTATTTACATCTGCAAGAATTCACTCTAAAAATAAAAAATCCTTTACATACCCTTCCAAAATTACCTTCTGCTTTAAGGTGCCCAATGGAATAGGATTCTGGCCAGCATTTTGGTTGATGCCTGATAAAGAAATAAATTGGCCTAAAGGTGGAGAAATTGACATCATGGAAAACCGAGGAAGAATATCAAATGTATCAAGTTCAGCTCTTCATTTTGGTTTCACGGCTAATAATAAAGCCACGCTCGTTGGTGAAGTCTTAATCCCACAAAAAGTAAAATTTCAAGATCACTTTCACTCAATTACATTAGAGTGGCTGCAAAATGAATTGAATTTCTATTTAAATGATGAAACGGAACCATATTTTTCAGTTAACTCAGATATGGGGTTATTTAAAGAATTTGGATATCCATTTAATTCATCATATTACTTAATTATTAATGTTGCGGCTGGCGGGATATATGACGACCATTTGGTTGATAAAAGTGCTTTTTGCAATGATAAAAATTGCTCAAATCAAGCTTATCCAAATAAAAAAAGATTTCTAATTGATTGGATTGAATATCAAAAACTAGATTAACTATTCCACCAAGCTACATCTGAGAAAGCCCTAATATCAATTTCATGCGTCCAAGCAGAACGATGTTGTTGAGATAAATAGTAGTAGGTATCTGCAACGCTTGTAGGCAAAATCAAGCCGTCATGTTCCATTCCCTTTGTTTCTCGCAGTTGTTGAAATAATTCTTCACCAAGCATTTTTCCCAATGTGTCGGGAGCATCTACCATGCCATCGACAACAATATGTACTATGTGAATTCCCTTAGGTGCAAATTCTGCATTTAAAGTTTGACACAACAACCTCCTTCCACCCATGGCCGCAGCATGAGAGTGCTGATTTTTATTGCCTCGCATTGCTGCTGTTGCAGAAGTTACAAGAAATGTTCCAGCATTCCTATCTTCCATAATTGGCATTAAAACTTTTGCTACTCTAAATAGCCCAAGATCTGCCATTCTCCAGCCCCATTCAAACTCTTTTAAAGATGTTTCGTTGAGTAACTTCATTCCTGTTTGAGCACCAAGATTGTAAACAAGGACTTCAATAGGACCAATGTCTTGTTCAATCTTTAGAATTAATTCTTCTAAGACATTATCTTCAATTGCATTTATTAAATAGCCTGTTGCTGATCCACCTTCTTGTTCTATGTCAGAAACAAGTTGATCTAATCCTTTTTGATCAGATCTTCTGCACAAACATGAATGGAAGCCTTCTTTGGCAAACTTCTTTGCAACAGTCCCACCAATGCCTGCACCTGCCCCTAGAACTAAACATACTGGTTTCATGATTCTTAATTTAACTTTTTATTTTTAATATTCAAAGCAGAGATTAAATATTTACGTTTTTCTTATTATTTATCGAAATGAAAATTTATTCATTAAATAAAAAAAGGAAGGTAAAAACCTTCCTTTTTTTAACTTAAATATAAGTTATGCTGACCAGCTTACACCGCGATAAACACCGCTTGATGGTTTAGCTGACTTGCTTAGTTTTAAAGCATTGTATTTAGCACCTCTATAATTCAATACTTTGTCAACAGCTGAGCTGTGATTAGTATTGTTTTGGCGAGTTACTTTAATGCCTCTATAGTACGAAGTCATATTAGCCTCCAGTTTTCGTCGATTAAAATAATATATCTTTCGATATACACCAATTAACAACGCGTTCCTTCAGTATCATTACCTACTTCCGTCTCTTTCGAGATGAACGATAATGCGTTCCTTCGTCTTGCGACTACTTCCGTCCTAATTTGAATATACTAGGATGAACGTTAAATCATATTTTAAATAATTTAAAAAAAATTTCAAAATTGTTGATAAAATTTACACATAATTATGTTGCCCTCATATTATTAACTAATATGAAAGCTTATAAGGATATCCGTGAAAAACTATTTGATTAATTCCCGCTGCGAATGCATTACCAGCCAACCTTTCATAATCTTCAATTTTCAACTTATTGTAATTAAAGTCTATTTCAATAAAGGACTCTGAGCTAACAATCTTTTTATTTGCAATATTTCCAGCTGAGGACGCTAATTTTAAGAAATCAAAACTTCCTCCTGCAAAAAGACCCTCACTTTCAGGAATATCCGCAACGGCATATGCATCCAAATAATTACCATATCCTCCATGTGCTTGAAGCCTTAACTTAATATTTAAAGAGTTAGTCCAGTTTTTTATTGGCAGGAGAAACTCAGTCATAAAAAGCTTTTCTCTTGTATGCAGATAATCCTCGTATACTCTCTCGCTAAGGTTATGTTCTGACTGATATAAAAACTCTTCGCCAAATATTGCAAATAGGTATTTTGATTCTCCATTCTTTTTAAAAATTAAAGGCAGGTATGGAGCAATACTATAGCCATGCATCTCCTCAAAGGTTTTAAAAAAATTTTTTGACCAGGGCAGCTCGCCAATTAGCTCAAAACTATCAATAAAAAAATTTCTTGGCTTGTAAGGTTTTATTTTTTCTATCCAATTATTTCCCAGCTTATCGATATACTCCTCAACGCCTCCTTTATTTAAATGGTCTAACACTAAAGATTCATCCCATGCTCCTTTATAAGCAGAACCCAGCGTATTATGAGAAACATTATTCTGATATATAAAAAACAATTTGTATTTCCCTGCAGGGACATCTAATTTCAATCCATCTTCATTCAAGGAATGGCTTACATCTTCAAACTCAGTCAAAATATCTATTTTTTGTGATTGTTGAACTTTTGCCAGAGTAACTTTCATTAAATCAATATCTTGATCAAACTTACCTATTGTTTTATTTACAATGAAATTTGTTTTACTTATATAAGAGGGCTCTTGAATTTTAGGAGGTTTAATTGTTCCGTTTACTGGTCCGATGATCTCTAACTCAGATTTTATTAGTTGTTGTGCGGGAAAATCTTTAATGAATGGGCCTCCACTCGACCAACCACTTCCAAGAGTAAGATCTACATTCAATTTTAAAGCATTCGCCTGTGAAAATAGATATTTAAGATTATCAAAAAAGGATTGTTCTCCCACTTGAAAGATTTCATTTTTATTTTGCATTAAATATTTTTTTGGCATTCCAATTGTCAATGTTTGCAGCTCAATCGAAGAAAACTTAGCTTTTTTAAATTTCTTCAGCTCTGTTTGAATCTGAGCTTTTTCTACTGCATTTCCAGGCCACCACCATCTTAAAATTGGAAAGTATCTTTCGTCTGGATTAATCCATTCATTAGCTTCAAAACAATTTTCATTATTTAAGTCTGTTCTTTGACTCAGAATTAATATTTTTGCTTTGCCTCCTTCTATTGACATTGTTATATTTTCAAGAAAATTTCGGTTAGAAAATTCATCTATGCTTCCGTCAAAAGGATCAAGAATTTTTATATTCTTTAAAGGTTTATTTAAATAAAAAAATTTTTTCTGTGCCTCATAAGAATCATTAAAAAAATAAATAATTTTATGTGAGCCACATGACCTAGTGGCAGATCTAAAGTAATTTTTATCTTTATCTGATAAAGTTATTAATGGATCAATATTTAGGTCCTTTAAAGTATTAGCAAGATCTTGTGTATCGTTAAGTTGGAACACAAGTTTAGAAATCTTTTCTACATGTCTAACGATTTCCGTGTCTTTAATTTTAAAATTAGAAAGCCCAGTTGCACGTTGCGGAAAATCACCTATGAATATTACTTTCAGTCCTTCATCTGCAAGGGCTAGAATCTTTCTCAAAATACTTGGAGAAGTATGCTCTAAATTAGTTACAAGCAAAGCTTGATATGAGCCATTTCCAATATTTAATTTATTCTCAGAAATCTTTGACGACAAAAGATTCTTCTTACTTATCCGGTCATAGGTATAACCATTTAAATTAATATGTTTACTAATTTCGGACTCTTTATAATTTGAATTTAGTCTTTGAAACTGAAAATTCGGTTCATCTGGCCAAGCTCCATCTTGAAAATACCATGCGATGTTAACTTCAGGCACTCCAAGCTGCATAATATATGACATCCTAGCTAGGCTTAAATTTAACTCGTTTATGTTTTGCCAAATGTTAATTTCATTTAAATTGCTTGTTAAAGCGATTGGGCCTGCTGTATATAGTTGGCCGAAGAATGAGTTGGGAAAAGGATACCAATTTTTATCTTCTGCACTGCATCCTATAAATAAAATCAGAGAAAGAAATAGCGAAATTTTTTTTAATTTATCCAAGTTATGAATATCTTATAACATGGTGCCCAGAGGTGGAATCGAACCACCGACACAAGGATTTTCAGTTCTTGACTCGAAAATTGAAACCCCATAGATATGCATGTTTCAGACTCTAGTGTTCATGTTAGTGTTCATATTTTGTATGAGAAAGATGAAAGATCTTACTAGATTGTGAACATATATTACATTGAATTTCATGAAAAAATCCCCATATAAGTAAGTGTAAAGAAAGAAATATCTTCTTATTTCAAATTCCATTACTCACATTTACATACTCAATTCCGGGTATGTTTCTCATGGAGAAAAATATGGAACAAATCTATAGAAAAGAGTTTCCCCAAGGCAGTCATTCTGTTTATGCAGAGTATGGTCTGAATGGAGATTTAACTTTGAGTTCTCATCATTATGGTTCAGATGTTGAAACTTTTTGGGGCAATGATGAGTATGAGTATTACTTAACGATAGATAAAGATGGACTATCTAAGTTCATGATTCATTGTCTTGTAAAAGGTTTTAACTCTGATAAGAAATTAACTCTTCATGACATACAAAAGTTATGTGATAAAGAGAGAATAAAATATTCAACTAATACTTGGGTTTAATATGGAAATCAAAAACGATAATGACAGAAGACTTTGGATCAGGATTAAATCTATTGATAAGAAGATAGATGGTCTTGGCAAAATAGGTTCTAAAGATTTTGACTGGTTAAAGTGGGAAGAACTTACAGATGAGAGTGCAATACTGCACTCTCAATTGTCTTTTCACCGAGATATTGTTAACAGTCTTATAAAGAAGTGGGGATAGATATAAGTATTTTTTATAAATCATTTCCATAAAACTACTGGTCGTGATTAAGTCGAGAATGGCATAATCATTAAGTGAGTATGAAAAACATAAAAATAAGTTACGTTTTTATATTACTAATATTTATCGTAGTTCCTACGATATTTGGAATTTTGTGGCAAGAATATACATTCGTAATTTTTTTCCTTTTGGGTTGGTCATATGTCGCATATGAGCAAAGACATCTTTTTAAGTCATCTGAACAAAAACAGAAAGAACTGGATGATTTATTAGAAAAAATAAGTCAAAGATATGCAAAAAAACTTGTTGATGATACCTATAACCTCTGCTTAAACAGAGATAGGAATCAAAGTTTTGATGACTGGGTAAAAAACGCAATCGAACTTATGGCAATAGATGAGGTTGAAACAGGAGAAACAGATAAGAGTATTGTTGAAGAACTTAAAGAACTAGTTGGTGAAAATAATTGGGAAGTTTTTTATCCTGCAAAAAGAATCGAACAAGAATTATCAGTTTCAGAGTCTTATTGGACTGGTTTAAGAAAGTTTGATGAGCAAGTGGAAAAAGATATCAAAGAGAAAAAATCATGAAGACAATAAAAAATTACAATAAGTGTTAAAGCATTTATTATTGTTTGTGTTATTTTTGCGTGATAGGTTGGATTAGATTATGTTTGGAATGTTAGATTACAGAGCACATAAACTCTACATAATTTTATTCTTCATACCGAATCTTGTCTTGACATTATTTGCGATGTTTGGACTCCCTTTAATCAATTATTCTATTGGATTGGCATTTGCAGACGAAAGAATTTATCAAATCCTTATTTCGATAGTTGCATTATTCTTTGTTGAAATGATTTGGTTGTTAATTATTTTTACACTTGTTTCCAAAGCATTTAAGTTTATTTTTGAATTATTTGTGGATGTAATTCCTCACGATGGAAGAACTAAAGAAGAAGCACAAATGGTTGTTTGGGGTGGTGAAAAAGCAATTCGTTCTCTTCAAATATCTAAACATCCATCTCAATGGACTGAATCTTTAATATGCGAAATTCCAAAAAATGACTGGGTAGCAAATTTATTCTTTAGAGATGATTTAATTAAAAGATTTCAAACAGTCTATGATGAGTATTTGTCAATGTCACCTGATACTCCGTATAACGATGCAGAAGTTGAAAGAATAATGGCAGAACACAATTTAAATCTTTCTTGGCAGGAAAAAGTTTTTGCAAGTCCGCAACTTAGAAGAGTTGTTATCGCATACTCTTTCTTTTTATTCTTACTTATATACAACCCTTTTGGATAAAGAATGAAAGACATCAGTTATCAAGTTTAAATCCTCAAGTATTTATAAAATGTGAACACTCAAACTAGTGTTCATAAGTGTTCATAAAACCAAGATTATAGAAATGCTTTAAGAGTGGTGCCCAGAGGTGGAATCGAACCACCGACACAAGGATTTTCAGTCCTTTGCTCTACCGACTGAGCTATCTGGGCAATTTAAGAGGAAGAATTATAACTGAACTGCGCTTGGTGGAGAATAGTTAATCAGAATATAAATTCTTACTTAAAAAATATTTCACAGACTTTTAAATTTAACCTAAACTGAAGTCATGAGTATTCAACATGTGAGTGCAGATACAGACTTAGACAGTATTTTAGAAATTATTGATCAAGATGCTGCAGTGGTGATTGATAATGTTTTATCTAAAGATGATCTAATTGAAATTCAAAATGAACTTCAGCCCTTCCTCAGCAATGATATTGAAGGTGACAATGAATTTACTGGATTTCAAACAAAAAGAGTTGGTGCTCTTATGGCTAGATCTCCAAAATGTCGTGAGCTTGCTCTTGATCCCAAAATTAATGCTTTATCAAAAAAATTTTTAGAGCCTCACTGTGATGGTTATCAGCTCCATTTCACATCAGCAATTCAGATAGGCCCAAAAGAAACTGCTCAAATCCTTCATAGAGATAGAGGCGTTTGGGGTGGTTATGTGCCACGAAAAATTGAAACACAGTTTGCCACTGTCTGGGCAATTACAGATTTCACAAAAGAAAATGGAGCAACTCAGGTTGTGCCTGGATCTCATAAATGGGATAAGAACAGGATGCCTTTAGACGAAGAAATTGAAAGCGCCGAAATGACTGCGGGATCAGTATTTATTTATACTGGCTCTGTTATTCATGGAGGCGGTGCTAATCAAACTTCTGAAAACAGACTAGGCGTTTTTCTGCACTATGCACCTAATTGGTTAAGACAAGAAGAGAATCAATACCTTTCATGTCCTCCGTCAATTGCAAAGGATTTATCTCCTGAATTAAGAGATTTAATGGGTTATTCTCAAGGAGGCTATGTGCTTGGATTTTTCACTGATCCAACAGATACCGAAGGTAAGTTTGAGTCAGTATCCCCGAAAAAATTATTTGGAGAGGATGTTGATCAATTTAAAATTGGATCGTCTGAAGAGCTTTTAGATAGTTCAACCAAAAAAAATTAATTACAATTTTCTTTTTATAAATTTTTGTCTATGAATGAACTAATAAACCTTTATCCTTCGATTAAGCCATATGATACTGGCTTCATGGCAGTAGGCGAGCATGAAATTTATTATGAGCAATGTGGGAATCCTAATGGTAAGCCAGCTGTTTTTTTGCATGGTGGGCCTGGTGGCGGTGGAAGTGAAGCAGTTAGAAGATTTTTTAATCCAGATGCTTATAGAATTATAGTTTTTGATCAAAGAGGTTGCGGTAGAAGCAAGCCTCACACTTGTTTAACAAATAATACAACTTGGGATTTAGTAGCAGACATTGAATCCTTAAAAAATAAATTAAACATTGATCAATGGCTTGTTTTTGGAGGATCTTGGGGAAGTACTCTCGCATTAGCTTACGCGCAAACTCATCCTGACTCAGTTAGTGAAATGGTCCTACGTGGTATTTTCATGTTGAGAAAAAAAGAATTGGATTGGTTTTATCAAGAAGGCGCCAGCAAAATATTTCCTGACGCTTGGGAAAAATTTATTGAGCCAATTGATATATCTAAAAGAGATAACTTGATATCTGCATATTATGAGATATTTAAAAGTGATGATGAGGATAAAAAACTAGAGGCAGCAATTGCATGGTCTAAGTGGGAGGGATCTACCGTTAATTTGAGCTATAGTCCTGAAATGGCAGATAGTTTTTCTAAACCTAAGTTTGCTCTAGCGTTTGCGCTTATTGAAAATCATTATTTTATCAATAAGGGCTTTTTATCACATGAACAACAACTCATTGACGGAATTGATAGCATAAGAAATATCCCAGCTACTATTATTCAGGGAAGATATGATGTTTGCACCCCTGTAGAAACAGCATGGGAGCTTCATAAAAGTTGGCCAGAAGCAAAATTTATTATCACCCCTTTTTCAGGTCATAGCGCATTTGAGAAAGAAATTACTCATGAACTGATCTTAGCAACAGATAGATATGGCGGAGTGCACAAATAAATGCCAACATATCTTTCGCATTTAGAGTGCTCTAAAACTGGAGAAATATATCCGGTAAATCAAATTTACAATCTTTCTAATGAAGGAATGCCATTATTAGCTAGGTATGATTTAAAAAAAATTAAAAATGAGCTCAAGATAGATAGCTGGTGCATAGAATCAGCTCCAGGTTTCTGGAGATATCAAGCATTACTTCCCGTTTCAAACGCTGCTTCCATAATTTCTTTAGGTGAAGTTATAACACCTTTAATTACTCTTAAAAAAACTTCTCATATGCTTGGAGGTGAAATAGGTAATATTATTATTAAAGACGAAAGTAGGCTTCCAACTGGGTCTTTTAAAGCGAGAGGCTTAGCTCTTGCTGTTTCAATGGCACATCAATTTGAGATTCAACATCTAGCCATCCCAACTAATGGAAATGCTGGTGCAGCTTTGGCGGCATATGCTAGACAAGCAAATATAAAAGCAACAGTCTTTTGTCCAGAAGATACACCTAAAATAAATATTCAAGAAATACAGCTTCAAGGAGCAGATACATATCTGGTTAATGGGCTAATTAATGATTGTGGGAAAATAGTTCTTGAGGGCAAAGAAAAAGTGGGCTGGTTTGACGTCTCTACTCTAAAAGAGCCATATAGAATTGAAGGCAAAAAAACAATGGGCTTTGAACTTGCGGAACAAATGCAATGGACATTACCAGATGCAATCTTTTACCCAACTGGAGGGGGCACGGGACTCATTGGAATGTGGAAAGCATTTTCTGAGTTAAAAGAATTAGGTTGGCTTAAAGGCAAACTTCCTAAAATGATTGCTGTTCAATCTTCTGGATGTGCGCCAATCGTTGATGCATTTGAAAAAGGCTTAAATCATGCAACTGCCTGGGATAACGCTAATACTGTTGCATCCGGCATAAGAGTTCCTGTTGCAATTGGAGACTTTTTGATACTAGATGCTATTCGTCAATCAAATGGTTTTGCTTTTGCAGTTGAAGATAAGCACATCATAGAAACTAGAGATATCATTTCTAAAGAAGATGGTTTATTGCTTTGTCCAGAGGGTGCTGCGACAGCCGCCGGATATCAAATAGCCTTAGAGAAAGGGATTATAGATAAAGATGAAAAAGTTGTACTCTTCAATTGTGCCTCTGGATTGAAATATCCAATGCCTGATACAAATAAAAATATTGATAAAGACTCTGATTTGGAATTTAGTAAATTTTCTATAAAAGATTAAGAAAAATTTAATACTTCTTTATGTGCATCATAATCATGAATCCTCTTCAGATCATTGCCTGGAATGTTGGTGTATTTCATAACTGAATTTCTTGCAAATACCAACATAGGATTTTTCATATGATAAATCTTTCCCTGCAACATGGACGCCTTTTGAATTTTTTTAGTGCGCTCACTTCTAATCAAATCATAAATATTTTGTGCATCAGTAAAATTTCCATTCTTATGTTTACAAAGCATTGCGAATGTATAAGCATCCTCTATCGCCATGCAAGCACCTTGTCCTAAAAATGGAACCATTGGGTGAGCAGCATCGCCAACTAAAGTAATATTTTTTGAAGTCATTGATTGTAAAGGTGGCCTGGTATAAATGCCCCATTTGTAAAGAGGGACTTCATCTTTAAGCTCAGGAAAAATACTTGAGTCATACATTGAAAAATCGTCTAATAAATTATTAAGAGATCCCTGCTCTTTCCATGATTCTTTAAATTGAAAATCTTCCTTCTTTACAGCAACAAAACTAACATCACCATTATTATTGATTGGATAACTAACCACATGCCCCATGGGACCTAGCGCAAAATGAATACTTTTCAGCGCTGATTTACCAATACCTCTCCATGCGCTATAGCCACTATATTTTGGCTTTTGATTTGCTGGAAAAAAAGTGTCGCGTATCGATGATCTTATTCCATCACATGCAGCCAAGTGCTTGAAGTTAAATTTCTTTTTGTTTGAAAATATTGCTTCACATTTTTTAGCATCAAAACTTACAAGAGCATGATCATGATAAATATCGCCGCCTAAATTTAGAAATCTAGAATGCAGAAGAGACATTAATGTTTGACGACGTGTTGTCAAAACTTCAGGTGTTTTGAATGTGCATATCTTCTTTTGCGGCCCTTGAATTGATGCTTCAGAATGGACAAATGATTTTGTTTTAAGATCACTATAAACATCCAATCTATCTAAAAGACGTAATGCATTTGAAGAAAGACTGATTGCTGCTCCATGAGAGGTTTCTTCTGACATTTTTTCAAAAATTACTACTGGGATGCCCTCCTTTAATAAAGTGCAGCCAAGAGAAAGGCCTGCTATCCCTCCTCCAATAATTCCAATATGTTCTGAGCAATTCTGCATAAAAAATTCTTAATTTCTATTATTTGTTTTAAAGCTTTCTCTAGAGTGTATAGTTCTTTATACATATTACTATTTAAAAATTTTTAGGGGATAAAATGAGCTTGAATAAACAAATTACATCTACCGTAACTGATGCAGGAAAGTTAGAAATAGCTATTACTGAATCTAAACGTCCTGTTCCAAGCGAGGATGAGGTACTTATCCAAGTAGAAGCAACTCCAATCAATCCATCTGACCTAGGACTTTTGCTAGGACCTGGAGATATTAATACTCTTCAGGCTGAAGACTCAAAAATTATAATGGACGTCCCAAAGGCAATTATGGGTGCAATGAAACCAAGATTGAATATCTCTATGCCAGTTGGTAATGAAGGCTCTGGTGTTGTGATTGAAGCTGGAGCTAATGCTCAGAATCTACTTGGTAAAGTAGTTAGTGTCGTTGGCGGAGGTATGTATTCTCAATACCGATGTATGCCTGCAGCAAGTTGCTTAGTGATGAATGATGGAACTGAGCCCAGAGATTGTGCGTCAAGTTTTGTGAATCCACTGACTGCACTTGCTATGGTTGAGACAATGAAAATGGAAGGACACACGGCGCTTGTTCATACAGCAGCAGCCTCTAATTTAGGTCAAATGCTTGTGAAAATCTGTAATGATGATGGCGTGCAACTTATAAACATTGTTCGCAAGCAAGAGCATGTTGATTTATTAGAATCTATAGGCGCAAAGTTTGTTTGTAACTCATCTGATGATGATTTTATGGACCAACTAACCTCGGCTATCACAGAAACCAAAGCAACCCTTGCATTTGATGCAACGGGTGGAGGAGAACTGGCTGGAAAAATTCTTGCTTGCATGGAGGGTGCAGCAAGAAAAAATGCAACAGAATACAGTCCCTATGGATCTACGGATCACAAGCAAGTTTATATTTATGGAGGACTGAATCAATCAGCTATTACATTGCCTAACAATAGAACCTTTGGAATGTATTGGGGTATAGGCGGATTTCTATTAACACCATTTCTTGGAAAGGTTGGCTTTGAGAAAATGGGTGAAATGCAAGCCCGAGTTGCAAATGGAATTAAAACTACTTTCGCTAGCACATATACTCAAGAAGTTACTCTTGAAGAGGCATTAACTTTAGAGTCACTGATGGTCTATGCAAAACAAGCAACTGGAGAGAAATTCTTAATCAATCCTAACGGATAAAAAGAAGGGAGCTATACTCCCTTCTTTTGTCATAGTCTTGTCGATTCCTACTAAACCAACGCAAGCGCCATCATGATCAAAGTAACTAAAGACCCAAGCCACGAAAGCGTTCTTAATAAAGCTATACCTGCAATATATGTAACAAGATGAGCAACTCTTAAAATTAACCACCAAAAAGCTAAACCGGTCAAATCAACAGATAAGTGCATAGAGAGTAAAGCCAACGCCAAAAAAGCAGGAAGACTTTCTTGTAGATTCGTAGCAGCCCTAATGGCTCTTCCTGCCATCACAGACGTCTCAGGCATTGGTTCATCCCTGTTGGTTGTGTACCATGAAAAATTTTTCATATTTAAAGCAGCAGGAACTATCCAAATTTGAATAATTGTAAGTAGTAGTGCATAAACAATATATGTAGCCATAAATTTTCTCCAAAATTAATAAAATTAGATTTTAAACAATAGAAATGATTCCTTCAAAATAAATAACGCTTCTGCCTGATATAAAAACTCTACTATTAATCAATTCGCAATAAAGTTCTCCTCCCCTTTTAGAGAGCTGATTTGCCTCGAGCTTGTCTTTATTAAGTTTCATAGCCCAATATGGAGTTAACATTGTATGAGCTGATCCGGTCACCGGATCTTCTTCAATTCCTGCTTCTGGGTAAAAGCATCGTGAAACAAAATCTATTTGATCCCCGGGAGCAGAAATAACAAGTCCTCTAGAATCCAGTTTTGAAAGCAGCGAGAAATTTGGCTGGATTTGCTCAATCTGTTTTTGATTTTCAAAAATTGCAAGATAATCGTCTTTTCCTTTAAGAAGTTTCAACGGCTGTATGCCTAATATTTCTCTGAATATCGGATCAGAGTTTACTTCAACAGGTTGGTCTTCTGGAAAATTTAAACATAAATTATCCTCATTTTTAGTGACTTTCAAAATGCCACTTTTAGAATCAAAAATAATTTCTTCACCAGCAAGCTCGGGATGATATTCAAAAAGTATCCTTGCACTAGCTAAAGTTGCATGACCACAAAGATCTACCTCAGTTGAGGGAGTAAACCATCTAATATAAATAGGACTTTGATAAATACTTACAAAGGCTGTTTCAGAAAGATTGTTTTCTGATGCTATTGATTGCATCACGCTATCTTTCAAGGAGGACTCTAAAATTACAACTGCAGCCGGATTACCAGTAAATAGTTTTTCAGAGAAAGCATCAACTTGATACATTCTTAATTTCATAAAGATATTTTACCTGCAGTAAAGCCCAAGACCTTAAAATCTTCCTCTTTTAAACCTCATTCGAATAGAATAAACCCTAACCAAAGCAACCAGGGTAAGAATTGTTTGAGTAAAGATTGAAATTAAAAGGGTATTTGTCCAACTCCAATTATCTATAGTTAACCAAAGTAAGAAAGTTTGAAGAGGAAAATTAATAATCAGCCCCATCATCACAACGATAATACTTTCTCTAAAGGCAGTTTTCTCAGTTTTATTCATAGTCTTCTCTCTAACAAAATTTATAAAAAATCATATCCTATCTCTTTCATAATTGATCGAGACAGAAAGGAATTTATGTAATTAATTTCTAAATTTGTGAGCTCAGGAATAGTAAGAGACTTATCAATATCTTTATTGATTTCAATTCCTCTTCCATTTACATAATTAGTAAATGCAATGAATTCTGCTGATTCAATACCCATAATTTCCGCTATCAGTGCATGTATTTTGCTCTGATCTAATCTGAAATCTTCTATCCGGATATTTAAACTATATTTTACCTCTTTAGACATTCTTAAATAACTATCATTTTTTAGATTCCATAAACAAATAGAGTTTTCATAGTCTTCAATAGAAAATTTAATAAATTCCTCAAAAGATCTATCATTAATTTTTAAGTAGTGGTGATAATAAGGCTCCTTATACATTGAGTTAAGCCATGTATAGGGGTTTCGAAAAAGAAAAATAAATAATACATTATTTGTATCATGTTTCATCCATTCAACTTTTTCGGGAGCAAGCCTATGCTTCCAGCCTAAAAATTCGTAATACTTAAATTTAAGCTCAAAATTCTCTCTTAAAAAAAGGTTGAGCGCGTTGGTGCCAGTATGCCGCTCTCCAAATATTTTTACCGAATCAATTTTCAAACTTTACTGCCGTTCCATAAGCTATTACCTCTGAGGCAGCTGCTGCTATGGTAGAAGTTTCATACCTAAAATTAATAACTGCGTCTGCGCCCATCTCTTCAGCACTTTTAATCATTCTTTCCATGGCTTCCTTTCTTGCTTGCGTTAAAAGTATTGAATAGCTTTTCAGCTCACCGCCAACAATATTTTTTAAAGTTGCTAATATGTCTGTACCTAAGTGTCTGGCTCTCACAGTGCTGCCCATAACAATCCCTAGATAAGCTTGGATTTTTTTACCCTCTATAGATGGTGTGCTACTTACTATCATGGTTTGCTCCAAAAATTTGATATGATTAAATAAAGTATATGGATAATATAAAACAAGAGTTAGTTGAAACAAAATTTGCCATTGGAGCAATTGTGAAACATCGTTTTTTAGATTTTCGTGGAGTCATATTTGATGTAGATCCTGAATTTAACAATACTGAGGAATGGTATCAATCTATCCCAACATCAATCCGTCCCAAAAAAGATCAACCTTTTTACCATCTCTTTGCTGAGAATGGTCACATCTTTTATATTGCCTATGTGTCTGAGCAAAACTTACTTGACGATGTTACAGACGAATTGCCAAAACATCCAGAAATTAAAAACTTATTTTCTCACTTTGAAGATGGAAAATTTGTACCTTTGACCAGAGCGGTTAACTAATTTATTCCTGATGAGCAATCTGTAAGGCAATGGTGAAAACCTCCATTGCTTCTTTTAAATCCTCTAGATTCAAAAAGGTTGGCGCCAGTCTAATATTTGAATCTGCTGGGTCATTAAAGTGAGGATACGTAGACCCTGCAGGCGTTATTAAAACTCCAGCTTCTTCGCATAAGGCTATGACTCTTTTGGCGATAGGCTTATTTGTATTGTAGGAAATAAAATATCCACCTGAAGGTTTTTTGTAATTGCCTATTTTTGGATTAAGGGAATCTAACGCATTGAAAGCAACTTCAAATTTTGGTTTAACTAATTCCGCATGTTTTCTCATGTGATTCACAACATCATCCTTGTTTTTAAAAAATTCTGTGTGACGCAGTTGATTTACCTTATCAGCTGAGACAATCATAGAGGTCCTCTGCCTGACCAAGAGATTAAAAAGCTTGGTTCCTGCAGCAGCAAATGATAGGCCGCCACTTCCAAATGTTACCTTGGAAAATGAACAAAATATTGCCGTTTGATCAAGTACATTATGTTTAATAGCGAGATCCCACACAGCAGTTTGATTTGCTGACGGCAAAAAATCATGAAGAAGATAAGCATTATCAAAGATAAATAAAAATTCACTAGAATATTCCTTTCCAAGTTGTAAAAGCTCAGAAATATTTTCATCTGTATAGATATCACCTGATGGATTTGAATGCCTTGGCACACACATTATTCCTTTGATATTTTTGTTTTCTTTAAGCAGCCCTTTGAATTTTTCAATATCAACTCCTGATCCTGTTAAAGGAATGGTCAACATTTTGATACCAAAATCTTCTAACAATCTGAAATGCCTATCAAAACCAGGGACAGGACAGATAAATGCTACATCGTCTTGATCCTTCCATGGCTTTTCTATTCCAAAAAGGTAATTAGCAAGAATCAGTTGGTAAATAAGTAATAAACTTGATTGTTCCCCAACTAGGGTATTTTCCATGGTGGCTGACATTAACTTTGCACCAAGCTCTCTAGCCTCGTCTATACCTAGTGGATGGCCGTAATTACGAACATCTACTCCACTCGGGCTTTCAGATGGAACACTATTAGTTAAAAGTTGATTTGAAAGGTCTAACTGATCAGCCCCTGGTTTTCCTCGAGTTAAATCAATCTTGAGATTCTTAGCTTTTAAGGAGGTAAATTTAGATTCTAGAGATTCATCCATAGTATCATTGAGTATATTAAAAAATATATTTTATAGGATAAATTTATAAGTGGCATACATATGGATTCTTTTAATCATAATAATCCTGCTTTTAGGACTATTAATATATCTTAATATTAAAGATCGTTCACAAAGTTCAGATTCAAAAGAATCCTTGAGAGATTTAGATAAAGCAGTTGAGAGACAAGAAACAAAACTATCTGATCTATCTCTTGAAATTCAATCTTTTCAAGATCCACTAAGCAAGCTTAATAGGTATTTGTCTGGAGGAGCATTAGCTGGGACATTTGGAGAATGGGCTTTGGATGCAATCATTAAAGATATTTTTCATCCCAATCAATTCATTGAAAATGCAGAAGTTATAAGTGGATCCGGTAAAAGAGTTGAATTTGCAATTAAATTACCAGAGGGTCTTCTTTTGCCAATCGATGCAAAATTCCCTTCTGGTCTTTATGATAACTATTTGTCTGCTGTGGACAGCAGCAACTCTCAATCAATAAAAACAGCAATAGATTCAATTCGAAGACATGTAATCAATGATGCGAATGATATCAATAGTAAATATATTCAATCAGGAATTACCATTGAATTGGGAATCATGTTTATTCCTAGCGAATCCTTAATGCAACTCATAGACTCAATAAGTGACATTAGGGAGCAGATATTTAGAGATAGTAGAGTTTTAATAATGGGTCCAAATTCTCTTGCGGCATACCTCATTAGTGTTCATATGGGCTTTAGAACTCTTGCAATAAATGAAAAGGCAAGCGAGATAATGAGGGAATTTGGAAAACTAAAAAAAGAATTTGAAAATTTTAGCGGTTCCACTGCAGAGCTTCAAAAGAAAGCAGATGCAATGCTAAAAGTTATTAACGAGCATTCTTCGCGAGAGAGACAAATGAATAAAGCGATTAAAAATATGGAAAATGTAGATAGCTAAAAAGATTCTAACGAACTATGATCTTATTTTCTTGAAACTCTATTATTCTATCTGAAAAGTACTCAGCCTCTTCCTCATCATGAGTAACTAGAATTACTGACAAACCTTTTTCTTTGAAAATTTTCTTTGTCTCAATATGCAACTCGCTTTTAAGTTTTTTATCAAGCGCAGCAAACGGCTCGTCAAGCAAAAGAATATCCGGATTGGTAATTAGTGCTCTTGCAAAAGCAACACGTTGTTGCTGACCAGCTGAAATTTCATGAGGGAATTTTTCTTCTAAATCCAGAACTTTAAATAATTCGAGATACTCACGAACTAATGATTCTTTTTCTTCAATATAATTTATTCCAAACATCACATTCTTTTTAACACTTAAATGGGGGAAAAGGGCTCTATCTTCAACTACGAGTCCCAAATTTCTCTTTTCAGGAGGAAGTATGAAATTTTTACTTGAAACCAGCTTTTCATTTATTCTTACTTCACCCTCAGACGGTTCCTCCAATCCTGCAATAATTCTTAATAAAGTTGTTTTGCCTATGCCTGAAGAGCCAATAATTGATGTTATTTCACCATCTTTTAATGAGAAACTAAAATCTGTAATCGTAAAAATTTCATCACCATAAGAGTGAGATAAATCACTTATTTCGAGTATTGTTCTCATTTCTTATCTTCCAGTCTAGATGCTCTAATCATCTTTGTTAAAAAGAAAATAGGTATTAAACCTATTAATATTATAGCTGTTGCTGGAGCAGCCGCCTCAATCATTCTTTCCTCGGAGGCGTAAATATATGTTGAAACTGCTAAAGTTTCAAAATTAAAAGGCCTCAAAATTAATGTTGCTGGTAATTCCTTCACAACTTCAGATGTTACTAAGAGAATGCTAGTAAAAAAACTAGTCTTCATAAGAGGAAAGTGAACTCTTAAAAGTAGATTCAAGCCCTTTGATTTTAAAATACGAGCAGTATCATCAACCGTTTGGCTTATTTTTTGATAACCAGCTTCATAGGTAGAGTTTGCTAAAGCATAAGACTTGATGATGTAAGCAAAGATCAAACCAAATATACTCCCGGTAACAAAATATCCCTCAAAAGAATTCAATATATTGTTGTCTAAAAATACAAATAATTGAACAATTCCTACCGCAAGAATTAGTCCCGGTACTGCATATCCAATATTTAAAAAGGGATTAGTTACTTTAACGATTGAGCTATTTTGATATCTTATTGAAAAATTAATTAGCATTGCGATGAAGGTGCAAAGTATTGCAGAAAATACCGATAACGAAATTGTGTTAAAGGATATTCTAAAAAAATGCTTTTCGAAAAAACCTGAGTTAAATCTTAATGACCAATTCAAAATTTCAAGTATTGGCAAAACAAACCCAATAAATATTGGTATAAAACATACAAGAAAACATAAGAATGATTGTTGAGATGATAGTTTTTTTATAGGCATTGGCTTGAAATTTGATGAAATCGTTGAAAAACTGGCGTTTCTTCTAGATGTTCTTTCTATGACTAAACAAAAAGTTATAAAAATTAAGAGCACTGATGCTAATTGCATAGCAGTAGTTAAATCATACATTCCATACCAAGTCCTAAAAATACCTGTTGTAAATGTTGAAACAGCAAAGTGGTCCACTGCACCAAAGTCAGATAAGGTTTCCATGGCAACTATCATGGTGCCTGCGATTAAAGCAGGTCTTACAATTGGAAGAGCTAATTTTAAAAAAATTAATTTTTGTGATAATCCTAATGTTCTTCCAACTTCAAACATAGACCTTGATTGATTCAGAAAAGCAGTTCGACAAATCAAATATACGTATGGATAAAGGGTAAATGAGAAAACTAAAATTGCTCCATAGATATTTCTAATATTGGGAAAAAAAGACTCGCTTTCTTGCAAATTAAAGATTGATCCTGCAACTTCATTCAATGTTCCATATGAATCGAATAAACCCGTAAATGTGTAAGCTAAAATATATGGTGGTATTGCTAACGGCAAGATAAGGCCCCATTCAAAAAAACGTCTGCCTGTAAAGTGATAATTTGTGACTATCCAAGCTGTTACAGAACCAATGATTATCACTAGAATTGAAACTCCTGATACTAAAATAAGCGAATTCACAATATAGTCAGTTAGAACATAATTATAAATATGCTCCCAGTTTTCGGAGTAGTCTCCAAAGAGACTAAATAAAATTATTAGTATTGGAGAAAAAAATAACAGAAGAATCAAAATTGGCAAAACATGCCAAATAGTGAAAATTTTAAAAAACGGCACTTTGTATAACTGAGTTTAGATAAAAAGGCAGGTTATCATAATATGGTTATTTCCAACCAGCCCTATCCATAAGTTTTAATGCCTGTGAATTAAATTTACCATATTCTGAAACTAAGATTTCGTCCTCTATAAAATCCAAGCCTGAGCTTGCTATATCAGGATGAGGCAGTACATTTTCTAAGATAGGATATTCAAATGAATTATTTACCATGCTTGCTTGCATTTTTCGTGATAGCAAAAACTCAATGAATATGTTGGCATTATCAACATTTTTTGCATTCCTTAAAACGCCTAATCCACTTATATTAATGTGCACTCCTCTATCATTTTGATTTGGAAAAAACATTTTTACTTTCCGAGCTGCCTTTTGTTGATCCTCGCCTGCTTTTCCAGATAACATATATCCATAGTAGTAGCTATTTGCTATTGCAATATCTGCTATTCCACTAGCTACAGCCATTATCTGAGATCTGTCATTGCCTTGAGGCTTTCTTGCAAAATTTGATACGAGTCCTTTAGCCCATAACTCTGTTTCACCAATGCCATGAGTTGAAATTAACGAAGCTACTAAAGATTGATTGTATATGTTATTGGAACTTCTTATAACAACCCTATTGCTCCATTCTTTATCTGCAAGATTCTCATAACGAAGATTTTTAATTTCTTCATTTGATACATTATCTGGATTATAAAAAATTACTCGTGCTCTTTTAGCAATTGCAATCCATTCATTATTTGGGCCCCTATAGTTTTTAGGCACTATTGATAAGGCCTTTGAAGATGTGATGCTTTGAAAATATCCTTCTTTTTGAATTTTCCATAAGTTACCTGCATCGACAGTAAAAAAAATATCAGCAGGAGAGTTTGCTCCCTCAGACTTTAATCTTTCAAGCAAAGCACTTCCATTACCTGAAATAACATTGATTTTAATCCCAGTCTCTTTTCGAAAATCTTCGTAAAGCTGATCATCGGAGTCATAATGTCTTGATGTATATATATTTACTTCATTAGCAACAGACAATGAGCTTGCTACCACTAAAATTAGTGAAAAAATGGATTTAAGCATTCAAGACCTCTTATATTTTTTATTGAGAATGATTCTCATTTGGATTATATACAAAGAAAATTTCTTTTCAAATTATTGGCAATTTTATAACTTGCCAGCCTTTTTCAATTGAAATTTTCTCAAGTTTTGCATCGGGATTTACAGCCTTTGGGAATTCAACAGCCTCCATCAAAGGTAAGTCATTTATAGAATCTGAATAAAAAGTTACACCTTTAAAATTTTTATATTGATTATCTTTTATCCAAGACTGTACTAGTTTTAACTTTCCTTCTCCCAAAGCGGATGGAGAGATAAACTTGCCTGTGCATTTATTATCTTTGAATTCTACTTTTGTAGCTATAACATTTTTGATTTCTAATCTTTTAGCTATTGGCTTTACAATGAGTTCATTTGTTGCGCTAGCAAGCAATATTTTGTCTCCATTTTCATAATGTTCATGCAATAGTTTTAAAGCAAATATATTTATCATTGGTTCAATTATTTTTTCTACAAAGGGATGAATTACTTCATTAATCTCATTTTGCGTCATGCCTATGTATGGCTCTAGAGCAAAATTCGTGTATTGATTAAAATCTAGTTGTCCCTGCTGATAATCTAGAATAAATTCATCATTTTTTAACTTTGCATCTTTATCAAGGAGATTAATATCTATCAAGTAATTAATCATCGAATAATCTGAATCTCCGTTTAGAATGGTATTATCTAAATCAAAAATAGCTAAATCAGGCTTGCTCATAAGGGGTTAATCTAACATGAATGACAAACGTTACAGAAAAAATGTTGGCTTAATTGTATTAAATAAAAATAATCAATTGTTGATTTGCAAAAGAAAGGATAAAAGCGCTTGGCAATTCCCTCAAGGGGGTATCGATGTGGGCGAGAAAAACTTAGATGCTGCTTATCGAGAACTGTTTGAGGAAGTTGGAATTAATAAGCACCAAGTAAAAGTTATAGCAAGAAGTAAGCATTGGTATCATTACGACATACCGAGAGGATATAAACCGAGACCAAAAAGTTTAAAGAATTTTAGTGGTCAAAAGCAAAAATGGTATTTACTCAAAGCAAAAGATGAGCTCAAAATAAATCTTTCAAATCAAATCCCTCAAGAATTTATAGACTATGAATGGTCTTCATACTGGTTTGCTTTAACAAATGTTGTTCCATTTAAACAAGAAGTTTATAGAAATGTGTTAATTGAATTTCTTCCAAAATATATAAGCCTTTATGACAATTGAAATTCTCATTTATCTATCATTAGGGGCATTTACTGGCTTACTAGCCGGCATGTTTGGTATTGGTGGAGGCAGTATATTGGTTCCATCACTAATTTTAATTTTTTATGGCATGGGATTTGAGAGCTCCATAATATTTCTAATGGCAATTGGAACATCCCTTGCAAGTATATTTTTCTCAGCAATTTCATCAACACTTTCCCATCATAAAAAAAGGAGTGTTGAGTGGTCTCTAGTGATCCCTTTATCCATGGGAATGATTTTAGGTGCTGTAATTGGAGCAAAGTATGCAGCGACCCTCACAAATGAAAATTTAAAATGGATCATCACCATTTTTTTAATTGTAATTGGCATAGAAATGATTTTTAACTTCACGAAGTTTCTTGCTGAAAAAGATAAAAAGATTATTGCTTTATCCAAATCTATTACTCCAATTCATGGATCTTGGATAGGATTTTTGTCTTCTATAATTGGAATCGGGGGAGGATCATTTACCACGCCACTAATGATCGCTGGAGGCTACAATATTAGAAGTGGAATTGGCACAGCAGCTGCTTGTGGAGTTCCAATAGCTGCCGCAGGAGCTATTGGATATATGTATTTTGGACAATCAACAGTAGCAATTCTTCCGTCAGGCGCTTTTGGTTACGTTTTTTGGCCAGCAGTTATCTCAATTTCTTTTGCGAGCATATTAACTGCTAGAATTGGGGCAAATATAAGTCACTCTATTTCTGAGAAAAATCTTAAAATATCATTTGGCACGTTTTTAATTTTAGTTGGTATTTTGGTAATAATAAATTGATCATTGAACTTTCAGATTTCTTCAATAACCCAAGTTTAATTGAGATTAGCTGGTTTAGAATTCAATATTATGCTGTAACATGGATCCTTTCAGCAGTACTCATCTTTCAATATTTAAAAAGACATCAAATCGTTAGAGAATTGCAGCTCTCTTCCGATCAGGTGAATGATATTGTGTTTTTGTATGGATTAATATTTGGTGCCATGGTCGGCGGAAGATTTGGCTATATGTTTTTCTATGGCTTGGATCAATTAGCGGCAAATCCACTAAGTTTATTTTTTATATGGGAAGGCGGCTTAAGCTTTCATGGTGGTTTGATTGGAGTGATTGTGAGTTTGTATGTCTATTGCTATCAACACAAGATTTCTTTTCTTAGACTTGCAGATTCTATATGTATTGCCATGCCGATTGGTCTTGGTTTGGTCAGAATTGGGAACTTTATGAACGGAGAGCTATTTGGTAGACCTACTGACGGAACTTGGGGATTTATTTTTCCGACAGATCCATATGGTTTTACAAGACATCCATCACAGCTCTATGAAGCATTTTTTGAGGGCTTATTTCTGTTTATTTTACTCATGTTTGTTAATGCTAAAAACAATAAGCATGGGGTTGTCAGTGGAACCTTTTTGCTTGCTTATGGAGCAATAAGATTTTTTGTAGAATACTTTAGGCAGCCTGATTCTCACATGGGTTTTGTTGCATTACAATTAAGTATGGGTCAGCTTCTTAGCATCCCCATGGTAATTATTGGACTTTTACTTTTAATGAAATCTTTAAAGAAAAATGAAGCAATATCTTGACCTATTAGATCACATTCTTAAAAACGGTGAAGATCGTGATGATCGAACTGGAACGGGAGTAATTTCGTCTTTTGGTCATCAAATCCGTTTTGATCTTAAAGACGGATTTCCTGCGGTTACAACTAAATCACTAGCATGGAAAGGTGTTGTATCAGAATTATTATGGTTTCTTGAAGGCTCAGATGATGAGCGTAGATTAGCTGAAATTAGATTTGAAAAAGATAGATCTGAGCTGACTGATTTAAGTAAATTCTCTACTATTTGGACTGATAATGCTGACAATCAAGGTATTGAGCTTGGTTACGAAAATAATGATATTACAAAAAAACTTGGGCCAGTATATGGAGTCCAATGGAGAAATTGGGGTGGCGTGGATCAAATTAAAAAATTGCTTAATGAAATTAACTCTAACCCCAACGGAAGAAGGCATATTTTGAGTGCCTGGAACGTCGAGCAACTTGATTCTATGGCATTGCCTCCATGTCATGTCATGTCTCAATTCTATGTTTCAGAAAGCGGTCGCTTATCATGTCAAATGTATCAAAGGAGCGCGGACATGTTTTTAGGGGTTCCTTTTAATATTGCAAGCTATGCATTACTGCAATCAATTTTGGCAAATATCTTAAACCTGGTTCCTGGAGAATTTATTCATACATTTGGTGACGCGCATATTTATAAAAATAGTTTAGAGCAAGTTAAAGAACAGCTCACAAGAATACCTAAAAAACTTCCAAAGCTAATAATGCCTCAGCTAGACTCGATTGATGAGCTAAAAAATTGCTCAGTTAGTGATTTTATTTTAGAAGGCTATGAATCTCACCCAGCTTTAAAAGCAAAAATGGCAATATAGATAAAATGATAATTTCACACTTAGTCGCATTGTCTAATAACTATGTAATAGGTGTGAACAATGACTTGCCATGGAAATTAAAGAAAGATCTCCAACATTTCAGCGCTTATACCCAAAATAAAGCCATTGTAATGGGTAGGAAAACGTTTGAATCAATTGGGAGACCTCTTCCAAATAGGAAAAATATTGTAATATCGTCAACCCTCTCATCAACAAATGAAATTCAAATAGTAAATTCTCTAGAGCAAGCAATAGCTGAAGCAACAGATTGGAATAAAGAAAATAACTTATTTGAAGAGGTTGTACTAATTGGAGGTGGATATATTTTTAAAGAGAGCATTAACCTAGTGAACAAGTTGGTTCTCACCAGGGTTAATTGTGATATTGATGGAGATGTATTTTACCCAAGCATTGATTTTACAGAATGGTCAATGATTTCAAATAAATCCTTTAAAAAAGATGAAGAAAACGAGTATGATTTTTTAGTTGAGACCTATATTAAGAACTAAGAGGTTGTTTCTTTAGCCTTGGATTGTTGAATAAACTCTCTTCTTAAAGCAAGATTTTTCACCCTAATTTCTTCATTTTCAGCATACTTAATCCAAGAATTAGCTGTCTTTTTAATGCGTTTATCTTCATCGCGGGCTGCAGCTCTAAACTGTTTTTTAGCTTCATCAAAATTCTCTATTTCGAAATGAGCTTGTCCAAGGACTAATTGGGCTTGTGATTTGCTTTTGACTTTTCCTTTTTTTAAGCCGGCTTCAATTGCTCTAATTGAATCTTCTATTCTATCCTCGAATAAATAAAGGTTACCTAACAAAATATAGGTATCGCCCTCTTTAGACATTTTTGCTGCTTGCTCTAGGACTGGTATTGCTTTATCAATTTCTTGAGCCATTCTCCAAGAGTCAGCTAAAAGTTTAAGATTTTTTTCAGTATCTTTTACAACAGGTACTGTTGTTTCTTCACCAGTTTTTTCATCCTTAATTACAACTTTTTTATTTTGACCGGCCACAAGAACCTGTGCAGCCCAGTAGGGATTTTTGCTAAGAAGAAGTAATTGGGCCAGAGCAAGATACTCGCCCTCTTTATCAAGTAGATCTTTGTTAAAGGCAGCTTTAAGAGTGATCATATAATCCTCTTCTCTATCCATCTGTTGATAAGTTCCCCCTAACTGCAAGAAATAAATCTTCTTTGGATAATAATTTACAAGAATTTCATAAATAACTAATTGTTGCTCTAGTGCAAATGAAGCACTAATAACTTTTCTATCTTTTAACTCGTTAAAGCAAGCCGCTAGCAGAACATACCAATTTTCTTTTGGGCGATAGCCTTCTTCTTCAGCAAGTCTTATGGCCTCTTCCATAGATGAGCGGGCTCTTACATAATCTTCTTTTTGGAAATATGCAGAAGCAAGAAGATAGTAGGATTGAGCGGTTACCTTTTCTACCTCATCCATCCATTGAAGAATGAGACGAATTCCTTTATCCCAGTTTGCCTTTACAAGATTTAATTGTGCGAGAGTTAACAAGGATGCAGTTCGGAGCGGTATGGTTGCCTCTGGCTCTTTTAATAATTGCTCATATGAATACATTGCTTGATCATAATCTTCTTCACTAAAATATATATAACCCCAGTAATTCCACATTACAGATCGGTCATAACTTTTTAAATCGGCTCGCTCATTCAAAAGCTCTGTTAAGATTCTTTTTGCTTCATTCCAGTCAGGATCGTCTTCTTCTTTTTCAATAAACTTACCTTCATTTTCTGGATCTGGTACTTTAACAACTTTTTGTCTTTCAAGTGCCTCAACAACTTTGACAACTTTTTTTGCGGTCTTAGATGTAAGCACTCTAGCTTTTTTGTATGTTCTTTTTTCTGAATTATTACCTCCATCTGCATTACTTTGGGCAAATAATGAATTCGAGCTAAAAGTAAAGGCAGAAATTAATAACAAAGATAGAAGGCTTTTAGAGAAATTTTTCACTAACTTTCCTCAAGAATAAAAGTAAATTTGTGAGGAACATCGTCTACCCTTACAGCTTTGCCGTCAACTATTTTAGGCTTATATTTTAATTTTAATGCTGCCCGTGATGCCGCTGAATTAAATATAGAACATTGTCTATAAACTGTTTCGGGATTGGTTGGATCTCCACACATGCCCTCCAAGGGAACTGCATTTTCAACTGTTCCTGTTTCAGTAATTGTGAATGCCACAACTGCATATCCCATGATGCCTCTTTCTTGAGCTCTTCTAGGATAGATTGGAGTAACTTTGAATAATGGAATATATTCACCATCTCTAAAAAATGATCCGCCTCCAGCGAAATTAGCTTTTGGTTTTGGCAGACTTACATCAACGCCAGCCAGAGGTGCCAAATCTAATTCAGGCTGTGCAATGTCCTCTGGTTGTTGATCTGGCTCTTCGGGTTTGTCAACATTATCAAATAACGTATCAATGTCCCTATCAGGCATTATCACATCTCCTAATTTTCTGGAGTTGTCCGTAGGAACACTGTTATCACCCAGAGAAATCAAAGCGACCATTAGAAAAAATAATCCAAGGGTTATTAGAGCTGCAAAACCAGATCCTGCTAGATATTTATTGTAATTAAATGCTTTGTAATATAGTTCTATTAATGGTCCAAATACCCTTGCCATGGTTTGCGAAAAGGTACTCAAACTATTATTAGCAGTATTCAAATCAATTCTCTAATTAGGTTCAGAAGCAAGAGATATATTATAAACGCCGGCCTCTCTTGAACCATCCATTACTTTGATGATTGTATCGGCCATGGCTTTTTCATCAGCTTGAATAACCACTGATCCCTGAGGATTATCGGCTAATAGTTTAACAACATTAGCTTTCACCTGTCTTGCATCAATTCTTCTACCATCCATCCAAATTTCACCAGAAGCACCAATGGCGATTAAAATTGCAGCATTTTCTTGTGTTTCTGAGGTATCAGATTCTGGTCTATTAATTTCAAGCCCAGGCTCTTTAATGAAATTAGCTGTCACAATAAAGAAAATGAGCATGATGAAAACAACATCAAGCATTGGTGTCATATTGATTTCAGCTTCTTCTTCTTGAACAGCACTTGATATAGCGTTTCTTCTCACAATATTCTCCTTTTAACTTTTTATTATTTCTTTTATTAAACCTTCTTCTCTATTTCTAGCAGCATTTAGATAAATAGTAGCAAAAACTCCTGATAATGCGGTAGTCATTCCTGCCATTGTTGGAAGTGTTGCCTTTGAGACTCCTCCAGCCATTGACCTTGCATCACCACCACCGGTGAAAGCCATTACCTGAAAAACTTCTATCATTCCTGTTACAGTGCCCAATAATCCAAAAAGTGGCGAAAGTGCGACGCAAGTATTTATAAGTGATAAGTGTCTATTGACTGCTTCTTTTGCCTGAGACATTAATTTATCTTTAATCTGCTGAGCCTTCCATGATGAGTGATCAGTAATGGAGTCCCATTCAGATTTTAGCTCGCCCATATACTCTTTATGGCCGGCATTAAAATACCAAATTCTTTCAAGAATAATTGCCCACATAAAAGCTGCAAGGATTGCAATCAACCAAAGAACACTTCCTCCAGCGGACATAAAATCCCTAAGGGTATTAAAAGCTTCAGTTATCGCGTAAAACATTAGCTAATTAATTTGAATCAGAATGTTCTGCTACTATTCCTGTACTTTGTTCTTCTAGAACATTAATGATTCCTCTTGCAGATGAATTAGCAAAAGAATGTAAAAGTGTTGTTGGAATAGCAACTACAAGACCTAAAACAGTTGTGACAAGAGCTTGTGAAATTCCTCCTGCCATAATTTTTGGATCTCCAGTACCAAATAATGTAATTTGCTGGAAGGTAACAATCATACCTGTAACAGTTCCGAGTAATCCAGCAAGTGGAGCAACAACAGATATAATTTTTACAACAGGAATGCCTCTTTCAATGGCAGGCCTCTCTGCCATTATTGCCTCGGCAAGTTTTAACTCTAGCGTTTCTATATCTTTGCCCATATGCTGTTCACCAACAGCTAAGACTCTTCCTAGTGGATTGTTTTGATCATGAGACTTTGATTTTGCTTGTTTTTTTACAGCAACACCCATGTTGTATAAAGTAAACAGTTTCCAAAAAGCTACACCGATACCAAACAAACCAACGATTATAATAATGTATCCAACTTCTCGACCTTGATTAACTCTTTCCATTAGACTTGGATTTTGAATTAAATTTGCAAGCAAGCTGCCGCCAACTGGACCAGTTGGGTCAACTCCAAACTTAACAACATCGCCAGGATCAGCATTAGATAATTTTTTTGCAGAGCTTACATACCTACCTTCAGGCTGCTTACCTAAAAATGCATATTGTCCTTTGCTACCAATGTATTCAAGATATTTACCATCACAAATAGCATTATAAAGTCCCACTCTAGTAACAATGCAATTTTCAGATTCGCCATCAAGATTGATTACATTGGTATTAAAGCTAACAACCTCAGAACCAGCGACCATCTCTCTTTGCAATTCATACCATAAGCCCTCAAGCTCTCTGATTGTTGGAAGCTCTGTAGCACTAGACATTTTTGCAGATAGATCATTTAAAAACGTTTCTCTTTCTCTTCCATACTGAGCAGAAGTGAGAGAATCCGCAAATAGAGAGCTGGCTTCACCTGCTGAACTTTGCAAATGACCAAAAAGCTCTACCAATGAGCCCAACTCTTTTTTATAAGCTGCTTCCTTTACAACTAAAATAGCATCATTTTTCTTATACTCAGCTTCAAGTTGATCAGCAATCCTTTCCTGTCTTGCTAATTCTCTTTTTTCTGCGGCTAGCTTTGCAGCTTGTTGATTTTTATTAACTAAAAACTCGGCCTCACGTTGAGTATTTACATTCTGCTCAGATGTTCTGCCTTGCTCAACTAACTGAAGCAAGCCTTGAATTGTTGTTGGCTCACCATCAGAATCTTCCTGGGAGCCTATGTCAAACGAAAAAATAAGAGCGCAAGCAAGAAGATAGTTTTTTAAATTTTTCATAATGCGTCTCCTCTATATACTACAGGGAGCATCATGATATCCATGGGTGCTAATTTCTGCGCCATTCTAATTCCATCTCTTACAGTTACCCTGTAACTTCCAGATAGCTCTTCCCATGTACCCATTTCATTATCGTAATATCCTGTTTTTCTCTCGTCCTTAGACTGGAAAAACATGCCTAATCTGCCTACTCTAAGTATATTAACCACAACTTCTTGGCCGTCTAAAACAATGGTCTCATCATAAGCATCAAGCTTTCTGCCATATTCAGCTTCAATGTTGTAAGCCTCCAGAATTTGTCTAACCTGCTCTGAGGCAGTAACTTTTGGGTTTGATAAAGATGCTCTTACAAGGTCAAGCCTTTGCCTTCTTTCTTCTATATGGAACGGTGTGTCAAGATTGACATATTTCTCAAGCCCTTCAAGCATCCTTTGAGCAAGAGGCGGAATCTGTCTTTGCATGACAACAACTTGAACCAGCTGCTCATCATATTTATCCATTAAATCAAGTTGAGCTTGGATTTGGATTCTTTTTTGTGCGTTATATAATTTTAATCCCTCAACTTGTTTTGAGACAACTTTGAACTCATTGATTAATTTATCTGTATCTGATTCTGTGGCATCTATTTTTGCTTGAGATTTAGCTGAAAGCTCAGTGTTATCTCTACCGACTTCTAATACAAGCTCCATCTCTGATGCCACAACAAATGTTGACAACATAGTAAGAGTTACTAGGCTTTTCTTTAACATATTTTTCCCCTTTGAAAAATGGTTCACTAGTCTAACAGCGTAGTGAAATTATTCAAATTTTTATAATAAGGAGATTGTAACCAATTTTGCATAAAATGGTGACTCTAAGTTATAACTTATTTTCTTTAGTATTAAAGCATAATTTATGCATTCTTAAAGAAACTGAGTCTTAGAATATCCTTGGAATAAGCTTTGGGGTATTTTTTTTATAATTTTGATAGTCCTCAAGATGGCCCCACTTTTTACGCCCCCTAAGTTCAAGCAATCTCACGCCACTAACATACACCAAAAGTAGGTAAGAAAAGATAGGTGAGAAAATTGCCAGATAGTTCATGCCTTCAAAAGTAGATATACCCATTACTGTTATACCAGCCCAAAGGGTAATTTCACCGAAGTAATTGGGATGTCTGGATCTGGCCCAAAGTCCTTCATTGATGAAAGAGTCTTTGTTTTCTGGAATTGATCGAAATGCGGACTTTTGATTATCAGCTATTACCTCAATTGCAAAACCAAATATAAACATTAGAAGTCCCAATATAAATACGATATTTATGGGAACACCTGATGGATTGGCAATAGCAATTAGAGCTGCAGATGAACATATAAAGACCCACATGCCTTGTAATGTCCATGTCATAAAAAATTGTGAAAAAGATGTTTTTATTGAATCAAATCTTCCATCTTTTTTATCTTTGTAAATCCTTAAAAATAAAAATGAGCCCAGTCTGATTGCCCAGATAATTATGGCCAAGCCAATAAATATGTTGCCGAGCTTAAGATTTTGTAGACTGCCAGAGGCATATAAGGCAAATAAAATAGTCCCAATGTAAGTGAAGCTTCCTGTAAGGTCATAAAACTTTTCAGTTTTAAAAAGAAAAGCAGGAATATAGGCTATCCACTGGATAACAAAAGCCATAACTAAAATCTGGTTAACTAAATTTGAACCTTCAAAATCAATACTATTAAAAGAAATTATCTCAGCGTAGAGCTTTGTAAAAATAAAAACCCCTGCAGCGATGGTTAAATTAGCTAAGTGTTTCACGATTCCTCCCATCCACATTTTCGTTTAGAGTTTTGTGTGTCAAGCCAGTCCTTAAGCGGTCGATAATAGTTTAACATTGCCTTGCCGCTTAATTCTCTGCTTCCAGTCATTGCTTCCAGTGCAGTTTGCCATTCTTTACTTTGTCCCAGCGCTAGCATCGCTCTCAATTTCTTACCAGCGATCTCATTATCATATATTGAGCATTCATGAAGTGGTCCATCAAATCCCATTTGATTGCATAGAGATTCATGAAATTGATATTGAAGAATCTTTGCTAGGTAATATCTAGTATAGGGTGTATTGCCTGGAATATGATATTTTGCACCAGGATCAAATGCATCTAAATCCCGATCTCGGGGAGCCTCAATGCCTTGATAAAATTTTCTTAACTCCCACCAAGAGTTATTTAATTCATCTGGGCTAGTTTCACCTTTGAAGACTTTTGCCCTCCATTTATCTAACATCAAAGTCCATGGAACAGATACTACTCCATCCAAAGCTTGTTGCATTAATAAAGATATTGGATCTGAGTTTGCCTTGGCAGCCTCCTCAGCTGTTACCATTCCAATCTTTTGAAGATAGTTAGGAGTAATTGATAATGATAATAAGTCTCCTACGGCTTCATGAAAACCATCGTTGGCTCCTCTTTGAAAAATATTTGGAAGATGGCTGTAAGCTTGATAATAAAAAATATGGCCAAGCTCATGATGTATTACAGAAAAATCCTCTGCATTTCTCTCAATACACATTTTAATTCTTAAATCATTTATATCAGAATCAATATCCCAAGCAGATGCATGACATACAACATTTCTATCTTGAGGCTTTATGAATAATGATCTTTCCCAGAAGCTATTTGATAATGGCTCAAATCCAAGAGATATAAAAAATTTTTCAGCAATTTTTACCATTTCAACCTCATCTATATCTTTTTCAATGAGTATGTTGGTTAAATTTATCTCGTTGCTAGGTTCATCACTTCCTGGCGTATAAACCAAGTCATAAATATTTGCCCATGACTGTCCCCACATATTACCCAATACATGCGCAGGTAAATAGCCACTTCTCGAAACAATGTTTTCACTATAAAAATTTGATAGTTCATCACGAACATGGCAATGCAGAGCATCATAAAGAGGCTTTAGTTCATCCCATACTCTGTCAGTTTCGTCTAAAAAATCTTCTGCGGGCATGTCATACTTACTAAACCATAGATCTGTTAAGCCGTCATAACCTAAATCATTAGCGCCTTGATTACCTATTTCGACCATTCTTAAATAAATGTCTTTCATAGGCTTGCCTATATTTCTCCATCCTTCCCATGCCTTCAAAAGCTCCTCAGGGTCTCTTGAATTATCAATAATATTTTCAAATGCCTCTAAGTCATAACAATCATCAACTGAAAAACAATGCTCTCCAGTTCCATACATGGCATCTAATTTGGCGCTAATTGATGATATTTCACCAGCCAATGCTTCATTCAGGGGAGATGGCATCACAAATGAACTTTTTATAAGATTAAGTTTTCTTCTATTTTCTTCTGAAACCTCTACCCCATCAAAGGAAGAAGCCTGCCGAGCTCTCTCTAATGCAAGTAATTGATATCTTTTACCATAGTCTGCAACTACTTTCTGAGAATCATAAGTGATAAAATTTGCGCCAATCCAATATGCTGAGCTTACAATAGGACCTAGAGTTTTATCTTCAAGCTCAACTCTTTGGAGAAATGCCTCTGCATCAGATTCGGAAAGAGCATTTGGTTTTTCGCTTGAACAAGAGGAAAGAAATAAGATAAAGATAAAAATAGTAGATAATGAAAATTTATACATAAAATCCCTTTAGATATTAGAAGAAAGTAAATCACAATATGAAAATATCAACAAGCCAATTTAAAAACGGTTTAAAAATCATTATTAATGGTCAGCCGTGTTCAATTCTTGAGCATGAGTTTCATAAACCAGGTAAGGGGCAGGCAGTAATGAGAGTAAAATTTAGAAACTTGATTACTGACAAAGTAATAGATAAAACATATAAATCAGGTGAATCCGTCGAGGAGGCAGATGTAATGACAATTGAGATGAACTATCTTTATTCAGATGGAGAGCAATGGCATTTTATGAATTCTACTAATTTTGAACAAATTGCAATCAATGGAAACATCGTAAGTGATGCAAAAAAATGGATCATTGGACAGGAAAATTGTGAAGTAGTGATTTGGAACGATGAGCCTATTTCAGTTGAAGCCCCACCGTTTGTTGAATTAAAAATTATAAAGTCGGATCCTGGTGTAAGAGGTGATACTGTCTCTGGAGCAACAAAGCCTGCAGAACTTGAAACTGGAGTAACGATTCAAGTGCCCTTATTTGTTGAAGAAGGAGAAAAAATTAAGGTAGATACTAGATCTGGAGAATACTCGGGGCGCGCATAGACTTTGTATAATCAAATTTCAGCTTCGCTAAATGATTTTATTGATAATGAACTTTCTCTTGATTCAGTTCAAAAAAAGACGTTATTAAAAAAACAAAAATTGACTCTTTCAGATTCTCTAAAGAAAGGTCACTGGACTTCTAACCTCTGTTTGATTGCATCTAGTCTTGCAAAAAAGAATCCTCAAGATATTGCCTCAACACTAATACCTGTTCTTGAATCAAAATCTGAAATTGCAAAAGTAGAATTAGCAGGACCAGGTTTTATAAATATATTTTTAACTCGAAAAGCATTTTTAAATCAACTTGATAATGCTCACAATGATCCTAGTTATTTTCTGAATTCTTCAAATATATCCAAAGAAAAGATACAGATAGAGTTTGTCTCAGCAAATCCAACTGGTCCATTGCATGTGGGTCACGGCCGAGGCGCAGCTTATGGGGATGCTATTGGGCGAATCTTAGAGCGACTGGGCCATGAAGTATGCAGAGAATACTATGTTAATGATGCAGGCAGGCAGATTGATATTTTAGCGTGTAGTATTTTTTTGAGAAAGTTTGAATGCTTTGAGGAAAATGAATTTCCAGAATCAGCATATAAAGGATCCTACATTTTGGAAATTGCTGATGCAATAGAATTTGATATTGCTATAAATAAATCTGAAAAAGAATCCTTGCTAGATAATCTTTCAAACAATAATGAAGAAAGAATAGACGCTTTGATTGAGAGGATAAAAATAAATTATCCAGAGGTCTGGTCAAAAATAAGGGACTTTGGCCTTAGCTATGTCATTAAATCTATCAGAGAGGATTTAACAAAATTTAAGGTGATCTTTGATAATTGGTTTTTTGAATCATCACTTGGGAAACTTTCAGATAAAAGATCAGAAATTTCAAAAGCATTGGCTAAAGTGCAAAAAGATCATGCATATGAAAAGAACGGAGCTATCTGGTTAGAGTCCTCAAAATTTGGGGATGATAAAGATCGAGTAATTATTCGTGAAGATGGTAGAGGAACATATCTATCCGCTGATTTGGCATATCATAGAAATAAATTAGATAGGGGCTTTGATACCATAATAAATGTCTGGGGAGCTGATCATCATGGTTATATTAAAAGGATAGAGGCAACCATAGAGGCCATGGGTTATAGCAAGAAACAAATGCAGGTTCAGCTTGTTCAATTTGCCAACCTTTTTGAAAATGGATCTAAAGTAAAAATGTCGACCAGAAGTGGGAATTTCTATACTTTGAAGCAACTAATTGATGATATAGGCCCTGATGCATCAAGGTTTTACTACTTATCTAAACAAGCAGATCAACATTTAGATTTTGATATTGGAATTGCTAGGTCTAATTCTAAAGATAATTTTTATTATTATATTCAATATGCCCATGCAAGAATTAGCTCTGTAGAAAAAAAGTTTGTTGAATTGGGTCACCCTTTGCCAAGCAAGTTTAATGACGTTGATTTTGACGACTGTGATGAACTGCTTCAAATGGCTTTAAGTGCTCAATTCGTTATTAAAAGTTCAGGAGAGAGCTTGCAGCCACATCTTATTGTTTATTATCTTAGGGATATTGCACAAAATTTTCATCAATTTTATAACAATGTAAACATCCTCAATGCAGATGAAGAAGATAAAAATAACATTATGCGCACTCTTATGGTGGTTAAATCTGTTATAGCTTCCTCTTTGCACCTATTGGGTATTGAGCCTCTGGAAAACATGTAATTAACATGAAAGATTATGCAAAAAAACATCCTATCAATAAGCCAAAAACCAAAGGAGTTAAGACTTCTTTGCGCACAAAGAGAAAGATAAATCAACCACTTCAAATAAAACATTTAATAATTATTGCTGCTACGAGTGCAATGGTTTTATTTGCTTCGAATTTAATATTGCAGACCGACGTTATAAATATTAGAAGTACCGTTAGTAATCCAAAAGTTGAATTTTTGTATCCTGTGGAGTTAGCTAAAGATACCATGCTCATTGAGCTTGAAGGAATACTGGTTGAAGAGGACTGCGAATATCTAATTCAAATAGAATCATATGGTAAAAGAGTGTATGCGCAGGAGCAACTAACCTTTTTATTATCTCTGGGCATGGAATCCTATGTTGAAAAAACATTTAGCTCGAGGCAACCTGAAAAACCCTTGTTCAGAGTTATGTCTGGACCCTATCTAAATAAGTCTGAAGTTAACAATGCCCGAGAGCTACTAATTAAAAATAATAGGCAGCCACTAATCTATAAAAAATGCATAAAAACCTAAAAGATAGATTTGCAGACATCTCTCAAAAAGTCCAAGCTGCTTGCTTGAAAGCTCAGAGATCAGAAAAGGATGTGAAATTAATTGCTGTTTCTAAACTACAATCCATTGAGACTATTAAAGAAGCTTACTCACTTGGAATAAATCATTTTGGTGAAAACTATGCGCAGGAGCTTGATAAAAAAGTTTTAGCAACGCCTAAAGATATAATTTGGCATTTTATTGGCCCAATTCAATCAAACAAGGTCAAGCTAATTGCCAAGCATGCTCAGTGGATCCATTCATTGGAAAGAGAGAAGATTGCAAAAAAACTAAATGATGCATTAGAAACAGAAGAACGAAAAATTCAAGTATTAATTCAAGTAAATATTGATCAAGAAGAATCTAAATCAGGTATTAACTCCAATAATGTTATTGATTTTGCAAGAAATATAGATGTGAATTGTCCAAACTTGATTCTTAAGGGACTAATGTTTATGCCAAAGATTAATCAATCTAAAAAAGATAAAATAGATTCCATGAAAAAAATAATTACTCTTCAAAATACATTTGTTAAAAAGTTCCCGACATGTAATGTACTATCCTTGGGGACATCAAATGATTTTGAGGAATCAATCCTTGCTGGTTCAACAATGATAAGAATTGGAGAAAGTTTGTTGGGTAGAAGGTCATGAATGTTTGTTTTCTTGGATGCGGCAATATTGCACAAGCTATTATTGACGGATTAATTAAAAGTGGAGTTTCATCATCAAGCATTACTTGCATCGAAAGAAATGAAATAAAAGTTGGGCTTTTAAAAAAGAAAAACTTAAAAGTAATTGAATTAGATAATTTAGCTCCAGAAAATTTTGATTTAGTGATTTTAGCTGTTAAACCTAAGGATGCTTTAACTGCTGAAAAGGATTTATTTAAGGTTGCGCCAAACTCTAAAGTTTTAACTTTAGTGGCAGGAATAGAGTTAAATAAGTACTCAAACCCTAATTCTGTTATCCGATCAATGCCAAATACATCAACTGCTTTTGGCAAGGGGATAACTGCTCTATATGCAATTGATCAATCCTCCAAAGAATTCAATCTTGCTAATAATTTATTTCAAAAAGTAGGTCATGTATTTGTCCTCAAAAATGAAGAAGATATGCATGCCTTCACAAGTATTATTGGTAGCGGCCAAGCCTATCTTTTTGAAATTTTAAGAATATATCTTACGGAGCTAGAAAAAATTGCATCAGATAATGACGATACTAAAGAGATTTTCAAAAACTTTGTAACCAGCCTTGGAGATGCCTTTTCTAATGAATCTAATTTTGAAACCTTGATAAATAAGATAAAATCATCGGGAGGAACTACTCAGGCAGGGTTAGAATCTCTTGAAAAAAATGACCTAGAAAGTATTTTTAAAAAAGCTTTTAGAGCAGCAAAAAATAGATCAATTGAAATTAGCAATGAGCAGTAAATACTTAAGAAAAAATGACTAGTGCATCAGCAATATTATTTGGCTTTGCCAGCTATGCTTTTGTACTTTTATCTATATTTAGATTGTTTAGAATTAATTACTTTAATCCTATAGTTAAGATTTTTGCCACATATTTGGAACCAATATCAAAAAATTTTTTCTTCTTCTTGCCACCTCTAATGGCAGCAATTACCTTTGCATTAATCTTGAAATTTATTTCCTTTTATTTAGCCTACTCATCAGGTTATGAATCATTATCATTGCTTTACATTGCCTTTATAGACGTGATTAACTCTGGCTTTAGAATTTTATTTTATTGCGTTATTGGCTCAGTAGTTTTAAGTTGGATTGCTCCTGGAAATAATCATCCCTTGTTGCAAATCGTTGAAGAAATTTCTGCAGGTGTCTTAAACCCTATTAGAAAATTCATTCCTCCAATGGGAGGTTTAGATTTTACTCCAATAATAGGGTTGCTTATTTTAAATTTAATTAACTCATCTTTCATACAGATAATCCGTTCTTTGTTATGAAAATAAACACAGAGAAAGTTTCATTTGTTGAGCCTTTAGCACTTGAGTCTGGGGAAGTTTTGCATGGCTTTGATCTTATGACAGAAACATATGGAGAGCTAAATTATGCGAAAGATAATGCCGTTTTAATTTGTCATGCTTTTTCTGGCAATCATCATGCAGCAGGAAAAAAAGATGGAGAAAAAAAGCCTGGTTGGTGGGATGAATTAATTGGAGACGGCAAGACGATTGATACAAGGAATTATTTTGTTGTTGCTGTAAATAATATTGGTGGCTGCCATGGCTCCACTGGTCCAGCCACTCCTAATAATGAATCAAATCAATTCAGTGGTGCAAGTTTTCCTGAAGTGTCAGTAAGTGATTGGGTTAAGACTCAAAAATTGCTAGCTGATCATTTTGGAATTGATTGTTGGGAGATGGTCGCTGGTGGAAGTTTAGGTGGAATGCAAGCACTTCAATGGGCGATCTCATATCCTAACAGAGTTAAAAAAGCTGCAATAATAGCAGCCTCATCAAAAATTAGTACCCAAAATATTGCATTAAATGAAGTAGCTCGAGAAATAATTAAAAAAGATCAAGATTTTCATAACGGTGATTATTTGTCTAAGGATGTATCTCCTAAAAAAGGTTTGAAGGCTGCAAGAATGCTTGGGCATATTACTTATTTATCTGAATCTAACATGAGCAAAAGGTTTGGAAGGAGACTACAAGATCCAGAAAATAAAATAGATGCAGATATAAACTATGAAGTAGAAAATTATCTTCAGTATAAAGGTGAGCAATTTGCTAATACCTTTGATGCGAATAGCTACATCCTAATGACTAAAGCCATGGATAGTTTTGATCCAGCTAAAGATTTTGACAATGATTTAGTTAAGTGTCTTCAAAACATTCAAGCTAAATTACTTGTTATATCTTTTGACTCAGATTGGCTTTTTCCAAAAGAGTATGGGGTGGAAATCCAAATGTCTGCAATTAAAGCAGGAATCGATAGCTCATACATAGAACTTGAAGGTGATTACGGTCATGATAGCTTCCTCTTTTATTCCGAACAGTATTCTGTTGCGCTTACAAACTTCTTAAACTCTGATGGATAATATCCTTCAACTAATCGTTCTAGACTGGATACCCAGTCAGTCCAAAGTCATAGACTTTGGATGTGGAGATGGTGCTCTTCTTAAATTATTATCTGAGCAAAAGTCCGTAACCGGTTATGGAGTTGAGAATGATCCGGATAAGATTAATGCTTGCATTATTAACGGTGTTTCCGTGATACAGCAAGATATTGATGCAGGCATACACAACTACAAAGGCATGGGTTTTGATGTTGCAGTAATGGCTAGTTCAATTCAATGCTTAAGGAAACCAAGAGATGCAATGAAGAACATCTTAAAAGTTGCAAATGAGTGCGTGATTACTTTACCTAATTTTGGAAACTGGGAACTTAGATTGGGAATATTAAATGGTAAAATGCCCTCCTCAGCTCAACTTCCAGCAAAATGGTATGAGACGAAGAATCTTCATCTTTGTACGATTGCGGATTTTGAAGATTTATGTCGTGAAGAATCTTTTGCTATTAAAAAAAATGTCTATTTAAACCGCAAAGGCAAGTCTACATGGCTAGCTAATAAACTTCCTAACTTGTTTGCCGCTCAAGCGGTCTATTTAATTGGCTAATCAAGCAACCATTGTTGTTGCAACTAATAACCCAGGCAAGCTTAAAGAGTTTAAACTGCTTCTACCAAACTTTAATATAATCTCACAAAGTTCTTTGGGTATAGTGCCTGAAGAGGAACTTGGTGAGACATTCTTTGAAAATAGCCTTCAAAAAGCTCGAGTGGCAAACACTGCTTCTGGCATTATATCGCTTGGTGATGACTCTGGTTTAATTGTACCCGCCCTAAATAATTTACCAGGGCTTCGATCAGCTAGATATGCACATGAAAACGCAACGGATGATGAAAATAGGCAGCATCTAAAAAATGAACTTGAAAAAATGGAGTTAAATCAAGCAAAAGCGTACTTTGTTTGTGTGCTTGTTCTTGTGCAAGATTCTGCAGATCCTTTTCCTCTGATTGCAACTGGACTATTTGAAGGGTTGGTAAAAACAACCATGCGTGGAGAAAATGGATTTGGTTATGATTCCATGTTCTATCCCAAAGATAGCAATTTCTCCCTAGGAGAAATGGATAAAAATGAAAAAGCGTTGTTAAGTCACAGGGGCAAAGCTATACAAATTTTAAAGAACAAGATCCAAAAACTTTCTTCTAAATGAAACAACGGTCAGTCTAAAAAATTTAAATTTAATTGAAGGAGAATAAAATTATTTTTCTAGAAGTTTTAATAAAAAGGTATGTATTAACCTGCCCTCATTTATTGCGCGCTCTTGGAATCGAGTTACAGGCATGCCCTCATTTGAAATTTTCATGTAAGAAAACTTATCTTTAATTTTTTCTAATTCTTCTTCAATAGATTCAGCATAATTTTCCCAATCTGTTGAAATGTATACAGTCCCATCTCTTTTGAGGACTTTTACTAAAATTTTTAAGAAGTCCTCTTTAATTAGCCTTCTTTTATGATGTCTAGCTTTTGGCCATGGATCAGGACAAATGATATATATCTCATCAAAAATTTTACTTGGTAATTTAAAAAGCAGTTCACGCACATCCTGGTTAAAAATTTTTATGTTCTTCAAAGAGTTCCTAGCAATGTTATTGAGTAGACTGCCAATACCAGAAAGATATACTTCTGAGGCTACTACTAGTGCATTTGGGTTTTTCAATGCCAAGAAAGAAGTGTTTTCTCCGTTTCCAAAACCTATTTCTAAGATAATTTTTTCGTAGTCTCTTGCAAATTCTAATAGCTCATTTGAGCCAGCAAGATGATGTTGATCTAATGAGTCTAGAGCATCTTTTTGTGATTGAGTGATACGCCCAAGTCTTTTTACGAAACTTGATAGATACGGTTTATCTTGGTTGATAGGGGAATGCCTTACTTAGGCTGCATTAGACATGGCAGCTTTGAGTTTTTTCAATGCTCCATTCTCAATCTGTCTGATTCTTTCAGCAGAAACATTGTACTCATTAGCAAGATCATGCAATGTCTCTTTTTCATCAGCTAAATATCTTCTAGCAATAATATCTTTGCTTCTATCATCCAAGCTTGCTAAAGCCATAGATAATTCTTCTGAATTATGTTCAGCAACTTCCTGTTGTTCAACAAGAATCTCTGGGCTAGATGATTTGTCTTCAAGAAATTGAGATGGAGATAAAATATCACCCTCATCGTCACTGCCAACTGGGGCATCAAATGCTGAATCCTGAGATGTCAGTCGATTTTCCATATGCAACACATCTTTAACTTCAACATTTAAATCATCTGCAATTTTCTCTGCTTCCTCTTGAGTAAGCCAATCTAATGTTTTTTTCTTACTTCTAAGATTAAAGAATAATTTTCTTTGTGCTTTGGTTGTAGCGATTTTCACCATTCTCCAATTCTTAAGAATATACTCATGGATTTCTGCTTTGATCCAATGCACTGCAAATGAAACAACCTTAACTCCCCTGTTTGGATCGAATCGATCAACAGCCTTCATCAAACCAACATTTCCCTCTTGGATAATATCAGCCAATGGCAAACCATAACCTTGATAGGATCTTGCAATATGTACAACGAATCTTAAATGAGAAAGAACTAATTGACGCGCAGCCTCTAAATCATTATTTTCATAAAGCTTATGAGCAAGCTCCTGCTCTTGTTCAGCAGTTAAAATTGGAATTGCATGAACACAAGACAAGTAGGATTCAATATCCTTTCCAGGTGTTGAAAGCGAAATTGTTTGTAAATCTGTACTCATATATATTTATTACTAATAATTAATTATAACTCATATTTATTAAGAACCAATAATTATAGCAAATTTTTTTTGAAACTTCCTATCAGAGACAAAATTGTCTTTTTTTCATTCATATCTCTAATTGCAATAAACATAGGATTTAATATGCTGTTCTTTTTACCATATTTAAGGGGCTTTTGATTATCTATTTGAAAAATCCCTCCACCCCTAGACCTTAGAACGGCATCTGCAGCAGCTATGTCCCACTCAGAAGTAGGACCAAATCGCGGGTAAATATCCGCTTTTTGGTCTGCCAAGGCACAAATTTTAAGAGAACTGCCCTTAGATATTATCTTTAGTTTTTTTCCCTTTTTGTCTAAAAAATTTAGAAAAGCTGTATCTATTACTGTTCTATGACTTTTGCTGGTAACTATTCGAAGAGTGGTCCATTTTTTATTGAAAGGTTTTATCTTGTTGACTGACTGATTCGCTATCCCAGACCACACTTGATCAAAGGCGGGTGCTCCCACCACACCAATAAAAGGTTTACCGTTTTGAATAAGTGCTATATTTGTTGTGAAGTCATCTGATTTATTTACAAATTCTTTAGTTCCGTCAATGGGATCAATGATCCAAAACTCTTTTGCTGGCCTGTAATTTGTTTGCTTAAAACTTTCTTCAGAAACAATAGGGATATCAGGAAAGTGACTCTCTAAAAACTTTACTATTGTTTTATGAGCATGCATATCTGCAGCTGTCACAGGTGAGCCATCTTTCTTTTCTTGTGAACCAGAATTTGGATTCTGATAAATTTTAAGAATCTCTGGAAATAAACTACGCGTTAATTCCTCTATTTGAGCGATAATGGATTCTAAATTTTTAGATAGCATTTTATAAATGGTAAAGCTTAATTCTACCACTGCAATTCTTTCGGATCTTGATGGGGTGATCTTAAATATTAATTACGATATAAAATTTTGGGAATCTTGGCTGCCTGAGTATATATCGAGTCAATCAAGCCTGACAAAGGAGGAAGCTAAAGCAGAGATTCTTTCAAAAATAGATCTTCAAAGAGGGACTCTTAATTTCTATGATCTTAATTATTGGGATGATCTGCTCAATCTTGACTGCATAGAAATTATTAAAGAAAAAGAAGAAAAGTGCTCTTACTTAGAGGGTTCATATGAAGCATTACAAAGATTATCAACATTAGAAAATCCCAAGTATATTCTAACCAATGGAGATCCAAGAATTCAGAAATATAAGGCAGAGACTAATAACTTTCTAGAATTTTTTGATTCAATTTTTTATAGCATGCATGCAGGTTATCCAAAAGAATCTAGAGAATTCTGGGCTTTAGCAAGGCACAATTTAAACCTAGATTTTGAGGATGCAATATTTATTGATGATGATTTCAAGGTTGTCACAGCTGCTGTTAAAGCGGGAATTAAACAAGTAGTCTGGATCACTGAGGGTAAAAATAGAATTTTGCAAAATAGAGTTGAAACATTTCCTAGCCTTGCTGATTTAGTCAGCACAATTACTTGAATCTAGGTTCTTATAATCGAGGCACTACAAAATTTAATCAAAAATTTCTTTATCTAATTCCCTTGGGGATCTAAGGACTTTATGCGAGTTTTATGTACTTCTTCAGGAGAAAGTGAATAATCAAAATTGTACAGTGCTCCCTCCCAATCGCCATAGGCGACATTTTGAAGCATGAACCACTTTACACCCCAGTAATCAATATAGTCCTTAACAATATTTTTTCTGTTACTCGCGATTAAATTATTTTCTTTAGCATCAACAAAATCGCCCAAATTGTCTCCAACCATTAGTAGTACCCTATATTCACTACCCACTAAGGCTCTTCGTGGGCCCTTATCGGAGTCCCAGTTATTTTCACCACGCATTAATATGGTATCTTTGGCTTGATCCCATGGAATGCCAAGTTTACTTAGATTCTTTTTAGTTGCATCTTTTAGCTCAATCACACGATTGGTAACGTAAAAAATTGTTATTCCTTTTGAGGCTGCATAATTAAGAAAGTCTTTTGCCCCTGGTACCTCAGCCGCAACAGCTTCTTTGCACCAATGAATCCATCCTTCTGGATATGAGGTGCCATTTAGAATCATACGAGCTTCATAAGCTGTATTATCAAGGACAGTCTCGTCAACATCGACTATGATAGCTGGCTTTTTATCTCTAGTATTTTGTCCAGGCAATGCACTCCAAGATGGATCTGATAAAGCTTTATCTATGGCTTGCTTAGCTAATTTAAAAGTTTGAAGACTTCCAGCCATTCTTTCAGCTGCTGTCTGCTGATAAAGAACAGACATAATATTTTGTTCTTTAATGTCTTTGATATTTTTTTTTGGCCCCTCTGCAAGAATATTTTCTATTGATGCGAATGCATAAAAAAGAAAGAAAAGTTGCCAGAGACGTGCTTTCATTGATTCAAGCTATTATAATTTTTTGTTTAATTAAACTATTGTAGCTATGAGTAAAGAAATTATCAGCAAATTAGATATTCTAGATAATGGGCTGAAGAAACTCAGCACTGAGAGAAAAGTGGTGCTTCCACATCACAAAACATTTGAACTTGTTGATGACATGAGAGAAATAGTTCAAGAGATTAAAAATGAGGTTATAGATAATGAGTAAATATAGTTGTTTTGAATTAAGTAAAAATGGTCATATAGCCAATCTAATTTTAAATCGTCCTGATGAATTTAATACCATGACAAGAAAATTTTGGGTTGAACTGCCAGAAGTATTAGAGGAAATAAATAGGGACTCAGAAATAAGAGCAGTCATTATGTCGTCTAGTGGTAAACATTTTTGCGCAGGCATGGATCTTGCTGCATTTTCAAATGGCGTTGAAAATATTCCAGAAGATAAAAAACCTGATCATGCAAGAGTTGGTGAAACACTTTATAGATCTGCTAAAGAACTTCAAGGATACATTAGCACCCTTGAAGAAATTAGAGTCCCAGTCATTGCTGCTGTGCAAGGCGCATGTGTTGGCGGCGCATTAGATTTAATTACTGCCTGTGATATTAGACTTGCATCGCAAGACGCCTTCTTCTGTATTCAAGAAATCAATATAGGAATGGCAGCTGATGTTGGGACTCTTCAAAGATTGCCAAGGATAATTCCTGACTCAAAAATGAGAGAACTGGCCTATACCGGAAGGAGAATGCTCTCAAATGAAGCGAAGGAATCTGGCCTGGTAAGCGATGTATACAAAACTCAAAAAGAAATGTTAGATGCTGCCAATGAAATGGCAAATGAAATAGCAGCCAAGTCTCCAGTTGCAATATATGGATTAAAAGCAGTTATGAATTATTCAAGAGATCACAGCATTAGAGATAGCCTCGATTTTAATGCTCTTTGGAGTGGAGCCATGCTTAGCGGCAAGGATATGACTGAAGCCATGACTGCTAATATAGAAAAAAGAGATGCAAATTTTGAGCAAATGGTAGACGTTAAGAATTTTGATGAAACCGGAAGCTAAAAAACTATTTTCTTAAGAAAACTGGTTCAGTTTCAGTAGACTCAGACTTAGAAAATTTATACCCTTCATTATTAAAAAACCTTAAATCATTTGAGTCAGTGATTCTATTTTTTATAATCCAATTACTCATATAACCTCTGGCCTTTTTTGCAAAAAAGCTTATAAGTTTATATTGGCCATTTTTAAAATCCTTAAATACTGGTGATACGACATTAACATCATTAGGCATCTTTCCTAAGACAGAGAAATATTCTTTTGATGCAAGGTTAACAATTAGACTAGATTTGTTAGATTTAAGTTCCTTTAATATATTCTCTTGGACCTTGGTGCCCCAAAACTCATATAGATTTTTGCCCTTGGTATTTTTTAATTTGGTGCCCATCTCTAATCGGTAAGGTTTTATAACATCCAATGGTCTGAGCTCACCATACAAACCAGATAAAATTCGCAAATGCTTTTGTGCAAATGAAATGTCTTTTTTATTGAAAGTATCGGCTTGCAAGCCCTGATATACATCTCCTTGAAAAACAAACAAGGCCGGTTTGCTATCGGCGCTCATCTTTTTTGCCGCTGACCAGCTTTGATAACGATCAAAGTTTAATGTTGCCAACTTATCACTAAGGCCCATGAGGGAGGCAATATCTTTTGGCTCTTTTGTTTTTAGCTCTTTAATTAACTTGGCAGAATCAGATAAAAATGCTGGAGCAGATGGCTCCACATCGAATTCCTTGGTGTAATCAAGAGTCTTGGCTGGTGATAATAAAACGATCATGGTTCTTATTTTAAACAAATCTCTTTAATATACATAGCATGATTGATTATTTAGGACGGTTTTTTGCATGTCTAATGCCTATTTTATTGATATTGGTTATGGTGGTTGTCATTAGTCGATATTTTTTTGACATTGGAAGAGTGGATATTCAGGAACTAGCTTTGTATGTGCATGCACTTATTTTTTTGGGTTGTGCAGGCTGGGCTTATTCTGCGGATGAACATGTTCGAGTTGATATTTTTTACCGAAATGCATCGCCTGTTTATAAAAAATTAACTAACTCTTTTGGAATTATTTTTCTTTTGCTGCCCATGATTGGTGTTCTTGGATACTACGCTATAGATTTTGTTGCGGCTTCTTGGTCTGTAAAAGAAATTTCTACTGAGCCAGGTGGACTGAGCATTGTTTATATTCAAAAATCTTTAATTTTCTTATTCCCACTTGTTTTAGCTTTTGCTGGAATAAAGGAGTTATATAAAACATGGAAATAATTCCAATTCTTTTAATAGTTTTAATTTGTGCTGCTCTGCTATTAGGTTACCCAGTGGCATTTACTTTAGCTGGCACTTCAATCTTATTTGCGCTCCTTGGAGTCACAATGGATTTTTTTGATCCTAATTTATTCAAAACCCTGCCCATGCGCATCTTTGGAATCATGAACAATCAAACGCTGCTAGCTGTGCCATTGTTTGTTTTTATGGGAGTGGTCTTAGAGAGATCTGGCATTGCTGCAAAGATGCTTAGAGACATGGCCATAGTATTTAAAAATACAAATTCAGGTCTGAGTATTTCTATTATTATTGTTGGCGCCCTTTTAGCAGCCAGCACTGGAATTGTGGGAGCAACCGTTGTGACCATGGGTCTGATGTCACTGCCTGCAATGTTAAAACAAGGCTATAACAAAGATTTTGCTGCAGGCCTTGTTGCCTCAACTGGAACCTTGGGCCAGATCATTCCTCCATCCATTGCACTCGTCCTACTTGGCGATGTCATGTCCAATGCTTATCAAAGAGCGCAAAACAACATGGGCGTCTTTTCTCAAGAAACAGTCTCAGTGGGAGATTTGTTTGTCGGAGCAATTGTTCCAGGCATCATGATTGTTGTAGGTTATTTAATCTATACCGTCGTTATTAATAGGAAGAAAGAATTTTTTCTAACAGAGGAAATTGAAGGAGAGGCAAACATATTAAAAACCCTACTTCCACCAGCAATCCTTATTTTTGTAGTCCTTGGATCCATTATTGCTGGAATAGCAACTCCAACTGAGGCTGCTGGAGTTGGAGCTTTTGGAGCTCTTATTATTGCAGGACTTAATAGCAGTATAAATCTGGAGTTAATCAAAGTAACAAGTTACAAAGCTGCAACTGTTACTACTATGATTTTTAGTATTCTAATTGGCGCTTCAATTTTTTCTTTAATT
>CABXVU010000002.1 GCA_902515775.1 uncultured SAR86 cluster bacterium
TTAATCGAATAAATAGATTGAGCGCCTCCAAGCGCAACTCTAAAACCAGACATTACTTCGTCAAAAATAAGCAAAGATTCAGATTTATTACAGAGTTCTCGTAAAGTTGAGAGAAATTTATGCTCTCCTGGAATGAATCCCATATTGCCTGCAATGGGCTCAACAATAATTGCAGCTAAATCACCACCTATTTCATTTACAACTTCTGATACTGCCTCTATATCATTGTAAGGACAGCTGTATGTGAGCGCAGCTAATTTATTTGGTATTCCTGGAGAATCTGGTAATCCAAAAGTAGAGACTCCAGAACCTGCTTTAACAAGCAAAGAATCTACATGCCCATGATAACAACCAGTAAATTTAATAATTTTGTCCTTACCCGTATAGCCTCTAGCCAGCCTAATACAACTCATGGTTGCTTCCGTACCAGAATTAACCATTCTTAATTTTTCCATAGTTGGGACTTGGCTCTTAATTAGACTTGCAAGCATGCTTTCAAGACTTGTTGGGGCGCCATAACTTGTTCCAAGTTCAAGCTGAGCTCTTATCGCATTCAATACAACTGGATTTGAATGTCCAAGGATCATCGGTCCCCAGGAACCAATAAAATCTATATATTGATTATCATCCTCATCAATTAAAATTGGACCTTTAGCAGATTTAAAAAAAATAGGTTTGCCATCGACATTTTTAAATGCCCTCACAGGCGAATTTACACCACCTGGCATTAATGATTGCGCTTGCTCAAAAAGTGATTCTGATTTGTTTCTTTTCAATGATTTGAATTTTTTACTTAATTAATTTATTGCCAATGTGCGGATAGATGATATCAAATTTAGAGAGTAATTTTTTTTATTTCATGCGCAAATTCTTCAACTTTGTCCCAATTTGTAAATTCATAGGTTTTTGAAATATCTGTGGGTCCGTTTGTAATCCACATTATTAACCTAATCATGTATTTATCAATAAATCTATATTTTGGATAATCTACTTTTCCTGCAAAAACTGACAATTTTTTTGGAGACCAATTTGAAAGTTTCAAAAATTTTTCTATATAAGGGTTAGTTTCTGCTGTATTTTTTTCAGATTTTCTTGCTACTACATTTACACTAAAAAATGCATTATCAATACTCTCTAAGAAATCAATATTATTTTCTATAAATTCGTATACATCACTAGAGTGTTTTCCATATCTTATGCTTGCACCAATAATTACATAAGAAAAATTTTTATTTAGCAACTCTGAATTCTTTTTTATGCTTCTAATTGATTGCAATTCAACCATAAAAGTTTTTTCTAATATACTTTTTATTTTTTCACATATTAATTTTGTTTGACCATCTGTGGTCGAGTATGTAATAAGTATTGTTTTCATAGCTATTATTTAAGATATTTTAACTTCTATCATGTAAATCTTGAAAAAATTTTTCTGAATCCTATAAAATAACCTCTATATGAATAATGAATCAACATCCATTTCTGTTAGCTCTAGTGCCATTGAAAGAATTCAAGGCCTTTTGCCTGATCAAAAGTCAAATTTTTTTAGGGTTTACGTAACTGGAGGAGGCTGCTCCGGCTTTCAATATGGCTTTAAGTTTGATGATAACCCTTCTGGCGACGATGATATTTTAGATTTTGAAGGTTTTGTTATTTTGCTAGATTCCCTTTCTTATCCATATCTTTATGGCGCAACTCTTGATTATGTAGAGGATCTTTCCGGCTCGAAATTTCTCATTACCAATCCTAACGCTAAAACTACATGTGGTTGCGGCGAGTCATTTACTGTTTAGATTTAGTAATCTTCCCAAGCAACCCCTTTTTATCTCTTACATAAAGAGGATTTTTATATATCCTTTGTCTTGCCATCCATCCAAAAGCCATCGCTTCGATTGCTTGCGGATTGAATCCAAATTCATTGCTAGAGGCGAAATCAATTTTTGAAAGTCTTTGAATTGAATTGACCAAAAATTTATTCTTAATTCCGCCACCACAGAGAATTCCTTGATCAGGTAATTTCTTTTGAGAGTTCAGAGACTTTGCTATGCAGCTAGCTGTTAACTCAGTAAGAGTAGCTAAAACATCACAAGAGGATTTTCTTAATAATTGTTTTGGAATAAATTTGATATTAAATACTTCTTTACCAGTAGATTTCGGATGTCGTTTTTTAAAAAAGGGATGCTGCAGCATTTTTTCTAATGACTGGTTGTGAACTTTTCCATTTTTTGCAAGTTCACCATTTTTATCATACGGAAGATTTAGGTAATTTTGACAATAAGCATCCAAAAGCGCATTGCCGGGCCCACAGTCTGATCCATAAAAATTTTCTTTTCCATCCAGGAAGGTAAAATTTGATATTCCACCAATGTTCAATATTACTAAGTAAGAATTATGTCTTGCAAATATATTTTGATGGAACTCAGGAACAAGGGGAGCGCCTTCTCCACCAAGACTTATATGATCATTTCTAAAGTCACTTACAACATCTAGCTCGCATTTCATAGAAACTATTTTTGGATCACCAGCTTGAATTGAAAAAGGATATTTTTCTTTTGGTGCATGGAATAGAGTTTGCCCTGACAAACCAACTGCCATAATATTATTTTTATCGATACAATTTTTTACAAGAAATTTGTTGATTGAATTAGCAAAAGCAACACCAATTTTTTTATCAAGTTCAAAATATTTATTTAGGCTTAATTTCTGATGTTGAATCACATCTGATATATCTTTTCTTAATCTATCAGGATACTTATATGAACCAAATTTTAAGAGTTCAGTCTTTTTGTTAGTAATGCTTAATGCGCAAATATCAATTCCATCATGACTGGTACCACTCATGGTGCCAATAAAAATTTTATTGGAATAATTTCTCATTTGGATCTTTAGATAATAACTGATCTGATATTTCTATGTAATTATTTCTTTGTATTTTAAATTGATCCATTTCAGATTTATCGATTGGAGATGCAGAGGGTAGGGCCACTTTCAACGGATCAGTTCTCTTTTCTCCAATTCGAAACTCGTAATGTAAATGAGGAGCAGTTGCTAAACCTGAATCACCAACATAACCAATAGTCTGACCTTGAGACACTTTTACTCCTTTGGAAATACCCGCGCGATAATTATCCAAATGAGCATATAAAGTTGTTATTTCACCTCCATGGCGAATTACAATTGTTCTTCCATAACCACTTTTCCATCCCACCGACTGAATAACTCCCTCACCAGTTGAGCGAATAGGGGTGCCTCTTTTTGCAGCATAATCAACACCATTATGAGCTCTTATAGTATTTAAAATAGGATGTCTTCTGTTTGGATTAAAATGCGAACTAACATAAGCAAAATCAAGTGGAGCTCTTAAAAAAGCTTTTTCTAGACTTCTTCCATCTTCATTAAAATATTCCCATTTTTTGTTTCTTCCTTTGTATCTAATAGCAGAATAGCGATTATTTTTATTATAAAATTCAGCAATTAAAATACTCCCATTTTCAATTTGCTGACCATCGACGTATGGAGTTTCATATAGAATTTTAAATCTATCACCAGCCCTAATATCAAAAACAAAATCAATATCCCAACCAAAAATATATGCTAGATCCATGATTACACTCTCAGGAATATCATTCTTCAATCCAGCTAAATAGAACGAAGATTCTATTAATCCAGTTTTAAAGGTTTTAATAAACTCAGGTTTTTTCTCAATTTTCATTATTAAGATTTCCGGAACAAAATTAATTTTGTATGAAAGGAGCGCCCCTTTATTTATTAAAATTTCAGTTAAATCATCTCCAGAAGATATAAACTCCAATCTATCACCTGGTCTAATATTTTTTATTTCACCAGATTTATCCTCCCTAAAAATTTTATAAGTGTTATTTAAAGAAACTTTATATTTTTCAAATATCAGCGATAGGTTTTCACCCTGTTCAACATTATGAATGCTTCTTGATTGAATATTTGGAGCGTTTTGAATGTCTAAGGACAAGGTTTCTGAAATTATTTCTGGAACTATCTTTTCTTGCTCAAGGCCAGCATCATAAATTATCAAGATTCCGAAAATTGCTATAAAGACGAAAGGTAATGTTCTTATGTTGGGTTTATAAGTGCTCACAGTTTTAAAAATAATGCGATTCCTTCAAGCCAGAGCTTTCCAATATTATTTATCTTTCAGCTCACTTTATCATCTGTACCGAGTTTTCTGTCGCTCAACTGCATGATTTCATACATTTATTTGATTAAATACTATAATAAATAATATCAAATGAAAGAAGATCTTAATTTAATTAAACGAGGCATTGATGAGCTTATTGGTGAGGATGAGCTTATATCAAAACTCAAATCCAAAAAGAAGCTCATTGTTAAAGCTGGTTTTGACCCAACCGCACCTGATCTACACCTAGGACACACAGTCTTAATTAATAAATTGAGGCATTTTCAGCAATTAGGACATCAGATAATATTTTTGATAGGCGATTTTACTGGAATCATTGGAGATCCATCAGGAAAAAATAAAACTAGACCGCCATTAGATCGAGCAGATATTGATGAGTATGCTAAATCATATAAGAAACAAGTTTTTAAAATTTTGGATCCTAAGTTAACAGAAATTAGGTTTAATTCAGAATGGAGTAAAAAGCTTGGCGCTGAGGGAATTATCAAACTTGCATCTCAATATAATTTAGCCAGAATGCTAGAGCGTGATGATTTCAATAAGCGGTATAAGTCGAATCAAAGCATTGCTATGCATGAATTGCTGTATCCTCTAATTCAAGCTAATGATTCCATAACTCTTAATGCTGATATAGAACTCGGAGGAACCGATCAAAAATTTAATCTTTTGGTGGGCAGAGATCTGCAAAGAGCATTTGATCAAGAGCCCCAAGTTGTTATAACAGTTCCGATTCTTGAAGGTTTAGATGGAAAAAATAAAATGTCTAAATCTTTGGATAATTATGTGGGAATTGACGAGTCTCCCAATGAAATGTTTGGAAAAATTATGTCTATATCGGATGAACTCATGTGGAGATGGTTTGATCTATTAAGCTTTAAATCATCTGATGAAATTAAGAATTTGAAATCTGAGCAAGCAAAAGGAAAGAATCCGAGAGATATAAAAATTGAATTAGCCAAAGAGATCATTGCTCGCTTCCATAATGAAAAATCAGCTAATGATGCTGAGTCAAACTTTATTGATCAGTTTCAAAAAAAGAATACTCCAGATGATATTGAAGAAATATCTTACAAAATTTCTGGTGATTTAATTCCACTACCTAATTTGTTAAAAGAATGTGGTATGACCTCCAGTACTTCTGAAGCAATGAGAATGATACAGCAAGGAGCTGTAAGAATTGATGAACAGAAAATAACTGATAAAAAATATCAAGTTTTAAAAAACACTTCCGCAATTTATCAAGTGGGAAAAAGAAAATTTAAAAAAATTATCCTTTAAGTTTCATAATATAATTAACCTCTGAAAAAAAACATCATGCAGCAATTTTTATCTTCTATTAATTTTTGTCTAAGTAATATCGGTTATTTATTTATTTTATGTATTCCTGTTATTACTCTTGAGGTTGCATTGGCCAGTCTTATAGGTTCTATAGATATCCAAGCAAGCTCTGATAGTGCTGCTCTTGAAGCGCTTAGTGAAATATCCTTTCAATTTTCCATTCTTTTAATTGCTTCAATCATATTATCTGTTGCATTGAGTGGAGGTTGCATGGTGGCTTTTCATGCATTATCAAATAAAAATTCAAAAACTCCATATCAAGCACTGTATGCAGGTTTAAAAAAGTTTTTTCCTCTTTTGTGGGCAAATATCTTGCACTCGATTGTATACGGGCTAGGCTTTCTTTTATTAATTTTGCCAGGTTTTTATTTATATGGCCGCTTAGGTTTATTCCCTTTATTTATTATGTTTGAAGAAAAGGGGCCCATGGATTCTCTTGGAGAATCTTGGAGCTTAACCGAAGAATTTGCGACTAAACTATTTTTTTTAACAACAACATTCATTGGCATACAACTTTTTTTTGGATTTGTAGGTGGAACAATTATCACCGATGGAAGTTTATGGTATCTGATTATTACAACTTTAATTAAGTATGCCACTTTGATGCCTTTATTTTATTTATTTTTTAGTCTTTACAAATCTGTTAAGCAATCATAAAAAAGGATAGTTGATCAAGATGAAAATTTTAGTAATGGGATTGCCGGGAAGTGGTAAAACCTATTTAACTCAAAGATTAGTGCCTTTGCTAAATGCAGCATGGTATAACGCTGATCAGGTAAGGAAGATGGCAAATGATTGGGATTTTTCAGATGCTGGAAGATCACGGCAATCAATGAGGATGAAAGCCTTTGCAGATTTTGAGAAATCACATGGAAGATATGTTGTTTGTGATTTTGTTTGTCCTACAAAAGAAACGCGAGAAAATTTTAGCGCTGATATTGTAATTTGGATGGACACTATAAAAGAAGGTAGATACGAAGACACAAATAAACTTTTTCAAGATCCTGATAGCGTTGATTTTAAAATCACTGAGTGGAATGAGCATAATCATGATGACATTGCTCAGGAGATTTTAAAGAATGTTTGATTGGAAGAAGCCCACTGTCCAAATGTTGGGCAGATGGCAGCCATGGCATGATGGTCATCAAGCATTATTTAATAGATGTGTTGCTAAAACTGGTCAGGTAGTCATTCAGGTTAGAGATGTTCAAGGAGCATCTGGCGGAGACGGTCAAGACGATAATCCTTTTAATTGGGATGAAGTTTGTAAGAATATTGAAGAAGGGCTTCTTAAGGATGGCTTTAAAAGAGGGGTTGAGTATGAAATTATGTTGGTACCAAATATTGTGAATATCACTTATGGCCGAGGGGTAGGTTATTCATTTGAGGAAGAGGTTTTTGACAGTTCTGTCACTGAAATTAGCGCGACTAAAATTCGTCAGAAGCTTCGTGAGGAGGGTAAACTGGACTAAGTTAAGACTTAGTTTCCCAAGTTAATTGTTTAGTTTATAATCGCTTTTCCCATTTAATTGGGTCTGTAGCTCAGCTTGGTTAGAGCGCACCCCTGATAAGGGTGAGGTCGGTGGTTCGAGTCCACCCAGACCCACCATGAATCCTAGTTTACTATTGTTAATTCTTCTAAAATATTATCCGCTTTTTCAATCTTTTCTAAGGTCCAAAGTAGATATCTTGAATCAACAGAGATGCTCCTTGCTTGAGGAATATATTTGTAATCTGCAATTATAGTCTCCAACATGCCATCAAAAGCTAAGCCTACTAAATGAAAATCTGCGTTAATAGTTGCAGATCCAGAGTTACCGTTGGTGATATCTAAAGTAGATATGAAATTAACTGGTACTGAGTCGATTGACTCAAAATAATAATCTCCATAATCTTTTTCAGAGATTTTATTTAACAATTTGTTGCCAACATTAAATGGCTCTTGGTCAGAGTGTTTTTCTGCTATGCCTTCAAGAGTTGTAAACGGTTTGAAATAGACCCCATCTTTTAGCTCAACCCCTGATACATTTCCATAAGTTACCCTTAAAGTTCCATTAGCATCTGCATAAATTTCCTTATTTATGGATTGATAATATTGTCTTAAAAGCTTTATAAAATTTGATTTAAGAAGCTGTCTCCTGGCGCTTCTCTGATCATATTTTTTTTCATAAACTAAAGTTTCAGGATAAATATTTCTCACAAATCTAATCAAAGGATCGTCAGACGAATCTAATTCATCCAAGCTCATGCCTTTAAGCTTCATCATTTCATCTGCTGTTATGAATTTTGAAGAATATAATTGAGAAACCTTTTTCTTCATCAGTTCAAACTCGCCATCAAGATGTAAATTTTTACTGTAATCAGGTCTTCGCAATTCTGCTTTAAAATCTCGATAACTATTTAACCTGTCAAGAAAGATCGCTTCATCGACTCTGCTATCAAAGGAATAATCCATTCGTTTTATTCCATTTATAATTCTTTCCTGATCTCTTTCTTGATAACCCTGTTTTCTGTCTTGATCTGGTTTTTCTTGCTCAACTGCGTTTCTATAAAGTCTTTGCGCCATAGATATGAGTGTTGAGTTGCCATAATACCTTCTTGCTAGGGCCTCATCTAACGATTCATCTATTAGATCTAATAACTCTCTCAAAAGACTTGACTCGACTTTGCTTGCCTTTGAATTTGCAAATTTTAGAAATCTTTCCCAATTTTCTTTTTCAATCTCTAGTAGATTGAAATTTTTAGCACCATCATTTTGACCAGATATTTTTTTGAAGTAATTTTCAAATCCACTTTTTCTACCTCTGTATTTTAGTTTTGATCCATCAGATTCGTTTGTATGATCTTCAATTAATTTAATGCCTCGTTGCAGATACTTGATTGATTCTTTAAATCCAATATTTAAATCCCAATTAATTTCATTAAAAGTAAGCAATCGATTTGTTCTACCTGGATAACCTAAAACCATGACAAAATCGCCGTCACTTACACCCTTTGCAGAAATTTTCAAAAAAGATTTTGATTTGTATGGAATATTTTCTTTATCGAATTCTTTGATAGATTGATCTTTTCCAACATATGCTCTTAGCAAAGCAAAATCGCCGGTGTGGCGCGGATACATCCAGTTATCTATCTCTCCTCCATATTCTCCAACATATGCTGGTGGTGCATAAACCAGCCGAACGTCTTTAATTTTTAATACTTTCTCTAGCTTGTATGTTTCACCGCTAAAAAAAGATCTCACTCTGCATTCAATTTCTTCAGAGCTCTCGCACACTTTAATGATTCTTTTTTTATTCTCCTCAATCAATTCAGACCTTTTTAAACTTTCTGTTTGATCTGTAATACCGCTAAGAACGTCACTTGTAATCTCTGTACTTGAGGTGGTTATATATACTCTAGCACCTGGCGCAGATCTTTTTTCTTCATCTTTTGTTCTAGCAACAAAACCTGTTTCAAAAAGGTTTTCATTTTTTGAGGTATTAAATTGGAGGAATGAACTCTCTATGCAGTGATAATTTGTTGCAATTAGTCCATTTGGAGAAACAAATGCCGCAGAACAACCACCTAAACTTACTATCGCATTCATTGGATGAGCAAACAAATCAGTTAAGCCCGATACATTCTTTGAAAATCCAGATTGCTTGAGTTCTTTTTGCAGCTTTGTAAGCTCATAAGGCTCCCACATGCCTTCATCAGAGGATAAATTAACATTTATTAGTATTAAAAAAAAGACAATAGATTTTTTCATAGTTTCTCGGCAGAAATTATCAGGTCGATAGATTAACACAGACATCCATGCTTTTTAGGCTAGTTTTTTTGCATAAAACTTAATGCTATCCCATATATATCTGCAATTTCATCTATCAATTTATTTCTTGGTATGCCTGCTCCATGACCAGATCTTGTCTCCACTCTCAACATGATTGGGTTCTTGCAACTTTGAAGCTTTTGCAGTCTAGCTGCAAATTTGTATGAGTGAGACGGCACGACCCTATCATCTCTGTCTGATGTCGTTACCAATGTGGGTGGATAGCAGACATCCGCTTCAATATTATGATATGGCGAATATGCATATAAATTTTTAAAATCATCTAAATTTTCCGGTGAGCCATAATCTGACTCCCATGCCCAACCAATAGTAAATTTATTAAAACGCAACATATCCATCACACCAACTTGTGGAATAGCAAAACCAAATAAATCAGGATTTTGTAACATCACCGCTCCCACAAGTAGTCCACCATTTGATCTTCCTTGTATGGCGGTAGTTTTGGGAGAGCCAATTTTGTTGTCGTGTAAAAATTTTGCTGCGTAAGCAAAATCATCAAAAACGTTTTGTTTCTTAAGCAGCATTCCTTGCTCGTGCCAGGTCTTCCCATATTCAGCTCCTCCTCTAAGATTTGCCAATGCAAATACACCACCTTGATTCATCCAGGCAAGATATCTTTTTGAGAATCTTGGTAATATTGAAATGTTGAAACCTCCATATCCATATAGTAGAACCGGTGTGTTTGACTCTATTTTCAAATCTTTTTTATGAGTAATATGAATTGGAATAAGAGTCCCATCCTTTGAGGGAAAAAATTCTAATCTTGTTTCATAATTATTGGCATCAAAATTCGAAAGTTTTTCTTCCCAAAAAAGTTCTGAACTACCAGTCAAAAAATTTAATTTATAAATTTGAGCTGGCTGCTTAAAATTTGTGAAGCTATAAAAAACACTCTTGTCTCCTTTTCTTCCAGTAAATCCTGATATAGAGCCTAAAGAATCTAATTTAAGAGAGCCAATTTCATTGCCATCTTTTGAAAAATACTTGATATTAGAAAAAGTGTTATCTAAATAATTTATGACAAAGCTTTGGTTAATGAAATCCACACTTCTTATTGAAGAAGTAGTTTCAGAAATTACTTCTTCGAAGCCCAAACTAGTATTATCAAAGTCCAAACGAACCACTTTTCCGTTTGGAGCCATGTGATCAGTTAAAAACCACAAGTAGTTATCTTCAGAATCTATGAAGGTATAACTTGCAATAAATTCATTAATGACAGCAATAAATTCTTCATCATCGTATCTACTAATAGATATTAAGTTCCTCTCATCTGTACCTTTTTCTGTGAATAGAATCTTATATTGACCATCATCTGAAACTTTAATAGATCTCGATAACAAAGGATCGTTTTTATCCCAAATTATAATTTGATCGTTTATTTGATCTGTACCAATAGAGTGAAACATTAGTTTTGGACTGCTATTTAAATCTAATAACTCTTCTCCGTCTGGCTTTAGATATTTCCTGTAAAAAAATCCTTTGGAATCCGGAGACCATTCGGCACTGGAAAATTTAGACCATTCGATTTCATCATCAAGTATCTCACCAGAGGCAATATTCATAATTTTCCATGTTCGCCAGTCCGAACCTCCGTCTGATTTTGCGAATGCAATCCATTCAGCATTTGGACTAACACTTACTGATGCTAGAGAAACAGTTCCATCATTTGAAAAATCATTAGGGTCAATAAGAATTCTTTCAGGACAGGATTCACAGTCTCTTATCATCAGTCTGTTTTGCTCTAATTTTCCAGTGTTAAAATAATAAAAAATTTTCTCACCCACCTTAAATGGAGTGCTTAAATATTCACTAGTCCAGATTAATTCAAGATCCTGTTTAATACTTTTTTGGAATCTGTTTTTTAAAAACTGTTGTGAGTAGTTATTTTGCAATCCTACCCATTCTTTCACTTCATCATCTGTAAAATTTTCAAGCCACCTGTAGGGATCACTTACTTTTTGCCCATGGTATTCATCAAAATGAATAATTTCTTTAGATACTGGAGTGATAATCTCTTTTTTACTACAAGCAACAATTAATACCATCAGTCCAAAAATGAATAACAATGAATTACTAATATTTTTCATTTTTTTATTATATAAGACTTAGCTATATCTCATAAAATTTATTAGTGAACTTAATTTTTACTTTTTAATATATTTAACGTATCTTGAGCCCATGCGCTCATTAGATAATTCAGAATCAAACATGCAGAAAGTTGCTCTAACTGCATTGGCTGGAACTAGTATTGAATGGTATGACTTTTTTCTATATGGTGCCGCCGCCGCTTTAATATTTCCGACAGCATTTTTTGGTGAAGCTACTCCTTCTACGGCTTTAATTTTGTCTCTTTTGACTTTTGCAGCTGGCTTCATTGCAAGGCCAATTGGAGGCATTATTTTTGGCCATTATGGCGATAGAATAGGAAGAAAAAAAACCTTAGTAATAGCATTAATACTTATGGGGGTCTCTTCTACCCTTATTGGGCTTTTACCAACCTACGCAATGATTGGAGTTACCGCACCAATTCTTCTGACCTCTCTGCGTTTTGTTCAAGGACTTGCAATTGGCGGACAATGGGGAGGGGCAATGTTGTTGGTTACTGAGAGCGCTCCATCAGATAAAAGAGGTTATTACGGAGCTTTTGCTCAAGCAGGCGCTCCAATAGGAGTTATTCTTGCAAATCTTGCATTCATCATTACAAGTTCACTAGTTTCTGAAGAATCTTTTTATTCATGGGGATGGAGAATTCCATTTCTTGCAAGTGCTATTTTGATTGGCATTAGTATGTATATCCAATTAAATCTTGAAGACACCAAAGCTTTTCAAGAACTTCAGCAAAAAAGACAAATTAATGACACAAAAGAAAATCAAATTCAACAATCGCCAATTCTTGAAGCAATTAGAAAATATCCAAATAGGATCGCTTTGGCAGCTGGAGCTTTTCTTTCAATCCAAGTCACTTTTTATATTCTGATAGCCTTTCTTCTTGCATATGGTGTTTCCAGTGCTGAAATATCAAGGGATGCTATGTTAGCGGCTGTGTTGATTGCCTCCGCAATAATGGTTCCAAGTCAATTTATGTTTTCTTCCATCTCAGATAGGTATGGAAGAAAGGGAATATTTATGGCTGGAGCAATACTGACTGGATTATGGGCTTACGCAATATTTCCTCTTGTAGATACTGGCAATTTTTACCTCATAGTTTTGGCTATAACATTTGGACTGATCTTTGTCGGAATGATGTATGGTCCTCAGGCAGCATTTTTTACAGAATTATTTACAACTGAAGTTAGATATTCGGGAGCAACACTTGGCTATCAATTTGGAGCAATACTAGGAGGGGCATTTGCACCAACCATTGCTGCATTTTTATGGAATAACTTCGGTATTTTTTGGGTATCTGTCTATATATCTTTTGCATCTTTGCTTACTTTACTATCAGTCATGGCCTTAACTGAAACATACAAGACCAACTTAAACGATAGCTAGCGACCTTTATATATTAAGACTTAGGCTTCATAGCCTGGAATTATTTTAGCCACATAAACAGCCATATCGTATTCTTGATAACAAAATGCAATTGTTTCCTGAACAGCATTCATGGCATAAATGTATTCTCCTTGAACAACTGTGCTAGTTGGATATGTGACGACTTTAAGGCCCTCGTAATTATTAATTTTTTTTATAAAACCTTTGATAGGTGGAATAAAATCTTCTCTGTTTGGATACATGCTTATGTCAATGGTAACTATCATTAAAAAAGTATATCTTTTTCAATTTAATTCTAATACCATTTAATTTTTGCAAAGGGGTGGCTATTAAGCCTGAGATCATAAACGAAACCCTTTGAACCTGATCCATACAATAATGGCGGAGGAATTGCATGAATATCACTTACAGAAAATATATTTTATTTTTTTTCATCTTTTTTAGCATTACCGTTTTCTCTAAGACTATTGAAGAAATAGTTGTGAAGGGAGATTGGCGTGAAAAAAATGTGCTTGAAGAGGATTCCAGTGTTGTCGTTCTGAATAATCAAATTACAGAATCGCAGCCAATAAAACATTTTGAAAATCTCTCTTATTTAGTCCCAAACCTTAATTTCGCTGCCAGCGATTCAAGAGCTAGACATTTCCAAATCAGAGGCATTGGGGAAAGATCAGGGTATGAGAGAACCCCCAATTCAGCTGTAGGATTTTTGATTGATGATATTGATTACTCTGGTCAAGGGGGCATTGCAACAACCTTTGATGTTGACCAAATAGAGGTCCATAGAGGACCACAGGGTTCAAGAATAGGCTCTAATGCACTAGCTGGGTTGATTTATATTCGAACAAAAGATCCAACTGAAATTTTTGAGGGCACCAGTGAAGTTACCTTCGGAAGTTATGGAACGCGCAATGCTGGGATCGCATTTGGAGGCCCAATGGAATTTAATGACGAAATTACATACAGATTAGCATTTAGACAAGATTACTCAGATGGATTTAGAAAGAATTTATATTCAGGCAAATCGAATACATCTAAAAAAGATGAAGATACATATAGGTTAAAGATCAATTGGAAACTTAGAGATAAAACAACACTTAAATTTATGATTACCCAAATAGATTTAGATGATCCTGCTGATATTTGGACCATAGATGGAAGTTTGAATACTCTCTCAGATAGGCCTGGCATGGATTCTCAAAAAACAAATGCTTTTAGTATGAAGATCTTCAATACTTTTGACGGATATGAGTTACAAAGTATTACTAGTACCACAGATACCAATGTTGTCCTAAGCTATGATGCCGATTGGGGAAATGCTGATTCACATGCTCCCTATACTTATGATTATTTTTCAGAAACGTTGAGGGAGAGAGAAACCTTTAGTCAGGAATTTAGGTTGATTTCGGACTCGGTAGACTTTGATTCAAAACAAACTTCTGAGTGGGTTGTAGGTGTAAGTTATTTTGATATAAAAGAAATGAATTTAAAAAATGATGATGGTATCTATGGAGATCCCTCCGATCCTTTTGGCCCATATGCAAGTGAATCGTCATCATCTAGTCATTTTTCTTCAGATAATTTGTCTATATTTGGTAATTTAGATTATTTTTTTAACGAGTCTACTAAATTGTCTATTGGAGCAAGATGGGAAGATTATCAATCTAATTATTATGACTCATTTGGTGAGTCATTTAATCCATCAGATAAGATGTCTGGTGGCAAAATTTCACTGAACAAAACTCTAAGCGATTCCGCAAATGTTTTTATAAGTATAGCCAGAGGATTCAATCAAGGCGGCTTTAATCTTAATCTTGGATTAGCGCCAGACTCTCAAAATGGCAATTTATATTATGATCCCGAGTTTTTAACTAACTACGAGCTAGGATGGAAAGCAACACTATTAAATTCAAGGATGAATATATCTTCAGTAATTTTTTATTCAGATCGAGATGATCAACAGGTATTAATATCAACCCAAGTTGATCCAAGTGATCCTAATACATTTTCTTTTTTGACTCAAAATGCTGCAGAAGGAATCAATCATGGACTTGAATTAAATGTTGATTTACAGGCTAACGAAGTGCTAAATATTTTTGCCAGGTTTGGTCTTTTAAAAACAGAGATTAAAAATTGGCAATCTAGATCAGATTTAGAAGGGAGGGCCCAAGCGCATGCACCTGAAAAAAGTTATGCACTTGGACTGAATTGGTCAATTTCAGATCAAGCTTCTTTATCAATAGACGTCGTTGGTAAAAGTAGTTTTTATTATTCTGATTCTCACAACAATAAATCTAAGTCTTATTCTCTAACAAACGTTAGTTATGATTATTTTATTGATAGCTGGACCTACACTATATGGGCCAGAAATGTCTTTGATGAATATTACTCTACCAGAGGGTTCTATTTTGGAAATGAGGCGCCAGATTTTGCAGACACGTTATACGAACGTCATGGTGATCCTAGGCATGTTGGTATAAGCGTAAGATATGATTTTTGACTATTTTCAGAATCATTCGCTAGAATTAATTGCTGTTCTTTTAGCCATTCTTTATCTTTTATTAGCTGTTCGACAAAATATCTTATGCTGGCCAGCTGGAATTATTAGCTCTGTCTTATATTTTTTTATAATGAACTCAGCTGGGTTATACATGGAGGCATACTTACAAATTTTTTATATTTTTATGGGTTTGTATGGTTGGTTGCAGTGGAGACAAGGCGATCAAATTGATAATCATTTTATTGTAAATACTTGGAGCATGTTGAAGCATTTCTATGCTATTTCTTTAATATTGGGCCTCTCTGTTTTATCAGGCCTATTACTTAAATCATATACAGATGCAGCCCTTCCATTTTTTGATGCATTTGTGACTTGGGGAGCAGTGGTTGCAACCTATATGGTTGCTAAGAAATTACTTGAAAATTGGATTTATTGGTTAGTTATTGATTCAATTTCAATTTTGCTTTTTATATCCAGAGGCCTTTTACCTACTGCATTTTTATTTGGACTCTACATTGTCATAATATTTTTTGGTTATAAAGCTTGGAAAAAAGTACTTGAAGAAAATCATGGAATTATTACTCAAAAGAATTGAATCCGTGCCTGGAAAATGCATCCTAGATAAAGAACTTTCTAGTAGCTTAATATCCCAAGTCTATCTATGTAGATTTAATGACACTAAGGCAGTGATAAGGTTTGATTCTCCTCTTGCTTCAAAGTTAGCAATAGATAGAGAAAATGAGGCAAATCTCCTAAAAAATATTACGCACTTAGATTTATCTCCTGAGTTACTTTATTCGAATCAATCTTCTGGAATAATGATTTGGAAGTACATCTCAGGCAATAAACCAACTTTTGATCAAAACACATCAAATACTTTTTCTTTAATAGAGCTAGGAAGATCTCTTTATTCGATCCATAGTTCTCCAATACCTCAAAACTGCAAAAATATTTTTTTTGACTCCATGGTTTTATATAAGGAATTATTAAGTGATGCCTCTAACAATCTTTTAATAAAAGAAGCCTCAGATTTATATGACGATTTGGTTAATGATGGAGTAAAAAAAATTCTCTCTCACAATGATTTACATTCTAAAAATATAATTTGGAATTCGAAATACTATTTTCTTGACTGGGAATATGCAGGCAAAAATCATCCCTGTTTTGATATTGCCTCATTAATAAAGAGTTTTAACCTTGATGCAGATCAAATTCATGATTTATCTATTGGATATGGGCATAATTTAGAAGTCTTTGATATCAATATCTTACAAAAATGGTCGAAATTCATAGGTTTACTTGAGCAGGTTTGGGAAACTTCACTGACAAAAATAGTGAAAAATCTTTAAAATTAATTTATTAATTTATATTTTGGTATTTTGCGTTGAAAAGTAATTTTTATATTTTAAGTTCCCTCCTTATTTTGATCACTGCATGTGGTCAAGAATCAGTCTTAAAAGTTAATTTAGAAAAAAGTGAAAGATTTCTCGAAGCAAATTTATTAAACACGAACGTTATTAAAATTGAACCAGGCTTACAATATAAAGTATTAGAATCTTCTGTGGATGGTTCGATCTCACCAAATCTCTCAGATATTATTACTGCTGATTTTCACGGCACTTTGATCGACGGATCAGTATTTTGGAGTTCAATTGAAATAGGAGAGCCTCTTAAAATTCAACTTTCACAATTGATTCCTGGATGTCAAAAAGCTATTAATTTAATGCAAGAGGGTGATACTTGGAGAGTTTTTATACACCCAGATTTAGCATATGGTTCTGAAGGAAGACCTACCATACCTCCCAATTCAACTCTTATTTTTGATATCAGCCTTCACTTGGTTGAAAAGAGCTAATCAATTTTTGTTAGAAGGGTAGAAAGAATCGATTAGTTATTTTATCTTTTCTTCAAGTTCTTCCACTCTCTTTAATAACTTTTTAAATTCAGACTCTTTTACAAAACCAGAGTCTTGAATGAATTTTTCTAATGCAGGTTTTAGCATTTTTTCAATGCCCTTAAGATCGCCTGCCATTTTTAATGGATTAAACATAATAGTCTCCTTATAAATTTCAATATGGGGGTTCTTTCCGTATTTGCAAATCTTATCGTTACATCATATACAATGAATAAAAACGGAGTTTGTATGAGTATTTCAAATTATTTAGATGACGTTGCTAAACCATTCATGGGCTTAGCTCCATGGATTTTAAGACTTGTCGTGGGGGTATCATTTATTCTTCATGGTTTAGGTAAATTTCCATTACCTCCAGAAAAGATGGTTCCTTGGTTTGAAAGCATGGGAATGGCGGCACCAGAAATAGTAGCTAGTTTAGTTGCACTTGGAGAGGTTGGAGCTGGCGCAGCAATTATAATTGGTGGTTTCTTAGGAAGAGTAGGCCATTTGGTAACTCGGCTTGGTGGCGGTGCTGTGGTAGTCATTATGATTGGAGCATTTTATCTAGCGCATCCTGATTGGTTTATTACACAAAAGCTATTTATGAGTGAGCAGATTTTTATATTTGCTCTAGGCCTTTATTTCGCAATTAAAGGAAATGATTAATATTAAAAAAAAGCTTGCGTTCGTAAATGAGAATGATTATCATTTGCATTCTCATTTAAGATATTTTTCTTTTAATGAGTAACTTCACTCTTAAAGGAGATAAATATAATGGAAAACAAATGGCCTAATATTCATACAAAAATACATTTTTTAATTATGGGATTGCTTGCAATTCTATTTTTTGTTCCAGCTTTTGCTGATACAAATTACGATCTTGAGACAATTGAATCTGTTAGCATTATAGGAACTTTCGAGGACCCCTCAGACGTTCCAGGATCTGTAACAGTAATCTCAAATGAGGATCTGCAAAAAGTAATTGATACAGATATACACAAAATTCTATCTGCAGTACCTGGAGTCTTTTTCAGGACAGAGGATGGCTATGGCTTAAGACCAAATATTTCTATACGGGGAACAAGCTTAGATAGATCTGGCAAAATAACCATTATGGAAGATGGAGTGTTAGTCGCTCCTGCTCCTTATACATCTGCATCAGCATACTATTTCCCAACAACTGGAAGAATCCACGCCGTTGAAGTTCTCAAAGGCCCATCTGCTATTACTCAGGGCCCTAGCACAATTGGAGGAGCTTTAAACCTCATAAGTACACCAATTCCTACAGAAGGAAGAGGTAAATTTGTCCAAGAAATTGGAGATAATGGCATGACTAGATCTCATGCAGTTCTGGGTGGAGACAATGGAACATTTGGTGGTATGGTTGAATTTCACGAACATGCTACTGATGGTTTTGATTCTATTGCCAATGTAGGCGGTGATACAGGTTTTCAAAAATCTGACATGCTATTTAAGCTTCGTTATACATCTGGAGATCATGAAGTTACATTTAAATATCTTGATTTAGATGAGTCTTCTGAACAAACATACGTAGGTCTTTCACAGGCAAGCTTCAATAAGAACCCAAGAATGCGTTATGGCATGACTCAGTACGACCTTATGGATAATGATGGAGAGCAAGAATCCATCACATATAAAGGGTCTTTTGGTAACGTTGATGTTGTTTTTACATCATTTAGCAATGATTATCACAGAGATTGGTTTAAAGTTGATAAAGCAAATAACAGCAAAACAGGTGGAGTGAGTAACAGTATAAATGGTGTTATCGAGGCAGCAAATGCAGGAAATGCAATTGCACAAGGAATTCTTGATGGCACTCAAGCCACTGAAGTTAAGTTAAAGCATAACAATAGATTCTATGGCAATGAAGGTATTCAGTTTCAAGTATCTACTGATATAGAAAATCACTCTGTAACATTTGGTTACAGAGATCTAGAAGACTACGAAAGCAGAGATCAGGGATATGAATGTTTCGAGCAAAGAGCTGATGGAACGAATTCAGCTCTTTACGTTTGTGGTACAGGTTTCACTGGCAGTAATAACAGATTAAGGGAAACTGAAGCCACATCATATTTTCTTCAAGATACAATCTCAATGGATAAGCTGACTTTAACTCTAGGATACAGATCTGAAGAGTACGACAAAGTTGAAAACAGATGGGATGACGGTGTTAGTGGTAGTAGAACAATGCCAAATGCTAAATATGTCAATAAAACATCAACAGGAGATTATTCAACCTTCGGCATTGGTGCAACATATGATATGAATGAAAACCTTAAGCTTGTTGCAGGTTTTCATCAGGGCATGTCACCTGTCTTTAATGGTGATGCTGAGGAAGCTGATAATATCGAATTAGGTTTTAGATATAACAAAGGCACCACTGCTCTCGAAGTAATGTATTTCTCAAGCGATTATGCAAATTTAGTTGCAGAGTGTAAAAACTCTAATGGTGGAGACTGTGATCCTGGTGATACTTTTGATGGTGGAGAAGTTGATGTTTCTGGCTTAGAAGTTGATGGATCGATGGTTATCGAAGGAGATGGGGTAAGTTTCCCTTTAGCCTTAACATTCACATCAACTGATGCAACCTTTGAAAACAGCTTCGACAGTGACTATTTTGGTGTTGTGGCATCTGGAGATGACCTTCCATATATCCCTAGTTCAGTCTTAGCACTAAGTGCAGGCTTCATTACTGAAAGTGGTTGGAGTGGATATTTAAGATTGGCAGATCATGGAAGCTCTTGTTCTACTGCTCAGTGTGGTGCTTTCGAAAACATAGATTCCTATAGCTTTATAGATCTTTCTATAAGAAAGCGTATGAGTGAAAAGTTAGATGTATATGGCGTATTAGAAAACGCTACAGATAATGAGGACATTGCTGCTAGAGCTCCAAAGAGCGGGGCAAGATCGCAAAAACCTCAAACATTTAAATTAGGATTTAGTTACAAGTTATAACAGTTTTCTCATAGGAGGTTGCCATTAAAAGTTGTGGTAGCTTTACTCCCTGAACCCTTCATAAGTTCCCTAAGACGAACACAGGGTTTACGGTAACCTCCTTTGAGGAACCATCTCAAAAGGAGTCAATAAAATGATGAGACTTCTTTCCCCTAAGTCTTTGATAACATTTTAATGTTTAATTATAGATTTTTTATTGGCTCCTTGCGAGATTTTATTTTTGAAAAGACAATATTGCACTGCAAAAGATATCTTGTACAATTATCAACCTGTGTGGGGCTATAGCTCAGCTGGGAGAGCACCTGCTTTGCAAGCAGGGGGTCGGCGGTTCGATCCCGCCTAGCTCCACCAATTCTCCTAAAGGCCATTTTCATTTCTAATATTGTTTTTAAAAGACTACAATTTATTACTAAAGGTTAATTTATTTATTAATGCCAGAATATTTATCTATTTCAGAAATCATGCAAACTGCTGTTACTCCAGTATTTTTATTGGCTGGTATTGGAGCTCTTTTGAATGTAATGACTGGCAGACTTGGAAGGATTATAGACAGACTGAGATATCTTCAAAGCTTTCTTGAAAGAGTAAATTTAGAGGATAAGGAAATAATTTTAATGAATAGAACGAGACTTATCCTTCGTACTCGATTCATCAATACTTCAATCTTCTTTTGTACCTTAAGCGGCTTGATTGTGTGCATCGTAATTGGTGCGTTATTTGTTGGCGGCATAAATCAAATCACATTAGATAGTTTTATTTCTATAGCATTTATTCTTTGTATGCTTAGTCTAATTTTGTCTCTTATTTTTCTAATATGTGAGATTTTGTTTGCTACTCGAACCTCCAGAAAAAATTTACTGGCCACTGAATCAATAATTGCAAGGTGTCAAATTGATGCAAGCAAATAAATCTTCTAAGAGATCTATTTCACTTATAGGAATGGCTGGAGCAGGAAAATCTACCATTTCGAAGGAGCTTGCCAAAATTATTGATTATGAAATTATAGATTCTGATTTTTTTATTGAAAAAGAGTATGGTCAATCACTTCAAAATATTTTAGACAATAAAGGATATCTAAAACTGCGTGAGATTGAAGAGGACATACTATTAAAAATTAATTTTAATAAAATTATTTTATCAACTGGTGGAAGTGCTATTTATAGTAATAAAGCTATGAATTATTTAATGGATAATTCAACCGTTTTCTTTTTAGATGTTCCTTTTGACCAAATAATTGAAAGAGTAAAAAATTTTTCCGCAAGGGGATTTGCAAAATCACCCAATCAAACTATCAAGGATGCATTCGAAGAGAGGAAGTGCTTATATGAAAAGTACTCACATCATTTAATAAATAACTCATTTGATGTTGATTCATGTGTTAAAAAAATTCTAGAACTAATTTAAGATTTAAAAAAAGAATTATTTATATTTTTTAATTCCTTCCAGGGCTCCAATAACATTGGCATATTCACGATTTTGCTGATACTGTCCTTGGACTCCTGCTAGCCCTAATCTTTGATCAATACCATTTCTAATTTCTGACAGGCAGGATGTTCTGCCTATGAAACATGCTTTTTCAGATGCAATTAACAATGCATTTAAGTAAGCAACTGTCCCAATCACCTCGCCAATCATATTACATAGTGCTGCTGCTGTATTTTCCATTGTATCGGTGGAGCTAAAAGCTGCTCTCCCAAAGTTTACTGCTGTAAGCTCTGGTGACAGATTGCCTATTTTGTTTACAACATCTCCAATTAATAAATCAAGCTCGAGTCTTGAACCTTTTTCACCAAATTCATTAATTTCTCCACCATTTGAAGTATTAAAAAGAAGAGATCCTAGTCCTTCTAACATACCCCCACCAACTGCAATTCCGCCAAGATGATTAAAGCTTTCTCCTTGAGCATGAACACAAGCTGTTCCTGTTCCTGCACTGACAATGAGGGCAGACTCATCTTCTAAGCCATATAATTTTTTTGCCCCCAGTCCAATTGCTTCAATCTCATTAATTTTAATAATTTCTATTCCGCCTAATGAATCCTCAAAATCTGAGGATTTGCCACCTGTAACTCCCAATACTTCAACTTTTGATATAGGTAATTCAAGATCAAGAAGTATTTTCTTTATAATATTAGTTGTTATTTTTTCCTTAGAAGATGGAACAGTGAAGTATTTAACAGAATTTTCAGAAAATATAGCTACATCTGTATTTGAAATCCCAAAGTCAAAGGCAGCAAGCATTATTTATCTTTGTCGTCTTTGACTTCTTCTGCCTTACCTTCAACAATTGTTGTTTTATTTTTGAAAAATGACGTGCGTCGACGATTGCCCCATTTGATTCTGTCATCTCTGTCCATTTGCTTTTTTGAAGCTTTAATTTTTCCTAGATTCATAAAAACAAATAAGGAAAATATAGCAAGAATACTAAAAAATATAGCATTCATCTATCTGCTTCTTAGTTTCATTAGAAGGCGTAATATTTCAATGTAAAGCCATATTAAAGTAACCATAAGCGAGAACGCTCCGTACCATTCCATATACTTTGGTAATCCTTGATCAGCGCCTTCTTCAATAAAATCAAAGTCTAAAACAAGATTAAGCGCTGCAATTCCAACAACAAATAATGAAAATCCTATTCCAAATAGTCCATTAGAATGAATGAAGCCAATCCCTGAACCAAAAAAAGACATGATGAAGCTTACCAGGTACAAAAGAGCAATACCCATAGTTGCTGAAAAAATCATTAGCCTGAAGTTTTCAGTAGGTTTGATGATGCCACTTTTATAGCAAAACAGTAAAGATGCAAGAATACCAAAGGTTAGTCCTATAGCTTGAATACCAATACCGGGATATTGGGCTTCAGCAAACACTGTAATTCCACCAAGCGCAACTCCTTCAAAACCTGCGTAAAATGGTGCAGTAGTTCCCGCTTTAGATGGATTTCTAAAAATTGTAACGAATGCAAGAATGGTTCCAATAATAAGACTTGGCATCGCTAATGCAGGAATATTCCAACCGATAAATGCTCCAGCGAAACAAAGTGACAGCAAGATGGCTGTTTTGTTTACAGCACCATCGAGAGTCATACGTTCTGTCTTTGGCAACGCACCAGTATTATCAAAATTTCTTGTAAAAGCTGGATTTCCAGATCTTCCAAAAGTATTTAAAGCAGAGTGTTTTGACATAAGTTTTCTCCTAAAAAAACTATTATGAATTACTTATGGGCTACTAGACAAATTTAAAGGCTATAGTTTGTCAATCCAATCAGTAATCAATTTTATACCCGTTTCATCTGAGAGGGCTCTCCCGGATTCTGGCATCATGATTCCAGGATCTAATGACTTCATCCTATAAAGAAGAATTGAATCCTCAGGATGACCCGGAACAATTGAATATTTTAAATTTCCACTTGCACGTCCAGCCGCAACTGGCTTTTTATATATTCCAATTTGTTCTTTATCTTGCTCCGTAAAGTTCAAATATAAGCCTGTTGTGTCTGCCGAACCACCAGGTATGTGACAGTGGCCACAATTTATATCAAGGTATGCCCTAGCTCTCTCATTCAAAACTACATTAACATCTGCATAATTCGAGATTGAAGTTGATCCAAGATTTTCGTTAATCCATCCTAATGCTGCCCAATAGACAAGTTGATTCATCTCTCCAGCATCATATTCAACTAATTTGTTCATGTTTCTTGCCTTGGGACCTATTGGAGTCACAACTTTTTTTAATTGATGACATTCTTTGCACTGATTCTGATTAGGCGCCCGATATCTTACATCTTTTATTTTTCCTGAAGAATTAACAAACCTTGTAGGAATTGTAGCTCCAGCTATTGCTCTTTTAGCATCCGTTTGATCTTCATTCCAAACATAGCTAATGGCTTTCCAACCATTATTGGTATTTATTAAAAGGCGGGTTTCAAGTAATTCGGCCTCCAGGGGACCATTACTATTGAGATATGCAAAAGTTTTTATAAGAACTGAACCAACTGGAAATATAAAGACTTTATTTTTTTTATAACCAACTTTTTTTCCTTCAGGCACATAAACAAATCTTAGCTTATCAGTTTCATCTGAAAACAATTGGCTTAATAAAGAATATGGATGGACATTTGAAACTGGCTTCTGATTTTTTAAATCCTTAAAAAAACCATAATCACTGAGAAATTTTGGTACATGTGAAAATTTTTCAAAATCAAAACTACTAATGTTTTGAGATTTTGTGTCAAAACAAATGAATAAAGTAATTAATAAAGAAATTTTTTTAGAATGTTTCATCAAACTCTACTTTTTCAAGTGGAATAATCTCTCCATCAAACTCATGGATGTCTATAATTGCTGACTCAAAATAGGGGAGCATATAACCAATAGGTTTTATGGCAAGTAATGTTGCATTACCGTTGTTAGTAACAACCATTTTTTCATTTTCTGGTTGCCCAAATATAAGTTGAGTAAATGGCAACAAACCATCCCAAAAAATGTCTGGCATATCTCCGCCTGATAAATCAAAAAGTATCTTAGCTAGCTCTCCCTTACTAGTGTCAGGATTATATCCAGTTGGACCAAACGTATTTCCATGAATTTGAATTGATTTAGGGTGGGGATAGTAAGTTTTATCATCTGTATCATTCCCATATGTCACCACTGCAATATTTACAGTATCATTCTCCCCAATTTCATTATTAAAAATTTCCACATCAGAATTTGCTTGAATTATTATTCCAGTACCTCTTGGGACCTCGCCCACAATGTTTCCTTCTGGTGCAAAATTATCGGTATTGTTACCAACTGAACGGTTGTTAAATACCCGCACGTGATGTCCGCCTTGTTGTGGTAAGCCAGGCAAATCAAAAACTAATATTCCACCAGTATTATTTGTTGCGGTATTGTTATAAACGTCTGCAAAGTAAGAATTTTCAATTTCAATTCCTGCGACGTTAAATTCTGCTCTACTATTTCGAACAATAATGTTTTGAGATTGCCCAACATAAATTCCGGCATCAGATGCTCCTATTGCAACACATCCATCTATCAAAACATTTTTTGATTCAACTGGATATAGCCCATAAGCTCCATTTTCTGAGCTTGGACCATTCGTCCACTCAGTTTTTACTCTTAAGAACTTTATGTTTGTAACACTTTTTACTTTTATTGCATCGCCTTTAGCATTTTGAATTGCAAAATCTTGAAGAGTCACATTATCTGAAGTGACACTGAGTCCTTGAGCACCGCTGAGTTGATTGCTAAAGTCGAGGATTGTTTGCCCCATACCTTCACCTTCAATTTGTACTCCAGGTACATCGAGTGAAAGTGAGTCTTCTAAAGTAAATATACCTGCTGATAGCCTAATTATATCTCCTGGTTCGGCTAGAATAAGGGCTTCTTGAATATCCAGATAAGAATTTTCAGATGGTTTTATTAATTGAACTGCAGACGATATAGAGGCACTTACAAAAAGCGTTGCTAAAAATAAAAATTGACTAGATAACCTTAGGAATTTCACCAAATTTTTCTAAAGGTTTTTCAAGCTCGTTCCAATCACATTCAAAGTCATCAGGAGCGTGTTCATACTCGAGCAAACCTAATGCTTCAAATTTCGGTCTTACTTTATCTGTAAGCAGCCCTATTCTTGAGAGATTTGGCATGATTCTTGTAAACAGAAAGTTTGTGAAAGCAGTATTAGCAGTTGTTGATAACGCAAATTCTCTAGCTTCCTCCTCAGACATTTTTAAATATTTCTGCATGGCTTTTGTATTAATAAGTCTTTCTCTAGAAATAACACATGCCTCGTATGCAAATTCTGCTCTTTCTTCAATTTCCTCAGGCGTTAATGTTTTGATGAAATCTTCCAAGTAATTGATACCAAATGTAACATGTCTAGCCTCGTCTCGAATTATGTAATGAAGAAGCTGAGTTAACAGCGGATCCTTCGATAGACTTTTTAACATTTGGAAAGCAGCCAGTGCTAAACCTTCAATGATAATTTGCATTCCAATAAATTTAAGATCCCATCTAGGATCAGTAAGAATTTTATCAAGCAAAAGCTTTAAATTTTTATTAATTGGGTAATGCATACCAATTTTTTCTTGAAGATAACGATTAAAAACTTCAACATGTCTAGCTTCATCAAAAGTTTGCGAAGCTGCATATAGTTTTGCATTATAAGTAGGCGCACATGCTGTAAGTTGCGATGCAACAAGCAATGCTCCTTGTTCTCCATGAAGAAACTGACTGAGAAGTTCGGCTGCATCATGACGATCAAATTCAATCTTTTCTTTTTCAGTTAAACTTTCATATGCTTGAAGTGTCTCGTGAGGAAGATCTTCTTCGGCCTGCATGATTCTCTCATCTGCTGGATGGTTGTAATCCCAGTTTAAATCCATAGAGCCGTTCCAGTTTAATTCTTTGCCTAATTCATAAAGTTTTTTAATTCTATTATCGGCAACCGTATAGTCCCAGTTATAAGCACCGGTTAATGGGGTATTAAATATTTCAGCAACATCCTCGACTTGCTGAGGAGTAAGATTTAATTCATTTTCCACATCAAGATCAAACGTCAAGATATCTTTTGGAGGCCCATCAACTCTTTTAATTTTCATTTTTATATACTCCTAATACTCACAGTAGCGTGAGATTCACTACTATATGCTTTTTTTTAATCATTGAAAAGTTCCGTGAGCTTATCCAGTAAAGCCTCAGCTAGCTCATCAGCTCGGTTAATTGTAATAGATTTTTCATAATATTTTGTCACATCATGCCCAATTCCAATTGCAAGAAGCTCAACATTGCTTTGAGTTTGAATCATATTGATAATCTGTCGCAAATGATTATCTAAAAAATTACTGTGATTTGTTGAAAGAGTGCTGTCATCAACTGGAGCTCCATCTGATATTACTATTAAAATTTTTCTTTCTTCGTTACGTTTACTTAATCTTTGATGAGCCCAAGCTAAAGCCTCTCCATCAACATTTTCCTTTAACAAACCCTCTCTCAACATAATTCCAAAACTTTTTCTCGCTTTACGAAAATTGTCATCAGCAGATTTAAAGATAATATGTCTTAAATCATTTAATCGGCCTGGATAAGAGGGACTGCCTTGATTAACCCAAGCTTTTCTTGCATCACCACCTTTCCAATGTTTTGTAGTAAAACCTAAAAGCTCAGTTTTGACGTAACATCTTTCAAGCGTACTGCCTATGATATCTCCACATATTGCTGCCAAAGTCATCGAGCGGCCTCGCATTGACCCAGAGCTATCAATTAAAAGTGATACAACTGTATCTTTAAACTTACTTTCACTCTCTTGTTTAAAACTTAAAGGATCTCCAGGCCTTGTTATAACTCGGTGAAGCTGAGCCGTATCAAGCAAACCTTCCTCAAGATTATAATTCCAGCTTCTGTTTTGTTGCGCTTGCAGTAGTCTTTGAAGCCTATTAGCTAATTTTCCAATAGTGGTTTGATATGGTGATATAAGCTGATCAAGCTGTATTCTAAGTCTTTGTGTCTCCTCGGGAGTTGCTAAATCAATTGCATTTATTATTTCATCGAATTGAGAAGTAAAAATTTGATAATCTTCATAAGCTGTTTGATCTAAGTCCTCATTAAAATTTCTTGTTAAATCTATTTCTTCATCTATTGAAGTTGAATCAATAGGCGCTTGAGCTTCTTCTATTAAATCAGTTTCTTCATCTGCAATACCCTCTGTTTGAGCTTCAATTATTTGTTCTTCTGAAGTCTGCTCAAATTCTTCTTGGTCTTGATCTTGATTCTGAGCTTGTTGCTCTTCTGAAATTGACTCATCTCCTAATGATTCCTCATCGCTATTAGTTTGTGGTTCATGCATTAGATCAAGATCTTTCATCAATTCAAGAGCAATTAATTGAAAGTCTTCTTGAGACTTCTGAGCTTTGATTAACCTTTTGCCTAATTTATCGATATTTTTGGGAGCGGCAGACAGAAAAGCATTAACTATATTTTTACTATCCTCATGTAATTCATCACCATTAAGTTTTTTCAACCATAAATTTGAAGCCAATGGATTAATAGAAGGGATTTTATTATCAATATTTTTCTTAGCTTCAGCGTTTAAAAACAAACTTAAATTTGTCTTTGCACCAGGAAAAGCTTCTCCTCCAATCATTTCAACTCTGGAAAGCTCTAGTTCAGCAAAAAAATCTCTAGCTATTTTTGGCATTTTAAGTGAGGGATTTTCTTTGTGATAGAGATGCCAAAAAGCTTGGAAATCTGCTTCCCCTCTCCAGGAGTTAATTTGAGATGAGGATCTTGGAGGATTTTGCAAAGAAATATGAGACAAAGAAGGAGGCCGGCTTGAGGTCTGTGCAGTACTCTCTAGATTTGAATTATGAGATATAGCCCTTGTTGCTGAAAGGACTGCTTGCTTAAACTCCTCCCGATTCTTAACCCAGCTCATTTATTATGATTCTGGATTATGACTTTCTTTCAGATCTTCACCGAAACATCTTTGAAAATACTCTGCAACAATTGGTCTTTCAGCCTCATCACATTTGTTGAGAAATGATAGCTTAAAAGAATGTTGTATATCTTTAAAAATAATATAATTCTGAGCCCATGTTATTACAGTTCTTGGAGACATTAATGTTGATATATCCTCATTGATAAAGCCTTGTCTTGTAAGATCAGCAAGCTGAATCATGCTTTTAACTAAGGCTTTATCTTTTGCTGACTTAAGCTCAGGCACTTTACCGGCAACAACATCGATTTCATGCGAGCGTTCCAAATAATTCAGCGTTGATAAAATATGCCAACGATCCATTTGACCCTGATTAATTTGTTGTGTGCCATGATAAAGACCGGTGACATCTCCCATGCCAACAGTATTGGTGGTTGCAAAAAGTCTAAAGCTTGGATGAGGAGATATCACATGATTTTGATCCAATAAAGTTAATTTACCTTCCACCTCTAAAATCCTTTGAATCACAAACATTACATCAGGTCTACCCGCATCATATTCATCAAAAACAATAGCAACGGGATTTTGAATAGACCATGGCAAAATACCCTCTTTAAATTCGGTAATTTGTTTCTCATCTTTTAGCACAATGGCATCTTTACCTAATAAATCTATTCTGCTTATGTGACTATCGAGATTAATTCTTACACAAGGCCAATTGAGTCTAGCTGCCACTTGCTCAATGTGTGTAGATTTTCCAGTTCCATGGTATCCCTGAATCATTACCCTGCGGTTATGTTCGAAGCCCGCTAAAATCGATAGAGTTGTATCTTTGTCAAATACATAAGTTGAATCAATTTCAGGTACCCATTGTGTCTTTTCTTTGTAGCCTTTTACTGAGAGATTTGTATCAATATTAAATGTTTTTTTTACATTAATTTTTTGATCGGGTTGATCTGGTAGGCTGATTCTTTCTGAGTTTATCATTTGATTATATTTTAGTATTTACAGGTGCACATATGCTAACTTTTGATGAGATAAAGTTCTAGTTTTAATTGATTCAATGTAAGATAAATTTTAATTCAATAAATCACTAAAATTAATGAATAGTGCCCTTAAACACACACTTGAGCTTTTTAACCTAACCAGAATTGATAGAGATCTTTACTCTTGGACTGGAAAAAGTGTTGGGTTTCAAAGAATCTTTGGTGGTCAGATTATGGCTCAATGCTTAATTGCTGGATATCAAACAGTCGAAAAAGCAAGATGGGTTCATTCCTTTCATTCGTATTTTCTGAGACCAGGGAATTTTGAGCAAAATATTATTTTTGAAGTTGACCGAATTAGAGATGGTAAGAGTTTCACGACTAGAAGAGTAAATGCAATTCAAAATGGAGAAGCAATTTTTAGTTGCTCCATTTCATTTCAAAAAAGAGAAAAGGGTCTAAGTCATCAAATAAAAATGCCAAAAATTGCAGGTCCAGAAAACCTTAAAAGTGATTTAGATTTAAGAAAAGACGTACAAAAAAAAATTCCTAAGGACTATTTGCCCATGTGGCTTCGAGAAAGAGAAATTGAAACAAGACAAGTTGAACCAATGGATTTGTTAAAAGTAGAAAAATTGCCACCTTACAGGAGCACTTGGATGAAGCCAACTGGTAAGTTGCCTAAAGATGAAAGAATTCATCAAGCATTATTATTATATTGTTCTGACATGGGACTGCTTGGAGCAGCTGTAAACCCTCATGAAGTAAATTTTATGTCTAAAAAATTTCAAAGTGCTAGCTTAGATCATGTGATGTGGTTTCATGGAAAAGTCAATTTTAATAACTGGATTTTGCATCACATGCATAGTCCAATTTCTCAAAACGCTCGAGGTTTTTCTCGAGGATCAATATATACCAAAGCAGGAAAATTAATTGCCTCAACCGCACAAGAAGGACTGATGCGTGTTTGGGATTGAAAGGCCATTGTGGTTATTTTTTCAAAAAAGATTGGTATAGTTAATTTTTAATTATTTTTCAAAATCATGTTATCTATTTTCAAAAAAAAATTATTTTCTGATATCTCTGGAAGTGCCAATGATATGCCGCCTCACGTATCTGCTGTTTTATGTTTAATGATTGAGATAGCTCGAATGGACGGAAAAGTAGATGAGGAAGAAATAGAAGAAATTAAAAATTTTTATTTAGATTTATACCCTGAAGGCAATTTTTTGGATGCATTTCAAGAGCTAAAGGAGTGGACAAGTCACAAAGAGTCTTTTAACCCATTTATCAACATTATCAATAGTAACTGCACTAAAAGAATGAAAATTGAGATTTTGTCGAATATCTGGGATGTGATTTTGTCAGATGATAATGTTGATCAATACGAAAATTCACTTTTTATGCAAATAGGCGAAATGCTGCTTATTAGTAAGGACGAGCTTGAAGCACTTAAGAGCTGATCTTAAGATGCTCTAAAAGCATTCCCTCAAATTGCTTGAGAACTTCTGGTTCTATAAGATGCCTCATATTTTTTATTATCTTAAGTCTGCTATGCGGAATCAATTTGTGCATCCTATATGCATTTTTAACATGAATCATGGGATCATCTTTGCCGTGAATGATAAGTGTGGGAGCTTTAATTTTTTTTATTTTTTTTAATCTATCCTTTGATGCAAGAATTGATAAAAGTTGTCTAGCATATCCAGATCCATCTTTGGAACGGTCTAAGTTTTCTATCGTCTCTTTTCTAAACTCAGGAGTATCAACTTCTCTTCCTTCCATTCCAATAAGCGAAACCATTTTTATCTCTCTTTTAATGATCTCGTCATAAGAAGCATTTGGATTTTTTGACCTTTGTAACATAATTTCTCTTACTGCCCTTGTTGGAGCATTGATTGGACTGGGAGTTGATGCAGTAGATGCGATTAATGTAAAAGTTTTAACTTTTTCAGGATATTGAGCGCTAATTATTTGAGCAATCATTCCACCCATCGAAGTGCTAAAAATGTGAGCTTTTTCAATTTTTAAAGTTTCTAATAACTGAATTCCATCATCTGCCATATCATCAATTTTATACTCTGATTTAATGGGCAACCTCAGGAAGTATTTAATGTAGTCCAATACAAAGGACGGCGTAGCAGCAAACCTCGATGACAAGCCAACATCTCTATTGTCATAAGCTATCGGTCGAAAATTATTTTCTTGCAAGAAACTTATTAGATGAGGCTGCCAATGAACAAGCTGAGCTCCCAGGCCATGAACCATGAGTACTGGATCTCCGTCTTCAGGACCATAATCACGATAAAAAATTTTTACCCCATTATTTTCTGAAAAGCCCTCTGTATATTGCTGGTTATTTTTCATAAGTTTTTATACTAATGCACTTCCAAAATATTACCAACTGAGAACAAGACTGCTATAGTCAAAGAACATTTATGAGTCCTAATAAAGTACCAAATAAAGTTAGAGCAGCTTATGGCATTGGAGATTATGCTATCTGTTTGTATTGGAGCGGAGTGGGGCTATATCTCTTATATTTTTATACCGATGTGGTGGGCATATCTCCTCTTCTAGCCGGTTGGCTTTATGCACTTGGGATAGCTTGGGATGCAATTACTGATCCCTTCATGGGATATCTAGCAGAAAGAACAAGAACCAAGATGGGGAGCTATCGCCCATATATTTTTTATGGAGCAATACCATTAGCTTTTTCTTTCATCTTATTATTTTGGGTTCCTCCATTTGAGGGGGGAGAACTTTTTGTTTTTTTATTAGCTATAAATTTATTGCATAGAACATGTTTTACGATAGTAAGCGTTCCATATTCATCCTTAACCGCAAGGATTACTGATGATAGTGACGAAAGAACAAAACTAACTACTGCAAGGATGATCGGAGCTTCTTTTGGGACTTTGACGGTCTCAGCTTTAGGATTTCCAATAGTTTTATTCTTCGGTGGCACAAATGAAGCTTTCGGATTTATTTTCTTGGGTATTTTATGTGGTCTTATGGCAGTAATAGTTTTGAGCATTACTGTTAGGTTTGTACAAGAAAGAGAATTTAATTCTTCTGCAGTACAACTGCCGAGCTTTGCAAAAGTATTTAAGTCAGTTGTAAATAATTATCCATTCTGGATTGTTTTTGGATCAATTCTTATTCTTGGCTCCACTTCAATAATGTTTAATAACAATTTAATTTATTTTGTTAAGTACTCTCTTGATCTGCACGAATATCAGGGATTAATTCTTGGAGTAAGCAGCGGATCAGCTCTTTTGGCCATTCCTTTATGGGCATATGCCGCGCTAAAAATTGGAAAAAGAAATTCATGGATGACTGCAATGACAATACTAATTATTGGATTTTTAATTTTTAATTTCTCTTCAATTGATTCATTATTTGAACTACTTCTTATTCTTGGTTTTATTGGGATTGGTAATGGGGCGACAGGAGTTCTATTTTGGTCAATGCTTCCAGATACAATTGAATATGGAGAATGGAAAACTGGTGTTAGGACAGAATCATCATTATATGGATTTATGACCTTCGCCCAAAAAGCAGCCATTGCATTTGCCGCCCTTTTACTTGGCATGGTTTTAACCCAAATTGGTTTTGAGCCTAACGCAATTCAGTCTGAGAAAACATTATATGAATTAAAATTCGTTATGACTTGGATACCACTAACTGGCATCTTCCTAAGTTTTGTTTTGGTGTCTTTCTATCCAATTGATAAGACATATCATCAAAAATTAATTTTTGAAATAGAAAACAAAAAACTGAATCATGAAACAAATTAATTGGGGGATTATTGGCTCTGGCTCAATAGCATCTGCTTTTGGACATTCTATAAAATCAACCTCAAATTCTAAATTAATATCAGTATTTGGCAGAAATGTTGATGCAGCAAATGCTTTTGCTAAAAAATTTAACATTGATGCTCACTATCAACTAGAAGATTTTTTATCCTCAGCTGAAATAGATGCAGTTTATGTCGCAACACCCCACAGCGAACATTTTGTTCATACATTAGCAGCTATTAGAAATTGTAAACATGTTCTTTGTGAGAAGCCATTTGCAATGAATGCTTATGAGAGCATGATCCTTATTGATCTAGCTATTCAATCAAATATTTTTTTAATGGAAGGATTCATGTATAGAATGCATCCTCAAACAAAAAATATTTTAGAAAATTTAAATATTTTTTCAGATACAAAAGATAAAATCTTAATTGAAGCTTCATTCGGTTTTGCAGCCAAGGTTGCAAAGGATCATAGATTAAGAAATCCCGATTTAGGTGGTGGTGCAATCTTAGACATAGGATGCTATCCCCTCACAATGTGTAAGTTAATAGCAGGTCATTTGCAGGGAGCTCCATTTGCAGAACCAAAAAAGTTTTCTGCAACAGGTCAATTAGATGAAACAGGTGTTGACCTTCAGTCACATGCACATTTAATTTTTTCAGAGACAATTGAGGCAAAAATTAGCTGTGCAATAAATGAAAACTTTGCCAATAATCTTGTCATATCAAGCAATCAAAAATCCGTCACTGTAAATCAACCATGGCATTGCGGACAATTTCAAGATGGAAAATCATCTATTTTTATTTCAATTCCAGATGCAGGTAAAAAAGAAATTTCGTGTCTTGATGAATTTGGTTTGTTTGCTAGAGAGATTGAACATGCTTCTAATTGCATTCTTGAGAAAAAAATAGAATCAGATTTTATTAGTCATGCTGAAACTCAGAGTAATATGTTTTGGCTTGATCAATGGAGAGAAAAAATAAAAATCGAATGCCCAAAAAGTTCTTTAAAAAACTCCCCAATTTACTCGTCGCATTTTTTTAAGATGAAAATACCAATACTCAAAGAAACGTCTCTACCAAAAATTAATAAAATTGGTTCGAGGCTTGCACTAGGTTGTGATAATCAAACCTCTGATATGCATGCGTTCACAATGTTTGATCATTTCTTTGGATCAGGTGGAAGAATTTTTGACACAGCTTATATTTATAATGATGGAAAAGGGGATAAATATCTTGGTGATTGGATTCATTCCAGAGGAGTTGCAAATGATGTAATTGTTATTGGCAAGGCTGCTCATACTCCTCAATGTGAGCCAAAGTTTATTCGACCCCAAATTCTTGAATCACTTGATCGGCTTAAACTTTCAAAAATAGATATTTTTTGTCTTCACCGAGATAATAAAGACGTACCAGTTGATGAATTTGTTCATGCATTGTCAGAAATTCATGATGAGGGTTTAATTGATGTATTAGGAGCCTCAAATTGGGAGTTAGACAGGTTCTCTGAGGCTAGAAATATTGCGTTAAAAAACAAAATAGAACCATTCTCTGTTCTTAGCAATAATTTTAGCTTAGCCGAAATGATTAAGCCTGTATGGCCAGGTTGTGTTGGAGTAAATAAAGAATTCCTTGAGTACCTTATTAAAGAAAAGATTTTATTATTTCCTTGGTCTTCTCAAGCCAGAGGATTTTTTATTAAGAAAAAAGAACATATATCAAATAATCATTTTTCAAATCCTACTTTGGATGAAGAAATGAGAGTTTGGCATTATGCAAAAAACTTAAAAAGAAGAGATAAGTGCTTTGAATTGGCAGAAAAAAGAGGGCTAGAACCTATTCAAATTGCTTTGGCGTATGTTCTTCATCAATCTGATTTAATTTTTCCACTCATCGGTCCAAGAACCATAGTTGAGACCAATAGTTCAATAGAAGCATCCAAAGTTGAACTCTCTGCTAAAGAACTTCAAGAACTTTCCCAAGCTTGATTGAGGATTTCAAATAGATATTTTCAACAGATGAGCCAATTAAAATCTCATATGAGCCATCTCTAATCTGCCAAGATTTTGTATCTATAGACCAATATGAAAAATTTCTTTGAGTTAGCCTTATTTCAACATTTTTTTCATCATGAGCATCAATATTTACTTTACAAAAACCTTGAAGTGTTTTGCTAGGCTCATTTTCTAAATTTTTTGTATAGCGAAGATAACATTGAGCTATTTCAGCACCTGAAATTTCCCCTGTGTTTTTAATGGAGAATTTGCATGAGACTTCTTTATTATCCTCTATGTTGATCTCTAAATTTTTATATTCAAATTTCGTATAAGACAATCCATGACCAAAACAAAATAATGGGTGAATAGATTGTTTCTCATACCATCTGTAGCCTACTAGAAGTTTTTCATGATAGTTCATTTGTAAATCTTTACCGGGATATGATTTAAATGCTGGTGTATCTTCAATCCTCACAGGAAATGATGTTGGTAATTTTCCGGAGGGGTTTATTTCCCCAGATAAAATATCAAATAAAGCATTACCAAATTCTTGTCCCGCAAACCACGTTTGTAAAATAGCTTTAGCCTTATTTGACCATGGAATGTTAACTGGCGAGCCAGTATTAATAATTAATGCTGTATTTTTATTAGTATTTAAAACCGCATCAATTAGAGCATTCTGATTTGTTGGCAGATTAAGATCTGCTCTATCGTTGCCTTCTGTTTCCCAGTCAGAATTAGTTCCAACAATCAAAATTACTGCATCTGCCTCAGAGGCAACATCCATAGCTTCTGAAAATAAATCAATCTTGTCAGGAGGCTGACAACCAATATAGAGGGCAGGAAAATTTCCTTCAAAGCAATACTGTACTTCTACTTTATAAGTTTTCCCCTTCTCAAAATTTGCAAATCCTTTTCTTGATGCTGATCCAAAAGTAAAAAATGCTTCACCAGGCTCAATATTATTCCAATTATCAATCAGCTCTTCATCATCTATCAACATGCGACATTGACCAATACCAAAAATCTCAAATGCATGCTCGCCGGAAATATCTGGAGTATATGCACAAGAAAATTTTACTGAGGTTTTTGATCTTTCCTCTTTACCAATGATTTCCTTAGCAAAACCTTCGAAAACCCAGAACTTACTGCCCCTTAAATTTTCTTTAAAGAGTAGATTTTTCTCAAAATTTTCTCCATCGAAATACTCCACAAAAAAACCATCGGGTGATCCCATTAACTTTTCATTAATTTTTGGAAGGTATTTATGAGTATGACAACCTTTTGAATACAAAATTTCTGTTTTAGGTCCGATCCTTGCTTTTATTGCTTCCAACGGATGGACTTGATAATGAGGTTTTAGGCTTGCGCTTCCTCCCCCAATAATCTGCGCCTCTTTTGCATTAGGCCCAATTATCGCTAATTTTTTAATATCTTTTTTAAGAGGCAACATATCATCATTCTTCAAAAGAACCATTCCGTCAGCTGCAGCTTTTCTTAATAATTTTCTATGCTCTGGATTATCAATGGCCTCTTCATTCTTTATTTTTGGTTGTTCAAAACGTTTTGAAAATTCTGCTATTGATAAAATCCTTTTTACTTTGTCATCAATCAAATCCTCTTCAACCTTTTTGTTTTTTATTGCTTCAATCAAAGCATTGCCCCAAACATTGCTAGGTCCAGGCATTTCAAGATCTAATCCACCCTTGGCATTTTCTTCAGTTTCAAGAGCTGCTCCCCAGTCGCTTACAACATACCCGTCAAAGCCCCAATCTTTTTTTAAAATTTCTAAAAGTAATTCCTGATGAGAGCTGCAGTAGACATTATTTAATTTGTTGTAAGCACTCATGACAACTTTTGCATTACCTTCTTTCACTCCCATTTCAAATGGTAAAAGATATATTTCTCTCAGTGTTCGTTCATCAATATTTGAACTTATCGAATGCCTTTCAAATTCAGTATCATTACCAACAAAATGTTTCAGGCAGGCTGCAACATTTTGAGATTGAACGCCTTGAACATAATTAGATGCAATTTTTCCAGTCAAGAATGGGTCTTCTGAAAAACTTTCAAAATGTCGTCCTCCTAAAGGATGTCTATGAATATTAATTGTAGGGCCTAAGAGCACATCCACATTTTTTGCTTGAGCTTCTTCACCCAAAGCAACACCTATTTTTTTTACTTGATCGAGATCCCAAGAGGAACCTATTGATATTGCGCAAGGAAAACAAGCTGATGATTTACCTGAACTGGAATCTCCCCTTACTCCATTTGGCCCATCTGACATCTTAATGCTTGGAATGGATTTCCTTTCTATTTTATTGGTATACCAAGAGTTAAAACCACTTAGAAGGGATACTTTTTCTTCTAATGTTAGGTCATTAATAATTTGATCTATATTATTCATGAGTTAATCTTAATTCCTTTATAACTAAAAACACACTCTTACATGTCACTAGAGTTTATTATTTTTTTTTCCATATTATCTTTCCTAACATCTTTGTTAACTTCTGTTTTTAGTGTCGGTGGTGGTTTGATAATGCTTGTTGCATTGGCTCAATATTTCTCCCCCAGTACACTTATTCCTTTGCATGGAGCCATTCAACTATCAAATAACTTATCCAGGACATATGTTTATAAAGAATTTTTTAAATGGCAACTCATCAAAAATATTCTAATTGCGACCATCTTTGGTGCATTTTGTGCAATTTTATTATTTGGTTCTGTATCTGAAAAAGTATTAATTTGGTTAATTGCTGGGACTATTTTATTTTTTACTTGGGTTCCTTTAGATAATTTTGTTCTTTCAATCATCAAAAATGACTGGTTTTGTGGATTTATTTCTGGCTTTGCAGGTGTTTTTATTGGAGCAAATGGACCATTGGTCACGTCCTACATGAGAACAAGAGATTTATCACCAAAAGTTTTAGTAGCAAATCATGGGGCAGTTATGATTTTCCAGCATTCCCTTAAAATTATTTTATTTATGTATTTTTTTAAATTCTCTCTTTTAGATTATCTCTCTTTTATCATTATTCTTGCCATTAATGGCTTTGCAGGAGCATTGTTAGGCAAAAAGTTGATTGGTTATATTTCTTTTGAAAAGTTTAATGTTGTTCTAAAGTTATTATTAACCTTACTAGCTTTGATATTATTATTTTAGGGACTATTAACTTTAATGAAGTGCATTGAATACAAAATATTCGTACAATCAAATTTTTAAATGAGAAATATATGAAATTAGTTTTGGGTCTATTTGGTTTAGAAAATTTTTATGGTGGAGATATTTCATCTCTAATTGAAATCTCTCAAATGGGAGAAGAACTCGGTTTTGACTCTGTGAGTGTTACTGATCATGTGGTGATGGGTAAAAATCTTCATAAATATCCGTTTGGAAAATTCCCACTCCCATCAGAAGCTCCATGGTATGAACCATTATCTCTTTTAACAATGATTGCCTCCAATACAACAAATATAAAATTAGCTACTGCTGTATTAATAGCGCCTTTAAGAAATCCTGCATTGCTTGCAAAGACAGCTGCAACTTTAGATTCTATTTCAAAAGGGCGATTAGAGCTTGGGGTAGGTTTGGGTTGGCAAAAAGAAGAATATGATACTGCTGGACTAAGCTTTGAAAATAGAGCTGAGGTATTCTGGGAAACTTTAGATATTTGCAAATTACTGTGGGAGGATAGCCCGATTTCATTTAATGGCAAATATTTTAATTTTGATGATATCTGGTGCCACCCTCAACCTCAACAAGGCAAAGATCTGCCATTATTATTTGGTTTAAAAATGACACCTGAAAATGCCTCTAGAATTGCTAGAGTCGGACATGGCTGGATTCCAATCAAAACTAGTAGAGATTTTATTTCTGAAGGAAAACAAATATTATCTGAAGCTTTTATAAATGCAGGAAGGAAGGATCAGCCAAGGATAAGGGGTCAACTGCCCACTTGTGTTGATGAAGATGGGTTGCCTAACATTCAGTTAACTCTCAATGAGATTGAAAAATCGATGGCTGCTGGATTAGATGAGGTTGAAGTGTTTCCAATTAATTTTGTTCAAGGGCCTGAGGATATTTATAAAGTTTTAAAATTGATTTCAGAGGTAAAAAAATAATGGAAAAAAACGTTGTAACTTCTAAAACTTCTGCCGTTATGGTACCCACAAAACTATCTAATTTGTATGCATCTTATATTGATAAAAGACAATTTTCATCCCTTGGTTCTATTATGTGGGACGAATTTTCTATGCATGGTCACTATGAGATTAATGGCCTAGAGAATTTTATAGCAGCAATGCAACAATTAGAAAATTATAAAAGTACCATGCATCAAATAATGAATGTTAATGGAGAGTGGCAAGAAAATACTTACAGAGGAGATACCTATTGTATTGCCAGTCACATATTTGAAAATGAAGGCAGTTTCCATAAATTAGATATGGGAATCATTTATTTAGATGTTATTGAGGTGCGAGATAACAAAGCTAAATTTATCTCTAGAGATTTTAGGCTTCAATGGCAAAAAACTGTTGAATTGGATGAATTAAAATAATAGTTTGATAAGCGATCTTGATTGAGTATTCAATCAAGCCGGTTTATGTAAAATTAGAAAAGAATATAAAATAATTTAGGAGAAACTTATGTCACATATGAATATTGTCAAATTCCACGTAAACCCAGAATTCAGAGAAGATTTTTTGAAAACTTTTGAAGAGGCTAATTTAAATGACGGCCAAATATCAGCGAAACTAGTTCAAATTGACGATAACAAATTTTGTAGTATGGGCTTATGGGATTCTAAGGATTCCATGGATAAGGCAATGCCTGATATGATTGGCTTTTTAGATACCATAAGGCACATGTTGGACGAAATTTCTGAGGAACTAGGTGTTACTGATCCTGCATCTGGACCATTAATAATGGAACATTAAGAGATTTTTTCAAGAGATCTCTTAAAAAACTCTAAAAGTAACATTGCGCTTTCAATACCTGCATAATTTTCTCTAACAATAAGTGCTATTTCCCTATGTGGCCCTGGTTCATTTAAGTGTGAGATTGATAATTCTTTTCTTGAGCCTACTAACTCTTTCAAAGCCATTTTTGGCACAAGTGTACTTCCCATCTGCCCTTTAACTAATTGAATAAGGGTTATTAAACTTGAAGCTTTAAGGGAATGCTTTGAAGCATTCGCTATGTTACATGCATCTAAAATATGATCTTTAAGACAATGTCCATCATCGAGAAGCATTAATTTTGAATGATCAAGTTGATTAGCTTTTATCTCTGTTGCTCCAGCATTTTTATTTTCTTTATGTGAAACTAAATAAAAATCTTCTTCCCAAAACTTAAGACTTATTAACCCCTTTAGGTCATATGGTAATGCAAGGATAGCCATATCAAGCTCTCCTTCTTTAAGTTTTTTAATAAGAAATTGTGATTGGAGTTCTTCAATTCTAAGAGTTAAATTTGGAAATTCTTTTTGTATTGTTGGCAGTATTAAGGGCAGAAAATATGGGCTAACTGTAGGAATAATGCCTAAAGAAATTGGATGATTAAGAGCTTGTGAATTTTGTTTTGCTAATTCTTTAATGTCTTGGACATCTAATTTAATTTGCTGAGCCTTCTTTAAAATTTCTTGTCCGAGGCTTGTAACAATAACTTTTTTATTGTCTCTTTCGAATAATTTAACACCAAGCTGTGTTTCTAATTCTGTAATTGCATTACTTAATGTCGAGGGAGATATAAAACACGCATCGGCTGCTTTCTTAAAATGAAGGTTTTTTGCAACCGCTAAGGCATAATCAATTTGTCTTAAAGTCATCATATTAAATTAATTTTATCATTTATTAAATCGAATATAACATTCTTTTTTTATATATTTACCAATACATAAAAATTTAGTAATGTATTTATTAACCACAGCTTAATGCTATAAAAAATTAAAACATTGGAGTGAGTACAAATGAGCACTGAATCTCAAGAAAAATGCCCAGTAATGCATGGAGCATTAACTAGCAATCAATCGTCGGGAACATCAACAAAAGATTGGTGGCCTGAACAATTAAATCTAAACATTTTGCATCAACACGACCAGAAATCTAATCCCATGGGCGAGGATTTCAATTACAGAGAAGAGTTCGCCAAGATTGACTATAAAGCTCTTAAAAAAGATCTAAATGATTTAATGACTGACTCACAAGAATGGTGGCCTGCAGATTATGGTCATTATGGACCATTTTTTATTAGATTAACTTGGCATGCTGCAGGTACTTACAGGAGCACTGATGGAAGAGGCGGAGGAGGAACAGGTGCTCAGAGATTTGCTCCTTTAAATAGCTGGCCAGATAATGGAAATTTAGATAAAGCAAGAAGACTGTTGTGGCCTATTAAACAAAAATATGGAAATCAGATCAGTTGGGCCGATCTACTAATCTTAGCCGGTAATGTTGCTATTGAATCTATGGGTGGAAAAACATTTGGTTTCAGTGGAGGTCGAGACGATATTTGGGGGCCTGAAGAAGATATTCTTTGGGGTGCCGAAAATGAATGGCTTGAAAATAATAGATATAAAGGTGAAAGAGAATTAGATAGTCCATTAGCTGCAGTTCAAATGGGACTCATTTATGTTAATCCTCAAGGTCCTGACGGTAATCCAGATCCATTAGCTAGTGCTAAAGATATAAGAGAAACTTTTGGCAGAATGGCTATGAATGACGAAGAAACTGTTGCTCTAGTTGCAGGAGGTCATACGTTTGGAAAAGCTCACGGCGCTGGAGATGACTCGCAAGTTGGAGTTGAGCCAGAAGGCGCTCCTTTAGAGCAACTTGGTCTTGGTTGGACAAACTCTCAAGGAAATGGAGTTGGATCTGACACAATAACAAGTGGATTAGAGGGCGCCTGGACATCAAATCCAATCAAGTGGGATAACGGATACTTTGATCTTCTATTTGGCTACGACTGGGAACTTGGTAAAAGTCCAGCTGGAGCGTTGCAATGGTTTGCTGTTGATCAAAAAGAAGAGGACATGGCTCCAGACGCTCATGATCCCTCTAAGAAAGTTCCAACTATGATGGCAACAACAGATATAGCTCTTAAAGAAGATCCTATTTATAAGGTTATTTCAAAACGTTTCCATGAAAACCCAGAGGAGTTTGCAGATGCATTTGCAAGAGCCTGGTTTAAGTTACTTCATCGAGACATGGGACCGAAATCAAGATATATGGGACCAGAAGCTCCTGACGAGGAATTAATTTGGCAGGACCCAGTTCCAGCAGGCAACGCTGATTATGATATAGATTCTGTAAAATATAAAATTAATCAAAGTGGTCTAACAATTCAAGAAATGGTAGAAACTGCATGGGCTAGTGCTTCTACGTATCGAGGATCAGATATGCGAGGCGGAGCCAATGGTGCAAGAATAAGACTAGCGCCTCAGAAAGATTGGGAAGTTAATAAACCAAAACAATTATCAAAGGTCCTAGAAGTCTATGAAAAAATTTCTTCAGATACTGGTGCCTCAATAGCAGATATTATTGTATTAGCTGGAAATGTAGGGATCGAGAAAGCTTCAGGAATGGATATTCCTTTTTCACCCGGAAGAGGTGATGCATCTCAGGATCAAACTGATATTGAATCCTTTGCTTACTTAGAACCACGCTCAGATGGCTTCCGGAATTATCATGAGGTAGGGATTGAAGTTAAACCTGAGGAGATGCTCTTAGATAAATCTCAGCTACTAGGCTTAACTGCGCCGGAGATGACAGTTCTTATTGGCGGGATGAGATCATTAGGTATTAATCACAGTGGTTACGGTATCAAACCTGAAAATCCTGATGCTTTAGATAATGATTTTTTTAAAACTCTTTTAGATATGAGAGTTTCTTGGAAACCAAATGGTACGGGAAATTCATACGAAGGATCTGACAGGGTAACTGGAGAGTCTGTAAGAACAGCCACAAGGCCAGACCTGGTATTTGGTTCAAATTCTCAGCTAAGAGCTCTTGTAGAGGTTTATGCAGCTAATGATTCTAAAGAAAAATTTCTAAAAGATTTTGTAAAAGCATGGGATAAAGTAATGACAAACGATTTGTTTTAAAAAGCAAATCGTTTAATTTAAAGAACAATCAAAATTGGAAAAACCTAGTTTATATAGAAGAATAATAATGTTCATAGTAGATACGTGGAGATCTATTATGGATGTTAGATATAATCCTTTGAAGCATGTTGAACCAAGCCTTCAAACCTATTTTATGTTGGTTCTATTTTCTATATGGAGTGCAGCCTTTGGATTTATCGCAATTTTTTGGTTAGGATTCCTCGGATATGACATTCTTACAAGCATATTGGTTCATGTTGGAATTATCATTCCAATTGCCTTCACCAATGCAATATTTGTAGATGCCGAAAGAGATGGTGAGAATTGGATAAAAGAATGGCGCGAGGAACAGTCCAGATACAAGCTAGTCGCCAATAGACTGAAAAGAAAGAATTTAGTTATATGGGACCCAAATAAAGAGGCTTGATTTTCACCTAAGCGTTAATTAAATATTCACAAATAAGGCTATTATTTTTTTGTCAAGTCAATGATGCGGAGGCTTTTCGTAATTAATCTCTTTAAAGTTATATTTTTCATCCCTTTTTTTGATATTTATTTTGTCATATTTTGACATTACATCGGCAGCATCATCTACTGCACTTGGCATATCTTTTTTTTCTGATCTGGACTTGTGAATAGATGTTACCTTTTTTTTATTCATAAGAATTATTTTACATAATCCTTGTATATTTTGATGAATTAAAAATGTTTAGTATCATTCGGTAATGAAAACAGCAATTTACCCAGGCTCATTTGATCCAATTACATTTGGGCATATTGATATTGTAGAGAGAGCTGCTAGCCTTTTTGACAAAGTCATACTTGGTGTTGCCGAAAGTCAATCAAAGAATCCATTGTTTTCTGTGGATGAGAGAATAGAGCTTATTTCAGATATCTTTAAAGATAATCTTAAAATTGAGGTTATAGGCTACTCAAAACAGCTAACTGTAGATTTGGCAAGAGACAATAATGCGATTGCAATTATCAGAGGTCTAAGGGCTGTTGCAGATTTTGAATATGAGTTTCAATTAGCAACAATGAATAGAAGTTTGGCTCCAGACATTGAGAGCATATTTTTTACTCCCAAGGATACCTTGATATATGTTTCATCTAGTTTGGTTAAAGAAATAGCTACTTTTGGAGGCGATGTTTCAAGATTTGTTCCTGAAAATGTCAAAACTGCCTTGAATAACAAGATTGCTAATTAACCTTGGCACTTTTTACAAAAGAACGTTGCTCTTTGTGCTTGAATGATCCTTGTTATTATTTCCTTTTTACAAAATAAGCAACATTTACCAGCCCGGTCATAAACCATTAAATCAATTTTAAAGTACCCTTTATTGCCATCTGGCTGATAGAAATCTTGAAGAGTTGTTCCGCCAGCTTTTATGGCAAGTTTCAAAATTTTTTTTGTTGATTCTACAATTTGCATGTTTTCTTTTTTTGTAAGAGTTTTGCATTTTCGTGTCGGTCGAATTTTTGAATCAAATAATATTTCGTTTGCATAAATATTACCAATACCAACGACATTTTTTTGATTCATTAAAGCATTCTTTATTGGCGATTTAGATTTCTTAATCTTATTAAATAGATATGCGCCATCAAATTGTTTAGATATTGGTTCAGGCCCAAGGCTATTTAATAAGAAATGATTTTCAAGATCTGAAATAAAATGAAAAGAACCAAATCTTCTAGGATCATTAAAAATTATTTTTTCAGTTTCGAAGATTAGCTCAATATGATCGTGCTTTTTGTAAAGATTTGAGTATTTATCAGTAATTCTGAGAGTTCCAGTCATACCTAGATGAATCAAGATGTCGGATTCACCAAAATTTAGCATTATGTATTTAGCTCTTCTGGTGATATTTAATACTTTTTTACCATGAAGCTTCTGAAAGTCTTGCGCGTCTACTTTCCACCTTAAATTAGGATTAAAAATCTCTATGGATTCAATATTTTGTTTTTTAAATTTTTGAATCGCTTGAACTGAGGTTTCAACCTCCGGCAATTCAGGCATGTCTGCTAGCCGAGTAAATTATTAATCTCAACTAAATTTTCAGGAGCAAGAGTCCCAGCAGCTAAATGCAAGCGAAGAGTTGTAATTAAATAATCATATTTTGCATTTGAAAGATTTCGTTCAGCACTATATAAGTTTTTTTCTGCTTGGAGCAAATCAACAATATTCCTGGTGCCAACTTCATATCCAACCCTTGTAGCTTCTAAGGCACTTGAAGCGGAGACAACTGCTTGTTTTTGTGCTCTAAGATTTGCTACCAATGTAATAACGTTTGAGTACTGACTTCTAACATCTTGGATAACACTTCTTTCCGTAAATAGAGCATCTTCAGATGACTTATTTGACTCTGCATATGCCTGTTTAGTCCTTGATATTACAGCTCCACCTTGAAAAATTGGCATTGAAAGTTGCAAACTATATGTATCACGTTGAGTTTCATCTGGGACGGTGATGTTAAAAGCACCCCCAGTATTGAGCCCGTCAAAAGAATATTGATTAGTTTCTGACTCTGACTGAGTTCCTACAATGTCAACTTTTGGCAAATGGTTAGATGCTACACTTCTAGCATTATTTTTTGATGCAAACTTTCTTAGATTTGCAGCTTGAAGCCTAAAATTATTTTTTACAGCCTTTCTTGCCCATTCTTCTTTTGAAGCAGGGATTGGATTAGAAACATTTAAGTCATTAATCAAGCCATCAATAGAAATTATTTCTCTTCCAACCAATGCGTTTAAAGACTCTTTTGCTGTATAAACTTCTCCCTCAATTCTTATTCTTGCAGCAAGGCTAAGATCAAATTCTAACTGAGCTTCCTGAACTTCTGTTACTGCAGAGAGTCCTACCTCATACCTCTGTCTAATTTGATCTAATTGTTTTTTTATTGCTTTTTCTTCTGACCTGGCAGCACTTAAATTATCAATAGCTCTTAAAACATTAAAATAAAGCTCTGCTGTTCTAACTATTAGTGCTTGCTGTGAATATGCAAAATCTGCCTCCGCTGCATCTGTAAGAAATTTGGATTGGCGATATTTAAACCATGTATCAAGTCGGATTAATGGTTGAGTTAAACGAGCTGAAGTACTGAAATTATTATATTCATTTTGAAGGTTTCCATTTTGGTAATATTCATTCCAATTCGTTTGAGCGCTAATTGAGATATTTGGAAGTAAACTAGCTCTACCTTGAACTTTAATTTCCTTACCGGATAAATATGAAAATTCTGCAGATTTATATTGAGGGTCATTTTCTAAGGCATCGTTATATATATCTAAAAGACTATCAGCTGAGCTGATGACACTCTGACAGAGGAGAATTGCAATCAATATATATTTATTCATAGTATTTTTTAATGTTTACAGCGCTCACATTAGAACTTAAATGCAATGCATATGTCAAGTTAACTTTACACATAAATATTGCAATTATTATTTTAATCTATTGTAAATAAATCTCCTAAAATCTTTTAATTAATACAATTCTTTTAATTTACTTAGAGTAGAATATTAGTCAAAGGTTTAAAAGCACTAGGAAACAAAATTGGCTAAAAACTATGATTCTGAGTCGATAGAAGTTCTATCAGGCTTAGATCCGGTCAGAAAAAGACCGGGCATGTATACAGATACCTCTAAGCCAAACCATTTAATACAGGAAGTTCTTGATAATTCTATTGACGAGGCTTTAGTTGGTCACTGCTCTAAGATTAAAGTTACTATTCATAAGGATGGTTACATTTCAGTGATTGATGACGGAAGAGGGATGCCAGTAGATATTCATCCTGAACATAAAGTTTCAGGCGTTGAGCTTATTATGTGTAAGTTGCATGCGGGTGCAAAATTTTCAGGTGAGGATTACAATTTTTCTGGTGGCTTGCATGGCGTTGGCGTATCAGTTGTAAATGCTCTTTCTAAAAAAGTATCTGTTGAAATTAAAAGAGATGGTCATAAATTTGAGATGAATTTCAATGGTGGCGAAAAAATTTCAGATCTTAAAAAAGTTGGAGATATTGGAGCAAGAAATACAGGAACAGCTATAAATTTTCTTCCTGATGATCAATATTTTGAAACAACAAAAATTGATAAATCAAATCTTAAGCATTTACTTAAAGCAAAAGCAGTGCTCTGTTCCGGCCTAACTGTTGAATATTTTGATGAGAAAAAAAATGAGAAAATACTATGGAATTATGAAAGTGGTCTCATTTCTTATTTATCAGAATCTTCTGAAGACCTTGAGCTGCTATTAGAAGAATCAATTTCTTGTAGCAAATCAGGAGATGATAACGCGTTAGACTTTGTCCTGAATTGGTCCACTAAGCCTGTAAAGAACCTAATGAATGAATCTTATGTTAACCTTATTCCAACGGCACAAGGCGGATCTCATTTGAACGGGTTTAAAGCAGGCTTACTTGAGTCAGTCAAAGAGTTTTGTGAATTTAGAAATTTAATTCCAAAAGGATTGAAGATAACAGCTGATGACGTAGTGCAGCATAGTACTTTTGTTGTCTCCTCAAAATTAACAAATCCGCAATTCGCTGGGCAAACTAAAGAGAGATTAGATTCAAAAGATCATCAAACTTTTGTTTACTCTACAACAAAAGATATCTTAAGTATTTGGTTCAATCAGCATACAGAGGAGGGTGAGAAATTAGCAGAGCTAGCTATAGCTTCAGCGCAAGCTAGAACAAAAGAAACGAAAGTTGTTGACCGAAAGAAATCTTTTCAGGGCCCAGCTCTTCCAGGCAAATTATCAGACTGTAACAGCACTGATTTATCTGAAACAGAACTATTTTTTGTAGAGGGAGATTCAGCAGGCGGCTCCGCTAAGCAGTCTAGAGAGAGAAAATTCCAAGCAATCATGCCCTTAAGAGGCAAAATTTTAAATACATGGGACCTTGAGAGCATAGAGATTATCAAATCTGCTGAAATCAAAGATATTGCTACAGCCATCGGAGTTAATCCAGGTAGCTCGGATATTGAATCACTTCGCTATGGGAAAATATGTATTTTAGCTGATGCAGATTCAGATGGCCTTCACATTGCTACCTTACTGTGTGCCCTTTTTTTAAGGCATTACAGACCATTGATCCAAGCTGGGCATATTTACGTGGCAATGCCACCTTTATTTAGAATAGATTGTGCAAAGGAAGTATTTTACGCTTTAGACGAAGATGAGAAAGACTCAATAGTGAAAAAATTAAAAACAAAAGCTGGCAAACCAAAAATTGATATTCAAAGATTTAAAGGTTTGGGAGAGATGAATCCATCTCAATTACGAGAAACAGTGATGGATCCTCAAACTAGAAGATTAGTTCAGTTAACTATAACCTCATCTGATAATGTAAATAGCATGATGGATCTATTGTTATCAAAAAAGAATGCTGGAGCTCGAAAAGAATGGCTTGAAAAAAGAGGCAAAATTGTAAGCGTTTAGTTATGAATATTAATAAAAACTTCAGTTCAATAAGCCTTAAAGATTATGCTGAGGAATCATATTTAAATTATTCAATGTATGTCATTTTAGATCGTGCATTGCCGCACATTGGGGATGGCATGAAACCTGTTCAAAGAAGAATTTTATATGCTATGAGTGAATTAGGTTTGAATGCAGGTTCAAAATATAAAAAATCTGCAAGGACTGTTGGAGATGTCATAGGCAAATTTCATCCTCATGGAGACAGCGCTGCTTATGAGGCAATGGTCTTGATGGCGCAGCATTTTTCCTTTAGATACCCCCTTGTTGATGGACAAGGAAATTGGGGTACTCAAGATGACCCAAAGTCTTTTGCAGCAATGCGTTATACAGAATCAAAACTTACTGGATTTGCTGACTTACTTCTTTCGGAGTTAAAACTAGGTACTGTAGACTGGCAACCTAATTTTGATGGTTCTTTATTGGAGCCAACTTTATTGCCAGCAAAGATACCAAGTATTTTATTAAATGGAACTACTGGAATAGCTGTTGGAATGGCGACTGACATTCCTTCTCATAATTTAAATGAAGTGCTTGATGCTGCCATTCATGTTTTAGATCACCCAAAAGCAAGCACGAAAGATTTGTTAAAATTTATTCAGGGTCCTGATTTTAGTAATCCTGCTCCAATCATTGTTTCGTTTGAAGAGCTAAAAGAAATGTATGAAACCGGTAGGGGCGGCTTTAAAGTGAAAGCTCATTGGGAGGCTGAAGGTAATGACATTATTGTAAGAGCATTGCCTCATCAAGCTTCTGGATCAAAAATTCTAGAACAAATTGCAGATCAAATGCAAAAAAAGAAACTGCCAATGGTAGTTGATTTGAGGGATGAAGGAGATCATAAAGAGCCTGTTAGGCTAGTCATCTCACTAAAATCTAATAGAATTAGTGCCACTGAAGTTATGAATCATCTTTATGCAACAACTGATCTGCAAAAAAATTACCGCGTAAACATCAACTTAATAAGTTTAAAAGGCTCCCCAAGAGTCTTTGCGCTTAAAGACCTAATTTCAGAATGGCTGAAATTTAGACAGCAAACAGTTTTAAGGAAATTGGAACATAGACTTGATCAAGTAGATGACAGAATTCATGTATTAGAGGGTTTATTAATTGTATATGTTGATCTTGACAAGGTCATAAAAATTATAAGAAACAGTGATGATCCAAAAAAAGAATTAATGAAAACTTTTAAGATTTCAGAGATCCAAACCAATGCTATTTTAGAAATACGGCTTAGACAGTTAGCAAAGCTTGAGCAAATTAAACTTGAAGAAGAAAGGGATGAGCTAGAAAAGGAAAGGACAGAGCTTGAGAAAATTATAAAATCTAAAGCTAGATTAAAAACATACATTAAAAATGAGCTTAAAGAAATTAAAGATAAATTTGGAGATGTTAGAAATTCTCCAATTGAGTCTTCTTCAGATGCTAAAGCATTCTCAGAAGAAGAAATGGTTACAACAGAAACTGTAACAATCATTTTATCAAAGGCAGGTTGGATTAGATCTGCTAAAGGGCATGATGTCGAAGCAAGTAATCTTACGTACAGAGGAGACGATAAATTACAACATTTTGCTAAAGGAAGAAATAATCAAACAGCTGTTTTCTTTGATTCAGGCGGTAAGGCTTATTCATTGCAGGCACACTCCTTGCCATCTGCAAGAGGTATGGGGGAGCCTATAACTGGGCGGGTTATTTCTGAATCAGGAGTTACTTTTGAAGGCGTGGCAATTGGAACAGATGATTCAAAAATATTAATTTCTAATTCTGCTGGATTTGGTTTTATAAGCAATCTATCTAATGCAATTTCTAATCAAAAAAAAGGTAAGCAATTTATGAAGGTTCCGGAGGGATCGAATGTAATCTCTCCAGTTACAATTAATGATAATCATAAATTCGTTGCTGCAACTTTTTCGACGCAGGACAATAAAGGCAAAGTCAGTAATAAAATGTTAATTTTTCCAATTGAGGAATTACCTGTATTGCCAAAAGGGAAGGGAAATAAATTAATCAGCATCTCAACTAAAGCTTTCAAAGAAAAGTCTGAATTTATGATGGATGTTTGTTGCTTAGCTGAGGATAGTAAACTTCATATTTATCATGAAGGAAAAACTGGAGGTAAAACTTGGACGATTAAAGAGCTGGAGGAGTACATTTCCTCTAGAGCAAAGCGAGGTAGAGTTCTGCCAACGGGATATAATGGAATGATCAAGCTGGAGGAGGTAGAAAAAACTATGGATGCTGCTCCTGAATAACAGCTCTCAAAATTTTTAATCCTTTTAAGATTAAACTATCTTCAATAATAAGGCTTGGCGCTAATCTAATAGTATTATCATTTGCTTTGAGTATCATTAGACCATTTTCATAACAGGCTTTCATTACAGTATCTAAATTAAAATCTCCTGTAACGTTTAATTTACAGCCTATCCAAAGTCCGGAACTCCTAATGGCACTAAAACACTTATGATCTTTGTTGATACTTTGTAATTCTCTCAAAAATATTTTTTCTTTTTTCTTAACACCATTTAGTAACATTTTTTTTGTAAGCAGAGTCATTACTTTCTCAGCTACTGCACAAGCTAGTGGATTACCCCCAAATGTAGTTCCATGAGATCCTATTTCCATGCTTTTGGCTATTTTAGTTGTAGTTAAAACAGCTGCAATTGGAATTCCTCCACCAATACCTTTGGCGCAGCACATGATATCTGGCTTAACACCAAATTGTTCATAAGCAAACAAGGTTCCTGTTCTTCCAGCCCCTGATTGAACTTCATCCACGATTATTAGAACTTTATTTTCTTTGCATAGCTTTTTAATCTTTTGAATGAAGTCTTTTTTTGCTTTAATGATTCCAGCCTCACCTTGGACTAATTCAATGATTACTGCCGCAGTGTTTTTTGTAATTACCTTTTCTAAATTCTTCGTTTCATTAAAAGGATGATTTTTGATTCCACCTGGCATAGGCCCAAAGCCTTTAACAAATCTCTCAGATCCGTTCAGAGCAATTGCCATCATGGTTCGACCATGAAAACCATTGGAGAAAGATACTATTTCATTTTTCTTTTTACTTATATTTTCATATGCAAATTTTCTAGCAGTTTTAATTGCGCCTTCAACCGCCTCTGCTCCAGAATTAGCAAAAAAAACTTTTTCTGCAAAGGTGTGTTTGCAAAAAATTTTAGCTAATCTTATAGCTGGTTCATTCATTAAAACATTAGAAAGATGCCACATTTTTTTTGATTGATCTACTAATGCTTTATTAAGTTCTGGATGACAATGCCCCAAGCTAGAAACTGCAATTCCAGAAGCAAAGTCTATATATTTTTTATTTTTTTTATCCCACACTAAAGAGCCTTTAGCTTTTGATGGAATAAAAGATGCCGGATTATATGTCGGCATCATATATCGGTTAAAATCTGTTCGAGTGACCATAATAGGCATCATTGTAATATGATTAAGATTGAAGAAACCACAGAAAATAATTTTTTAATTGAGATTTCTCCCAATTATTCTTTGAGAGGGTGGAATAGAGTAATTTTTTTAGGCAGTTTGGCCTTCATATGTTTATCCATTGGATTATTTTTTTTCATAATGGGCGCTGGACTAATTCTTCCCTTTGCAGGACTAGAGGTAATACTAGTATTTACTTGTTTTTATATTAGTTTTCGTTGGAGCCAACAAAAAGAAGTTGTTTATATTTCAAATGAAAAAATTAAATTAGAGAAGGGCAGGCTTATTAAAGAAAAAACTTGGGAAGAATATAGAAGTTTTGTTGTCCTTGAAGTAGAAAAGAACCAATACAATTCTGATGAATTTTGTTTTCAATCAAAGGGTAGGCGTTTTTATTTTGGCTCTTTTTTAAATGATGAAGATAAAACAATTTTGAAAAACGAATTAAAAAGGATCATAAATCATCTTAACGCTTTATCTCCAGGCATTTAATTTTTTTGGAACCATTTCCATTTTTCCAGCTTGATAGTTTACATTATTTATTACCTTAGATTTTCCTCCAATCAAAGGCTCAAAATATTGTCGTGCTTTATTTGTCATACCAAATCCATCAGCTGAAATAAATCTTGCAGGGAGTTTTTTCTCAATATTTGCAATTTTGGACAGAGGTGCTGAAACAATCTCCCATTTATAAGGAGATGAACTTTTTCTTTTAATTATTGGCATAACTCCATTTAATCCTTTTACAGCGTATTCAACTGCTTTTTTGCCTACTTCATATGCATGCGACCTATCCAACTCAGATGATAGGTGAGTTGCACTTCGTTGAAGATAATCAGCTACAGCCCAATGATTTTTAATCTTTAATTTCTTAGTAATTAAACCTGCTAAATAAGGTGCAACACCTCCAAGTTGACTGTGGCCAAATGCATCTAACAGGCCTGACTCAGCTAGAAATTTTCCTTTAGAATTTTTAACTCCTTCCGATGCAACAATCACACAAAAGCCATTTTTTTTAACCATTTCTTTTACTTTTGCTAAAAATTTAAATTGATTAAAATTTACCTCAGGAAGCAGGATAATATGTGGAGCGTTAGGATGACTTTTTTGAGCAAGGCAGCTTGATCCAGCGATCCAGCCAGCATGCCTGCCCATGACTTCAAGAATAAATACTTTAGTTGAAGTTTCACACATTGATTCAACGTCCAATGCTGCCTCAATGGTTGAAGTAACAACATATTTAGCAACTGAACCAAACCCTGGACAACAATCGGTAACCGCAAGATCATTATCAACAGTTTTTGGTATTGCAATACATTGAAGAGGATAGTTCAGTTTATCGCTAATTTGTGAAATTTTGAGGGCGGTATCCGCAGAATCATTCCCTCCATTGTAAAAAAAATAACTGATATCGTGGGCCTTGAAAACTTCTATTAATCTTTCATATTCTTCTATATTTTCATCAATATTTTTTAACTTATACCTGCAGGAACCAAATACTCCACCGGGACGAAATTGAAGACTTTCAATAAATTTTTTTGATTCTTTCGATGTATCAATTAACTCTTCCTTCAAAGCTCCAAGAATTCCATTTTTAGCGGCAAAAACCTTTCCAATTTTCTGAGATTTTCTTGCTTCTAAAATTACTGCACTGGCAGAGGCATTAATTACTGATGTAACACCACCTGATTGTGCATAAAAGGCATTTTTTTTCATTAGTTTATAAAATAATTAATATAGTCTATGGTAACAAATGTTACCGATAAATATTTAAAAATGAAAATTCATATTTTAGGCATTTGTGGCACCTTCATGGGGGGCCTTGCTCAGATTCTTGTTGAAAAAGGGCATTCAGTTTCTGGAAGTGATAAGCAATTTTATCCTCCAATGTCAGATCAGCTTGATGCCCTAGGTGTAGATATGGTGAAGGGTTATGAAGAATCTGATCTGCCTGATGCCGACCTTTATGTAATTGGTAACGCATTAAGCAGAGGTAATCCATCTGTTGAATATATCCTAAATCAAAAACTTGACTATACTTCAGGACCTAAAATATTGGGGGAGATTATCCAAGATAAAACAGTAATTGCTGTATCCGGAACACATGGGAAAACCTCAACATCTTTTTTAATTTGTGAAATTTTTAAAGCTAGAGGCATTGATGTTGGATTTTTGGTTGGTGGTGTGAGTGACTCATTTAAAAATTCTGCACGCCTAGGATCATCTAACTTTTTTGTCGTTGAGGCCGATGAATATGATTCAGCCTTTTTTGATAAGCGTTCAAAATTCATCCACTATCATCCTCATACTTTCATCATAAATAATATTGAATTTGATCATGCGGACATATTTGAAGATTTATCAGATATCCTGAAACAATTTCATCATGCAGTTAGAACAGTTCCAGAAAATGGCCATATTTTATTTCATCGTAAGGATAAAAATATTTTAAAACTTTTAGATATGGGTTGTTGGTCAAACTCGCATCAAATAGGCGATAAAGAAAATATTCAGCTTGCAATTGAGGAGGGTGTAATTAAATATGATTCTGAAAAATATAATATTGATGGTCTTCCAATGTATGGTTATCATAATCTAAGTAATGCTGTCATGGCTATGTATGCCGCTTTCTTGCATGGCATTCATCCAAAAGACTCTTTTTCAGCTCTAACAAAATCAAAAGGAGTGAAAAGAAGATTTGAAATAGTATTTGAGAATGACAACAAAGTAGTAATAGATGATTTTGCTCATCATCCCACCGCAATAATTCATACAGTTCAAGCTGCTGTAAGTCGTTTTTCCTCTAAGAAAATAATTGGCATCGTCGAACTAGCTTCAAATACCATGTCACAGGGATATCATGGTCAAGAACTTTATGACACTACTTCTGCTCTGAAAAAATCTTACTGGCTGAATTTATCAGGTAGAAAGAATCAGGAATTTGAGTATGATTCAATTAAGTTATTATTGGAGGATTTAAAAGAGGAAATAGATAATTTTGATGTTATTCTAATCATGAGTAATAAAGATAGTAAAAAAATATCGGACCCAATAATTGAAGTCATCAAAAGCAAATAAACTTCCAGTTTTCCCGTTGGGATTAGTTGTTTTACCAGGGACAATACAAACACTTCAAATCTTTGAGCCTAGATATCTTTCAATGGTAAAAAATTGTATGAAAACTAATACTGGCTTTGTTATCACTTTGACTACAAATAATCAGTCTGGTGAAAGTCTTATGTCGCAGGGAACTTTTGTTGAAATAATTGATTTTAATCAACTACCTAATGGATTGCTGGGAATTACCGTCAAAGGATGTCAAAAAGTATCCATAAAATCAGTGGAGCAACTTGAATCTGGGCTTCATTATGCCCTTATTTCTCCCATTACTGAGCCTACAGTTGATGATCAAGCAGTTTTAGCTCAATTTCCTGAGCTAATTAATGTTCTTAGTCAGCTTAAAGAGCACCCTCAAGTAAAATCTTTGCCTTTAGAAATTGATCTGCTGTCAGCCGAATCTGTTAGTTATCAATTAGCAGGGCTAATTCCCATTACTCCGATTCAAAAACAGTCTTTGCTTGAAGCTTTTGATGCGTCTCAAAGGATGAACATGCTTGCCAAAATAGTTAATAAAATTTCAGAAAACTCTTCTTAAATTTTGAGCAACTGCTTTCCTTTATTCTCTCCAGTAAAGAGTCTATTTAAAGTTTGTGGACAATTTTCAATTCCTTGTTGAATATCTTCTCTATGCTGGAGTTTTCCTTCCATAACCCAGGTTGCAATCTCTTCTAGGGCTTTTTCAGATTTGGGCAAATAATCTAGAACCAAAAATCCTTGCATTGTTGCCCTCTTTATAATCAATGAAAATAGGTTATTTGGACCATCAGCTGGTCTGGTTGCATCATAACCGGATGAAATTCCTCCGCACAGCAAAACACGTGCATTTATATTGATTAATTCAAGAACAGTTTCCAATATTTTTCCACCAACATTATCAAAATATATGTCAATTCCATTTTCAACCACTTTTGGTAATTCTTCATGGACATCAGAATTTTTATAATCAATAACATCATCGACACCAATATCTTTCAGCCAATCACATTTTTCTTTACCTCCTGCAATCCCTATGACATGACATCCTTTTAATTTTGCAATCTGAACCACAACAGAACCTGTAGCACCCGCCGCACCAGATACTAAAACTGTTTCTCCAGATTTTGGTTTTCCAAGCTCAATTAATCCATAGTATGCAGTTATACCAGTTGAACCCATAACATTTAACATTGTAGGGATAGGCAATAAATCAGGAACTACTCTAAATCTATCATCTACATTAGGTTTTGTAAGACAATGAGTTTGCCAGCCTATTAAACCAAAGGTTAGGTCACCAGTTTCGTACTCTGGGTTATTAGAATCTATCACTTTGCCTATTCCACCAGATCGAATAACTTCACCAATTTGAACAGGCGGAAGATATCCAGGCATATCATTCAACCAACCTCTTTGAGTTGGATCAAAAGAAAGATAGAGATTTTCAAGGAGTATTTCGCCTTCGTTAATTTTCGGCAGCACCTCAGTAACAAGCTCAAAATCAGAATCTTTCACCAAGCCCGAAGGCCTTTCTTTTAAAATCCATTTTCTATTTTCAATTGTCATCTCAGATCTCCTGAATTTAATTTTTTATTTATTTATAAATAAATCTATCTCATTTAATTATTATGAAGCTTTTCTTTGAAGTGGAGGTTTTTTTGCCTTCACTCTTATCCAATTTAATGCTCTAAATATAGATGGCATTGAAGAGAGTTTTTGTTCCAGCTTATATTTACCTGGATAGTTGACCAACAATAACCCAGTGACTATTGTGAGCAAACCTTGGCCAGGTAAAACTAGCATTAATAGACCTCCAATAATTAAAGAGAGCCCAATTAAATTTTTTCCAAACATTACTACAAATCTAAGGATTGGTTTTTGTTCTTGCCATTTAGAGGGCTGTCTTTTTGATCTCAGAAAATAGTCCTCAGGTATTTGAGCAACAAACCAGCTAATCCCCAAAATACTAATAAAAAAAATAAAAATAGAGGATATCCCCATAACGATAAGAACCTCAGGATGATTAGCAAACCACTGTATAAAAGAATTAATTAAATTCATTTATGTATCTTAATCAAAAGATTGATTGAACGAGTATATTAATTAGAAATATTTTATAGATTTATTTAATTAAGTTAGATATTCTGATAATTAATCTTGAACGTAAAATTAAAACTAATTCTAAAAAATTCTACAACTTACAAAAAGGTTACTAATTTTTATGGACTCTGATTTAAAAAAAATTTGTATTGAAGCTCTAAATGCCTTGAAAGCTGAAAACGTTCTCATCTTAGATGTTCGAGAGATTTCAGGTTTTGCTGATTGGCTCATCATTGGTACGGCATCTTCTTCAAGAAACGCTAAAGCAATAGCTAATAAATTAATAGAATCTATTAAAGTTAATCAGCTAAATTTGGTTGGCATTGAGGGCGAAGATGATTCTGAGTGGATATTGGTTGATTGTGGAGATGTTATTGTAAATATAATGCAAAAAGATACTCGTGAATTTTATGACTTAGAAAGTTTGTGGGGTGAAAAGACTCTCGTTTCTGCATAATGAAATGCAAGATAATAAGCATAAGTCATAAGCTATCTAATTGGGAAAAGCAGGCCTTACAATTTTATTCAAAACAAATTCCCTTTTACTTTAAAGTTTCTTTTGCAGAGGTTAGGCCCTCATCCCCTAAAAATTTAGATATAGAGTCGATATTAGAGACTGAGAGAGAAGAAATAGTAAAACAAATAGAGGCTGATTCATATGTAATTTTATGGGACAGAACAGGAAAAAAGATTAATAGCCATGAATTCGCAACCCTTTTACAAGATAAAATTGATCATGGTATAGATATTAACTTTATCATTGGTGGTGCTCATGGAGTATCAAAAAAATTGTTTACAACATCACAACTAGTTTTATCAGCTTCAGAGTTAACTTTTCCTCATAAACTTTTTAAAATATTTTTAATGGAACAAATTTATAGAGCAAGCACGATTCACAGAAATCATCCATACCATAAATAATGATTTTTGAAGAAAGACAGATCGAAAAAAATAATTTTTCATCAAGAGCTATCTTGCTTTTTGGAATAGTTGTTTTTAGTCTAATTGCAGTTCTTGTTCAAGTTTTTTCTTTGCAAATATCTGGATACAATGATTATCAGCTAGCAGCATTAAAAAATAAAAATTATGAGGTTCCTGTCCAAGCCTTACGGGGTGAGATTTTTGATAGAGATGGCGAAGTTCTTATAAAAAATAAGCCAACTTTTGATTTAATTACACGACCTAATCTAATTTCTGATATAGATTCTTTTCTAGATGAGATTCAACCTGTAATCTTTTTGTCTGAATCAGATAGGAATCAGTATAAGAAACTTGAACAAGAAAAAGCATTTGTAAATAAAGAATTAGTTTTAAAAAAAGATCTTTCCGACGAAGAAATTGCTAGATTTAATGTAAGGAGTTTTAATTTTCAAAACGCATTCATTGCTAAGCGTTATAGAAGAATCAGTGAATATCCTAATATTTTTTCACACGTTTTAGGATATACCTCAAGATCTGATGATGAATTTAAATCGATGCCGGAAATACCTCGAAGCCATTGGAGAGATGCTGAATTAGTTTATGCGCATGGTCTTATAAAGGGGAGGACAGGATTAGAGGAGATATATGAAGATCATTTAAACGGAACCCATGGCAAAAGAGTATATGAAATAAATGCAAGAGGAAAACTGGTTCAATCACTCTCTCTTATCGAGCCTTTGAAGGGATCTGATTTGTATACAAATTTAGATATTGAAGCTCAAAAAAGTGCTGCAAAATTCCTTGGCAACAGAAGAGGTGCAGTTGTTGCAATCGATCTAGATTCTGGAGGTATTAACGTTTTATATAGTTCTCCAACTTATTCAATAAATCAGTTATCAAATGGTATGAATGAGGATGATTTTCAAACTTTAATTAATGATTCTGACAAACCATTTTTTAATAGAGCTCTGCAAGGAAGATATCCACCAGCATCAACTATTAAGCCTGCAATTGGCATGTATGGGCTATTAAAAAATATTGTTAATTGGGATTTTGAGATGAAAGATCCAGGGTTTTTTGAACTTCCAGAGACAGGAAGAGTCTTTAGAGGATGGCGAAAAGGAGGTCATGGCAAAGTAAATATGCACAAAGCATTTTTGGTAAGTTCAAATACTTACTTCTTCTCACTTGCATATCAAGCTGATATTAAGGAATTATCTAATCACTTATTTAGCCTCGGTTTTGGACAAAAAGTTTGCAAGGATTGTTATGATGAGGATCAAGCACTAGTTCCTACCCCTGAATGGAAATTCAGCGTCATGAATGCAGGTTGGGTAAAAGGCGATACAGTAAATTTAGGCATTGGACAGGGCTACTTATTAGCAACACCTATGCAATTAGCCTACTATGCATCCCTTATTGCTAAAAAAGGAGTGCTTAGTGAGCCCTCTATTGTTAAGTTTGAAGATGCAAAAAAATCTTTAAAAATTTGGCAGGATGACAAATTTGATGATTCGGATTGGAACAAAATGCATCAAGCCTTACTGGGGGTTATTGAGAGTGATTTTGGAACTGCCAGAAGCATTCGTGATCTCAAGCAATTTCAAGTAGCGGGAAAATCTGGAACAGCAGAACTTGTTGGTTTAGACAGCAAGGAAGCTTATCAAGAATTAAGAACTTCAGAATTTTTAAGAGATCATTCTATTATTATTGCCTTTGGTCCAATGCCTAACCCAAGATATGCTGTCTCAGTGGTAATTGAGAATGGTGAGAGTGGAGGAGCTGTTGCAGGACCAGTTGCAATTGAAGTTTTAAAGAGCTTAATCAATGAGTAAACAATTGCAAAAAATATACTTTGATCCGTATTTATTTTTTAGTCTTTTTTTGTTGTCAACGCTTGGGCTTTTTTTTTTATTTTCTGCCTCCAACGCAGATTTCAGCATAGTTTTAAAGCAATGTTTTTATGTTTTTGTTGGATTTATTATCATGACTTTGGTAAGTCAGCCTGATCCTGATGTTTTTAGAAGAACCTCAGGATCATTTCTTATTTTTTCACTTTTGCTATTAGGCATTACATATTTATTTGGTCCTGAAATTAACGGAGCACAAAGGTGGATAAGGTTCGGACCTTTTTCTTTTCAATCTTCAGAACTATTGAAGTTAGCAGTACCCATTTTTTTAGCTAATTTCTTATTCAATAAAAAACTTCCAATACAAAGAAAAGAAATATTTATAAGTTTATTAATTATTTTTAGCTGTTTTTTTGTTGTGTTTACACAGCCAGATCTTGGAACTGCAATAATTATTGCTTGCTCTGGACTCTTTGTGCTTTTTCTTTCTGGCTTAAGTTGGGGTTTTATAGGAGGATCTTTTGTTTTATTAATTTTAAGCTCGCCTTTCATCTGGAATATTCTTTTGCAACCTTTCCAGCGGCAAAGAATTGCTACATTCTTTAATCAAGATATAGATCCATTTGGTGCGAGCTGGAATATTATCCAATCCAAAGTCGCAATAGGTTCAGGTGGATTTTTTGGAAAAGGTTTTAGAGAGGGATCTCAGACACAATTAAATTTTCTTCCAGAAACAGAAACTGATTTCATTTTTTCCGTTATTGGAGAGGAGTTTGGATTCATCGGAGTTTTATTATTGCTGAGCATTTATCTATTTATTTTATTAAGATGCTTTTATTTGGCATTAAATGCAAGGGATAGATTTTGTAGATTGGTAATTGGAGGACTCACTCTGACTTTTGCTGCAAATTTAATTATAAATTTATGCATGGTGGTTGGGCTGCTTCCAGTTGTTGGCATGCCCTTGCCATTTATCAGCAAAGGAGGGTCATCTTTAATATCATTATTTTTTGCTTTTGGCATAATTATATCAATGAGCACCCATAAAAAATTCTTACCTCAATGAAATTTCTTATTATAATTTTATTTTTTTTATCAAATGATATTTTTGCAGACTACTCTGAGCATTCAGAAGCACAAGAGGTTATTGAAACTCTAGTACTTGATCATGGATTTGAAAAAAGTTATGTAATTAAGATTCTTCAATCTGCTAAAAAACAAGATAAGATTCTGCAATCAATGTCATCACCAGCAGAATTTACTTGGACTTGGGATAGGTATAAAAAACTTTTTATAGAAGAGAAGAGAATTATAAATGGTAAAAAATTTATCAAAGAGAATGCACCTCTTTTTGAAAGGGTTGAAGAAGATTTTGGAGTGCCAAGAGAAATTATTACTTCTATACTGGGAGTTGAGACTAGGTATGGGAAAATTAAAGGCAGCTATAGGGTACTAGATAGTTTAACAACCCTTGGTTTTGATTTTCCGAGAAGATCAAAATTCTTTAAAAATGAACTTATCCAGTTCTTCGTTCTATCAAGAGAGAATAATTTAGATATTAACTCAGTCCAAGGATCATATGCTGGTGCAATGGGCTACGGACAATTTATTTCTTCTAGCTACAGAGCTTATGCAATAGATTATGATGGAGATGGGTATGCTGATCTATTTAATTCAGTGCCAGATGCTGTTGCCAGCATTGCTAATTATTTAAAAAAACATGGCTGGAAAAGAGACGGTGTAATTGTAAAAAAGGTTCAATTAAATAATGTTAGCAAGATTTATAAATTTCCAAGTAATTTCAATAAATTTATTCCTCTCCAATATACTGAGGGCATTGAAGAGGAATATATGATTCAAGAGGGCGATAGCTTATTATCAATTGCAATAGAAAATAATCTTAACTTGCGAAATTTAATGACTATGAACAATATTAAAGATAAAAATCTTATCAAAGCCGGACAAAAAATCTTGCTGAATAAGCCAAAAGTCCAATATTTTATTGGCGACGACAATTTTATTGCAATTACTAAATATAATCGTAGTCATTTTTACGCAAAAGCCGTGTATGATTTATCCATCGAGTTAAAGTAACGTTAATAGAATGAAAAAAATATTTTATATTTTCTTTTTTGCCCCATTTTGCATTGATGCTTTAGCTCAATCGATGGTTCCAAAAGCACCTAAATTAAATTTAGATAGTTACATATTGCTTGAGGCAAGCACCAATACTGTTTTAGCTGAATTTAATGCTGATAATCACATTTCCCCAGCAAGCATGACCAAAGTTATGACTGGATATGTTATAGCTGATCAAATTGCTTCTGGTGCAATTAGTCTAGATGACAAAGTTTTGATAAGTGAAAAGGCTTGGAAAACAGGTGGATCTAAAATGTTTATTGAAGCTGGAAAAAGGATTTTAGTTCGAGATCTATTATCTGGAATAGTTATTCAGTCTGGAAATGATGCTACTGTTGCAATGGCTGAATATATAGGTGGCTCAGAAGAGGGATTTGTCGATTTTATGAATGCCTATGCTTCAGAATTAGGTTTAAGCAATACTTTGTTTCAAAATGCTGTTGGTTGGACAGATGCAGATCATTTTTCATCTGCAAAAGATTTAGCTACTCTCACTAAAGCAATGATTAATAATTTTCCTAATCACTATGCAACATATAAGGAAAAAGAATACACATTTAGCGGCATAAGACAGCTCAATAGAAATAAGCTTTTATGGAGAGATGATACAGTAGATGGAGTCAAAACAGGACATACTGAGTCAGCCGGGTATTGTTTAATTTCATCTGCTAAGAGAAATGATATGAGATTAATTGCAGTAGTGGCTGGAAGCCCCTCAGAAAATGAAAGGCTCACAGCATCTCAGAGACTCCTTGAGTATGGATTTAGATTTTTTGCTACTCAAAAATTAATTACAAAAGATACTGAGCTCACATCTGCAAAAGTATGGGGTGGCAAGATGGATAAAGTTTCTCTTGGAGCCAAGGATGATATTTTGTTAACTTTACCTAGATCTGATTTTAAAAATTTAAAAGCAAATTATAATTTTAATAATAATATTCAAGCTCCCATATCTGTCGGAGATGTCATTGGTAATATTGAATTTATTTCTAACGACCAATTAGTGCTTTCAGCACCACTGATTTCAATTGAATCTGTCGAAGCTAAGGGTCTCTTTGGAAGAATCTGGGCTCGAATAGTCTTCTGGATTATGAGTTTATTTTCTATTGGTAAATGATAGATATCTCAGCAATATATCAAGGTAAATTAAGTACACTTGATGAGATAAGAGTGTCACCTATGTCACGTGCTTACACATTTTCGGATAGTATCTATGAGGTCATTCCATATTTTTTAGGAAAACCATTGTGTTTTAAGGAGCATTTTGATCGCATGAATGAAAGTGTTAATCAAATGAATATGAATGTTGATTTTAAAAGTGTGCATCATGATATTGAACAACTTGAATCTGTTTTGGCTGATAAAGACGGTTATATTTATTATCAAATCTCTAGGGGCATTGATGTCATTAGATCACATCTTTACCAAGATGATCTTGAGATAGAAAGGTTTGGTTATGCAATGCCATCCAATTCCTCCTCTTCTCCAATCAGTGCTATGTTGTGTGATGATGACCGATGGGGCAAATGTAATATCAAATCAACTTCGCTTCTTGGAAATGTTTTATCTATGAACAAGGCAAAATCTTTGGGCTGCCAAGAAGTTGTAATGCATCGGAGTGGTTTCATGACTGAAGCAGGTGCGAGCAATGTATTTTATTTTGATTCTTCGGGAGTAGTAAGAACTTCAGCATTGTCTGAGAATATTTTGCCAGGTATAACTAGACAGATCTTAATTAACGCACTAAAAGACACTTCATATTGTGTGCAAGAAGGTAAATGTAACATCGAAGATTTTAATACTTCACCATGTATATGGTTAACAAGCTCTACAAAAGGCCTTTTACCGTTAACGAATTTAATTGGTACAGATTATTTATTACAAGAGAATTATGAGGGGTATAAAGAAATTTCAGAATTTTTTAAGTCTGCAATGCAGTCGCATCTTGAAGCTTAAGAACTAAACTATCTATTTGCTCCCATGCATCTGCTTTCATAAGACCCTTATTAATTAAATCAATTTTCAGTATTTCTTCATTTAGCTTTAAAAAATCCTTTGTTTTAGCCTGATTTATTAACCCCAAATAAAGATTAATTTTAGAGGACCATACTCCGCTCTTAATTAATGCAGATTTTTTATCTTTTGCTTTTAATGACTCTAAGCATGAGTTTATAACCTTTGAGATTATCCAAATAATTGGAGCAGAGCTCTGATGATCTTGCTCTCGCATATAACTAATTGTTTTGAGAACTTTTTTAAAATTTCTTTGAATTAATAAATCTTCCAGCTCAAATGCACTAATGCCAGATCCAAAGATAATATGGTCTGTTTTTGATTCATTAAAAGAGTCTTTACTTAAAAATAAAAGTTTTAGTAGCGCCACTTCATTTTTTTGACCTAAAAGATTTGCCTCATTGTTTTGAAAAATTGAACCTCCAAACACTGGAAGTAAGTCTTTTGGTAAAAAGTCTAACTGTCGTTTTAGCCAAATTTTTTCTTCCATAACTTTTAATTTACTGCAATTAATAATAAGGCCAAATGAATCAAAACTTTTTATCCAAGTTCCACTTACTGGAGTTTTCTCAATACTTGATTCAATAATTAATGCAATATTAGAAGATTGAAAAATATGACCATCTTCAATAAACGACTTAATTTTTTCTGGAAATTTTCCCGAAGTATGCTTTATGTGAATGATAAGATTCTCTTGAAATAGAGAGCCACCCATATTTCTTGAAGTTATTTCTTGAATTGAATCGAGTTCATCTTGAGAGATAGAGACTTTCTCGCTGAATCCACTTTTTTTTAAGTTTTCTTCTATTTTTTTAACAGCATCTTGTTTTAAAACAAATTCGCCGCCAGTCAAAAGGAAATATTTATGATCTTTAGGATCTAAAAAATTTATAAAACTAACTTTCAATTAACCAATATTCCTGTACGAGCATTTCTAGTAACGAAAATTCCAATTCCTCAATTATTGTTTTTTGTGCCATCAATTCTGACTGCGGATTAGATTCATTTACTGGTATCCAACCAGATGTTTTAAGAACACCATTTTTGCTTTCAGTTGAATTTAAAAAAATATATTCTAGTTCACCAATGATTTCTATTTGTTTTGCTCTTGCTGCAATTCCTCCGTAGAAATTTTTCTTCCTAAAGTTAATATTTAGGATTTTAAGACTCATTTTATCCTTAGATGCGCCTGCAGAAAAATATCTTACTGTTTTGTTCTTAAAAGAGTCTTTAATACTGGACCCAAAGCTAACTTTTTCTAATTCTATGTATTTCTTTTCAACCCACTGATACTGACAACTTGTGATCAATAAAAAACAAGTAAGTATTGAGAAATACTTTTTAAATTTATTTTGCCCCATCAAAGAAGTCTTCAAAGCCAGATGGATCATGTCTTCCAACAACTAAGTTCTCAAGTATTCCAATACCTTTTTCGGAGCCTAGTATCGCTTTTGCAATTTGATGAGTATGAAAAAAAGTGTAGTCACCTGGATCAATTTTAGATAAGTCCCACACTTCATATCCTGTTTCACTTTCACCCTTCCAAATACCGTGTTTCCATTCATCATGCTGATAACCAATTCCTTTACAGAAAAATACTGGACCCATAGTTTCTAACTCTATTTCAAAGTTTTTATTATCCTTAAACATGCCAAATATTTTTGCACCAGTAGCCCAACGGGTACCTTTTTTCCAGTTTACGATATGATGAAGGGAATGCATTGTCTCAATTTCAATATCAGTGGGGGGAGAGGACATATCATCATATAGGGGTAGTTTGTGCCCAGAAATTTGAGTTGTATTTCCATTTTGGTCCTGAAATGTACCAAATTGTGTGCAAAACCCGTCAAAATGGATTGGAGCCCAACACCAGTATACTCCTGGTTCTTGATTGAGCATGCCTGGAGCGCCACCCTCAGGCTCTCCTACTGGTCTGACACCCCATGACCTATCCCTTGTGCCGTAGACCGCTTGAGGCTTTAGTGATCCAGCCTCAGTAGATATTTCACCTGTCCATTTTCCAAGCTGTGTAAACCTAATTGTATTCATAATTGTTCTAGTACCCTCCATTAATAGGGATCTAGGTTCTTGATGCGCAATAGAGTTAGCTGAAAATTTGAGATTACAATTTAACTTATTTTCAGGATCTTTTAATGAGAATGTCAACTCATTCATTGGCTCGTCAATTGTTAAACACATGGGACCAATATTTATAGGCAGTCTATTATTGTCCAGGCGTTGACTGGCATGAAATGAATATTGCTTACCTTTATAAGAGATGCTGAAGTGAGCATCCATAACATGTCTATTAGGATAAAGGGCTATACCTATTTCAAAGATGTACTCATTTTCGGGATCCATACCATTAAAGAAATACCTGTCATAGAAATTTCTGTCAGTAGAGCCGGGGATAGTTATTGGCTCTACTGCTTGATGGATAGGGTAGTCATCGAATGGTGTTATGTAGTTCATTTATATTACAAAGTTAATTAGCTTCTCTTTAACATAGATTACCTTTTTTATATGTTGGTTTGCTAGAACTTTCTTAACATTTTCATTTTCTTTTGATAGCTTTTCTATTACAGTTTGATCAGCATCTACTGAGATAATTTCTTTGCCTCTAACCTTGCCATTTACTTGTATTATTAATTGAAAATCTTCGACTTTTAGAAAATCTTCAATATATTTTGGCCAGGAATGCTCAAAATTATGTCCGTCAGAGTCCGTATATTTTTTCCATAAATAAAGACTTATATGGGGAGTAATTGGCGACAGCATTTTGAGCGTAAATTGGATAACTTCGTCCAGACAAAACGCCTCTGCTGAGGTTGCATCGTTTAATTTAAACGAATCAGGTATTGCATTCAATAATTCCATAATTGACGCTATTGCTGTATTAAAAGAGTTTCGTTCTCCATAATCATTAGTTACTTTTTTCAAAGTTTGATGACTTTTTTGACGAAGTTTAAGCTCAAGTTTTGAAAAATCTTTTGGTGGTTCTTCTAAAAATATTTTTCTATCTGATATTAAAGTCCAAATTCGTTTTAGAAATCTATATGAGCCTTCAATTGCAGTATCTGACCACTCTAAAGACTGTTCGGGCGGAGATGTAAACATCATATAAAGTCTAATGGTATCAGCTCCGTATTTATCAATGAACTTTTGTGGATCTACTGTATTTCCTTTTGACTTAGACATTTTAAATCCATCCTTTAATACCATTCCTTGTGTAAGAAGTTTTTTAAAAGGCTCATCACCCTCCACAAGACCAATATCTCTCATTGCTTTATGGAAAAATCTTGAATACAAGAGATGTAAAATTGCGTGTTCAATTCCACCTATGTAAAGATCAACAGGTAGCCAATATTTTGAATCATCGTCTAGAGCTTTTTCATCATTATCTGCAGCAGTAAATCTTGCGTAGTACCATGACGAGTCTACAAATGTATCAAATGTATCAACTTCACGAGTCTTTCCAGACCCCAAATCAAAAAAATCTTTATTTTGACTTAACGGTTTAGGGGATTCTCCATCTTTAATTTTTGGTAATTCCACTGGAAGATCCTTTTTTTCTAAAAAAATAGGTTTACCTTTATCGAAGACTACAGGTATGGGACATCCCCAAAACCTTTGCCTGCTTACACCCCAGTCTCTTAATCTAAAATTTTCAATGCTTTTTCCAATAGCATTCTTTTCTAAGTAATCATTAATATTTTTAATCGCTTCATCCGATTCTTGTCCAGTAAAATTATCTGAGTCAATAAGCTTGCCTTTTTTAGGCGATGGCAATTCATCACTTTCGATAACCTGCTTAATTTCAATGTTATATTTTTTAGCAAATTCATAGTCTCTTTCATCATGAGCTGGTACACCCATAACCACACCTGTTCCATAATCCATGAGGACATAATTTGCAATCCAAACATCAAGATTATTATCGGAAAAAGGATGTCGTACTTTTAAATTTGTTTTAAGTCCCAACTTATCTGCTTTAGCCAAATCTGCCTCAGCCATTTTTATTGCATTACATTCTTTTATAAATTCGTTTATCTCTGCATTATCTTTTGCAAGATTTTGAGCAATTGGATGATTGGGCGAAATAGCTATAAATGTTACGCCATAGATAGTGTCAATTCTTGTTGTAAAAGCTGTTAACTCATCACTATTAAGCAAAGCAAATTTTATTTCTGATCCAAATGACTTGCCAATCCAATTCTTTTGCATTGATTTTACATTCTCTGGCCAGTCTAAGTTTTCAATTGAGGACAACAATTCATCAGCATAATCAGTAATCCTCAGGAACCATTGATCAATTTCTTTAAGTTCAACTGTTGCTCCAGATCTCCAACCTTTACCATCAATTACTTGCTCATTTGCTAAGACAGTTTCATCAACTGGATCCCAGTTAACTAATGATTTTTTTCTATATACAAGACCTTTTTTTTGTAATTTAGTAAAAATCTCCTGTTCCCATTTAAAATAATTTGGATCGCAGGTTTTAACCTCTCTTGACCAATCGTAACTAAAGCCCAATCTCTCCAATTGCGATCTCATACTTTGGATATTTTGCTCAGTCCAACTTTTCGGATCAACTTTATTTTGAATCGCTGCATTTTCTGCAGGTAGACCAAATGCATCCCAACCCATCGGTTGCAGTACATTGAAACCTTGCATTCTTTTAAATCTTGAGATTACATCTCCAATTGTATAATTCCTTACATGCCCCATATGCAATTTTCCAGATGGATAAGGAAACATAGATAGGCAGTAAAATTTTTCTTTAGTCTCAGATAAGTCGGCTTTATAAGAGTCCATCTGTTTCCATGATTCCTGAATGAGATTTTCTAATTTTTGGGGATTATATTCTTCTAAACTCATTTCTTTATAAAGGATTCTTCAAGATAATTAATGTTGTGTTTATTCTGACAGAATATCTCATCTTTTAAGAGCTTTTGATGCAAAGAATGATTAGTGCTTATGCCCTCTACAAAGAACTCGTCTAAGGCACTTAACATTCTTTTAATGCATGATTTTCTGGTATTTGCAGTTGTAATTATTTTTGCAAGTAGAGAGTCATAGTATGGAGGCACCACATATCCTGAATAAATGTGAGAATCAAATCTCACTCCAAATCCACCAGGCGGATGCATTTTATTAATAACTCCAGGTGATGGTACAAAAGTTTCAGGATCCTCAGCATTAATCCTGCATTCAATTGCATGACCCCGAACAATGATTTCTTTTTGATCAAGAGTTATCGGCATACCAAGAGCAATCTTTAATTGCGCCTTTACAATATCAAATCCAGTAATCATTTCTGACACAGGATGCTCAACCTGTATTCTTGTATTCATCTCAATGAAATAGAATCTTTCATTCTCATAGAGAAATTCCAGAGTTCCTACACCTGCGTAGTCAATATTTTTACATAACCTTAAACATGCTTCTAAAGTTTCAGTTAGAGAGTCTTCATTAACATCAAGAGCCGGAGCCTCTTCTATAATTTTTTGATGCCTTCTTTGCATACTGCAATCCCTCGTTCCAAGATGTATAGCATTTCCTTTTCCGTCAGCAATGATTTGAACTTCTATATGTCTTGGATTTTTGATAAATTTTTCAAAATACACGGTATCGTTTCCAAAAGCATTTTTTGCTTCTTGTCTTGTAAGTTGTATAGAGGAAATTAAAGTTGACTCATCATGCACAACCCTCATTCCTCTTCCACCTCCTCCTGCTGACGCTTTGATCATGAGAGGATAACCAACATTATTGGCTATTTTTTTTATATCCTCATCGTTATGAGGCATTTCACCCTTGTATCCCGGTACCGTTGGAATATCTGAATCTTCTGCAAGATCCTTTGCTGTAATTTTATCTCCCATTTTTCGGATAACATTTGAAGATGGCCCTATAAAAATAAAACCACTGGCCTCGCATCTCTCTGAAAAATCAGGATCTTCAGCAAGAAAGCCATATCCTGGATATATTGCATTTGCTCCTGATAACTCAGCAGCTGAAAGAATTGCTGGAATATTCAAGTAGCTTTCAAGTGGATTTTCGGGCCCTACGCAAACAGTTTCATCTGCTAATCTTAAGTGCTTAAGTTCTTTGTCTCCCGAGGAGTGAATTGCAACAGTTTGAAGATCTAGTTCTTTGCACGCCCTTAGAGCTCGCAGAGCAATTTCTCCTCGATTGGCAATTAAAATTTTTTTCGACATTAATCTATGACTATCAGAGATTGATCAAATTCAACAGGCGCGCCGTCTTCAACATTAATCGCGGTGACTTGACCAGTAAATTCTGATTTTATTTCATTCATCATTTTCATTGCTTCCACAATACAAACAACATCTCCAGCATTCACATGACTTCCAATATCAATAAAAGGAGGTTTGTCTGGCGCAGGTTTTCTGTAAAAAGTTCCTACTATTGGTGATTTTATAAATGAGCCTGAACTATTTTTAGCAGTATCATTATTTCCAGATAATATATCTACTTTATTGGATTCAATAGGCACAGATTGAATCTCTATGGGTTTCGTGCTTCCTCTGGAAATCCTGACGGAATCCTCACCTTCTTGAATTTCAATTTCATTTAGATCAGATTCTTGAAGCATTTCAATTAATTTCTTAATCTTTCGAATATCCATTATTTTTTATCCTGACAACTCTTTATAATGTGACTCAATGCAAGTTCATACCCTTGTGTCCCAAGTCCACAAATAACGCCGCTCGCAATATCTGAAAAAAAAGATTTATGTCTAAACTCTTCTCTTGCAAAAATATTAGATATATGAACCTCATAAAATGGAACTCCGATACCAAGCAAACAATCCCGAATTGCAATACTAGTATGAGTTAAAGCTCCTGGATTGATAATAATATAGTCTGTTTGATTTATTGACTCTTGAAGCTTTGTAACAATTTCATGCTCTGCGTTGCTCTGAAAAGCTTCAATCTCAACATCATTAGAATTTGCTTTATCGAGCAAACCTTGATTAATCTCTTCCATTGTAGTTGAACCATACACATCAGGTTCTCTTATTCCAAGTAGATTTAAATTTGGACCATGTATGACTAATATTTTCATTTTAAAAGATTTTATAGTGTTTTTTTATGAAATTAAACGAATTTATAGACTTTTTAGTATTTTTGGATAGCAATATTTACCTTCAGCACAACCCTGATAACTTACCACTATGTTATTAAACAAACTTTTATTATCATTTAAAAGTTCAGCATCGACCTTTAAAAAGTCTTTAAAAACGTAAGTTTCTCCAAAAAATTCATCGAATACCCTTAATTCATTTTTTGTAACGAACCTATGCTTTAACAATTTATTACCATCTTGAATTAAAATTGATTTTTTATAAAGGTAATAACCTGGCTTAATTTCCCATGAAGCAACAATTTTGTTTTTTTTAATTTCTGTGGTGAATATAAACGCTTCATTAACACTAAGTATATCTGTTTCTTCAAATTGTAGATTGCCAAATATTAATCCGGATAGAAAAACAAACGAGTATAATAATTTTTTTGATTTCATGAATGCATTATAAAAAGATAAAGTGATTATAAAAATATTTTTAAAAATTTTTTTTGCTCTTCCAACGTGGATTTTAAAATGTCTTACGTTGCAGAAAAAAATTATAGTTAATAATCAAATACTAGATTATCAAACACAAATATTTCTTGGCCTCCTTTCATTACAAAATAATTCATTTGAGGATCCGGATTCTCATGATTCAGTTAAAGACTTAAGAGAAAAGGTTGAAAATGGTAGATCTGATTTGCCACTGAATGCAAAACCCAGGGAGCATATTAAAACCATTGATCATTGCATTGAAAAAGATTGGGGTAGACTGATGATCAGGGAGTATCTTCCCGAAAAATTACAATCTAATACAATAATTTTATATTTTCATGGAGGAGGATATGTCGTTTCAAGTGTTAATACTCATGATGCATGGGTTAAATTGCTTTCATCTCACTTAAAGGCTAGGGTTTTTTCCCTAGAATACAGATTGGCACCGGAAAATAAATTTCCATTAGCCTTAGAAGACGCTAATTCAGCTATTGAATGGATCTCTAAAGAAAATAACATACCTATTTCTGAAATTAGTTTATGCGGAGACAGCGCTGGAGGCCACTTAGCAGCCTCTTTATCGACATATAGATCTCTTAATAACTTTGAGCTTCCTCATTCTCAATGTTTAATATATCCAATGACAGATCCCTTGTGTAATTCAAAATCACAAGTCGAATTTAGCAAAGGCTTTTTTTTAGGTCAGAATTTTATGATTTGGTTTTGGAAGCAGCTTATGGCATCAGATAATAATCACGCTGATCCAACTTTTAACTTAACTATTGATCCAGATGCTGCACTGCCAAAGACATTGATTATAACGGTAGGATTTGATCCACTGTGTGATGAAGGCGAAGCTTATGCAAGGCAGATTAATAACTCAGGAAATTATGTGGAGCAAATTCATTATCCTCATCTTATTCATGGTTTTGTTAATCTAACGGCTTTGAACTCAGCAAAAATTGCTGCGTTAGATATTATAAAATCCTACAAAAATTTTATTTAAATGATTCCCTTGCTTAAAATTTCAAATTTATACGTAAATTTTCAAGTAAGAAAAAGTAAATTTTCTGCAGTCAAGAACTTTAATTTGCTGATTGAAAAAAATCAGATTGTGGGTTTAGTTGGAGAATCTGGGTCTGGGAAATCAGTTACAGCAATGTCGATTATGCGCTTGCTTCAAGAGCCTAAGGCATCATATGGAGAGAAATCTTCAATTGAATTTGATGGTGAGGAAATACTAAGCGCTAATAAGAAATCCTTAAGAAAGATCAGAGGGAATAAGATTTCAATGATTTTTCAAGAACCAATGACTTCACTTAATCCATATCATAAAGTTGGAGATCAAATTGTAGAATCTATTTTATTGCATAAAAAACAACCCAAGCATGATGCTATTTTAGAGGCAAAAAATTTAATGGGTTTGGTTGAGATCCAAGATGTTGATAGAAGGTTTAACTCATATCCACATGAACTTTCTGGTGGCCAGCGGCAGAGAATTATGATTGCTATGGCCCTTGCAAATAAACCTAAATTACTAATTGCTGATGAGCCAACAACTGCACTTGATGTAACAATCCAGGCTCAAATATTAGATTTAATGATCAAGTTAAAAAATGAAATAGGAATGTCAATATTATTCATCACTCATGACTTAGGATTAATTCAAAAATTTTCTGACACTATTACAATTATGCAAGATGGAGAGATTGTAGAGCAGGGAGATACAAAGACTGTTTTTTCAAATCCGCAACATGCCTATACAAAAAAACTTATTGATTCAGAACCGGAGGCAAAAAAAGAGACATTATCTGAAAAAAACTCATTTATTGATGTTAAAGATCTGAATATTTTTTATCCCTTACCAAACAGAAATTTTTTTAAGAAAGAATTCTTTCATGCTGTTAAAGATGTGAATTTTTCAATACCAAGACAATCAACAATTGGATTAGTTGGTGAGTCTGGATCTGGCAAATCAACTCTTGGCAAAGCTTTAGCAGGACTGATTGATTTCAAGGGATCAGTTCTTTTTGATAATCGTAATATTGATCAATTAAATTCAAAAGAATCAAAATTAATCAAAAAAGATATTCAAATTGTATTTCAAGATCCGTATGGATCTCTTTCACCAAGAATGACAATAGGAGAGATAGTTGGCGAGGGCCTTGATGTTCACTTTAATCTTAAAAAAAATCAAAAAGATGAACGTGTTGCTGAATATTTGAAATCAGTTGAGATTAACCCAGACGATAGATTTAAATATCCTCATGAATTTTCAGGTGGACAAAGGCAAAGAATTGCAATTGCGAGATCTTTAATATTGAATCCATTATTTATGATTTTAGATGAGCCTACTTCTGCACTAGATAGATCAATTCAAATACAGATAATTGATTTATTAAAGAAAATTCAAACAGAGTTTAAGTTGACTTACTTGTTTATTAGCCATGATTTGAAGGTTGTTCAATCAATGTCTGATTACATATTTGTCATGCAAAATGGAAATATTGTTGAGTCTGGACCCGCAAAACAAGTTTTCTCAAACCCAGAAGAAGTCTATACTGATAAACTTCTTAACGCAGCATTGCGTTATTCAACAGTTTAATTATGTCTAATAGAAAACATTCAAAGAATTTAGTAGACGGTCCCTTTCAGGCTGCATCTCGATCAATGCTTAGAGGTGTTGGTTTTGAAACAGCTGATTTCTCAAAACCACTAGTTGGCATTGCATCGACTTGGTCAAAAGTAACACCCTGCAATATGCACATCAATGAGTTGGCTGATCTCGTTGAGAGCTCAATAGATGCATCTGGATGTAAAGGAGTTCTTTTTAATACTATTACAGTATCTGACGGGATATCTATGGGTACACAAGGTATGAAATTTTCATTAGTTTCCAGGGAAGTTATTGCAGATTCAATTGAAACTGTTGTTGGATGCCTTGGTTATGATGGAGTTATTGCAATAGGTGGGTGTGATAAGAATATGCCAGGAGCACTTATGGGATTAGCAAGACTGGATAGACCCTCAATTTTCATTTATGGAGGATCCATTCGGCCAAGTTCTATAAATACAGATTATGTAACAGTTTCTGAAAAAGTAGGCGAATATGCAAAAGGGGATATAACCGAAGATGAGCTCATAGCAATTGAAAAAGTTTCAGTTGTAGGGCCAGGGTCTTGTGGAGGTATGTATACAGCAAACACCATGGCATCAAGCATTGAAGCATTGGGGATGAGTTTGCCTGGAAGCAGCAGTCAGGATGCAGTGTCTAACGATAAAAAAGTAGATTGCCAGAATGCTGGGGAGGCAATAAAACATTTACTTGATCTTGACTTAAAACCAAGTGATATCATGACAAAAAAAGCTTTTGAAAATTCTATAGCAGTTGTAATTGCGCTTGGAGGATCAACAAATGCTGTTTTGCATCTCATAGCAATTGCTCATTGCATAGGCGTTGACTTAGACCTAGATGATTTTACTAGGATTGGAAAAGTAACCCCTGTATTAGCAGACATTAAACCTTTTGGTGATCACTTTATGTCTCAATTAAACGAAATAGGTGGAATTACTCCAATGATGAAAACTATGCTTGATAATAATCTTTTGCATGGAGATTGTATGACCGTAACTGGTAAGACATTAGAAGAAAATCTCACGGATGTAGATCCATATCCTAGCAATCAAAAGATTATCATGCCATTGAATAATCCCGTAAAGGATTCAAGTCACTTGAGGGTGCTTTACGGAAATTTAGCTCCAGAAGGAGCTGTAGCAAAAATTACTGGCAAAGAAGGGACTGTTTTTACTGGGAATGCCAAAGTCTTTAATTCTGAGGAAGAGGGAATGAAAGCAATTCTTGATAAAAAGATTAAAGATGGAGATGTTGTTGTTATAAGGTTTGAGGGTCCCCAAGGTGGTCCAGGCATGAGAGAAATGCTAAAGCCAACATCTGCAATCATGGGACAGGGTTTGGGAGATAGGGTTGCTTTTATTACTGATGGAAGATTTTCAGGCGGTACACATGGTTTTGTAGTTGGTCATATAAGTCCTGAGGCAGAATTAGGCGGTCCTATTGCTCTAATAGAAGACGGAGACGAGATTACCATTGACGCAAATAAGGATATTTTAGAACTCAATATTTCTGATAACGAAATGAAAAAAAGAGTAGATTTATGGAAAAATCCTAATTCGTCCCCAAAAAATGGTGTATTAGCAAAATATAAAAAGACTGTTCAATCAGCTTCCAAGGGCGCTATCACCGATTAACTTAAATGATTAAAAGAACATATCCTCAAACAAGGTTGCGCAGAACCCGCGCAAAAAGTTTTTTAAGAGACTTAATTGCTGAGAATAATCTAAACACAGACGATCTAATTCAACCAATTTTTATAGCCGATCAATCTGAAGATAAAATTGGAATACCATCTATGCCTGGGATACATAGGCATAATTTAGATTCTTTATACTTCGAGGTAGAAGCACTAACCCAAGTAGGAATTAAATCAATTGCCATTTTTCCTGCCATTGATGCAGACAAAAAAGATAAAGATGGATCATATGCATTAGATGAAGGCAATATAGTATGTTTAGCATTAACTGGCTTAGCAGATAGATTTCCAGATATTATTAAAATTGCAGATGTCGCACTTGATCCATATACAGATCATGGGCACGACGGACTTTTGATAAATGGAAGGGTCGAGAATGATGAAACTGTTAGATTGCTGCAAGATCAAGCTTTGCTGTTAGCGCAATCTGGTGCTGATATTGTTGCTCCATCAGATATGATGGATGGAAGAATAAAGGCCATTAGGGATACCTTAGAATCGAATAAATTTTTTGATACGATTATCCTATCTTATGCTGCCAAATATGCTTCTAGTTTTTATGGTCCTTTCAGAGAGGCCGTTGGGTCAGCTGCAAATCTTGGTAAGGCCTCGAAGAAAACATATCAAATGAATTTTGCAAATCTCGATGAGGCTCTTCATGAAGTAGGAATGGATATAGAAGAAGGAGCAGATATAGTAATGGTTAAACCTGGAACTGCTTATCTTGATGTTGTGCATGCAATTAAATCCGAATTTCAGGTCCCAACCTTTGTTTATCAAGTTAGCGGAGAATATTCAATGCTTCAATTGAGCATTGAGAAGGGGTGGCTTGATAAAGATGTTATGCTAGAATCTCTAATGTGTTGTAAAAGAGCTGGTGCAAATGCCATTCTCAGCTATGCAGCAAAACAAATAGCGGTGGAGCTAAATTCATGAGTGAAAATGTCAAAGAGCTAACTTCTGAAAATTTTAATCAAGAGGTTATCGACTCTGAGCAACCGGTTTTAGTAGATTTTTGGGCTGAATGGTGTGGACCATGTAAACAATTAGCACCAACTGTAGAAGAAGTTGCTAATGCAATGGTTGGCTCAATAAAGGTTTGTAAAATGGATGTTGATTCTAATCAAGAACTAGCTGTTCAATATGGTGTTAGGTCAATTCCTACGCTAATAATTTTTAAAAATGGTGATGTATCATCTACACAAATAGGGGCGATCAGTAAGCAACAATTGGAGGAATTTATAGCAGCAGAAATTTAAAACTTTGCATCTTGCGGGAAAACGAATTATCATTTTCTCTCCTAGCTTAATAGCTACCCATCAAATCAACACTTAATTCCAAAAAAACCAGAGAAATTTATGAACTTAACTGAAATGAAAGCCAAACCAATCAATGAGTTGGTTGAAATTGCCGAGAATCTTGGCATTGAAGATGTAGGCAGATTAAAAAAACAAGAAATTATATTTCGCATTTTCAAAAAACAAGCAAAAGAGGGTGTTGATATTTATGGTGGAGGCGTGCTGGAAATATTAAATGATGGATTTGGATTTTTAAGATCTCCTGAGGGCTCCTACTGCTCTGGTCCTGATGATATTTACGTATCTCCAAGTCAGGTCAGAAAATTTAGCCTTAGAAAAGGTGATGAAATTCATGGAAAAATAAGACCTCCAAAAGATAGTGAGAGATACTTTGCTTTAGTCTATGTCGATACGATTAACAAAGAGGCCCCTGAGAAAACAAAGAAAAAAATTCTCTTTGAGAATCTTACTCCGCTTTTTCCAACTGCTCGTTTAACGCTTGAGCAAGGCAGTGGTTCAGCTGAAGATCTCTCATCACGAATTATTGATTTAGCATCTCCCATCGGTAAAGGCCAGCGCGGATTGATTGTTTCGCCACCAAAGGCAGGTAAAACATTAATGCTTCAGAGTATTGCTCATTCAATCACTAAGAATAATCCTGAAGTTGAGTTAATTGTTTTGTTGATTGACGAGCGTCCAGAGGAAGTTACAGATATGTCGAGAACTGTGAGAGGAGAGGTTGTTGCAAGTACATTCGACGAACCACCAACTCGACATGTTCAAGTTGCAGATATGGTTATAGAGAAAGCAAAAAGGCTTGTCGAGCATAAAAAAGATGTTGTAATTTTACTAGATTCTATTACGAGGTTAGGCAGGGCATACAATTCCGTTCAACCTGCTTCAGGAAAAATTCTCTCAGGAGGAGTTGATTCAAATGCTCTTGAGAGACCAAAAAGATTTTTCGGTGCAGCAAGAAATCTTGAGGAGGGCGGAAGTCTTACAATTATTGCGACTGCTTTAGTTGAAACTGGTTCAAAAATGGACGAAGTAATTTATGAGGAGTTTAAAGGCACTGGAAATATGGAAATTCACCTCGAAAGAAAAATTGCAGAAAAAAGAATTTATCCTGCAATCAACATTAGACGCTCAGGGACTAGAAGAGAGGACCTTCTTACAAGTCCAGAAGAATTACAAAGAATGTTTATTTTAAGAAAAATTCTTGATGATATGGAAGATTCTCAAGCAATTGAATTCTTGATAGAAAGGCTTAAGTCTGCAAAAACAAATGATGAATTCTTTAGTGCCATGAAGAGCGGCAATGGCAATGGTAAGAAGAAATAATTAATTTAATTACTCTTTTTTGTAGCAGCGTTTAAAATATCATTGTCGAGCGGTGACTTTGCTAAGACGCAATCTTTAAAACTATAATTTGATGCTAATTTTCGAATTCTCTCTGATGCGCAAATTAAAATGATTTTTTCCATTTCATAGGGTTTAAAATTTTTTACTAAAATCTCTAAGCTTTGATGTGTGTAGATTAAAATTATTGATTCATCTAATTTTTTAATCTTTGCAAAATCTATATTTTTTTTATCCTGAGATTCGTAACATGGAAATACATCTATATCTGCATTAGTCATTGATAAAAGTTGAGGAGCTTTATCACCGCAAAAAACTATGCATTTCCTATAATCTTTTTTTGTTATCAACTTTGAAATTCCCTCAGAGTTATAAGTTTTTGGAACAACTGAGGAGATGCCTAATTCATTCAAGCACCTTTGAGTTGCTATTCCTATGGAGATTATAGGAATGTGATTTACATTCGCACACTTTTCCTGAACAAATTTTATACCATATTTTACAGCAGACTGACTGGTGAAAATCACAGCATCATAATCACTTAATTTATCTAACAAGATTTTGGCAGAAGCAGGAGGTTCTAATTCCTCAATCTTGGTAAAAGGTACATGTATAAAATCACATTTAAGCTCATTGAGTAAATCATTAGTTTTATCAGCAATCTCTGTCGGCCTTGTATTAACAATCATTTATTTTTGAATTAGTGTTTTTGCGCCATTGCTTATAAGTTTTTTAATAAAACCCTCCAAAGCTTCAATTTTATTGTCCAATTTAAATATTTCTTTCTGATCATAGACTTCAGATCCTTTTTGATTCGACACCCTTACTTTTAGCTCAACATCTTGATCACTAATTTTACAAAGTGCAGAAATTGGTGATAAACAATTACCCTGAAGAGCTGCAACAACAGTTCTTTCAATTTCTGTGGCTTTAAAAGTTAAATTGTCGTTTATAGATTGAAGTAAATTAATTGTTTCAGCTTCCAGATTTTCTTCTATAACTTCGATACCAATTGCTCCTTGAGCAGCCGCAGGCAGCATTTCTTCTTGCGAAAATATATAAATATTTGGATGTGAAATTTTTAACCTATTTAGAGCAGCTTTTGCAACTATCAAACCATCTAAATTTTCTGTAGTCATTTTATCAATTCTTGTTTGAATATTTCCTCTTATGGGCACTATGTTGAAACCAGAGTTTATTCCAAGTAATTGCGCTTTTCTTCTAGGCCCTGAGGTAGCAATTTTTAGTTTTTTTGATAAATCACTTTTATTTAATTGATCTCTTAATAGCAAAACGTCTTCCACTTCTTCTCGTGGAAGTGTTGCTGTAATCGTAAATTTTTTATCAAGGGATGCTGGCACATCTTTTAAACTGTGTATTGCAACATCTGCAATGCCATTATCTAAAGCTTGCTCAAGCTTAGAAACAAATAATCCCTTGCCTCCAATCATATGCAAAGGTGTATCAGTTAAATCTCCATCAGACTCTACTTTAATAACTTCACAAGCACATGTCGGATGATGATGTTGTATTTTTTTAATCACTTCTTTAGTTTGAAGCATTGCGAGGGGAGAGAATCTGGTTGCTATTCTTATTTTCATTGTAAGATCATGAGCCTAACATCCCCAATAATCTTATTCTTAAGGATCTTTCGAGAGTCACTCAATTTAAGCTTAGCGTGTTTATTGGTTTCTAAAAATACTTTTCCTCCATCATTGATGATTTTACTTTCATAGATTTTGCTTAAAAGATCTGTGTATTTAACTTTATCAAATGGAGGATCAAGAAAAATATAATCAAATGCCCTTTTATTTGTTTTTAACCATCTAAAGGCATCATTGTGAATTATTTCAATATTATTTTTATGACCAAGACGATTAATATTTTTCAATATATTTAAGTGCAAGACTTTTTCTTTTTCTACAAATGTTACATGTTTAGCACCCCTAGATAGGGCCTCAAGGCCTAGTCCACCGGTACCAGCAAATAAGTCTAAGCAAGATTTATTTTCTATTTCGAATTGGAGCCAACTAAATAAAGTCTCTTTTGCTCTATCACTGGTTGGTCTTAGATCAGGAGAAGCCCTAAAAACTATTCGATAGCTCTTGTTTCTGCCTCCAATTATTCTTATGCTTGACGTGTTCAATTTTTAAATTTTTAAAGATTATAAATTATAACGCTAATGACTAAAGAACAATTTTTAATTGCAATGAGATCTTTGGCTGCATCTGTAAGTGTAATTTCTGCAAGAGATGCTTTTGGAGAAACATATGCTATGACGGCATCTTCAGTAACTTCTCTATCGATTGATCCACCGGCAATTTTAGTTTGTGTGAATAAAGATGCCAGCATCCACGACACGCTTGTAAAAGATGCATCTCTATGCATCAATATTTTACAAAAGAATCAGCAAGAAATATCTAATTTATGTAGCTCAAAAGACTCAGAGTCACAAAGGTTTGAAAATGATTTTTGGGATTTAAGCGATACTCCATTTTTAAAAGATGCTCAAGCAAATATTTTCTGCAAGATTGATCAGACGCATCCATATCACTCTCATACCATTGTTTTAGCCAAAGCTCTAAAAGCCCAAAGTTTAGGGGAATTCAACACCTTGATGTATGGTGATGGGAGATATTTAGGTTAAATGAGATATTTTTTTATATTATTTTTTTCAATTTCATTAAATGCTATTGAATTAACCCCCAGTCCAATAGATGCTTCAGTCTATTTCATATCTCCTAATAATGAGGAATCAATAAATGGCAAAGTTACAGTTAAGTTTGGCCTTAAAAATTTTGGCGTCGCACCAGCCGGAATTCAAATTCAAAATACAGGCCATCATCATTTAATTATAGACGCTGATTTGCCACCTTTTAATATGCCAATTCCTGCTGATAAAAATCATATACATTTTGGCAAAGGTCAAACAGAGGTTGAGCTGGAACTATCAAAGGGGGAGCACACAATGCAACTTATTTTGGGTGACTTTAGGCATATACCTCATGATCCTCCAATTTACTCAAAAAGAATTAAAATTTTTATAGATTAAAAGTCTATTGCCTCTTTTAAGAAGGCTCTAAGGTCATTTCTTGTATTAATCATTGCTTCTGCAGCATCTGATTCTTTTGCTGAATTTGTTTTAAGGTCTAATATACCTATAAGACCATGCATCATTGCCCAATACTTCATACATTTTTGGCTCAGTTGACTTTGATCTATTCCTGGATAAATTTTCATAAGAATTTTTACTAGCACGTCAAATGCTCCGCCAGCAGATTCAAGCAGCTCAGGAAAATCTGCTTTTTGAATAGAAGGACTATGCATCAGATCATAGATATTTCGTTTTTCAAGACCAAATTCTAGATATGCGAGACCCATTTCTAAGAACTGATCCTCTAAAGATAGAGCATTATTTTTTTTCTTTAAAGCCTCGCTCAATCTTTTAGTTAATTCATTGAACCCACGAGTTGAAACTTCTGCCAGAAGACTTTCTTTGGTTTTAAAGTGTCTATATGGAGCAGTTTGAGAAACATTTGCTTCCTTAGCAATTGATCTGAGGCTCATCTGATCATGACCATCGAGCTCACAAATTTTGCAAGCGCTTGAAATAAGCTCCTCTTTTAAATTTCCGTGATGATATGTCATAAGTATATATGTTGACAGTGAAAACATCATATATATACTATGTTTACGCTGTTAACATTATTAGCTTATCACAATAATTTTTATGAATAAATTTTTATTAATTTTGGGTCTTTTTCTCATAATGATAAGCCCATTATCTGCCAATGGCTCATTAGAGATTACAACTCTAGAAATACAAAAAACATATAATATTTCTCAAAGATTTCCAGGCAAGATTCTCCCTCTTAATTATTCCAAATTAGCTTTTGAAGTTGCTGGAAAAATTGACGAAGTAAAAGTTGACATAGGTGATGCTGTTCAAAAAGGTGATATTTTAGCTTTTTTAGATCCATCTGAAATGCAGGCTAGCCTTAACCAGGCAGTTGCAAGATATGACTTAGCAGATCAAGCTCTTAAGAGATTTACAGACTTAAAAAAGAAAGGTTTTATTTCGAATCAAGAACTTGACCGCGCTAGTTCTGATTTTTTAATTGCAAAGGCTCAAGTTGATTTTTATTCTGTAAAGTTGGAGCAAACCAAAATTCGTGCTCCGTTTAATGGCTTCATTCAAAATAGATTCTTTGATTCTGGAACAGTTACGAGCCCTGGAATAGCAATTTTAGAAGTAATTGATTCTACGAGTGTTGAAGCACATGTATCTGTACCAAGTGACGTCATAGATGGCCTTATTATCGGACAGGAATACAATTTTGTTATTAATGACAAAATACACTCTGCTCAATTTAAGAGATTTACTCAAATGAGCAGTCAAGGAAGTGATAATAGATTGTGTATCTTTGAATTTAGTACCTTTATTAATCCCGGATCCATTTCATTTCTGCAATTGACGCAAACAAAAGAAAAGACAGGTGCGTGGGTGCCACTTAAATCTCTCTCTCAAGGAACTCAAGGTCTTTGGAATGTTTATACAGTATCTACAGATCAAAAAAATCAATATCAAGTATCCAAAGAAATTGTTGAATTAATTCATGTTGAAGGAAATAACGCTTATATTTCTGGCACCGTTAACACCGGTGATATGGTTGTTAGCGGAGGAGCAGAACAAGTCATAGATAGTGAGATTTTAAGAGTAAATTAAGCTATGTTTTTTTTAAAGATTTTATTTACACAACCTAGAGTTTTTGCACTCCTACTAATTTTTATATTTTTATCTGGTGTATTTGCGCTTAACACAGTTCCTCGACAAGAAAATCCTGAGTTAGCTCAGCGCTGGTCAACAGTTCAGACAATTTATCCTGGTGCATCACCAACAAGAATTGAAACACAAATTCTTGAGCCAATGGAGGCGAAACTCCGAGAGGTTTATGAGCTTAATGAAATTATTTCATTTGCCTCACAAGGTTTTGGCACAACTGTTCTGGAAATAAAAGATAATGTTTCTCCAACATTAATTGAGCAAGTGTGGTCTGAAGTTCAAGATAAATTAGATCAATCATTATTTGATTTGCCTGCTGGACCGAAGCCACAGTTAATTAGAAGTAGCGGACCTCCAACAACATTGTTGTATGCCCTCACATGGAATGGTGATGGCGAACCACCACTTATTCTTTTATCACGAATAGCTGAGGATCTTCGTCAAAGTATGGCATATATGGCAGGATCAGATAGGAGTTCTGTTTTTGGTTCTGCAGATGAGGAAGTTTTAGTTGAAGTTGATAATGCAAAGTTATCAGCTCTTGGACTCACCTTTCAAGAAGTAGCAGAGGTTCTCGCCTCACTTGATGCAAAAAAACCTATTGGGCAAATATCAAAAAATGGTCAAGAATTTCTTGTAAAGTCGCAAGAAAATCTTACTAACTTATCTGAGGTGTCTAATTTACCAATTAAAGTTTTTAATGAATATGAAATTATCCGGCTTGGTGATATAGCAAGCTTATCAAAAAATCCCAGAGATCCACCCGAAGAACTTGTTGTATTTAATGGAGAGAAGGCTGTTTTTGTTGAAATAAGGGGTGCATTCTCCTTGAGAGTTGATCTTTATGTGGAAAGCATTGAGTTATTAGTAGAAGATTTTAGAAAGCAACTTCCTCCTGAAATTAAATTAGAAAAAATCTACGACGAATCATATTATTTTAAACAAAAATTTAATAATTTGTATGGAAGCATAATTTTCGCGACCCTGATTGTTATTGGAATAAGTTATTTTTTGTTAGGCTTTAAATCAGCTTTGATCGTTGGATCCATCATACCTCTTACAATTTTTTTAGTTTTATTTGGATGTAAATTATTAGGTTTGCCACTGCATCAAACCTCAATGACAGGAATAATTATTGCTCTGGGATTGTTAATAGATAATGCAATTATTGTAGTTGAAGATTTTAAATACAGACGAAGTTTAGGTCATTCTCGTGAATTAGCATCATACGAAACATTTAGTCATTTATGGATTCCACTTTCTGCTGCAACCGCAACGACTGCTTTGTCTTTTTTCCCAATTGCAGCAGGCCAAGGGCCAAGCGCAGAATTTGTTGGCGGCATGGCTAAAACTGTTATTTTATCTGTTACTGCGTCTTTGTTTCTCGCGCTGTATGTTGTTCCACTACTTCTAAACTACATTAATAAAATAAAGTTCTTTGATCGGGAAATTTTTTCTGGAAGTGGATATTCAAATCAAAAGCTTCTTAAAAGATACAGAGATCTTCTTACATGGTCATATGCCGTTCCAAGGAGAGGAATAATGATTGCAATGATTTTGCCCATGATAGGCTTTTTATCATTTCCATTTTTAAAGGCAGATTTTTTTCCCGCTTTAGACAGGAATATGTTCAAAGTATCAATTGAGTTACCTCAAAACTCTAATGTAGAGAGCACTGAGAAAGAGGTATTAAAAATTAGAGAGTCTATATTAAAGAGTGGAATCGTTGAAGATGATTTTTGGTTTATAGGCAGAAGATTGCCAAGAATACTTTACAACGTAATAGGCGGAGATTCCGCTCTTGGATCAAATAACCTAGGGCAAGGAGTCTACATAGCCTCTTCTTACAGTGAGATGATCAAAAAACTTCCTACGCTTGCAAAAAGACTCACTTCTGAAAATCCAGATTTAAAAATTATTATCGATAAATTTGATTCAGGTCCTCCAGTAGATGCGGCTGTTGAGTATAGTATTGATGGTCCAGATCTTTCTGTTCTTAGAGCTTTGGGCAATAAACTAGAGTTGATAATTAGAGGTGCCCCGGATGTATATTTAACCAACAGTGAACTAAGCGGAGGCGCTGCTAATTTAGAGTTTAAATTTAGTGAATCTGATTTAGCCATGAATTCAATTTCAGGCGAATTTTTTATTAACGAACTCGCAATTGCAAGTGAAGGTATAGAAGTTGGAACTATGCTTGATGGTAATAAAGAAATCCCTATTAAATTAAGAGGCTCTTCTGATGATTCAATTAGATCTACACAATATTTATCAGTCCCATCAAATAATGGATTTGATTATTCGTCTAATTATGGAGAATTTGCTGTTACCAATCAGGCTAATTTTGTTTCTAGAGATGCTGGCAAAAGACAAAATCAAGTAGCGGCTTGGATTTGGCCAGGATTACTTCCATCAGACACAGAAAAATTTTTGAAGGATAAGATACAAAAATTTAGGGCTGAGCTTCCTCCTGGATACATTCTTGAGGTAGGCGGAGAAGCAGATGCAAGAGGTAAATCTCAAGCAAACATTTTTTCATCGGCGATACTTTTCTTTGTGCTTATTGTTATTGCATTAGTTTCAGCTTTAAACTCATTTAGACAAGCAACTCTTATATTAAGCGTTGCGGGTTGGTGTACAGGTTTAGCTTTTCTAGGATTAACTCTCGGTCAAGCCAATTTTGGTTTCATGGGTCTCGTTGGAGCAATTGGACTTGCTGGACTATCAATCAATGATTCAATAGTTGTTTTGTCTCATATAAAAGAGGCTCATGCTAAATCGCCTATAAATAAAGAGGATTTAGTCGAGGTAATCATCAGGTCTACTCGTCATGTAATCACAACCTCAGCAACGACCATTGGAGGATTCATGCCTTTATTAATCACAAGTATTTTCTTTGAACCGCTTGCTTGGGCAATGGCAGGTGGTGTTATCGGCTCAACGATTATTGCTGTTTTTTATATTCCAGCCTGCTATGCAATTTCAAATAAGTTGTAAAATCATTTATTAAGTTAATTAAAAGAAAGAAAATGAGAAGAATAATCACTGGACATAATCAAAATGGTAAATCGATCATTACAATTGATGGACCACCTGCATGCTCAATAGGAGAAGAGGTAGGAGGACTATTTGAAATTTGGAATACAGATGGAGCAGAAATCGATTCAACTGATGAAGTCGATAGGGGTGATTCAGCAATTATCTTGTCACCTCCTGAAGGTGGAACAAAATTTAGATATTTTCAAATTAATCCTACTCCAGAAGGAGTTCCATGGGATGTTCTTCAAGATTTAGCTGCCGAGGCATTCGATCGCATTGGAGCAGCTCATCATAGGATAGATACTTCTAAGCATCCTGCAATGCATAAGACAGAGACGATTGACTACATAATTTTATTAAAGGGTGATGTAACTCTTTTATTGGATGAAGAAGAAGTAAGACTTGAGCCATTTGATACTGTGGTTCAAAGAGGTACAAATCATGCATGGGTCAATCATGGAGATGAGCCGGCCTTATTAATTGCAGTCTTGATTGATAGTGAGATTAAAGATTAAAATTTCTTTAAAAAAATATCTTTTTAACAATGTTTAAAGTAAAACCAATAGCTGCAGCTCTAGGAGCAGAATTACATGGAGTGGACCTTTGCAATGACTTGCAACCTGAGGTCTATGCCGAAATCAGAAAACTGCTTATAGAACACAAAGTTATTTTTTTTCGTGATCAAGATATTTCGCCACAACAACATAAAGCATTAGCAGAATCATTTGGCCCAGTTCAAACACATCCTGCCTATGACACAGTTGCAGGCTTTCCAGAAATTACAATTCTGGAGAGCACAGCAGAAAAACCAAGTAAAATCGAGATGTGGCATTCGGACATGACATTCCGTCAACATCCACCATTGGGTTCAGTTTTAAGATCAAAAATTTGCCCTCCAAAGGGAGGGGATACAATGTGGGCTAGCATGTCAGCAGCTTATGATGGTTTATCTAAGGGAATGCAAAAATTTCTTTCAAATCTTAATGCAGAGCATGATTTTAGTTATGGTTTTAAGGAAAGTTTGGCAGAGCCTGGTGGTAAAGAGCGCTTGGCTGAAGCTGTCAAAGATAATCCTCCAGTTCAACATCCTGTTATAAGAGTGCACCCCGAAAGCAAACAAAAAGTTATTTTTGTAAATGCTTTATTTACAACAAAAATAATCGGCCTGCCTCCCAAAGAAAGCTCAGCAATTTTAGATTTTCTATATGATCACTCAATTACTGCCGAATATACCTGTCGTTTCAATTGGGAGCCAAATTCTATTGCTATTTGGGATAACAGAAGTACTCAACACAAACCCATTAATGATTATTTTCCTGCGCACCGTTTATTAGAGCGAGTGGCAATTGACGGCGATAAACCTTTTTAAATTAATTTTTTAAAAATTCTATTAGGACTTTTACAACTGCCAATTCATCTGTTTCATCAATTAATGTTTTACAAGCAGTTAAATATTTCGCATCTCCAATCTGATTTTTTCTGAATTCATATATTAATTTTGCAAAGTCTTTTTTTAACTCAATATGTCCTTGCGTGCAAAGAATATGATTATCAATGACAAACATCCCATTTGGGCACACTGCTGATCCTGCAATTAATTTTGCATTTTCAGGCAATTTTACAACTTCATCTTGATGGCTGAAAACTAGATTAAACTCACCATCTTCAAAATCAAAATCAAACTCTTGTTTAAATAATGATATTGAATCTACACCAACATGCCAACCCTTTGAGGAATTCTTTACAGAGCCTCCTAAAGCCTCCGCTATTATCTGATGGCCGAAACAAATACCTATCAACTTTGTTTTATTTTGATGAAGAGTTTGAACGAATTTTTTTAGTTTTTTTATCCAATTTTTCTCTTCGTATGCGCTAGCTTTACTACCTGTAATTAAGTATGCATCACAATCATTTATTTTTTTTGGATAATGATCAAACTGCACTTCATATGTTTCAAACTGAATGGTTGGATCTATTGCCCAAAAAATTTTTGAAAACATTTCTGGATACTGACCAAATGCTGATGCACCTGGAAGTTCTACAGTATCAGCATTGAGAATTCCTATTTTCATATAATATAAATTTATTAATGTAGTATATTCAATTTATGAAACCTAACAGACTTATTTTTTGTCTCTTCTTTTTAGTTTCAACATCCTTATCAGCAGACGGAATTGATGCCTCAATTAATGCCGTCATTCAACCGATAACAAATATTTTATCCAGTTTTATTTTTTACGAATATACGATTTTTAATACTCCTATGCCTTTGATAGTTATATGGTTGATTGGAGGAGCAATTTTTTTTACTTTTTACTTTAATTTTTTAAATTTACGGGGATTTAAACATGCATTTCAATTACTAAGAGGAGATTACACTAAGCCAGGAAATGAAGGCGAGCTTTCTCATTTTCAAGCATTATCTACTGCTGTATCTGGAACGGTTGGTATAGGAAATATTGCTGGAGTAGCAATTGTTATTTCTATAGGAGGTCCTGGAGCTACATTTTGGTTGATTATTGCGGGTCTCTTAGGGATGTCTACAAAATTTGCTGAATGTGTAGCCGGAGTAATGTATAGAAAAGTTAATCCAGACGGAAGTATTTCTGGTGGTCCAATGTATTATCTTGAAGCTGGATTGCATCAAAAAAATTTATCTTGGCTTGCAAGGCCAATGGGATTATTTTATGCACTGGCCATTGTTTTAGGATGTTTGGGTATCGGGAACATGTTTCAATCGAATCAAGCTTTTCAGCAATTTATTTTTATAACAGGAGGAGATTCTAGCTATTTTGTTGACAAGGGTTGGTTATTTGGTTCAATTCTTGCTGGAATAGTTGGACTGGTAATCATCGGTGGAATAAAAAGCATAGCCCGGGTTACCTCAAAGTTAGTCCCATTTATGACATTGACATACGTAGTGGGAGCTTTAATTGTAATTTTTATAAACGCAGACAGAGTGCCTTGGGCTTTGTCAGCCATATTTCACGAAGCATTTGATCCATCAGCCATGAGTGGAGGAATGCTAGGAATTATGATTTTAGGATTTCAAAGAGCAGCATTTTCTAATGAGGCTGGTATTGGATCAGCGGCAATTGCTCATTCGACTGTTCAAACTCAAGAACCAGTTTCTGAAGGATTTGTAGGATTAATGGAACCTTTTATTGATACCGTAGTGATTTGCACACTTACAGCTCTAGTAATTTTAACTACAGTCTATGATCCAACAATGGCAAATGAAGGCATTCAAGGAATCGCTTTGACCTCAACTGCATTTAGTAGCACTCTATCTTGGTCTGTCATTCCATTATCATTTATTGCTTTATTATTTGCATTTTCAACAATATTGTCTTGGTCATACTATGGCTTAAAAGGCTGGACTTATATTATTGGAGAATCTTCAATAGCAGAAAATATTTTTAAAGTATTTTTTTGTATTTTTATCGCTATTGGTTGTACTGTAAATTTGAGTGCAGTATTAGATTTTTCAGACGCACTTATTTTTATTGTAGCTTTGCCAAATATCTTAGGTTTGTATGTCTTGGCTCCTGTAATTAAAAAGGAGTTGTTAAGTTATCAAAAAAGGTTGCAAAGTGGAGAAATTCAAAATTTTAGAGAATTAAATGATTAAGGGAGATTGCGATTCAAGATTTCTTCCTTTGAAAGAAATTTTCTCTAACGCGTTTGAAAATGGATTTGAGACAGGCGCTTCTGTAGCTATTGAACACAAGGGAGAACTTGTTGTAAATCTTTGGGGCGGACATCAAGATGCAGATAGAACAAAGGCATGGAAGGAAGATACTTTAGTCAATGTTTTTTCTGTGACAAAGGGAGTAACAGCAACATGTGCTGCAAGACTAATTGATCAAGGCAAGCTAAATCCAAATCAATTAGTTAGTTATTATTGGCCGGAATATAGCTGTAACGGGAAAGAGACAACTAAAGTTAGTGATTTTTTATGTCATAGAGCTGGTATGTTTGGATTTAAAGGCGGGATTCCCTCTGGTTCATTTCAAGATTGGGAGAAGTTTGTCAGCCATCTTGAGTCACAAAGTCCCTACAGAGAACCAGGTTCGTCGCAAAGCTATCACGCACTTACATATGGTTGGCTGGTTGGAGAAATTATAAAAAGAATCGATGGTCGGAGTGTCGGACAATATTTTCAAGAGGAGATAGCTCAACCATTTGATTTAGATTTTTATATTGGACTTCCAAGAGAAAATTTTAGCAGGTGCGCAGATATGATAATGATGCAAAAAGATTTTATTAAACTGCCAGGAGGATTCTTAAAACATGTTCCTGATTTTCTTGTACCAAAAAGAATCAAAAGCTTTAAGGAGGCCTTGAAAACTGGTGACTTCGAACAGGCATTTGAATTTAGGGATGAAGATAGTGATAATTTTCAAAATTCTGAAGACTGGCGAATCGCAGAAATCCCCTCAGCAAATGGTCATGGAACAGCCAAAAGTTTAGCAAAATTATATGGGATTTTAAGTAATGGCTGCAGTAGAAACGGCACTTCAATAATGTCAAAAAATACATTAGAGCTTGCTATTACACCTTATTCCAATGGTCCTGACTCAGTATTATTTGGTGCGGGTATAAAATTTGGACTTGGGTATGAGCTGTCGCAGGGAATTTCTTTTCTTGGAAATATATCACCTATTTTAAACAATAGAATGTTTGGTCATGCTGGGGTTGGAGGCGCTGTTGCATTCGGGGATCCAGATCAAAACTTAGGATACGGATTTATTTGCAATCAACAACATAAACCAAGAGAAATGTATAAAACTAACAATCAACTAACTAAAGCCTTATACAAAATAATTTAAAATTTCTAATTTGGTGCTGGAGCATTTCTGGAAAAGAAATTCCATGAAGATTTTTTTTGAGGTTCTGAAATAACACCCCCGTTAATCAAAATGACTGAATCAATATCTTCCATTAATTCGAAATAACCCAGTTGCTTATAGCATTCTCTTGCTATTTTAAGAGCCCTCATTGTCTCTGAGGTATTTGGAATGTTTTCGATAACATACTTGGCTCTCCTAAGAGCTGCTACATATGCTTTTCTCCTAAGGTAATATTCAGCCACAACTAACTCATTTTTAGCTATCAAAGCCCTTAAGTAAATTAGTCTCTGGGAAGCATAAGGAGCATATTGGCTTTGAGGAAAACGAGTTAGAAATTCTGATAGTTCACCAAAGGCTTGCTTGGCTCCGGAAATATCTCTATCAGAAAGATCTCTTTTAAAAACCCTCGCAAATATTCCTTTATCTCTGGTATAGCTAGAAATTCCTCTCATAAAATAAGCATAATCAATATTAGGATGTCTTGGATTTAAGCGGATAAATTTTTCAGCTGCTTCATGAGACGCTTCATCTTCACCATTCATATAATATGCATATATCAATTCTGACTGGGCTTGTTCAGCATATCGCCCAAATGGATAATTTGTTTCAATTGCTTGCAGGGCTTCAATTGCTGAGAAATAGTTATTTGCTTTCATCCTTCTTTGAGCAAGATCGTAATATATCTGCTCCGGTTGCTCCATAACTGGCCCATCAGAGCTGCAAGATGAAATAAAAATGAACTGAGTTATTAAAGCAAGTAATGTTAATTTACGAAGATTTTTTATTTTATATTTCACTTATAAAGTATTTTACATTTATTGAAGCGTTTGGGTTAATTCAATTAGATTAGATTGTAAGATAGTAAAAAAGTTTTCAAATTTTTTAAATGATTCATAAAAATATTGACGAAGAGCAGAATAACTTGCGTTTAGATCAAGCTGCAACTTTGTTATTTGAGGATTTTTCCCGCAGTCAAATTCAAAAATGGATTTTACAGGGCAATCTTTTGGTAAATGGCGAACATCTTAAAGCTAAGGACAAAATTCAAGTTGGTGATGAGCTTACCCTAGATCCAATCTTAAAAAAAAGAGTGTCATGGGAGGGAGAGGACATTCCTTTAAATATTTTATATGAGGAGGAAGATTTTCTCATTATCAATAAATCGGCTGGGATGATAATGCATCCGGGTGCGGGGTGTAATGATGGGACTTTAGCAAACTCGCTCGCCTTTCATTTTCCAAACTTAAAAGTTCTTCCTAGATGTGGAATCGTTCATAGATTAGATAAAGATACGTCTGGAGTATTGGTTGTTGCTAAAAATGAAAAGTTTAGAAATTTTTTTATTAATAAATTACAAGAAAGAGAGGTATATAAACAATATGAAGCAATAGTGGTAGGGAAAGTAATTGGAAGTTTTTCTATAGATCATTCCATTGAAAGAGATCCTAGAAACAGAATACGCATGCGAGTTGGCAAAAATGGAAGAGATGCTTTGTCTTATGTTTCATTAATCAGCTCTTATGGCGGCTATTCGCATGTATCCATTGAAATCGAGACTGGGAGAACTCACCAAATTAGAGTGCATCTCAGTCATCAGAAACTTCCTATCATTGGAGATACTTTATATAACCCAAGAAATATTATTGCGAAAGGAACTTCAAAAAAATTATTAGATTGCATTCAAAATTTTTCTCGACAAGCCTTGCATGCCTCCATAATTAGATTTCCATGTATAGACAAAGATGATACTTTTGAATTTAAGGCAGATCTTCCTCAAGATATAAAGTCTTTAATTCAATTAATGAAATAGCCTGAAAGTCCTTATAAATAGGCAATAAACTTGTTTTTAATCATAATTAATGTATAAAACTATCTACTTTTTTGTAAATAATCTAAATTCATGAAACTTTCAGGCGGCGATCTGTTATTACGAGCTCTAAGAGAGGAGGGAGTAAAATTTATATTTGGTTATCCAGGTGGTGCTGCCTTGCACATTTATGATTCTATTTTTAAACAAAAAGCTTGTGATCATATTTTAGTTCGTCATGAACAGGGAGCTACTCATGCCGCAGATGGTTATTCTCGAGCTACAGGAAAACCGGGAGTTGCTTTAGTAACTTCTGGGCCAGGTGCAACTAATGCAATTACAGGCTTGGCGACTGCCTATATGGATTCAGTTCCTTTAATTGTAATTTCTGGCCAAGTACAGAGTCATCTAATTGGCACCGATTCATTTCAGGAAACGGACATGATAGGTATCTCAAGACCAATAGTTAAACACAGCTTTATAGTTCAAGACACAAAAGATATTCCGAAAATTATTCAAGAGGCATTTCATATAGCTACTACAGGCAGGCCCGGTCCAGTTGTTATTGATATTCCCAAAGACAAAACTGATCCAACAAAATTATATGAATACAAAAAGCCAAAAGAGGTCTCACTTAGGTCATATCAACCAAGAGTTTTACCTCATCCAGGGCAGATTAAAAAAGCATGTAAAAATATTTTATCGGCTGAACGCCCAGTAATTTATGCAGGCGGTGGTGTAATTCTCGGAAATGCTCATAAGGAGCTAATTGCCTTAAATAAATTATTAAAAGCACCTGTTACTAATACCTTGATGGGGCTGGGTGTTTATCCAGCAAAAGATAAGTATTTTATGGGAATGCTAGGTATGCACGGAACATATCAGGCAAATATGGCTATGCATAATGCCGATGTTATTATTGCAGTTGGCGCAAGATTTGATGATCGTATTACTAATACACCTTCATTGTTTGCTCCAAATGCAAGAATTATCCATATCGATGTTGATCCCGCTTCAATCTCAAAAATTATTAATGCAGATATACCCATTGTCGGACAAGTAAAAGAGTCCCTAAATGCACTTATAAATGAGATTAAGCGCTCTAAAATTAAAATTGATACAGAGGCCCTTGAGTCATGGAATCAACAAGTTGCGCAATGGAGACAAAAACATGGCCTTGATCATGAGTTATATCTTCAAAAGACTAAATCCCAAATGATTCTTCCACAGGTTGTTGTGCAAGAACTTTATCATGCTACAAATGGTAATGCTTGGGTTACCTCAGACGTTGGCCAGCATCAAATGTTTGTAGCCCAGTATTATCATTTCAACAAACCCAGACGTTGGGTTAATTCTGGTGGGTTAGGGACCATGGGCTTTGGTTTGCCAGCAGCCATGGGAGTTAAATTAGCATTTCCAAAAGACGAGGTTGTATGTGTTACAGGTGAGGGCAGTATTCAAATGTGCATTCAAGAGCTATCTACCTGTCTTCAATATAATCTACCAATAAAAATTATAAACATTAATAATGAGGCCCTTGGCATGGTCAGACAATGGCAAGATATGAATTATGGTGGACGGCATTCAGCAAGTACATATTCTGACTCTTTACCTAATTTTGTAAAACTTGCTGAGTCTTATGGGCATATTGGCATGAAAGTTACTAAAAAAGCAGAACTTAAGAAGACCTTGGAAAAAGCATTCTCTATGAAGGATAGACTAGTATTTGTTGATGTCTATGTCGATCCAAATGAACATGTCTATCCTATGTTAGTCGCTCCAAATGGAAGCATGAAAGACATGTGGATTAAAAAGAATGTAAAGGCATGAAAAGAATAATATCTATATTAATAGAGAATAAACCTGGAGCTCTAGCTAGGGTAGTTGGTCTATTTCATCAGCGTGGTTATAACATTGAGACACTTAATGTTGGTCCTGTTTTTGATGGAAGTTATTCAAGGATGACTGTTACGACGCGCGGCTCAGAAAATGATGTTGAGCAAATTACTAAACAGATTAACAAAATAATTGATGTTATCAAGGTATCCGATTTAACTGAGGGAGAGCATCATGAGTATGAATTTATTTTGGTTAAGTTCATACATAATGAAAAAATTCAAAAAATTTTAAAAAAGCTCAATGGAAAAATTCATGAAAAGGATAAAAATGCTATCGTCATGTCCGCTTGGGGCACCTCAAGCAATATAGAGATCGCAATAAAAGCTATTGGAAAAGCTAATCTACTTGAAATAGTAAGGTCAGGAAGTATAGGCCTACATGAAGGTGAGAAAGTTTTAAAAATTTAGGAGTAATAAAGATGAAAATTTTTTATGATGACGATGCTGACATCACAATCATTCAACAACTAAAAGTAACTATAGTTGGCTATGGATCTCAGGGTCACGCGCATGCAAATAATCTTCATGAGTCAGGAGTGGATGTAACAGTTGCATTAAGAGAGGGCTCCTCATCATGGAAAAAGGCTCAAGAAGCTGGATTAAAAGTTGCCAAAGTTTCAGATGCGATCGGTGACGCTGATTTAGTTATGATACTAGCGCCGGATGAATTCCAACAGGGATTGTATGAATCTGAGATAAAAGCTAATTTAAAGCAAAATGCAGTTTTAGCATTTGCACATGGTTTTAATATTCATTTTAAAAAAATTGTTCCTGAAGAAAAAACATCTGTCATTATGATTGCTCCAAAAGGTCCAGGGCATACAGTAAGAAGTACTTATGTTAATGGCGGTGGTGTGCCATCCTTGATTGCGATATATCAAGACGGAGATAATCCACATAACCATAGCGCAAGAGACATTGCTCTTTCATATGCAATGGCAAATGGTGGAACAAGAGCAGGTGTTTTAGAGACTACTTTTAAAGAAGAAACCGAAACTGATCTTTTTGGAGAACAAGCTGTTTTGTGTGGCGGTATGACTGCCTTGATAAAGGCAGGATATGAAACTTTGGTTGAAGCTGGCTATAGTCCTGAGATGGCATATTTTGAATGTTTGCATGAAACAAAATTAATTGTTGATCTTATTCACGAGGGCGGGATAGCAAATATGCATTATTCCATTTCTAATACTGCAGAATTTGGTGATTATATAAGTGGACCTGAAGTCATTACTAATGATACGAAGGAAGCTATGAAAGGAATTTTAAATAGAATTCAAACAGGAGAATTTGCAGATAATTTTTTAAATGATTGTCGACAGAGTAACGATGCAACAGGTGGTCCGATCATGAAAGAAATGCGCAAAAATACTGCTTCTCACTCAATTGAGGAGGTTGGAGCGGAGCTCAGATCAAAGATGAAATTTCTTAACTCAGAACGTCTAGTTAATAAAGATAAAAATTAGTTATAAAACCGGTTGATATTTATACCTAAGGGTATACAATTTCACGTTCCGGCCAAGAGCTGGCATATTCTTTTAACATATTTGGTTACTCGTGTGGGTGTTCAAAATACGAGATATATATTTTTGTTATTTTTAATATTTTATAAAAGTAACACAACATGATTTTAATTGAAGAGTTTGATCATGGCTCAGATTGAACGCTGGCGGTAGGCTTAACACATGCAAGTCGTGCGAGAAAGTATCTTCGGATATGAGTAGAGCGGCGAACGGGTGAGTAACGCGTAGGAATCTACCTAGTAGAAGGGGATAGCCCGGGGAAACTCGGATTAATACCGTATACCTCCTTTGGGAGAAAGAAGGCCTCTCTTTGAAGCTTTCGCTACTAGATGAGCCTGCGTAAGATTAGCTTGTTGGTGAGGTAAAGGCTCACCAAGGCAACGATCTTTAGCGGGTCTGAGAGGACGATCCGCCACATTGGGACTGAGACACGGCCCAGACTCCTACGGGAGGCAGCAGTGGGGAATATTGGACAATGGGCGCAAGCCTGATCCAGCCATACCGCGTGTGTGAAGAAGGCCCTAGGGTTGTAAAGCACTTTAAGTTGGGAAGAAAAGTTATTGGTTAATACCCAATAACCGTGACATTACCTTCAGAATAAGGACCGGCTAATTCCGTGCCAGCAGCCGCGGTAATACGGAAGGTCCAAGCGTTAATCGGAATTACTGGGCGTAAAGCGCGCGTAGGTGGTTTATTAAGTTGGATGTGAAATCCCCGGGCTCAACCTGGGAACTGCATCCAAAACTGATTCACTAGAGTACGATAGAGGGAGGTAGAATTCACAGTGTAGCGGTGGAATGCGTAGATATTGTGAAGAATACCAATGGCGAAGGCAGCCTCCTGGATCTGTACTGACACTAAGGTGCGAAAGCGTGGGTAGCGAACAGGATTAGATACCCTGGTAGTCCACGCCGTAAACGATGTCAACTAGCTGTTGGGAAACAATGTTTTTCAGTGGCGCAGCTAACGTAGTAAGTTGACCGCCTGGGGAGTACGGCCGCAAGGCTAAAACTCAAATGAATTGACGGGGACCCGCACAAGCGGTGGAGCATGTGGTTTAATTCGATGCAACGCGAAAAACCTTACCTATACTTGACATACTTGGAATGCTTTGTAATGAAGCAGTGCCCTCGGGAGCCAAGATACAGGTGCTGCATGGCTGTCGTCAGCTCGTGTCGTGAGATGTTCCGTTAAGTCGGATAACGAGCGCAACCCTTACCCTTATTTGCCAGCGATTCGGTCGGGAACTATAAGGGGACTGCCGGTGATAAACCGGAGGAAGGTGAGGACGACGTCAAGTCATCATGGCCCTTACGTATAGGGCTACACACGTGCTACAATGGGGAATACAGACGGACGCTAAGCCGCGAGGTGGTGCTAATCCTAGAAAATTCTTCGTAGTCCGGATTGGAGTCTGCAACTCGACTCCATGAAGTCGGAATCGCTAGTAATCGCGAATCAGCATGTCGCGGTGAATACGTTCTCGGGTCTTGTACACACCGCCCGTCATACCATGGAAGTGGATTGCACCAGAAGTAGATAGTCTAACCTTCGGGAGGGCGTTTACCACGGTGTGTTTCATGACTGGGGTAAAGTCGTAACAAGGTAGCCGTAGGGGAACCTGTGGCTGGATCACCTCCTTAACGAAACTTTCGTACTAGAGTGCCCACACGAGTAATCAAATATTTAAGAGAAGTTATTTATAATTTTTGGTATGTAATTTTCTAGTAAATATTTTTATATTTACAGTGTCATATTTTTATCTGTTATCAAAAATATGGACACATTAGATCACTGCATTAATAGAAGAAAATTTTATTAAGTTATTCTCAAATAACAAAAAAACTTAGCTCGCAAATACAAAGGAGAGCTAAGTATGTAGCCCTTTTTTAGGGTTATATGATCAAGTAATTAAGAGCACAAGGCGGATGCCTTGGCAGCTGAAGGCGATGAAGGACGTAGTAACTTGCGATAAGCTTCGGGGAGGTGGTAAACAACCTTTGATCCGGAGATTTCCGAATGGGAGAACCCAGTGTGCATAAGCACATTATCTTATACTGAATACATAGGTATATGAGGCAAACCTAGGGAACTGAAACATCTAAGTACCTAGAGGAAAAGAAATCAAAAGAGATTCCGGTAGTAGCGGCGAGCGAAACCGGAGCAGCCCTTAAGCTTTTTTAAAATTAGCAAAACATATTGGAAAGTATGGCCATAGTAGGTGATAGCCCTGTATGCGAAAATTTTATAAAAGTGAAATCGAGTAGGTCGGGACACGTGAAATCTTGACTGAACATGGGGGGACCATCCTCCAAGGCTAAATACTCTCAGCTGACCGATAGTGAACCAGTACCGTGAGGGAAAGGCGAAAAGAACCCCGGCGAGGGGAGTGAAATAGAACCTGAAACCTTGTGCTTACAAGCAGTCGGAGCAGACTTGTTCTGTGACGGCGTACCTTTTGTATAATGGGTCAACGACTTAATTTCAGTAGCAAGCTTAACCGTTTAGGGGAGGCGTAGGGAAACCGAGTCTTAATAGGGCGCTCAGTTGCTGGAATTAGACCCGAAACCGGGTGATCTATCCATGGCCAGGGTGAAGGTCAGGTAACACTGACTGGAGGCCCGAACCCACTTATGTTGAAAAATGAGGGGATGAGCTGTGGATAGGAGTGAAAGGCTAATCAAACCCGGAGATAGCTGGTTCTCTTCGAAAACTATTTAGGTAGTGCCTCATGTATTACCATTGGGGGTAGAGCACTGTTTCGGCTAGGGGGTCATCCCGACTTACCAAACCGATGCAAACTCCGAATACCAATGAGTATGAGCATGGGAGACAGACTGCGGGTGCTAACGTCCGTAGTCGAGAGGGAAACAACCCAGACCGTCAGCTAAGGTCCCAAATTATGATTAAGTGGGAAACAATGTGGGAAGGCACAAACAGCTAGGAGGTTGGCTTAGAAGCAGCCATCCTTTAAAGAAAGCGTAATAGCTCACTAGTCGAGTCGGCCTGCGTGGAAGATATAACGGGGCTAAATCATAAACCGAAGCTACGGATCTTAAATTTATTTAAGATGGTAGAAGAGCGTTCTGTAAGCGGCTGAAGGCGTGCTGTGAGGCATGCTGGACGTATCAGAAGTGCGAATGTTGACATGAGTAACGATCAAAGAGGTGAAAAACCTCTTCGCCGAAAATCCAAGGTTTCCTGTCCAACGCTAATCGTGGCAGGGTGAGTCGGCTCCTAAGGCGAGGGCGAAAGCCGTAGTCGATGGAAAACAGGTTAATATTCCTGTACTTCTTATAATTGCGATGGGGTGACGGAGAAGGTTAGACTAGCACGGCGATGGTTGTCCGTGTTTAAGGTTGTAGACTTAGATCTTAGGTAAATCCGGGATCTTTTAAGGTTGAGAACTGACGACGACCACTCATTGAGTGGGAAGTAGTTTATACCATGCTTCCAGGAAAAACCTCTAAGCTTCAGATTATAAGGAACCGTACCCTAAACCGACACAGGTGGATAAGTCGAGAAGACTAAGGTGTTTGAGAGAACTATGGTGAAGGAACTAGGCAAAATGGTACCGTAACTTCGGGAGAAGGTACGCCACCATTGGTGATAAGACTTGCTCTTTAAGCTGATGGTGGTCGAAGAAACTAGGTGGCTGCAACTGTTTATTAAAAACATAGCACTCTGCAAAATCGTAAGATGACGTATAGGGTGTGACGCCTGCCCGGTGCCGGAAGGTTAATTGATGGGGTTAGCTTTGGCGAAGCTCCTGATCGAAGCCCCGGTAAACGGCGGCCGTAACTATAACGGTCCTAAGGTAGCGAAATTCCTTGTCGGGTAAGTTCCGACCTGCACGAATGGCGTAATGATGGCCACACTGTCTCCACCATAGACTCAGTGAAATTGAAATCGCTGTTAAGATGCAGTGTACCCGCAGCTAGACGGAAAGACCCCGTGCACCTTTACTACAGGTTCACACTGGACTTTGACTTTATTTGTGTAGGATAGGTGGGAGACTTTGAAGCCGAGACGCTAGTCTTGGTGGAGTCGTCCTTGAAATACCACCCTTGTAAAGTTGAGGCTCTAACTTAGGTCCGTAATCCGGATCGAGGACAGTGTGTGCTGGGTAGTTTGACTGGGGCGGTCTCCTCCCAAAGAGTAACGGAGGAGTACGAAGGTATCCTAAGCATGGTCGGACATCATGCAGATTGTATAAAGGCACAAGGATGCTTGACTGCGAGACCGACGGGTCGAGCAGGTAGGAAACTAGGTCTTAGTGATCCGGTGGTTCTGAATGGAAGGGCCATCGCTCAACGGATAAAAGGTACGCCGGGGATAACAGGCTGATACCCCCCAAGAGTTCACATCGACGGGGGTGTTTGGCACCTCGATGTCGGCTCATCACATCCTGGGGCTGGAGCAGGTCCCAAGGGTATGGCTGTTCGCCATTTAAAGTGGTACGCGAGCTGGGTTTAGAACGTCGTGAGACAGTTCGGTCCCTATCTGCTGTGGGCGTTGGAGATTTGAGGGAAGCTGATCCTAGTACGAGAGGACCGGATTGGACGAACCTCTGGTGTTCCGGTTGTCACGCCAGTGGCATTGCCGGGTAGCTATGTTCGGAAGGGATAACCGCTGAAAGCATCTAAGCGGGAAGCCTCTCCCAAGATTAGATCTCCCATAGACTTCGGTCTACTAAAGAGTCGTCATAGACTATGACGTTGATAGGCAAGGTGTGTAAGCGTTGTGAGGCGTTGAGCTAACTTGTACTAATAACTCGTGAGGCTTGATCATGTAACCTTAAAAAAGGTTCCGTTGTTCAGGAATAACTTATTTGTAGTGATAAAAGAATTACATACCAGTTTGCCTGATGATAATAGCAGTTTGGTACCACCTGATCCCATCTCGAACTCAGAAGTGAAACGAACTCACGCCAATGGTAGTGCAAGGTCTCCTTGTGTGAGAGTAGGTAATCGTCAGGCTTTTTTCTTTGAAAGGCTCTCAGAGTTATCTGAGGGCCTTTTTTTTGTATAAAATAATGGGTATGGATATTACCGAAATTTCAGATCGCATGGAACTTGAAAAACTAATCACTGATTATGCAACTGCAGTAGATAGTAAAAATTTTCAAGAGTTCAATAACTTGTTCACTAAAGATGCTCATATTGATTACACTGCAGTTGGTGGTAAAGCAGGTAACCTTAAAGAAATTATTGAGTACTTAGAAAATGCACTAGATCGGTTTCCAAATTACCAACATCTAATCTCAAATATTTCTCTTAAAATTAATGGAAACTCTGCCTCTGGAAAAGTAATGTGTTTTAATCCAATGCAAACAGAAAATGATGAAGTATTCTTTTTGGGGATGTGGTATCTGGATACCTATGAAAAAATAAATAATAAATGGTTTATATCATCAAGGGTTGAAGAGAGTTCTTGGGAACATAATGTTCCAAAATTTATTAATACCAAAGCTAAAAAATGATTGTTGGCCTTACAGGTGGAATTGGATCTGGCAAATCAGCTGCTGCTAGTTTTTTTAAAAATGAAGGTATTAATGTCATAGATGCAGACCACGTAGCTAAAGAGGTCGTTGAAAAAGATACCCCTGGCTTTAAAAAAGTCGTCGAATATTTTGGTGCTGAAATAGTCCATGCTGATGGCTCGATAGACAGAACTAAGCTGAGAAAAGAGGTTTTTGAGAGTGTTGAAAAAAGAGAGGCTCTTGAATCTATTACGCATCCCTTAGTTCGAGAAAAGATGTCAGAAAGAATACTAGCATCTCAATCACCATACTCAATTATTGAGGTGCCACTTATTTTTGAGACAAAAAGTATGAGCTCATATGACAGAGTTCTCGTTATTGATTGTGAATCAGAACTTCAACTTGAACGAGCAACCTTAAGAGATAATAACTCAGGTAATGTCATACAAAATATTATTAACTCTCAATGCTCCAGAGAGGAAAGGCTAAGCATTGCTAATGACGTGATATCTAACAATGATTCCCTTAAAAATTTGCAAATAAGATCATTGGCAATGCATCATTTTTATCTAGGGCTGACTAAAAAATGAAAAATGATTGTCCAAGATGTAGTAATGAAGCTGACTTAAGCGCCACTAATATTTTTCGACCTTTTTGTTCAGAGAAATGTAAATTAATTGATCTTGGTAATTGGGCTAACGAAGAAAAGCTCATAAGCAGGCCAATTGAATCAGAAGATTTTTATGAGGATTAACTTTAAATACTGAGTTTTATATTATCTTCCACCCCTCATTTTCAACGAGAGGTTGAGCTTTTTTATATTTTAATTCTTTGATATTTTGCCCATCGGTAATTTTTACCACTTCATTTCTTCCAAATTTTGGAATATCTTTTTTTACAGTCTCCACAGTTTGTTGTTTTCTTGAAAGAGAGTTATTGTCATTTCCTATTACTGACTCCAATTTTTCTTGTTGCAACATCATTTCTCTATTTTTCTGAGCTTCACGTGACCTTTCTTCAAGTTCCTGTATTTCTTCTTCAGTTGCAAGCTCTAATCTAAATAATACCTTTATGGACTCGCTATTAATTGCATTTAACATGACCTCAAACATTTCAAATGCCTCACGCTTATATTCATTTTTAGGATTTTTTTGAGCATATGCTCTCAGTCCAACACTTTGTCTAAGGTGATCCATCTCAGCTAAATGATCTTTCCAGTGAACATCTAATATTTGGAGCATGACTTGTTTTTCTAACTGCGCAAGGTTTTCTTTGATGGCTATATATTTTTCTTGATAACGTTTTAAAGCTTTTTCAGAGACTAGACTTGCAATTGTTTCCGGAGTTAATTTCTTATCATTTTTCACTTTTGCCGCAATACCTTTTTCAAATAAATAGTGATCATTCAGATATCCATCTAATTCTTCAAGTCTCCATTGGCTCTCAACTGACTCTAATGGAACAAAATCATTACAAATAGATTGCATCTCTGAAAATATAAGTTCATTTATTGCTTCTGAAATATTATCTTCATTTAAGAGTTGATTTCTTAAAGAATAGATTGCTTGCCTCTGATCATTTGCAACATCGTCATATTCCAACAAGTTTTTTCGAATATCAAAATTTCTACTTTCTATTCTTCTTTGTGCATTTTCTATCCCTCTGGATAACATCTTATGCTCAATGTGATCATCGCCCATACCAATTTTTTCAAACAATCCTCTCCGACTATCAGATATAAAAAGCCTTAATAAATCATCTTCTAACGATAAGAAAAATTTTGAATAACCTGGATCTCCTTGCCGTCCTGATCGACCCCTAAGCTGATTATCAATTCTGCGAGATTCGTGTCTTTCAGTTCCAAGAATATGAAGACCTCCAGCATCTAATACTAGCTGATGTCTTTTTTCCCATTCTCCGTCACCTATATTTTCTTTTCCTCCAAGAACTATGTCTGTTCCCCTTCCAGCCATATTTGTTGCAATTGTTAGTACACCTGGACGCCCAGCATTTGCAATAACTTCAGCTTCTTTTTCATGCTGTTTAGCATTAAGTACTTGATGAGAAATATTTTTCTTACTCAATAATGCAGATACTATTTCAGAAGACTCGACCGAAGCAGTACCAACTAAAATAGGCGCATCTTTTTTTCTTAATAATTCTATCTCATCAATCAAGGCTTTAAATTTTGATTCTTTTGTAAGAAAGACCAAATCATCATTGTCATCTCTTGCCATTGGTTTATTTGTTGGAATTATTGATACCTTTAAACCATATATTTCAGCAAATTCAGCAGCTTCGGTATCTGCAGTACCTGTCATACCAGAAAGCTTGTTAAAAAGCCTAAAAAAATTCTGATATGTTGTAGAGGCTAGAGTTTGAGATTCTTTTTGAATTGCAACGTTCTCTTTGCATTCAAGAGCCTGATGAATCCCTTCGCTCATTCTTCGACCAGGCATTGTTCTGCCAGTATGCTCATCTATCAAGAGCACTTCTTGCCCTCTAACTAGATAATGGACATTCTTGTTAAAGAGAAATGCAGCTTTTAAGGTTGCATTCACGTAACGCATAATTTTTAGATTACTTACAGAATAAAGACTATCGTCAGATTGAAGTAAGCCAAGTTCTTCAAGATGATTTTCTACAACTACATAACCATCATCAGTAAGCTCTATTGACCTATTTTTTTCATCAATAATATAGTGACCCCTTTCATCAGCTGTAAGTGGCTCATCTTCAGTTCCTTCACGTAATTGTTTTTTTAGACTAGGAATAATTTTTTTTATTTGAACATAATAATCTGCACTTTCGTTAGAAGGACCAGAAATAATTAGTGGCGTTCGAGCTTCATCAATTAGTATTGAATCTACTTCATCCACAATTGCAAAATCTAGAGAGCATTGGACCTTATCTTCAGCTCGCAGAGCCATGTTGTCTCTAAGATAATCAAAGCCTAACTCCCCATTAGTGGCATAAATAACATCACATTCATAGGCTGCTTTCTTTTCTTCAAAAGGCTGGTTTGAATGAATAACTCCAACTTTTAGCCCTAATCCTTCATAGATAGGCTTCATCCAATCAGCATCTCTTTGCGCAAGGTAGTCATTCACAGTAACCAAGATCACTTTGTTATCTTTAATTGCATTAAAATATGCGGGTAAAGTTGCAACCAAAGTTTTCCCTTCCCCGGTTTTCATTTCAGCTATGTTGCCCTCAGACAGGGCTATACCTCCGAGCATTTGACAGTCAAAATGCCTAAGTCCTGTTGTTCTAGTACTTACTTCTCGAGTTGCCGCAAAGGTGTGCGCCAATAAATCAAATCCAGAATCTTTTTTTAATGTTTTAAATTTATCTCTGAGGGAAAATAGCTCTTCATCGCTTAATTGTTGATACTCAGACTCAAGATCATTAATTTGATCCACAATGACTTGCATCCGCTTTAAAGAACGTTGATTACTGCTTCCAAATATTTTGGTTAAAAATGACATTAATTTAATTGTAAATAATTTTGTATATTTTATTCAGTGCTCAATATCATCTCCAAATGGAGCTCTGACATATGAAATTGGTGCAGTGGAGGTATCTTCAAAAGTAACAACCTCCCAAGCATCCTCAGATGAAAGTATTTTTCTCAATAGTTCGTTATTAAGAGAATGGCCAGATTTATATCCAGAAAACTGACCAATGAGGTTATGACCAAGTAAATACAAATCACCAATAGCATCGAGCATTTTATGCTTTACAAACTCGTCATCAAATCTTAAGCCGTCTTCATTCAAGATCCCATCCTCTCCAACAGCTATAGCATTTGCGACACTAGCTCCCAAAGCCAAGCCTTTGGATTGAAGTAAATCTAAATCTTTAACTGCTCCAAAAGTTCTAGCTCTACAAATTTCTTTTACAAAAGAGGTAGATGAAAAGTCGATGGAGGATTTTCGCGAATGCTTATTAATGCTTGGATCTTTGAAATTTATTTCAAAACTAACTTTAAACCCGTCAAATGGCTTGATAGCAGCGTAGGTATCGTCTCGTTCAACCCGCACCTCCTTTTTTACTTTAATGAATTTTTTTAACTCATCTTGCTCAGCTAATCCAGCAGACTGTATTAGAAAGACATACGGACTCGCACTTCCATCCATAATAGGTACTTCTGGGCCATCAACTTTAATAATGCAATTATCTATTCCAAGACCAGCAATAGCCGATAATAGATGCTCAATGGTTCCAATTTTATAACCATCCTTAAACAGATTTGTAGATAAAGTGGTATCTCCAACATAGTCATACAAAGCCGGAATTTTTATTTCTGGGTCAAGGTCATTGCGAATAAATGTTATTCCAGAATTCACAGGAGCAGGTAAAAGCTCCATAGTCATTTTTTTTCCGCTATGGAGTCCTACACCAACAGCTTTTATTGAATTATTAATGGTTCTTTGATTAAGCATATCTGTTTTTCTTTAAATTCTTAACAATTATAGATTAAATTTAGTTAAATTTTTGCCTTGCAATTTCAAAAAGCATGACACCTGTCGCAACAGATACATTTAGACTATTAATGTTTTCATTTTTAGATAATGTACACATTTCGGTGCAGATTTCTTGTGTTTTCTTTCTAATACCATTTTCTTCAGAGCCAACTATTGCAACAATGGGTTTGTTGAGGTCGAATTTTGTGTGCAGAATGTTGGCATGCTCACTTGTACCGAGAATCATATAACCTAATTTCTTAAAGTGTTTTAGAGCATTTACTAAGTTCGTGATGGTGAAAATTTGAACTGCTTCTGTTCCTCCAGCAGAAATTTGTCTGACAACTGGAGTGATAGGTGAGCAATGATGCTTGTTTATAATAACTCCAGCAATATTACTGGCCGCTGCAGATCTAATGCAGGCACCAAGGTTTCTTGGATCAATAATATTATCAATTACTAAGAATGTAGGATTTTTATTTTGAATGCTTTCTTCATATTTTTTTAAGTCACTGAGACCAAGACTTACATCGTTTTTTAAATAAGCCTCAGGATGTTGGACTAGACTTTTTTTTCTTTCAACTGAAATAGAGAGCTTCTCAGCCATCGAAATTAAGCCAAGAGCTCGTTCATCATTTCTGTTTGCTGGCATAAATATTTTTTTTATATTTTCAGGTGAAAGCTTTAACAAGATCTCGATGCTGTGAAATCCTACACGAAGATTTGATAAATTTTTATTTTCCATTTGGAATGACTAAATTGATTTTTCTTTCAAGTGGAAAAATTGCTGCAATTTTAACTTTTATTTTCTGGCCAAGCTTATATACACCACCTCTTTTTCTACCCCTTAGAACACTTTGATTATTTAATAAATGATAATGATCATCAGGTAAGTCAGATACGTGCAAAAGACCAGATATAAAGTAGGGCTCTAAATTAATAAAAAGTCCAAAATCTGTCACTCCTGTGACCACTCCGTTCATTGATGAGCCTATTTTTCTTTTAAGATATTCACAGACTAATACTTGTTCTACTTGCCTAGATGCTTTTTCACCACGTCTTTCAAGCACTGAAGCATTTTCACATTCGTCTTGAAGTTCATTTTCTGTTCTATTTGGTTTCTTATGAGCGAGATAGGAGCTAATTAATCTATGAACAAGTAAGTCAGGATACCTTCTAATTGGAGATGTAAAATGAGTATATTTTTGCAGTTGTAATCCAAAATGTCCTAAATTATTGGTTGAATATTCTGCCCTAGCTAAAGTTTGAAGAACTAAGATTTTTCCAATATCGTCATTTTTTTTATTAGCTTTTACTAGACATGAGTTGATCACTTCAAGGGGGGATAATTTTTTACTTATTTGAGCAGGGATATGGAAATGTTTTTTTAACAACTCGAGTTTACTGGCATCCGGATCCTCATGAACTCTGTAAACTCCAAGATTTAATCGGTCCTGCATTAACTCTGCAGCAGATTCGTTAGCTAAGAGCATAGATTCTTCAACAAGCTTGTAGGAAAACAATGACTTTTTCACTAGAATATTTTTTACTTCTTTATTCTTATTTAATTCTAGGTTGATTTCTTTAGGATTTATTTCTAATGCTTTTCTTTTGTTTCGATGCATTAACCTTAAATTTGTAAGCTCATTTAAATCATTGATTGAATCTCGAGCTTGAGGCAACTCTATTTTTGAAGAGCCTTGAAGATGTTTTTCTACCTGATTGTAAGTTAATCGAGCCTTGGATTTTATCAAACCACTGTAAAACTTATATTTACCCCTTTTGCCATCGCGGCCAAGGGACATTTCGCAAATCATTGCACATCTATCTTCATTGGGCTTTAAAGAGCAGATACCGTTAGATAAATCCTCTGGCAACATGGGTATAACTTTCGCTGGAAAATATATAGATGTGCCTCTTTTTTGAGCTTCTTTATCTGTTTTGGATCCCGTTTTGACGTAAAACGATACATCGGCAATAGCAACAAATAGTTTGAAGCCGTTTCTATTTTGTTTGCAATAAATAGCATCATCAAAATCTTTTGCATTCTCACCATCAATAGTTATGAAGGGTAATTTTCTTAAATCTTGCCTGTATTTTGATGCTTTCTTTTTTTTAGTTGCTTTCTTTGCTTCTTCCAAGACGTCTGAATGCCATTTTGATGGCAGCTCATGCATTGAGACTGCATCCAGGATTGCTTCTTTATACATTTAAAATATTTATTTCTATTGTAAATTAAATGAGATGATATATATTATTGCGCTATGAATCTCGGTCGTAATAGCAAAGTAATCTCATTTATTGGGTTATTTTTTCTAGCAAGTATATCATTGCATTCATTTGCACACATTGATGAAAGCCCGATTGAATACCATGCTGAAGCTGAATGCCAAACTTGTCATAATGATATTTCACCTGAGGTAGAATTTTTTGCATTTATTCCAAAAAAATATTTTAACGAATTTAAGGGCTTTAAGAGTTCTGACAAATTATATCTACAATTAAGCAAACCTTATTTTTCTCAAGCGCCTCCTAAAATTATTATTTAATTTTTTTTTAAATTTTAATTTTTTAACATAGGAGGTTTTATGAAAATTAATAAATTAGTATTCTTAGCTCTTGCCATATTCTCTTTCGATTCATTGCAAGCTAACACCATTGAAGAGGTAGTTGTTACATCCTCAATTATTGATAAGTCTACGAGTGAGATTGCCGACCCAATTCATATTGTTTCTAGCGATGATATTTCAACCGAAGCTACTCAAAGTTTAGGTGAGACAGTTGATGATCTATTAGGTGTTTCTACTGCTGATTATGGATCAGCTGTTGGACAACCAATTATCAGAGGTATGTCTGGCTCGAGAGTAAAAATTCTTGATAATGGTATTGTTAATCGAGATGTCTCAGGTCTTGGGGCCGATCATTTTAATGACATAGATCTTGGTAATGCACAACAAATAGAGGTCGTTAGAGGACCATCATCTTTGCTTTATACCAATGGAGCAATTGGTGGAATCATCAATGTAGTTGATAACTCTATAGCCATGGAAGATGTAGAACAACTCGTAAAAGTTGGTGGTGAAACTCAATCGGTTAATGAGGGTAATACCACAACATTTTTCTATCAAGATAATCTAAATAATCTTAATGTAAGTTTTGCTTACAAAAATACTGATCTAGAAAACTATGATGTGCCTAATGGTGCAATTATGCATGAAGAGGAAGAGCATCATGATGATGAAGATCATGATGAGCATGAAGAAGAGCATGATGAGCATGAAGAAAATCTTGGCTTCTTGGCTAATTCAGATTTTGCATCTGAATCTATGAAATTTGGCGCGTCAGTTGTAAGTGATAATGGATATCTTGGGTTTTCTATATCAAGTTCTGAAAGTTCTTATGGTATTCCTTTTCATGGAGAAGGACATGAAGAACATGGCGATGAGCATGAAGGTGAGGATGAGCATGAAGGTGAAAGAATTTTTACTAATACTGATTCAGATAAATTTGATATCAAAGGTTCATATGATCTAGATGGCTTTAATTTTGCTAACTCAGTTGATTTCTTTTTTAGAGATTCAGATTATTCTTTTACAGAACAACATGCAGAAGAGGAGCATGAAGAAGAAGAGCATCATGACGAAGACGAACATGAGGAAGAGGGCCATGACGAACATGAGGGTCATGCTGAAGAAGGACCAACCACATTTACTAATGATTCTGCTGAAGCAGGATTTATTTTTGATCTTTCCAATGATCTTTTTTCTCAAAAAATCTCATTCAATCTTGTAAATGAAGATACAGCCATTTTTGGAGCAGAAGCTTTTATGAATTCTGCATCAAGAGATGAAGCCACGATTGGATATTACTTAAGTAGAAGTTTTAACGATTTTGAACTAGATTTTGGCGTCAGATTTGACACCATTGATAATAAAGGTTCAGTCTCTTCAGCGCATGAAGAAGAGCATCATGACGAAGATGAAGAAGAGCATCACGACGAAGATGAAGAAGAGCATCATGATGAGCATGAAGAAATGGAAACTGACTATTATGATAAATCCTTTGATAGCTCAAGTATTGCTTTCAATATTGGAAGGCAACTTAATGACTTTATTGATGTAAACCTTGGCTTTGCATCTGTTGAAAGAGCTCCTTCTTCAATTGAAATGTTCATGAATGGTGCACATTTGGCAACAGGAAGATTTGAGGTTGGTAATGTAAATCTAAATTCTGAGACTTCAAATAATATTGATTTTTCTGTCAATATTAATAATGGAAGTTTCTTCGCTTCAGCTATTGTTTTTGTGAATGATGTAGAAAATTACATTTATCTTCAAGACGAAACTGAGGAAGAGCATGAAGAGCATGATGAAGAGCATGAGGAGGGCCATGACGATCATGGCGGCTTGATTCTGGCGAATTATTTGCAACAAGATGCTGAACTAGATGGATACGAAATTGAATTTGGTAACACTTTTGAGTTAGCTTCTGGCGAACTTTTAATGTCTTATGGCAGAGATGAGATTAATGGAGAATTTTCTAATGGCGGAAATATTCCAAGATTAAATCCTGCAAGAAACATCTATAAATTAAAATATTCTCAAGACGATATGAGCTTTGGATTAATGTTTAAAGATGTTGAGGAGCAAAACGATATTGGATTGGGTGAAACTGCAACCGCTGCTTATGATATGTTGAATGCTAAGTTCACTAAGACTTTTGATTTAGATAGTCAAAGTCAATTAACTCTCTCAATATTTGGAAATAATTTAACTGATGAAGTTGCAAGAAATCATTCTTCATATGTTAAAAAAGAAGTTCCACTGCCAGGAAGAAATTATGGAGTTAGATTTAATTTAACTTTCTAAATTCTAAGATATAATATATCTAAAACCGGGGGCTTGCTTATATTAAGCCCTCGGTTTTTTTTTATTTATAATTCACTAAAAAAATTTATATTTACTAATATGAAAAAAATTAATTGCATTTACATGGCTATTATTTTTTTTGGAACTATTACTCTTGTTGCAGAAGAAACTGAGGAGGTTATTGCAGTTGCCTCATACATAGAATCAAGCGAACTGGACGCATCACCTGTGGATATTATTTCTGCTGAGGAATTTAAAAATTTAAGAGTTTCAACCGTAGCTGAGTTAAGTAAATATCTTAGTATTGCTTCAGGCTCTCATTTTCAAACTAATGCCTTAGATGGAATAGATCAAGGCATGGCCACAATAACTTTAAGGGGCCTAGGTCATTCATCAACCTTGGTTCTAGTAAATAAAAAAAGACAGACTCATTCAGGAACACCTTCTGATGAAGGAGAAGGATACATTGACATAAATATTATTCCTGAAATAGCGCTTGAAAGAATAGAAATTCTTAAAGATGGGGCAACATCATTATATGGATCTGATGCCATTGCAGGAGTAATTAACTTTCAAACATATCAACAGTTTGACGGGATGCGTTTTTTATTAGGCTCTCAAAAGACTAGTAATTATGACCAAAGAGATAAAACTATAGGTGTCTTGTTTGGCGGCAAGTTTTGGGAGGGCAATTATGTATTAGCGCTAAGTTCCTTAAATAAATCACCACTAAATGCGGCAAGCATACCTAAATTCGCAGAACTTGGTCTAAGCGGCTTGGGCAACAGTTTCAAAATCACACAAGCTGACTCAGTTGCAACAGGAACATACGCAGGAAGTTATAGCAAAAATCAAACAATTCCAGATCCAAATTGCATAAAAAATGGAGGAGTAATTGCCGGTCCAAGATGCAAGTTCTTGTATGGTGAAAGATTCAACATAGTAAATGATGAAGACCACTTAAAAGGATATTTCCATTTTGTGAAATCTATTTTTGATATAGATTATTCGATGACTTTGATGACAGCCTCAATTGATGTCAATGATAATCCTCAATCTCCGTCCTATCCAGCTTTGTCGTATTTATCTAAAGAGATTTTTCCAGGTCAGGGAGGCAGTCCATTTAACGTGCCGGTTATTTGGTATGGCAGACCTTTAGGCTCTGCATTTCCATCACCAAATTCACCTAAAGCTATCACGCAATATCATTTCAGCAATACTTTAAATTTTAATATGGCCAAAGATTTAAATTTTGAATTATCTTTGACAGCAAGCGAACATGAGAATAAGCATCAGCGTCCAGATACAATAGAGTCAAGATTTGAAGATGCAATTTTAGGAAGAGGCGGTCCTGACGGCAATGAGCAATGGAATATATTTTTGCCATTAGAAAATTCAGTTACTCTGATAGATTACATCAAAGGTTCAGAGACCTCTCTTAAGATTGGTAGCTTGTTATCTTTGGATGGAATTCTTACTGGTAACAAAAATGGAATTAACTTTGCTTTTGGTTTTCAATTCAATGCAGAAGATTTAGAAATTAATTATTCTGAGACCAGCAGAGCTGAATTTGATCAAGATGGAAAGTTAACCAAAGCTGCCGATTTATTATTCTTGGGCGGCGGTAAAAACGTTGACACTAGTAGAAATAAACAAGCTATTTTTTTTGAAACAAATAAGAATTTTGAAAATGTTTTAGATTTAATTTTATCTGGTCGCTATGAAAGACTTGATAATAACTCCTCATTCGATCCAAGAATTTCTTTTAAGTATTTAGCTTCAGAAAATTTCTTTTTACGAGGTTCATTTGGAACTTCTTTTACTGCTCCTTCGATGGCACAGATGTTTTCATCTGAGATTCAGCTTGGTAGCGTTAGAGATATTAATGATTCTCCATTCGTACGTTTAGCATTATTAGGGAATCAATACTTAAAGCCTGCAACATCTGAAAATATTAATTTTGGTTTTAAATGGAATGTTACGAATGAATTAGATTTGATAATAGATTATTGGAAAATTGATTATAAAAATCGAATTGAAGTAGAAAGTCCTCAGGTATTACTAAATACTGATCCTTTTGCACCAAGTGTTACTAGAAATCAATTTGGAGAGTTAATAGCAGTAAGCACATCATATTTTAATGAAGAAAAAACTGAAGTTAGTGGCATTGATGCTGAAATAAACTTTTTAAAAATTGTAGAAATTGGAGAATTCAGCTATTCCATTAAGGCAACACAATTGTCCGAATTCCTGACACCTGAAAATCAAGGTGGAGATAATTTTAATATGGTTAACAGGGTTGGAAATTTTAACTTTGATGCTAATACTCATTCCTTGCCTAAATTGAGATTAAATTCATTCTTCAGCTGGACAATTAATGATTTAAAGATTGGTATAAATTCAAGGTATGTTGATGGATATTCAAATGACCGTCAGATCCCTGCATCTGCTATAAGTTTAGGTTATACAAATTACGTTAAATCTTTTTTAGTACACGATTTTTCAATTATTAAGTCGTTTCAGCTTTCTTCTAGCGAAATAAAATTTGGCATGGGAATTATCAATGCTTTTGATAAGCAGGCACCTCTTTTATATGACGCTCCAGACTTTAGTTTTGATACAAGAGTGCATGATCCAAGAGGTCGATTAATTAATTTAACATTGGAACTTAATTTATAAAAAATCATGAAGGACCTAGCTAAAGGCCCTTCATTATTATCTAAGGGGGAAAAATGTACGCTAAGCATTTAATGAATTTGTATTCAACTTCTATATTTGGGGGAAAGAATGAATACTTAGCGTACATATAACTTAATGCAATTTACGTGCCAATGATAAATTTTTTGAATGATATTCTATTTATTGTTATAAATAAAAGATCAGAAATGAAGAAATATGAGAATTAACCTTAACCAAGATAGTGATAGTGTCATGACAGGCCCTGGTGAACACTATGCAAAGGAAATATCTGGAGCTGGGAATGCATTTGCATTAGCAATATATGAACATAGCAAGCTTCCATTAAGGGTCTTTGAAGCTGCTCGAATTGCAACGGCGATGATTAATGGTTGTATGATTTGTATGAATTGGCAGTCAAAAAGAGACGTGCATCAAATGGGTATTACTAAGGGCGTTATTGAAAATGGTGAAGCACCTAATAAAGACTTTTACTCTAATTTACTCAGTGAGAATTATGTTCATTTATCTAAAAAGGAGTTATTGGCAGTCAAATTTGCTAAAGCTATGGGTGAAGACCCAAAAGGATTATCTAATGATGAAAAATTTTGGGTTGAGGTAAAGGATGTTTTTTCAGATGCAGAGATTACGGATCTAACCTATTGTATTGCTGGATGGATGGGTATGGGTAGAGTTGCTCATGTGCTGGGTTTAGATCAGAATTGTGAGATGTAAAATTTATGAAAAAAGAAAATAAGTTAGAGAAAGAATTCAAGTTTGCAAGATATATGTATGCTTTAATATATCTCAGTCTGGTAATCCTTCTATTGATTATTTATTTGTAGTTTTTTAGGAAATGGTGCCGGCACCAAGAGTTGAACTCGGGACCTGATGATTACAAATCAACTGCTCTACCAACTGAGCTATACCGGCAAAGATCGAAATTTTACAACAATAAATTAATTGAGGGAAGTTCATAAACAGAGCCGCTAAAAATATAAATTATGTGTATAATTAAGACATTATTAATTCTCAGAGATAACTTATGAAAAAATTATTTTTACTTTCAACGCTGTTTTTAAGTATTGGAATTTATGCGGATGATCATCTGCCAGAAAACTTTTCAATGTACCAAGCAAATTTTTTGTTTAATTGCCCAGAGGCTGAAAAATGCTTTGCTGCTTTTGATAAATATATGAATTCACCAATTGTTGCAAAAGAAAAATTCGAAGTTGATTTTCTTGCTCTGCAACAAAATGGTTGGGATGATTCAACTCATGCAGTGGTCTGGTATTACAAAGACGCCGATCAATATGCAAAAGCTGGTGAAATTTTTGCAACCTCTCAAGAAGGAAGAGATTTTAGAAAAGCTATGAATGATATTGAGGCTGAAATTATTTCCGATACATTAACTGTGCATACAGTGGGCGTAAGTCTTAAAGGAGATACCACATCCAACAGAGTATCGCTTCGATGGAGTCTAGAGGTAACCGATGCAGAAAAATTTCTGCCATTGTGGACAAAATTTGCAAAAAGTCTTGAAGGTTACGATTGGGCATACAATGCTTATGGGTTGCAGTCTCATTATTTAGGAAATAATGGAAATGGAATTTCTCATGAAATTTGGGGCTCATTCAGTTCACCTCAGGACGCTTTAACATTTTTAAGTGAGCTTTATGCTTCTGAGGAATTTGCAGAGTATGCTCCGGAGGCAGACAAATACAGTATTTTTAAAAGATCATATATGGAAGTAAGCTTAAAGCAGTACAATCCTGACTGATTAACACAATTTAAATAAATGGCCTCAATTTGAGGCCATTTTTATATTCTTAACTCACAACCCGTTCCACCAAGACCACAATATCCGTTAGGATTTTTATCAAGATACTGTTGATGATATTCTTCTGCAAGAAAATACGTATCTTCTTTTTTTACTTCAGTTGTAATCATTCCAAGATTGCGCTCACTCAGACTTTCTTGATATTTGACAAGGCTTTCATTGATGGTTATTAAATCTTCATCATTTGAAGAGTAACAGACTGATCGATATTGAGTGCCAACGTCATTGCCTTGCCTCATTCCTTGGGTAGGATCATGACATTCCCAAAATATTTTTAGTAACTCCATGAGAGAAATAATCGCGGGATCATAATCTACTTTTACAACCTCAGCATGACCTGTTATGCCAGCACAAACCAATTCATAGCTTGGTTCGTTATGATCACCACCAGCATAACCAACCGATGTCATAACTACACCAGGCAGAGACCAAAATTTTCTTTCCACTCCCCAAAAACATCCAGCTCCAAATACTACTGATTGTATTGATGATGATTGATCATGATTAATTTCTTTCTTGAAAACAGTATGGTTCATAAATTTAATATATCCCTTTAATTGAACATTCTCCTGAACTAATGGATTTCAACTCATTCGATGTTTTTAAGAGCATGTTACCTTTTTCGTCGACTCCTTGAAAGATACCAACTTCTTCATCTTGTTGATTATTAGATATAACTTTTAACTCATCACCAATATGCATGCATCTTTTTTCCCAGGCTGCTAACCAATCTGGGTAGCCGTTTTCTGCATAATAAATAATTGCATGTAAGATTGAATTTATAAGTTTTTCCCTTGGCATTATTTTAGCAAGCTTGCCAATTTCTCCCCACCAGGACTCTTTTTTAGGCAGAGCATAATTTATTCCTATGCCAACTATGAATTCTATTTCACCATTTATAATTTCTGATTCAACTAAAATGCCACATATTTTTTGTTTATTTATTAAAAGATCATTTGGCCATTTTAGCCCTGCATTAATTTTTTTACCTGATACAGATTCGATAGACTCAGATATTAGAAGTCCGATAATAAGACTTAATGGGATGTTATTTTTATCCTTGAATTTGATCGTCATGTAGATATTGCCACTATCTGGGCTGTACCATTGCTTTCCATGCCTGCCTCTCCCGGCGGTTTGTTGTTCAGAAATTACAATTAAGAAGTTTTTAAGTAATTCTTTGTCTTTAGCAAATGTATTTGTTGAATCTACTGTTTCAAGTAGATAAAAGTCTATATTTTCACGATTTAAGCCTTCCAAAACGCCTTTTTGTGTTAATTTGTGCAAGTTATTATTAATCTAGTTGACTTCACCTCATTCTAGAACAAAAATAGCACCCTTGAAATGGAGGAGTGGCCGAGTGGTTAAAGGCGGCAGACTGTAAATCTGTTCTCTATGAGTACGTTGGTTCGAATCCAGCCTCCTCCACCATTTTTAATAGAATATTTACTGTTAAAAAGGTTGAGTTTATCAATTTTTAAGGGGATAATACGCCACCTTAAATTGGATACTGTAATTCGGGCTCATATAGCTCAGCGGTAGAGCACTTGCTTGGTAAGTAAGAGGTCACCGGTTCAAGTCCGGTTATGAGCTCCATTTTGTAGGTAACAATAAGAGTTAATTTCAAAAAGAGAGGCAAGAAATGGCTAGAGAAAAATACGAAAGAACGCTTCCCCACGTAAATGTGGGAACCATTGGTCATGTTGATCACGGAAAAACTACACTTACAGCAGCACTTACAAAAGTATGTGCAGAGGTTTACGGTGGTGAAGCAGTTGCGTTTGACGGAATTGATAACGCTCCTGAAGAAAGAGAACGTGGAATAACTATTGCAACATCTCATGTTGAGTACGTATCAACTGAAAGACACTACGCGCATGTTGATTGTCCTGGTCATGCTGATTATGTTAAGAACATGATTACAGGCGCCGCTCAAATGGATGGAGCAATCCTTGTTGTTAGTGCTGCTGACGGCCCAATGCCTCAAACGAGAGAACACATTTTGTTAGCACGTCAGGTTGGAGTCCCAAAAATTGTAGTTTTCCTAAATAAAGCTGATCAAGTAGATGATGCTGAATTGCAAGAACTAGTAGAAATGGAAATCAGAGAACTCCTCGACGAGTATGACTTTCCTGGAGATGACACACCAATTATAACAGGTAGCGCATTGAAAGCTTTAGAGGGCGACACATCCGAAATCGGTGTGGATGCAGTAACTAAACTTGTTGAAGCTCTTGACTCGTTTGTCCCAATCCCTGAAAGGGATGAGGATAAGCCATTCTTAATGCCAGTTGAAGATGTGTTTACAATCTCTGGAAGAGGAACTGTTGTTACTGGAAGAATTGAAAGTGGAATTGTAAAAACCGGTGATCCATTAGAAATTGTTGGTATCTCTGATACTACAACTACGACTTGTACTGGTGTTGAAATGTTCAGAAAATCCCTTGATGAAGGAAGAGCTGGTGAAAATTGTGGAGTACTTTTAAGAGGTATTGAGAGAGATGCTGTTGAGAGAGGACAAGTATTGAGTGCTCCAGGGTCAATAAATCCCCATACAGAATTTGAAGCCGAGATATATGTTTTAAGCAAAGAAGAAGGCGGAAGACACACACCTTTTTTTAGTAATTATAGACCACAATTTTATTTTAGAACTACCGATGTAACTGGTGCCTGTGTATTACCGGATGGCGTTGAGATGGTTATGCCTGGAGATAACATAAAAATGACAGTTACTCTCATTGCCCCAATCGCTATGGATGAGGGTTTGAAGTTTGCAATTCGAGAGGGCGGAAGAACCGTTGGAGCTGGCGTAGTCTCAAAGATTATTAAGTAATTTAAAACTTTACAATTTTGCCGAGATTAACGCTCGGCATTTTGTCTTTTAAAAGGAGAAAATTTAGGCCAGTAGCTCAACTGGTAGAGCGACGGTCTCCAAAACCGTAGGTTGGGGGTTCAAGTCCCTCCTGGCCTGCCAAGGAGCTGGTTTAAGAAAAGAATATGACAAAGGGTAAAGCATCAAATATTGGCGATAAGATTAAATGGCTTTTGTCCATTATCATCTTCTCAGCCGCTATTGTTGGGAATGGTTATTACACAGAAGTTGCTTTTCTCTACAGAGTACTTGCTGTTGTAGCTCTTTTTATTGTTGCAACCATTATTCTTGCAACTACGGTATTCGGAAAAGGTGCTGTTTCTTTGATGAGAGAGTCAAGAACAGAAATGAGGAGAGTTGTATGGCCTACAAGGATGGAAACAACTCAAACTTTTATGGTGGTTTTTGGTTCAATAGTTGTCCTTTGTTTATTTTTCTGGGCGCTAGAATCTCTTTTAAGCTGGCTAACAAAATTAATTTTAGGATAGTGATAAAGTGAATTGGTACGTAATAATGGCATATTCTGGATACGAGCTTAAGGTTAAAGCCGCCCTAGAAGAGCGAATTGAGCTAGCAGGTTTAAAAGATCAGTTCGGTGAAATTTTAGTCCCAACTGAATCAGTTGTAGAGTTAAAAAGTGGTGCTAAGAAAAAAACAGAACGTAAATTTTTCCCAGGGTACATTTTAATTGAGATGGAAATGAATGACGATACTTGGCAATTAGTAAAGCATACTCCAAGAGTTAGTACTTTTGTTGGTGGTAAAAAAGATAAGCCTTCTCCTATTTCTAAAGGCGATGTCGATAATATTATTAATAGAATTGAGGTCGGTGAAGAGGCTCCAAGACCTAAAACACTCTTTGAGCCTGGAGAAGTCATTAGAGTCTGTGATGGACCATTTAATGATTTTAATGGAATCGTTGAAGAAGTCGACTATGAAAGGAGTAGTGTAAAAGTCTCTGTACAAATTCTTGGAAGATCTACGCCTGTTCAACTAGATTTCATACAAATAGAGAAAACATAATGGCAAAAAAAGTTGCAACAATTTTAAAACTTCAGATACCTGCAGGTGCGGCAAACCCAAGTCCTCCTGTCGGGCCAGCTCTTGGTCAAGCAGCAGTAAATATCATGGATTTTTGTAATGCATTTAATGCTGAAACACAAAATATGGAAAAAGGTCTTCCACTTCCAGTTATTATAACTGTCTATGAGGATAAATCATTTACATTTCAAGTTAAGTCAGCACCAGCGTCAGTGCTTATCAAAAAAGCTGCTGGAATTAATAAAGGAAGTGGTGAGCCAAATAGAGAAAAAGTTGGTTCTATTACTAGGGCCCAACTGGAAGACATTGTTACTGCAAAACAAAAAGATTTAAATGCAAATGATATGGACCAGGCTGTTAAAATTATTGCAGGAACAGCAAGAAGCATGGGGGTAGATGTTAAATAATGTCTAAGCTCACAAAAAAGAAAAAACAATTATTAGAACTTGTTGATCCTGAAAGTACATATTCTCTAGAGGAGGCAATGAATATATTTCAATCAGTTAAATCCAACAAGTTTGATGAATCCGTAGATATAGCACTTAGATTAGGTATTGATCCAGGAAAATCTGATCAGAATGTTAGAGGTGCAATCACGCTTCCACATTCTTTGGGTAAAACAGTCACTGTTGCAGTATTTGCTGACGGAGATCAAGCAAAGGATGCTAATGACGCAGGCGCAGACTTTGTTGGTATGGAAGATTTAGCAGAGAAATTTAAAAAAGAAGAAATTGATGTCGATGTGGTAATTTCCTCACAAGCGGCCATGAAAATAGTTGGTCAATTGGGTCAGGTTCTTGGTCCAAAAGGCCTTATGCCTAATCCAAAAACAGGAACCGTTACTGAAAGAGTTGGTGAAGCAATTAATAATGCTAAATCAGGTCAAGTACGTTTCAGAACAGATAAAAATGGAATACTACATGGATGTATAGGTAAAGTTTCATTCTCATATACCCAAATCCAAGAAAATGCAGCAGCTATGCTCGAAGAAGTAAAGAAGTTGAAGCCAGCTACTGCTAAAGGTGCATATATACGAAGTGTTGCTTTAAGTAGTACTATGGGACCAGGAGTAAAAGTTGCTCCTGCATCATTAATTATATAAGTTTTAGGGTCTTTTTTGATCCTAGATTGTTGCGTTAAACGCAGCCGTCAAAGACCGTAGGTGCGAAAGCTTAATTTCCTACGTAGGTGGTGTTCAAATTGCGTAGGCGGTTTGTCACCGATTAGCCGAAAGGCATTAATAGGAGAATTGCTGTGGCGTTAGCTAGAGAAGACAAAGAGAGAATAGTTCAAGAAGTTAAGGAAGTTTCAGCTTCTGCTTCTTCACTTGTGATTTCTGATGCCAGAGGCCTTAAGGTCTCTGAGTTAACTGAAATCAGAAGACAAGGAACCGAATCTGGAGTTCATATTCAGGTTATAAAAAATTCTCTTGCAAAATTGGCATTTGAAGGCACTGACTTTGGTTGTACTGATGAAGTGTTAACAGGTCCCTCACTTTTTGCTTTCTCATATGCTGAGCCTGGTGCAGCAGCGAAGATGTTAAAAACTTATGCTAAAAACTTTGAAGCACTTGAGATCAAAGCTTTAGTTGTAGAAGGGCAACTTCTTGATGGATCACAAATTGATGTTCTTGCATCTTTACCATCACGAGAAGAGGCACTAACTTTAATCGCTGCGATACTTCAAGCGCCTATTGGTAAACTTGCAACACTTCTAAATGAGGTGCCAAGCAAGTTAGCTAGGGTTCTTGCTGCTGTTCGAGACAACAAACAGGCTAACGCCTAAATCTAGGAGAAAAAAATGGCAATATCAAAAGATGATATTTTAAGTGCGATAGAAGAAATGTCCGTTATGGACTTAGTTGAACTAATTTCAGCAATTGAGGATAAATTTGGTGTTACAGCAGCTGCCGCTGTAGCTGCTGCTCCTGCTGCTGCTGCTGGTGATGTTGGTGAGGCTGCTGAAGAGAAGGATGATTTTGATGTAGTTTTAACTGCAGCAGGCGATCAAAAAGTCCAGGTAATTAAAGCTGTTCGTGCAATTACTGGACTAGGATTGAAGGAGGCTAAGGATTTAGTAGATGGAGCTCCTAATACTTTAAAAGAAGCTGTAAAGAAAGCTGATGCTGAAGAAATGCTTAAGCAATTGACTGAAGCTGGAGCAACAGCAGAGCTTAAATAATCTTTCAATATAAACATTTTTAAAGGGCGACATATGTCATATAGCTATACAGAGAAAAGAAGAATAAGAAAAAACTTCGGAAGACTTCCAAAAGTCATGGAACTTCCTAAATTAATTGAAACCCAGCTTGAATCTTACTCTCAATTTCTTCAACAACATGTTGAAGCAGGAGCAAGAGAAAATAAGGGCCTTGAAGAAGTTTTTCGAACTCTTTTTCCTATTACAAGCGTTTCTGGCAATGCCGCCCTTGAATATGTTTCTTATGAATTAGGAAAACCAGTTTATTCAGTTCAAGAGTGCTTGATCCAAGGATTAAGTTATTCCGCTCCACTTCGTATAGTAGTTAGGTTGGTGATTTATGATCGAGACACGAATTTTCAAGAAGTTAAAGACGTAAAAGAAGGCGAAGTTTTTATGGGTGAGGTCCCATTGATGACAGAAAATGGCTCCTTTGTTATAAATGGTACCGAAAGAGTTGTAGTCAATCAACTCCACAGATCTCCTGGCGTTTTTTTTGATCATGACAAAGGAAAGACTCATTCATCTGGTAAAGTGCTTTATTCAGCACGAATAATTCCTTATAGAGGCTCATGGTTAGACTTTGAATTTGATCCAAAAGATAATTTATATTGCCGAATAGATAGAAGAAGAAAGATCCCAGCGACCATTATTTTAAAAGCTATGGATATGGGTACGGAAGATATCCTGCAAAATTTTTATGAAGTTGACTCTGTTCAGATTGAAAAAGCTGGAGTCAGCATAGAATTAACTCCATCTAGGTTAAGAGGTCAAACCTTACCAGTTGATTTAAAGGTTAAATCAAAAATAGTTGTGGAAGCCAATAAGAGAATTACTGCAAGACATGTGCGTGAACTTGAGCAAGCTAAAATTACTTTACTCAAAGTTGCAGATGAGATTTTAATCGGCAAAGTTATTGCTAAAGATATATTTAATTCTGAGACAGGAGAAGTTTTAGTTTCCTCAAATACAGAAATTGATCAAGCAGTTATTGAATCTCTCAGAGAATCAAATATTTCTGAAATTCATACGTTATATATCAATGAGCTTGATAAAGGACCATATATATCTACCACTCTCAGAGCTGATCCAACCTCAAATAGATTAGAGGCATTAGTTGAGATATATAGAATGATGAGACCAGGTGAGCCACCAACTAAGGATTCAGCAGAGCAGTTATTTCAGAATCTATTCTTTAATAATGAGCGTTATGATCTTTCTGAAGTGGGCAGAATGAAATTTAATCGAAGATTAAAAATCGATGACTCAAAAGAATCTCCTGGTATTTTAGACCTCAATGATATCTTAGCTGTCATGAAAGGAATTGTGTCTATAAGAGATGGGCATGATACCGTTGATGATATTGATCACTTAGGCAATAGACGGGTTAGATCTGTTGGAGAAATGACTGCTAATCAATTTAGGGTTGGATTAATTAGGGTTGAAAGAGCTGTAAGAGAAAGACTAAGTATGGCCGAAGCTGATGAGCTTGGCCCTCAGGATCTAATTAACGCAAAACCTGTAACAGCAGCAATTAAAGAATTTTTTGGGTCTAGTCAGCTATCTCAGTTCATGGATCAAAATAATCCTTTATCTGAAATTACGCATAAGCGAAGAGTTTCAGCGCTTGGACCAGGAGGATTAACAAGGGAGCGAGCAGGTTTTGAAGTGAGGGACGTTCATCCAACTCATTACGGAAGGTTATGCCCAATTGAGACTCCGGAAGGACCAAATATCGGATTGATCAACTCGTTTGCGTGCTATTCAAAAACTAATAGTTTTGGGTTTATTGAAAGCCCATATAGAAAAGTAATCAAAGGCAAGGTTACTAACGAAATCATTTTTCTTTCAGCAATTGATGAGGGAGAGCACATTATTGCTCAGGCAAATGCCGCATTAGATAAATCAGGAAAGTTTGCTGATGATCTTGTTCCAGTTCGACATAATGGAGACTCAGCATTGATGAGTCCTGAGAGGATTGATTTAATGGATGTCGCCCCACAGCAAGTTGTTTCTGTTGCTGCGTCTTTGATACCTTTTTTAGAACATGATGATGCCAACAGAGCTCTGATGGGCTCAAATATGATGCGTCAAGCTGTTCCAGTCCTAAAACCTGAGAAGCCTCTGGTGGGAACTGGTTTTGAAACTATTGTTGCTGGCGATTCAGGTGTTTGTGTTGTTGCAAAAAATAACGGCGTTGTTGAGAATGTTGATGCTGCAAGAATAGTTGTACGAGTTACTGATGCAAAAAATTCAAACAATGCTGTAGACATTTATAACCTTACAAAATTCACCAGATCTAATCAAAATACCTGTATTAATCAAAGACCTCTTGTATCTGTTGGAGATAAAGTAAAATTTGGTGACATCCTAGCTGACGGGCCTTCTGTTGATAATGGCGAGTTAGCATTGGGTCAGAATATTCGAATAGCTTTTATGCCATGGAATGGTTATAACTTCGAAGATTCAATTTTAATGTCTGAAAAAGTCTCTAGAGATGACAGATTCACCTCTATTCATATTCAAGAATTAACATGTATTTCCAGGGATACAAAATTAGGTTCAGAGGAAATCACCGCTGATATACCAAATGTAGGTGAGGGATCTCTTGGAAAACTTGATGAATGTGGCATGGTTTATGTCGGTGCAGAGGTTAAGGCCGGAGATATATTAGTTGGTAAAATTACTCCAAAGGGTGAAACTCAATTATCTCCAGAAGAAAAATTATTACGTGCAATTTTTGGTGAAAAAGCTTCTGACGTAAAAGATACTTCCTTGAGAGTACCTTCAAGCATCAATGGTACTGTCATAGGTGTTGAAGTGTTTACTCGGGATGGCATGGAGAAAGACGAGAGAACTTTGTCAATTGAAGCTGATCATTTATCTGTTGCCAAAAAAGATTCTGATGATCAGATTAAAATAATTAATGATGCAACAAGAATCCGCCTTGTAGACCTTATAAAAGGCTCAAAGATTTCTAAGGCTACAGGTCTTAAAAGAGGTTCAATTGTTTCAGCTGAAGATTTGTCAGAGTTGAGTCTTGATGATCTTTTATCATTAAGAACTTCTGACGATCTCACAAACAACAAAATTGAAGGCGCCGAAAATTCTTTAAAACAATATTTAAAAGATATTCAAGAAAGCTTTGATGAGAAAAAACAAAAGATCACCAGAGGCCACGACTTAGCCCCAGGAGTTATAAAAATTGTTAAAGTTTACTTAGCTGTTAAAAGGAGGATCCAACCAGGAGACAAAATGGCTGGAAGACACGGTAATAAAGGAGTTATATCCGAGATTATGCCAATTGAAGATATGCCGTACGATGTTGATGGCAATTCGGTCGATATAGTTTTGAACCCTTTAGGAGTTCCTTCACGAATGAATGTTGGCCAAATACTTGAGACTCATATGGGCTCAGCTGCAAAAGGCATAGGTGAAAAAATTAATAAAATGCTCAAAGAAAAAGCCAAGTCTGATGAGCTTAAAAAATATCTAGATGTTTTGTATAACAAAAACGCAACAATTAAAGAAGACCTCAATTCATTGAATAATTCTGAAATACAAACTTTAGCAAATAATCTGACCGACGGCTTACCAATTGCAACTCCTGTATTTGATGGGGCTAAAGAATTTGAGATTAAAGATTTGCTAAAACTAGCTGGTCTTCCAGAGTCTGGTCAATTAACTCTTTTTGATGGAAGAACTGGTAGACAGTTTGAGCGACCTGTAACAGTTGGATATATGTATATGATCAAATTAAATCACTTAGTAGATGATAAAATGCATGCTCGTTCAACAGGCTCGTATAGTCTTGTCACTCAGCAGCCTCTTGGTGGAAAAGCTCAATTTGGTGGTCAAAGATTTGGAGAGATGGAAGTATGGGCATTGGAAGCTTATGGTGCCTCCTATACCCTTCAAGAGATGCTAACGGTTAAATCAGATGATGTACCAGGGAGAACCAAAATGTATAAAAACATTGTTGATGGAAACTATGAAATGGATGCGAACATACCCGAGTCATTTAATGTTCTTACAAAAGAAATTCGGTCACTTGGAATAAACTTAGAACTTGATTCTGAAAACTAGGAGAAATAATTGAAAGATTTACTAAACTCGTTAAAGACTAAGCAAGAAGACTTTTCCTCAATTACTGCAGGGTTAGCTTCACCTCAGATGGTAAGATCATGGTCATTTGGTGAAGTTAAGAAGCCAGAAACTATTAACTACCGAACTTTTAAACCAGAAAGAGATGGACTTTTTTGCGCTAAAATTTTTGGCCCTGTTAAAGATTATGAATGTATTTGTGGTAAATACAAGCGTATGAAGCATCGTGGCGTTGTCTGTGAGAAGTGTGGAGTTGAAGTTACTTTGGCTAAAGTAAGAAGAGAAAGAATGGGGCACATAGAGCTTGCAGCTCCTGTTGCCCACATATGGTTTTTAAAATCATTGCCTTCAAGAATTGGACTATTGCTTGATATTACACTCAGAGAGATTGAAAGAGTTTTATATTTTGAAAGTTACATTGTAACCGATCCAGGTTTAACCGACCTAGAAAAATGTCAAATTTTAACCGAAGAAGAATTTATTGAAGCATTTGATGAATATGGTGATGAATTTACAGCCTCTATGGGTGCAGAAGCAGTGCAAATGTTATTGCAGGAACTTGATCTAGAGGAAGAGATTAGGATCATACGAGAGGAAGTTCCGCAAACTAATTCAGAAACTAAGCTTAAAAAATTATCAAAAAGGTTAAAACTTCTCGAAGCATTTAACGAGTCTGGAAATAAGCCAGAATGGATGATCATGAATGTGCTACCAGTATTACCTCCTGATCTGAGGCCTTTAGTTCCTTTGGAAGGAGGCAGATTTGCTACTTCAGATCTTAATGATCTTTATAGAAGGGTTATCAATAGAAATAATAGATTAAAGCGACTACTAGAGTTAAGCGCGCCAGATATTATCGTCAGAAACGAAAAGAGAATGCTTCAAGAAAGCGTTGATGCTCTTCTCGATAATGGAAGGAGAGGAAGAGTAATTACCGGAACTAATAAACGACCACTCAAATCGCTAGCAGATATGATTAAAGGCAAGGGGGGAAGATTTAGGCAAAATTTGTTAGGAAAGCGAGTTGATTATTCTGGTAGGTCTGTAATTGTCGCGGGTCCTAATTTGAAATTACATCAATGTGGCCTCCCTAAAAAAATGGCTCTTGAGTTATTTAAACCATACGTATATGGGAAACTTGAACAAAATGAACATGCAACAACTATCAAAGCTGCTAAAAAGCTCGTAGAAAGAGAGACTCCCGAGGTTTGGGAGATTTTAGAAGATGTAATCAGAGAGCACCCAATTTTATTAAATAGAGCTCCTACATTGCATAGACTTGGTATCCAGGCATTTGAACCTCTACTTGTTGAAGGAAAAGCAATACAATTACATCCTCTAGTTTGTGTTGCATTTAATGCAGACTTTGATGGGGATCAAATGGCCGTTCACGTTCCCCTATCCATTGAGGCTCAACTTGAAGCTCGGGCTCTTATGATGTCAACAAACAATATTTTATCTCCAGCTAATGGAGAACCGATTATCAATCCTACGCAGGATATAGTTCTGGGGCTTTACTATATGACAAGGGATAAAGTAAATGTTGAGGGTGACGGAAGAGTCTTTAGTAATCCTGATGAGGTTTTAAGAGCATATGAATCTGAAACTATAGATATACATGCAAACATTAAAGTTAGGATTACAAATGCCGATAAAGGCACCTTCTTAGAAGATACAACTGTCGGAAGAGTATTGGTTTGGAGAATTACGCCTATTGAAGTTGGTTTTGATAATGTAAATAAAACATTAGATAAGAAATCTGTTTCTAATTTAATTGATATTTCCTATAGAAAAGCCGGTCTAAAAGATACTGTAATCTTTGCTGATCAATTAATGTATCTTGGATTTGAGCATTCAACTCGATCTGGATCCTCAATCGGTGTGGATGATTTTGTAATTCCTGAGGAAAAACCTTCTATTATCGATGCAGCTGAGAAAGAAGTTAAATCTATTGAATCTCAATACGAATCTGGTCTTGTAACTCAAGGTGAGCGATATAACAAAGTAATCGATATCTGGTCTCGTGCTAATGAGAAAGTTGCAAAGGCTATGATGGCAAAAATTAGCACTGATCAAGTCTCAGACACTGAGGGTAAAGAGGTAGATCAGGCATCATTCAACTCTGTGTATATATATGCTGACTCTGGTGCTAGGGGCTCTCCAGCACAGATTAGGCAGCTTTCTGGGATGAGAGGTCTGATGTCTAAGCCTGATGGATCAATTATTGAAACTCCTATCACTGCAAACTTTAGAGAAGGATTATCTGTTCTTCAGTACTTCATTTCCACTCATGGTGCACGTAAGGGACTTGCCGATACGGCTCTTAAAACTGCTAATTCAGGATATTTAACTCGAAGACTTTGCGATGTTGCTATGGATTCAGTTGTTGTTATGGACGATTGTGGTACTGATCAATCAATAGTGGTTTCATCGATTGTTGAGGGAGGAGACATTATTCAACCTCTTACTGAAAGAATACTGGGTAGGGTCATTGCCGAACCAATTTTTAATTCAGATGGAGAAGAAGTTTATCCAGTTGGTCATCTTATTGATGAGGATTCAGTCAAAAAAATTGATGAGCTTAACATATCATCTTTAAAGGTTAGATCACCAATGACATGTGAGGCAAGTTATGGTGTTTGTTCTAAATGTTACGGTAGAGATCTAGCCAGAGGTCATTTAGTTCACAGAGGAGAGGCAGTTGGAGTTGTAGCGGCGCAATCAATTGGTGAACCAGGAACTCAATTAACTATGCGTACCTTCCATATTGGTGGAGCTGCATCTAGTTCATCTGAGGATAATGCGATTGTTGTTAACAACTCTGGAATGATTAATTTTTCTTCAGATATTAAAACAGTTACCAATAAAGATAAGCAAGAAGTTGTTGTCTCTAGAAATAGTCAAGTTACCTTGATTGATGAAAAAGGAAAATTAATAGAACAACATAAATTAATTTATGGAGCTACATTATTTGTTAAAAATCAAACTAATGTTGAGCCAGGTCTTAAAATTGCTGGCTGGGATCCATATACTCGTCCAATTATTAGTGAGGTAGAAGGAATAGTCCAATTTACTGACATTGAGGATGGTGTAACAGTTCGCTCAAAAACAGATGAGCTGACCGGGCTTAGCAGTATTGAAGTTATTGATGTTGCTGAAAGACCTTCCGCAGGCAAAGATAAGGTTCCATCTATCGCATTAGTTAATTCAAAAGGAAAACCAGTTCCATTAGGTGAGCACAAAACACCTGCAAACTATACTCTGCCCGCAAAGGCATTAGTTAATTTAAAAGATGGTAAAAAGCTACATGCTGGGGAAGTTTTAGCAAGAATACCATTAGAAGGTTCAAAGACTAAAGATATTACCGGCGGTCTTCCAAGGGTTGCAGACCTTTTTGAGGCCAGGAAGCCAAAAGATGCAGCTGTACTTGCTGAGGAAAGTGGAATAATAGCATTCGGTAAAGAAACTAAAGGAAAGGTAAGACTTGTGATAACGCCTGATGGTGCTACCAAAAAAACTCAAAATGTAGAGATGCTTATTCCTAAACACAGAATTCTCACAGTGTTTGAGGGTGAGAGAATTGAAAAAGGTGACATTATTTCTGATGGCCCATTGAGTCCTCACGATATATTGCGCTTAAGAGGTATACCCCAGTTAACTAACTTTATAGTTAATGAGATTCAAGATGTTTACAGGCTTCAAGGTGTTCTTATCAATGACAAGCATATTGAAACCATTTTGCGTCAAATGCTTAGAAAAGCATTAATTATTGACGGTGAAGACACTAAGTTCATTCAAGGCGATCAAGTGGAATATGCTGAGCTAGTTGAAGAAAATGCCAAAGCCGTTGCTGCAAATAAACTGCCTGCGCTTTTTGAGAGAGTTCTTCTTGGTATTACAAAAGCTTCACTCACAACCAATTCATTTATTTCGGCTGCTTCTTTTCAGGAAACCACACGTGTTCTTACTGAAGCTTCTGTCACAGGCAAGGTAGATTTTCTGAGAGGCTTGAAAGAGAATGTTGTTGTCGGAAGATTGATTCCTGCAGGAACTGGAATGGAGTTCCATGATCAAATGGCTGCTAAAAAAGCAAGTGATTCAACTGAATCAATGCTTTCTGAGGATGACATAGAAGCAGCATTACGACAAGAATTGCAAGAAACTGAGGAATAATGTTGACCGTAGTGAATCATGTCTATAAAATCGCGACCAAATAATAAATTATGGCTACAGTAAATCAATTAATCAGAAAACCTCGCAAACCTAAAGTGAGGAAAACCGATGTTCCTGCTTTGGAAAAATCTCCTCAACGAAGAGGTGTATGCACACGTGTTTATACAACTACTCCTAAGAAACCTAATTCAGCTTTGAGGAAAGTGTGCAGAGTTAGGCTAACAAGTGGATATGAGGTAACCTCATATATTGGTGGTGAAGGCCACAATCTTCAAGAACACTCTGTTGTTTTAATTCGCGGTGGAAGAGTAAAAGATCTTCCTGGTGTTAGATACCATACTGTTAGGGGTTCTTTAGATACATCTGGAGTAGCTAATAGAAAGCAGCGAAGATCAAAGTATGGAGCTAAAAAAGGTAAATAATTATGCCAAGAAGAAGAAGCCCCGAAAAAAGAAAAATTCTCCCTGACCCAAAATATAAAGATGTTATTGTAGCTAAGTTTATGAATCATATTATGAAAGATGGAAAAAAATCAGTTGCAGAGAAAATTGTATATGGCGCTTTTAATAAGATTGATGAAATAGAAAAAACTGATCCTGTAGAGTTATTTAAGAAGGCATTAGATACTATTGGCCCAATGGTCGAGGTCAAGTCTAGAAGAGTTGGGGGCGCAACATATCAAGTACCGATAGAGGTTCGACCATCAAGAAGACAAGCTCTTGCCATGCGCTGGTTAGTAGAAGCTGCTAGAAAAAGAAACGAAAAGTCAATGGACCAAAGATTGGCTGGCGAATTGGCTGATGCTGCAGAAGGAAAAGGCTCAGCGGTGAAGAAAAAAGAGGATGTTCATCGTATGGCAGAAGCTAATAAAGCTTTTTCACATTTCCGATTTTAATTTATAACATTTCATAGGTTTTAATATGGCAAGACAGACTGAACTTAGTAAGTACAGAAACATCGGTATTTGCGCTCATGTTGATGCAGGCAAAACCACAACTACAGAGAGAGTCCTTTTTTATACTGGATTGTCACATAAAATTGGTGAAGTTCATGATGGAGCTGCAACCATGGATTGGATGGAGCAGGAGCAAGAAAGAGGTATTACGATTACCTCTGCTGCTACTACCTGCTTTTGGTCTGGAATGGAGCAACAATTCCCGCAACATAGAATTAATATTATCGATACCCCCGGTCACGTAGATTTTACTATTGAAGTTGAAAGATCTTTAAGAGTTTTAGATGGGGCTGTAGTTGTATTTTGTGGCACTTCTGGTGTTGAGCCGCAATCAGAAACAGTTTGGCGTCAAGCAGATAGATATGAGGTTCCGAGAATCGTTTTTGTCAATAAAATGGATAGAGCTGGAGCAGATTTTTCCAGAGTAACTGGTCAAATTAGAGATAGATTAAAAGCAAATGTTGTTCCTATGCAATATAACATTGGTGCTGAGGATGATTTTAAGGGAGTGGTTGATTTAGTTAAAATGAAAGCAATTTTTTGGAATGAAGATGATCAGGGACTCACTTTTGAAGAGCAAGATATTCCAACAAATATTTTAAGTACATGTGAATCATTAAGAGAGTCTATGGTTGAAAGTGCAGCCGAAGCAAATGAAGAATTAATGAATGCATACATAGAAAAGGGTGAGTTAACAGTTGAGCAAATAAAAGAAGGTATTAGAATCAGGGCCCTTGCCAATGAAATAGTACCTGCCTTTTGCGGATCAGCTTTTAAAAACAAAGGAGTTCAAGCAGTTTTAGATGCGGCAATTGAATATTTACCTGCTCCAAATGAGGTAAAAGCCATCAAAGGATCATTGCCAGAAGATGAAGAGGTTGAAATAAGCAGATCATCATCCGATGAGGAGCCTTTTTCCGCATTGGCTTTCAAAATTGCTACCGATCCATTTGTTGGAACTTTAACATTTATAAGAGTTTACTCTGGCGTACTTTCTGTCGGTGACGGAGTTATGAATTCTACTAAGACAAAGAAAGAAAGGGTCGGACGAATGGTTCAAATGCATTCAAATGATCGCAATGAAATTAAAGAGATACGTGCTGGTGATATTGCTGCATGCATTGGGCTTAAAGACGTAACTACTGGGGATACATTGTGTGATTTGGGCGATCAGGTTGTTCTAGAGAGAATGGATTTTCCCGAACCTGTAATCTCAGTAGCTGTTGAGCCTAAAACAAAATCAGATCAAGAAAAGATGGGTGTTGCTCTCGGTAAACTTGCTCAAGAAGATCCATCATTTAGAGTTCATACAGATGAAGAGTCTGCCCAAACAATTATTTCTGGTATGGGTGAGCTTCATTTGGATGTTTTAGTTGACAGAATGAGAAGAGAGTTTGATGTGGAAGCAAATATTGGTAAGCCTCAGGTTTCCTATCGAGAAACTATAAGGGAATCAGTCGATATAGAGGGAAAATTCGTCAGGCAAAGTGGAGGTAAGGGTCAATATGGCCATGTATGGTTAAAATTAGAGCCACTAGGATTAGATGATGAATACGAATTTGTAGATAAGATTGTCGGAGGTGTTGTACCTAAAGAATACATTCCTGCTGTTGATAAGGGTATTCAAGAGCAGATGAAAAATGGAGTCATAGCTGGTTACCCTCTTCTTGCACTCAGAGCAACTTTATACGATGGATCATTTCACGATGTCGATTCAAGCGAGATGGCATTTAAAATTGCAGGATCTATGGCTTTAAAAGAAGGTTGCTTAAAAGCAAATCCTGTTCTATTAGAGCCGATGATGGCTGTTGAAGTTGTTACTCCAGAAGAGCATATGGGTGATGTGGTAGGCGATTTAAACAGAAGAAGAGGTATTATTTTAGGAATGGATGAAATACCTACAGGTAAAACCGTTAGGTCCGAGGTACCTTTATCTGAGATGTTTGGTTATGCAACCGATTTGAGGTCTGCAACCCAAGGTAGAGCGAGTTTTTCTATGGAATTCCTAAAATATGCAGAAGTTCCAAACAACATAGCTGAACAGTTAAAAACTTCTTAAAACAATAAACTTATAAATCCCCTAAATATGTTGACATTAGGGGCTTTAGAGACATAGAATACGCAACATTTTGTATAAAGCTTAATATTAAAGGGGTAATCAAAAGGTGGAAAATCAAGCGATAAGAATTCGATTAAAAGCTTTTGATTATCGTTTAATTGATTCTTCAACAAAGCTAATTGTTGAGACTGCAAAAAAGACTGGTGCGATTGTGAAAGGACCAATTCCTTTACCAGTTAAGAAAGAAAGAACAACAATCTTAACGTCTCCGCATAAAGATAAAGATGCAAGAGACCAGTATGAAATTAGAACATATAAGAGACTTATGGATATAGTAGAACCTACAGATAAAACTGTTGATGCTTTGATGAAGCTTGACCTTTCATCTGGGGTTGATGTGCAAATTAGCTTAGGCTGATTTGTTGCTTTTGTAACGCTTAGCGGCCATAGAGGGTTATAAGCCCCGTATAAAAGGAGATTAAATTGAGCATTGGCTTAGTTGGAAAAAAATCAGGCATGTCGAGACTTTTTCAGGAAGACGGCACCTCAGTTCCAGTAACAATCATTTCAGTTGCAGCTAACTTTGTTGCTGATATAAAAACCCATGAAAAACACGGATACAGTGCTGTTGTTGTTTCAAAAAACTCATCCAAAAATTTTCCTAAATCTTCTACAGAATTTTTCAAGAAACAAAATCTTTCTAATGGAGAATTATTTGAATTTAGAACTGATGAAACTAATGAATTTGCAATCGGTCATCACCTTACTGCAGATATATTTGAAGTGGGAAGAATGGTTGATGTAACCGGGACTTCTAAAGGAAAGGGATATGCCGGTGTTATCAAAAGACATAATTTTGCTATGCAAGATGCAACACACGGTAACTCATTAGCTCATAGAGCCCATGGCTCAATTGGACAATGTCAAACTCCTGGTAGAGTTTGGAAAGGAAAAAAAATGTCAGGTCACATGGGGCATGAAAGAAAGACGATACAAAGCTTAGAATTAATGGAAGCAGATGTTCAAAACAATTTACTGTATGTTAAAGGAGCAGTACCTGGATTCAATGGCTCAATACTGAAAATTACTCCTGCGGTAAAGCAAAGATGAAATTAGATTTACTAAATGCCGAAAATAAAAAGTCCGATCTTCAAATTTCGGAAACAACTTTTGGTAAAGATTTTAATGAAACACTTGTTCATCAAGCAGTAGTAACTTTTTTAGCAGGTTCTAGACAGGGTTCACATAAGCAAAAGACTAGATCAGAAGTAAGAGGCGGCGGTAAAAAACCATATCGTCAAAAAGGCACCGGTCGAGCAAGAGCTGGAACAATTCGAAGCCCAATATGGAGGGGAGGTGGAGTTGCCTTTGCTGCAACATCCAAAGACTATAGTAAAAAAATTAATAAGAAGATGTATAGAGCCGCAATAAGCTCTATATTTTCTGAGCTGCATAGACAAGACCGCTTGGTAGCTATTGAGCAGCCTAGATTTGAAGAACCTAAAACTAAAGAAATGAGTAGCTTTCTTGAGCAGCTAAGCCTAAAAAATGTTCTCATTATTTTAGATGAAATGGATACTAATTTGTATTTATCAGCTCGAAATATTCCCCACGTAGATGTCGTAACTGTCAAAGAAATCAATCCTGTGATTTTGTTAAGGTCTGAAAAAGTAGCAGTTACTCCAGCTGCATTTAAATTAATTGAGGCTTGGGTCTAATGAATAAAGAAAAATTACTTACATTAATTCATTCCCCATATATCACCGAAAAGGCTACATCTTTAGGAGGCTTGAATCAGGTAGTATTTAAAGTTGATTTATCTGCAACAAAATTAGAAATAAAAAAAGCTGTTGAGGATTTATTTGATGTAAAGGTAGATAACATAACAACTGCAATCCAAAAAGGAAAAACAAAAAGAAATAGATTTGGGATATATAAAAAATCGGATTACAAAAAAGCCTATGTTGCTCTGAGAGAAGGTTCTGAAATCCAATTTGAGGGGCTTAGTTAATCATGGCAGTTATTAAAGCAAAACCAACTAGTCCTGGAAGAAGAGGCGTTATTTCTATTAAATCTGATTTATACAAAGGTCGACCATATAAGGCTTTGCTTGAGAAAAAATCAAAAAATGGTGGCAGAAATAATAACGGTAGAATAACTGTTAGACACCAAGGTGGTGGCCATAAGCAGCACTACAGAGTTATAGATTTCAAACGAGATAAGATAGATGTCCCTGCAGTTGTAGAGAGAATTGAGTATGATCCCAATAGATCTGCTCATTTAGCTTTACTTAAGTATGCTGATGGCGAAAGAAGTTACATTATTGCACCCAACAAAATTCAAATTGGAGATCCTGTGATTTCAGCAGAGCAAACAGAAATGAAACCAGGTAACTGTATGAAATTAATTAATGTTCCTCTTGGAACAACAATTCATTGCATTGAAATGAAGCCAGGAAAGGGAGCTCAAATTGCCAGAAGTGCTGGTACATCCGCAAGACTAGTTGCAAAAGAAGGAATCTATGCAACCTTAAGATTGCAATCCGGTGAAATGAGGAAGATTCTTTCAGCTTGTAAGGCAACCTTAGGAACTGTTTCCAATCAAGAAAATAATTTACGTTCATTAGGCAAGGCTGGAGCTAAAAGATGGAGAGGTGTTCGACCTACAGTAAGAGGTGTAGCAATGAATCCAGTCGATCATCCTCACGGAGGAGGTGAAGGAAGAACTTCAGGCGGAAGACATCCATCAACACCATGGGGTATACCTACAAAAGGTTATAAAACAAGAAAAAATCAACGTACTGATGATTTGATTTTAAGAAGAAGAGCTAAAAGGAAATAAATAATGCCAAGATCATTAAAAAAAGGACCATTTATTGATTTATCTCTCCAAAAGGCAGTTGACAAAGCAATAAGTGAAGATAGTAAAAAACCTATCAAAACTTGGTCAAGGAGATCTATGATAAGCCCAGCCATGGTTGGATTAACTATATCTGTGCATAACGGTAGGCAGCATGTTCCTGTATTTATTAATGAAGATATGGTCGGACATAAATTAGGTGAATTTGCTATCACAAGAACTTTCAGAATGCATTCTGGGGACAGGAAGGCAAAATAATGGAAACAAGGGCATATCTAAAAGGAACTAGATTATCTGCTCAAAAAGCAGGATTAGTCGCAGACGTTGTAAGAGGTAAATCTGTTCATGCAGCAATGGACTTTCTTACTTTCCATAAGCAAAAAGCATCAGCTGTTATAAAAAAACTTTTAGAATCTGCAATTGCAAATGCAGAAAATAATGATAAAACTGACATCGATTTCTTGTTTGTGAAATCAGTCATTGTCAATCAAGGTATGAGGCTAAAAAGAATGAAGCCTCGGGCAAGAGGTAGGGCCGACAGAATAACCAAGCCTACCTGTCATATTGAAATCATCTTATCGGATCAGGAGAAATAATGGGTCAAAAAGTACATCCAACTGGCTTCCGACTAGGTGTTATTAAGAAGCATAATGCGTTGTGGTATGCAAAAGGAAAATCTTATAGAGAGAATCTTATTGAAGATCTTAAAGTACGGAATCATATCAATAACAAATTAAGATTTTCATCAATCAGCAAAGTGGAGCTCGAAAGGTCTGCTCAAAACTTTGTTGTAAACATTCATACCTCCAGACCAGGTATTATTATCGGTAAAAAAGGTGAGGAGATTGAGTCTCTAAAATCATCAGTGCAAAAAATTGTTAGCTTACCTGTTCAAGTAAATATCAAAGAAGTTAGAAAGCCCGATCTTGATGCCAAAATTCTTGCTGAAGGAATTGCTCAACAGTTAGAGCGAAGAGTCCAGTTTAGAAGAGCGATGAAGCGAGCTGTTCAAAGTGCTATGAGACAGGGTGCTAAAGGAATTAGAACTGAAGTTTCTGGCAGATTAGGAGGAGCAGAGATAGCAAGAGCTGAGTGGTACAGAGAAGGCCAAGTTCCCTTGCATACCTTAAGAGCAAATATAGATTATGGAGTAGCGGAAGCTGAAACTACCTATGGACTAATTGGAGTGAAGGTCCATGTATATACCGGAGAAGTTTTAGGCGATCCATTTAAAGACGAGGATCAAGGAAATTAATTATGTTACAACCTAAGCAAACAAAGTTTAGAAAGATGCATAAAGGCCGCAATAGAGGCCTTGCTCAATCAGGAAATACCATTGCATTTGGTGAGTATGCTTTAAAAGCTACGACTAGGGGTAGAATAACTGCGCGTCAGATCGAGTCTGCAAGAAGAGCAATGACAAGATCGATTAAACGAGGCGGTAACATTTGGATTCGTATATTTCCCGATAAACCTATTACTAAAAAACCATTAGAGGTAAGAATGGGTAAAGGTAAAGGTAATGTCGAATATTGGGTAAGCCTTGTACAACCTGGGACAGTTTTATATGAAATGGCTGGTGTATCCGAGGAGGTTGCAAGAGAAGCCTTTAAATTGGCTGCTGCAAAGTTACCTGTAAGAACTACATTTATTAAAAAGGCACTATAAAAATGGCAAAGTTAACAAGTGATCTAAAAGATCTTCGCAAGAAAGATGTTAAAGCTCTTGAGAGTCTTTTATTAGAAACTAGAGAAAATCAATTTAAGAATAGGATGAAGCATAAGACTGGTCAATTAAACGAGTCTCATTTGATAACAATTGATAGAAAAAAAATCGCTCAAATAAAAACTATTATTAATGAGAAGAAATCTGAGGAAGCTTCAACATGAGCACTAATCCAAGACAGTTGACTGGTGTGGTTATAAGCGATAAAGCCGATAAAACAATAACTGTTAAAGTTGAGCGAAAGGTTAAGCATCCAACATACAGCAAAATTATGAAACGCTCTACAAAAGTTCATGCTCATGACGAAGCCAATGCGGCCAGAATTGGCGATGTTGTCACAGTGCAGGAATGTAAACCATATTCAAAATCTAAAACATGGAAACTGCTATCTGAAGATGAAGCAGCATCATCTGAAGAAGAGATTCAGGAAGGTTTGTCATGATTCAAATGCAATCAATTTTAACTATCGCTGATAATAGCGGGGCCAGAAGTGTAATGTGTATAAAGGTATTAGGTGGTTCAAAGAGACGTTATGCGAATATCGGTGACATTATCAAGGTAGCAATAAGAGAGGCTATTCCAACAGGTAAAGTTAAAAAAGGGCAAGTGGTTGATGCATTAGTGGTTAGAACAAAAAAAGGAGTTAGACGTAGGGACGGCTCATTAATTAAATTTGATGAAAATGCTGCTGTATTGATAGGTGGAAATAAAGCACCAATTGGCACAAGGGTTTTTGGGCCAGTTACTCGAGAACTTAGAGATGGAAAGCACATGAAAATTTTATCACTAGCCCCGGAAGTTTTGTAATGAAGAAAAATACTGTGACAGTAACGAATCTAAGAGCTGGTGATGAGGTTGTGGTGATAGCTGGAAAGGATTTAGGAAAAAAAGGAACTGTCCAAAAAATTACTAAATTCAATAATAAAGCTGTAATAACTGGCATCAACTTGATTAAGAAACATACTAAGCCTAATCCTCAACTTGGTGAAACAGGGGGGATAGTTGAAAAAGAAGCTGCAATTCATCTATCAAATATAGCAATTTGGAATCCTAAAAAGAAAAAAGCTGATAGGATTTCATTTCAAATGGATGGAGATAAGAAATTAAGAGTTTATTCATCAGACAAAAAAGAAATTAAATAATGAATTTAAGAGAAACATTTAATAAAGAATTATTACCCCAATTGAAAGATAAATTGGGAGTTAATAATGTAATGGCTGTACCAAAGCTTACTAAGGTAGTTATAAATATGGGCGTTGGAGAGGCTTTGACTGATAAAAAACACTTAGAATCTGCAGTAAATGATCTTGAACTAATAGCTGGTCAAAAAGCTGTAATAACCAAAGCAAGTAAATCAGTTGCAAGTTTTAAATTGCGTGAGGGATGGCCGGTAGGGTGCAAGGTTACATTGCGTGGTGACAGAATGTATGACTTTGTAGAGCGTTTAGTAAATATTGCAATTCCAAGGGAAAGAGATTTTAGAGGCTTAAATCCTAAATCTTTTGATGGTCAAGGCAATTATAGTATGGGAATCAAGGAGCAAATTATTTTCCCTGAGATCAATTACGATAACATAGATAAGATTCGAGGCATGGATATCTGCATAAATACATCTGCTTCTAATAATGAAGATGCAAAAGCATTGTTAGAAGTATTAAATTTTCCATTCAAAAAATAAGGTAAAAGTATATGACAAGAAAATCAGTTATAGCTAGAGATATTAAGAGACAAAAGACAGTTGAACGTTTCGCTGCAAAAAGAGCTGCTCTGAAAGAAGCATTTTTAAATCCTGATAATTCTTATGAAGAAAAAATGGCGGCTTTTGAAAAATTACAAAAACTTCCTAGAAATGCAAGTCCATCAAGAGTAACCAGAAGGTGCTCTATGACAGGTAGACCTCATGCTGTTTATAGAAAATTTGGACTAAGTAGAATTAAATTACGTGAGGCTGCAATGCGTGGTGACATTCCTGGATTGGTTAAATCAAGTTGGTAATATTATGAGTTTTCAAGATCCTACATCAGATTGTTTAACAAGAATTAGAAACGGCCTTATGCGCGGCAAAAAGGTTGTTAATGCACCATTTTCTAAATTTAAACACGAGCTTGTCTCTTTGCTTGTAAAAGAGGGCTACTTAGTTTCCTGTGAGAAGATTTCATTAGAGGGTAAAGATTCTCTGAGCATTTCCCTCAAGTACATAAATGAGGCTCCTGCAATCAGAGAAATTAAGAGAATATCTAAACCTAGTTTAAGAAGGTACTCATCATCTTCAGATCTACCTGAAGTGAAGAATGGTTTAGGTATGTATATTCTTTCAACTAATAAAGGACTGATGAGTGATAAGGATGCAAGATCACAAAATATTGGCGGCGAAGTAATTTGCGAGGTCTTTTAATTATGTCTAGAGTAGCTAAAAATCCAGTATCTGTTCCATCAGGAGTAGATATTAAGTTAGATGCAAAGACTATCTCTGTGTCAGGTTCTAAAGGTAAATCTGACTTTGCGTTCCCAGATTCAGTTTCGGCAAAATATGAGAATGATGTTATTACAGTTTCATATGATGAATCCTCCTCAGAATCAACCGCTCTTGCTGGGACTACTCGATCTTTAATTAATAATATGGTCATTGGAGTTACTGAAGGCTTTCAAAAAACATTAATACTTGTGGGAGTTGGATACAGAGCTAAAGCAAGTGGTAAGAAATTAGAGCTTACATTAGGTTTTTCGCATCCAGTCCATTACGAGCTTCCTGAGCAGGTTGAAGTTGAAACGCCATCGCAAACAGAAGTTGTGCTTAAAAGTCATGATAAGCAAGTTCTTGGTCAAGTTGCTTCAGAAATTAGAGCATTTAGACCGCCAGAGCCATATAAGGGCAAGGGAGTTAAATACTCAGATGAAAACATTAGAAGAAAAGAAGCCAAAAAAGCTGCAGGAGCATGATCAATGAATTCTAAATCAGACTCCAGAATAAGACGAGCAGCTAAAACAAGGATTAGGATATCTCAGCAGGATAAACCTAGGTTATCAGTCTTTAAATCCTCTCAAAATTTGTATGTACAAATTTTTGATTCTACTGGTTCAACTGTTTTGGCTTCAGCTTCAACAAATGAGAAGGCAGATAAAATGTCTGCGAACAATATGAGCTCTGCTAAAGCTATTGGCAAAAAGATTGCAGAAAGAGCTATTGAGGCTGGCATTAAAAAAGTAGTATTTGATCGATCAGGTTATAAATATCATGGCCGGGTAAAAGCTATCGCAGAATCAGCTCGTGAAGCTGGATTGGAGTTTTAAAAATGAGTCAACAAAATAATAACTTACAACAACAAGACGCACTCGAAGAAAAGCTTGTCCAGGTTAATAGGGTTGCCAAGGTTGTGAAAGGTGGACGAATTTTTGGATTTACAGCCTTATGTGTCGTTGGTGATGGTAAGGGAAAAGTTGGATTTGGAAGGGGTAAAGCAAAAGAAGTACCAATTGCAATACAAAAGGCTATGGAGAACGCGAGAAGAAATATGGTAGACGTTAGTTTGAATGCTTCAACCCTTTGGTATCCAGTAAAGGCAAAACATGGTGCCGCAAAAGTTTACATGCAACCTGCTGCAGAGGGAACGGGAATTATTGCTGGTGGAGCTATGAGGGCTGTATTAGAGCTTGTGGGAGTTCAAAATGTTCTAGCCAAATGTTATGGATCAACGAATCCAGTCAATGTTGTCAGGGCAACCATAAATGCATTGTGCTCAATGGAATCTCCAGAAGAAGTTGCTTTACGCAGAGGCAAAAAGACATCAGAAATATCATGAGTAAAAAAACAATAGATATAAAACTTATAAAGAGCAGTATTGGAAGGCTGCCTAATCACAAGAAATGCGTTAAGGGACTTGGTTTTAGAAAGTTACAACAGACTGTAACTGTAGAGGACACTTCTAGCAATCGAGGAATGATCAACAAGATACGAGACATGTTGGAGGTAAAAGAGAACTAAAATGGAAAATTTAGATACTAATAATTCTTTAGGATTAAATACTCTAACCAGTATAGGAACTTCCAAAAATAGGAAGCGAGTTGGAAGAGGTATTGGTTCTGGAACTGGTAAAACTGCTGGCAGAGGACACAAGGGTCAGAAATCTAGATCAGGCGGATCAATTGCTAGAGGTTTTGAGGGTGGACAAATGCCGTTGCAGCAAAGAATTCCTAAGTTTGGTTTTTCGTCCAGAGTTAATAGAGGCTCCAAAGAAATCAATCTTAAAAATATATCTACCATGACGGAAGTGAATCTAGATACATTAAAAGCTAATAGAATAATTTCTAAAGCAACTAAAAAAGTAAAAATTTTTGGTATTTGTGAGCTCTCTCAACCAATGAATATAACTGGGATCAATGTAACTAAAGGTGCAAAAAAATCTATAGAAAAAGCTGGTGGAACAATTGCACCTATTGAAGTTAAACCAACTAAAGAAAAATTTTTGAAAACTACCAAAAAAACAGATAAAAGAAATTCTCAAACAAAAGAGGATTCTGCTGAGTAATTTATATGGCTGAACAAAACAAAGGAATGAGTGATCTTTGGAGAAGATTGAGATTTGTTTTCATGGCGATCGTCATTTATCGCCTTGGAACTCATATTCCAATTCCAGGAATAGACCCAGCAAGACTTGCTGCTTTGTTTGATCAAAATCAAGGAACCATCCTTGAGATGTTTAATTTATTTTCAGGTGGAGCTCTTGAGAGGATGAGCATCTTTGCCCTAAATGTGGTTCCATATATCTCATCTGCAATTATTATGCAGTTATTTTCTAATTCAATCCCATATTTAAAAGAACTTAAAAAGGATGGCCAGGCTGGAAGAAATCAAATTACTCAATACACAAGATATGGAACAGTTCTTCTTGCATTTGTTCAAGCTTCAGCTCTTGCAGTAACGCTAGGAGCCAGCGGCCTTGCATATGAGCCAGGAACTTCATTTTTTATTTCGGCAGTTTTTAGTGTTGTAGCAGGAACAATCTTTTTGATGTGGCTCGGTGAACAAATCTCAGAGCGTGGAATTGGAAATGGAATCTCAATAATTATTGCTACTAGTATTTTAACTGGTATACCTGGCGCTATTGGTCAAGCTCTAGAGCAAGCGCGTCAAGGAGATTTAAATATTTTATTGCTTTTAGGTATAGGTGTTTTAGCTATGCTTGTCATAGCAATTGTTGTATTTATAGAAAGAGGCCAAAGACGAATTACAGTCAATTATGCTCAAAGACAACAAGGTAGAAAATTAATGCAAGCTCAGGCAAGTCATCTACCATTTAAAGTGAATATGGCAGGAGTTATCCCAGCAATTTTTGCAAGTACTTTCTTACTATTCCCAGCCTCACTTTCTACATGGTTTGGACAGGCCGAATCATTTGGTTTTTTACAAACTATTTCGCTTGCACTAAATCCTGGACAACCCTTGTATATACTTACATTTTCTGCACTTATCATTTCATTTTGTTTTATCTGGCTTGCTTTGACCTTTGATACCAAAGAAGTAACAGATAATCTTAAAAAATCAGGCGCATTTGTTCCAGGGATTAGACCTGGAGAACAAACCGCTGCATATGTTGACAGTGTGTTAGCAAGGCTTACAGTTTTTGGTAGCATTTATTTAACTTTAATATGTTTGTTGCCGCTCGCGTTAATTAACTTTGCAGGAGTTTCTTTCTATCTTGGTGGAACATCTGTATTAATCATAGTCGTTGTTCTGATGGATTTTATGTCTCAGGTTCAGTCTCACATGATGTCTAGTCAATATTCATCATTGTTAAAGAAAGCAAATTTAAAAAATTATAGTAGATAAATATGAAAGTTAGAGCATCAGTAAAAAAGATTTGTAGAGACTGTAAATTAGTTAGACGAAAGGGAGTTTTGTATGTGATTTGTAAAACAGACCCTAAACATAAACAAAAGCAAGGATAAAAGAATATGGCTAGAATTGCAGGCGTAAACGTACCAGAAAATAAGCATCTAGAGATTGCTTTAACTCATATATATGGGATAGGCAAAAAAACTGCTCAAGATATTTGTTTAAGCATAAAATTAGATTGCTCCCAAAAAGTTTCTGATCTTTCTGAGGAGCAGATTGAAACCATCAGAACAGCTGTTGCTAATTATACAGTTGAGGGCGATCTTCGGCGCTCCGTTAGTACAAATATTAAAAGATTAATGGATCTGGGATGCTACAGAGGAATCAGGCATAGAAGAAAACTTCCCGTACATGGCCAAAGAACCAAAACAAACGCAAGGACTCGAAAGGGACCAAAAAAACCAATGAGGGCATAATCAATGGCAAGTGGAAAAAAAGTTAAGAAGGTTATCTCTGATGGTATAGCTCATATTCATGCATCCTTTAACAATACCATTATCACAATTACTGATAAACAGGGTAATACAGTTTGTTGGGCTACGTCAGGTGGATCAGGCTTTCGTGGGTCTAGAAAAAGCACTCCTTTTGCTGCTCAAATTGCAGCAGAAAAAGCTGGAAATACTGCTAAAGAATTTGGCATGATCAATCTAGATGTAAAAGTCAGGGGGCCAGGAGGCGGCAGAGAATCTGCGATTAGATCTTTAAATTCATGTGGCTTAAAAATTAAAAGTATCACGGATGTAACACCATTGCCGCATAATGGCTGTCGTCCCTCAAAGAAACGCAGGGTATAGGAGAAAACATGGCAAGATATAGAGGTCCATCACTAAGACTATCAAGAAGAGAGGGAACAGATCTTTTTCTGAAAAGCGGTGCGAGATCAATTGAATCAAAATGTAATATGGAGACAGCTCCAGGTTTGCATGGCCTAAGACGAGGAAGATTGTCTGATTATGGTGTTCAGTTGCGTGAAAAACAAAAAGTCAGAAGAATGTATGGCGTTCTTGAAAAGCAGTTCAGGAATTACTATAAAAAAGCTTCAAAATCAAAAGGTAATACTGGAGAGAATTTACTAAGTTATCTAGAACAAAGATTAGATAATGTTGTTTATAGAATGGGGTTCGCAGCTACAAGAGCTGAAGCAAGGCAGCTGGTATCGCACAAAGCATTTCACTTAAATGGATCTATAGTTAATATTCCATCATATCAGGTCCAACCTGGAGATGAACTAGAGGTTAGAGAGAAATCTAAATCACAATTAAGAATTAAAAATGCATTAGATCTTGCTAGTCAAAGAGAAGCTTGTGAGTGGCTTGAAGTTGATTCTAAAACTCTCAAGGGTGTATTCAAATCTGTGCCAGATAGAACAGATTTAAGTGCTGAAATTAATGAAAATCTCATTGTTGAGCTTTACTCAAAATAATACTTAAAAAACGGAAGGAAATTATGGAAACATCAGTAATCGATCTTTTAGTCCCAACTGACATTCAAGTTGATGACGCAAAGAACAATACATCTAAAATAACTTTAGAGCCACTAGAAAGAGGTTTTGGCCACACACTAGGAAATGCTTTAAGAAGAATACTTTTATCATCTATGCCTGGTTCAGCTGTAACCGACGTGACAATTGACGGTATATCTCATGAGTATTCTACTATTGAAGGAGTTAGAGAAGATGTGATAGATATTTTATTAAATCTAAAAGATCTGCCTATAACTCTTATAGAAGGTAACAGCGCAGTTATAAAACTAGATGTCTCTGGTCCATGTGAAGTTACAGCCAATTCATTTGAAGTTCCAGGAAACGTTGAATTGCCCGACTCTGAACATCATGTTGCATCTATAGTAGATAAAGTAAGCCTTTCACTAACTGCTACTGTAAAATCTGGCAGAGGTTACGAGCCTGCAGACGCTAGGGGTGAAGAGGAAACTGCAGTTGGAGCTTTGAAAGTAGATGCGTCTTTTAGTCCAGTTAGAAGGGTGGCTTATTCCGTTGAAAATGCAAGATTCGAAAAAAGAACTGATTTAGATAAACTGATTGTCGAGTTGGAGACAAATGGAACACTTGATCCAAAGAAAGCCATAGAGCATGCTGCAACTATCATGCAACAGCAATTAGCATCGTTTGTAAATTTAGATGCAATTGCTGAACAAGAGGCTAAAAAAGATCAAAATGACTTTGATCCATTCCTAATGAGATCAATTGAAGAGCTTGAATTAACTGTTAGGTCCACGAACTGCTTGAAGGCAGAAAGCATCTTCTTGATAGGGGATCTATTGCAAAGAACAGAGTTTGATTTGTTAAAAACACCAAATTTAGGTAAAAAATCTTTAAATGAAATTAAGGATGTTCTTGCTTCAAAAGGTTTTTCTCTAGGTACAACATTAGAGAATTGGCCGCCAATGGGTTAATAAAAATGAGACATAAAAAATCAGGCAGAAAATTAAATAGAAATTCTTCTCATCGAAAAGCTTTGATGAAGAACCTTGCTATTGCGTTTATTGAACGGGAACTTATAAAAACAACTGTGCCTAAGGCTAAGGAATTAAGATCTTTTATTGAGCCTTTAATTACAATGGCTAAAGATGACTCTGTTGCCAATCGAAGAAGGGCTTTTAATAAGCTAAGACTTGATTCAGCTGTTAATAAACTTTTTACTGAAATTTCTATTAAGTCAAAAGATAGACCAGGTGGTTATTTAAGGATTATAAAAGCAGGATTCAGACCGGGAGATAAAGCTGACATGGCTTATGTTGAGTGGGTTGATAGAGACTTAGATGGCTCCACAGATGTGCCAGAGCCTGAGCTAAAAGAAGATTCTGTGGCTTAACTTTTTAGAGCCTCTTTTAAATATTTTCCTGTGTAGGATTTTTTAGATTGCGCTACCTTGCTTGGGGCACCTTCTGCAATTATTAATCCTCCATCGCTTCCTCCCTCTGGACCAAGATCAATAATCCAATCACTTGATTTAATTACATCTAGATTATGCTCAATTACCACGACAGTATTTCCTTGATCAGACAGCCTTTTTAAAACCCCTAGCAACAATTCAATAT
>CABXVU010000003.1 GCA_902515775.1 uncultured SAR86 cluster bacterium
TGAGCCACAGGGTTTAGACCCTCATATTGTCACTGGTGTACCGGAGCATCATTTACTTATTTCACTGTGTGAAGGCTTAACAATTGCAAATCCAAAGGGTGGTGAAAACCTTCCTGGCGTTGCTGAGTCATGGGAAATTAGTGAGGATGGAAAGACATATACCTTTTTTCTTAATCAGAACGCTAAATGGTCAAATGGAGATCTAGTAACAGCTCAAGATTTTGTTTGGTCATGGATGAGAATTTTGACTCCATCACTTGGGTCTCAATATCCTGATATGCTTTATTATTTGAAGGGTGCTGAAGATTTTCATCAGGGCAAAATTAGTGATTTCTCTGGTGTGGGAGTAAGCGCGATTAATGATCATGAGCTAAGAGTTGAGCTAAAAAATCCTACACCTTTCTTTATAAGACTTTTAAGCCACTACAGTACATATCCTGTTCACAAGGAAACTATTTTGAAATATGGGACCATTGATGATAGAAATGGTCAGTGGACCAGACCGGGAAACTTTGTTTGCAATGGACCAATGAATTTAAAAACCTGGGAATTAAACAAGCAAATCATTGTTGAAAAGAATCCATTGTATTGGGATGCTGATAGAGTTAGGTTGAATGAAATTAGGTACTTCCCTGTTTCTAATGAATCAACTGAAGACAGAATGTTTCGAGCAGGCCAATTACATGTAACAAATGTAGTTCCATTAGAAAAATGCCCTATATATATTGAGAATGGAAATCCTAACCTCAGAATTGAACCATATATGGGAACTTATTTTTATAGGATAAATACCCTTCATCCAATTCTTAAAAATAAAGATATTAGATTGGCATTAGCTTTCGCAATTAATAGAAAACAAATCGTTGAAAAGGTTTCAAAATGTGGTCAAGCAGCCGCTTACTCTTTTACTCCACCAGGATCTGCTGGATATCAGCCAGACACTGATGTTCCATATGATCCTGAGCTTGCAAGATCACTGCTTGCAGATTCTGGTTATGAAAATGGTGATGGGTTTCCAGTATTAGAAATACTCTTTAATACATCAGAGGGTCATAGAAAGATAGCTTTAGCTATTCAGCAAATGTGGCAAGAAAATTTAGGAATTTCAGTTGAATTAGTTAATCAAGATTGGAAGGTATACTTAGCAAGGGAAATGACTGGCGACTTTCAAATTTCAAGGGCAGGCTGGATAGGTGATTATGAAGATCCGAATACATTCCTTGATACTTTGAGACCAAACAGAGGCAACAATAAAACTGGCTGGGAGAATGAGGAATACGATCAGTTATTAGAATTGGCGAATTCTACAAATGAACAGTCATTAAGATATCAATATCTTATGGAAGCTGAAAGATTATTAATAAGTGAGATGCCTATCATTCCAATTTATACATACGTCCGACAATATCAATTATCAGATGACGTAAAGGGTTGGCATCCTAACCTACTAGACACACATCATCCTAAATTTGTCTATTTAGAAAGATAATCTTATACATGCTGCAAATTATTTTAAAAAGAATTGCAATCGCAATCCCTGTGATTTTAATTGTAGCTTCATTAACATTTTTTTTGGTTCGAATGGCTCCTGGTGGGCCTTTCGATGCTGAAAAAGTAGTCCCTCCCCAGGTCATGAAAAATCTAAATGCTGTTTACAATTTAGATGCTCCCTTAATTATTCAATATAGGGACTATATGTTAAATCTTGTTCAAGGTGATTTTGGTCCGTCATTTCGATATCCAGGACGCTCGGTAACCGAGATGATTTTTACTGGTTTACCAGTTACTTTTGAGTTAGCTTTCTACGCAATTATTGTTGCCATGATTATTGGTAGTCTTGCGGGAGTCATTGCAGCTGTTAACAGGAATACACTTTTAGATTATGTGCCCATGACAATAGCTATGATTGGAATTTGTATGCCAACCTTTTTGCTAGGACCCTTGCTGGTATTATATTTCGGAATCTATCTTGAGGCTTTACCTGTTTCTGGATGGGATTCATTGCCTGGAGATAAGATTTTGCCTTCAATTACTTTAGGGGCTGCCTATGCCGCTTATATAGCTAGGCTGAGCAGGGGAGGGATGCTAGAGACCCTCAGTCAAGATTATATTCGAACAGCAAGAGCAAAGGGCTTACCAGAGCATCAAGTAATTATTAAGCACGCATTGCAGGGTGGATTGGTTCCAGTAGTTTCTTTTTTAGGCCCAGCAGTTGCAGGCTTGATTGGCGGGTCTTTTGTCGTTGAAACTATTTTTCAAATTCCAGGGCTTGGACGTTTTTATGTTGAAGCTGCCTTTAATCGTGATTACACAATGATTCTGGGAACTACTATTTTCTTTTCTACTTTAATAATATTCTTTAATTTATTATCTGATATTGCTGTACTGTTGATGAATCCTCGTGCAAGGAGTCAAACGTGAATCAAGAAAGTTCATTATGGTCGGATGCATGGAGAAGATTGCTTGCAAATAAAGCAGCTGTGGCAGGTGGAATTATTTTACTAGTCTTAATTTTCCTTGCAATTTTTGCTCCATGGATTGCACCACATTCTTATTCGTATCAAAACCTTGAGTTAGGGGCTCAACCTCCTTCTTCTGAATTTTTACTTGGTACAGATACATTGGGCAGAGATCTTTTCAGCAGGATCTTGTATGGTGCAAGAGTTTCATTGCTGGTAGGTTTTGTTGCTACAAGTGTTGCGCTGGTTATAGGCGTCAGCTGGGGCATAGTTGCGGGATATTTTGGTGGAAGAATTGATTCTGTGATGATGAGGATTGTAGATGTTCTTTATGGTCTCCCGTTTATTATTTTTATAATTTTACTCATGGTAATTTTTGGAAGAAATATATGGCTGTTATTTGCTGCCATTGGAGCCGTGGAGTGGCTTACCATGGCAAGAATTGTTCGAGGACAAGTCTTAACAGTTAAAACTCAAGAATATGTCTTGGCTGCTCAGGCTATGGGAGTATCAAACATTCAAATGTTTAGAAAACATATATATCCGAATATTCTTGGACCCATAGCTGTTTATGCAACCTTAACAATTCCTCAAGTTATGCTACTTGAAGCATTTTTAAGTTTTCTTGGTCTTGGTATCCAGCCGCCTATGAGCAGCTGGGGCACATTAATAAGATATGGTGTTGAATCAATGGAAGAGTATTCTTGGTTATTAATTTATCCGGGGTTAACTTTCACACTTACATTATTTGCCCTTAATTTTTTTGGCGATGGTCTTAGAGATGCATTGGATCCGAAAATATCCTCTGATTAAAAAGCCTTTATTATAATTTTTAGTACTTGACCAGGAGTAATCTCATTTTTTTCTAACTCATTAATCTTTTTTATATCTGAAATCTCAATATTAAAAATATCGGCTATTCGATAAAGACTATCTCCCTGTTTTACGCTGTATAGAATGGTTCTTTTTTTTGAATTGATTGTTCGATAAATATTTTTGTTTCCTATATTTAATTCTTTTCCTATTGTTAAGGGAGTATTTAATCTCAATCCATTATTTTTTGCTATCTCAGCTGGCGCCACTTTATACTTTTTGCCAAGTTTCCATAATGTATCACCTTCACTAATAATGTGAGCTTGATAGGGAATAAATGCTTGATTTTGATCATTGCTAAGAGGAATAAGTAGCTCTTGATAAAGACTTAAAATATTGGATTTTAAATAATTAACTTTCTTTAATATATTTACCTCTGTGTCATATTGCCTAGCTATTTTCCAAAGACTATCTCCAGATAAAACCTTATGGGTAACCCAATTAATTTGGTTGTTTTGAATGAACTGATCCTTTTTAAGATTTAGTTCTTTCTCTAACTCAATTGGAATATTAAAAGAAGTTTTTTTTCCAGGAGGAGATGCCCATTTTGTATATCCCGCATTTAATTTGTATACAAATTCAGGCTTTAAATTGGCAAACTCACTAAAAGCTAGTATTTCAACCTGACCTTCTAGCTCAATAGAACCAAGCACAGGTTTATTTGGGAAATTTGGTAAATTAATTCCATATTTTTCAGCGTTAATAACTAATTCTTTTATAGCCATAAATTTTGGAACATATTCCAATGTTTGTTTGGGCAATTTAAGATTTTTATAATCGGTTGGTTTGCCTGATTGCTTATTAAGCTTAATTCGCTTTTCAAGAAGAGTTGGCCCGCCGTTATAAGCAGCAAGAGTATATGTAATATCTTTATTAAACCTATTATGCAAATAAGCTAAATATCTTACTGCTGCCCTTGATGATACCAAGGGATCATGTCTTTGTTCATACCACCAATTATCTTTTAAACCATAAATTCTTGCGGTAGCAGGCATAAACTGCCAAATTCCCATTGCCCCTGATGAGGAGATTGAAAATGGATCATAGCTACTCTCAATGTATGGAAGAAGTGATAATTCTGGAGGTAAACTATATCTTTCTAATTCTTCAAGAACAAAGTATATAAAGTACCTGCCTTTTTCGAAAAGCAAATCTAGCTGATCTGGATTTTTAAGATATGCATTTATATATTTAACAGTTTTTTTATCTAAGTACCCTTGTTTATTTTCACTGGTAATTCTTATGCGGCCCCAAACATCATCAGCGATCAGAATATTTTCTGTAATATTTTCCGGAATAGGCTCAATATATTGATCAGCTTTAATGACTGAAGGTAATTCACAACTTGTTATCAAAAGCATTGCTAAAGCAATTATAAAAATTTTCATAATTCTAAATTATATGAATATTAAGTTGAGAATGAATTTCTTGAGTAGAAAGAAAGATTATCTTCATTAGTTACAATTAACCAAATATAATTATCATTATAAGCGTTTAAAAATAAAATAGTCATTAGTATTGATGTCATATTCCTAACAATGAAAGAGATAGTTATTTACACAGACGGAGCTTGCAGAGGCAATCCTGGTCCAGGAGGTTGGGGCGCGCTAATTAAATTTGATTCTTCCGAGAAGGAGATTTTCGGCGGACGACATAATACAACAAATAATCAAATGGAACTTTCTGCTGCTATTGAGGGACTCTCAATTTTAAAAGAGCCTTGTAACGTTGAGTTATTCACTGATTCAAAGTATGTGATGGATGGAATAACTCAATGGATACAAAATTGGAAAAAAAATAATTGGAAAACCTCTGCTAAAAAAGAGGTTAAAAATAAAAGATTATGGCAACAATTAGATCAGTTAATGGCTTATCATCAAGTGCAATTGCATTGGGTAAAAGGCCATTCTGGAGATCCTGGTAATGAGATGGCTGATCTATTAGCAAATAAAGGAATTGATTCTATATTATGACAAAAAAACTTATTGTTCTTGATACTGAAACAACAGGACTTGAAGTTGATCAAGGTCATAGGATTGTTGAGGTTGGGGCGGTCGCGCTTGAAGATAGAAGAAGAACAGATGTGCATTTTCACTCATATCTCAATCCCCAAAGATCTATTGATGAGGAGGCTGAAAAAGTTCATGGTCTTTCAATGGAAAGACTTGCAAATGAACCAGAATTTTCAGAAATAGCTGAAAGTTTTTTAGAATTTATAGAAGGCAGTATATTGGTTATTCATAATGCTTCATTTGATTTAGGTTTCCTTAACTCTGAGTTAAAAAGAGCATCCTCAAATTATCCATTTCTTGAAGAAATATGTGATGTTGAAGATACTTTGTTGATGGCAAGAAATAAGTTTCCTGGTCAACGAAATTCTTTGGACGCTCTGGCATCTAGGTTTGAAGTTAGTGGATATGATAGAAGTTTTCATGGAGCTTTATTAGATGCAAACATTCTTGCTGATGTTTACATACACCTGACAGGTGGCCAAAGTAAATTTGAATTTATATCATCCAATACAACTTCTAATACAGATTCAAATAATAGTAATTTAAGTGTTGATTTTAAAAAATTCCCTATATCCAAAGTAAAGATTTCTATAGAAGATATCACTGCCAATGATCAAAGAATGCAAGAGATTAATTTAAACAGAGATTCTTCATGACAAAAGTAACAAGATTTGCTCCAAGCCCAACTGGGCCTTTGCATATAGGAGGTGTCAGAACAGCTTTATTTAATTATGTATACGCTAAACAAAATAAAGGAAAATTTTTAATTAGAGTTGAGGATACAGATGCTGAAAGATCAACTGAAGAGTTTGAAGAAAATATTTTAAGAGGGCTGTCCGATATAGGAATTAATCCAGACGAGACTCCCGTTCGTCAATCTGAAAGATCTGAGCTATACATGCTGGCCGCAGAAAAAATCTTAGATTCTGGTAATGCGTATTGGTGTGATTGTTCAAAAGAAACGCTTGATGAGATGCGTAAAGAGCAGGAAGCAGCTGGAAAAAAACCTATGTATGACGGAAGAAGTAGAAATCTTGGTCTTGAACGAACAAATAACTCTGTATTAAGACTTAAAACACCTCAAGATGGCAAGTTAGTTTTTCATGATTTGGTAAGAGGCGAAGTAATTTTTCAAAATTCTGAACTAGATGATTTAATTCTTTTAAGAAGCGATGGATCTCCGACTTATCATTTATGCAATGTTGTTGATGATTTTAATCAAGGAGTTACGACTGTTGTTCGGGGAGAGGATCATTTAAGTAATACGCCAAGACAAATCCATATTCAAAATGCACTTGGCTATGATTCTCTTGAATATGCACACTTACCAATGGTTCTAGGGCAGGATAAAAAAAGATTATCTAAAAGGAATGCTGTAACTAGCTTACAGGATTTCTTCGACCAAGGTTACCTAGAGTCATCTATGATAAATATGCTTGCTCGACTAGGTTGGTCAAAAGGCGATAAAGAAATTTTCTATTTAGACGATTTAATTTCAGATTTTAGAATTCAAGAAGTTCAAAAAGCTGGCGCTATTTTTGATCCCTCCAAACTTGACTGGATAAACAATCATCATCTAGCAGCTTTATCTTTTGATGACTTTAAAAATAGACTAATTCCATTTTTAGATGCGCTTGGTCTTGATTACATGCAAAAGAAAAATAATAATGAAATCATTGCAGCAATGAGAAGTTCAAAACCTAATCTTCTAGGTGTAGCGCAAGATTTAATACCCTATTTTTCTGAATTAAGTTCTTATGATGATAAAGCAGCAAATAAATTTTTAATTGGATCAGAGGTAGTTTTAGAATATGTTCAAAGAAAGTTAAATGGTCTCGAAGAGTGGAGTGAAGATTCAATTGATAAAGCTTTAAAGGAGGCTCAAACAGGATTAAGTTTGCCGACTCCTAAATTAAATCAACCAATAAGAATTGCTATGACTGGCTCCACTCAGTCTCCCTCATTAGGATTAACTCTTTCGTTGTTTAATCTAGAAGAGGTTAATAAAAGAATTAATGCTGCGTTAGAGTACCTTTCTCACAAGAACTAAGAAACACAAGATGCAATTATTGCTTTAGGATGCTCTTGTATCAAGTTTTCTAGAGTATCAAAAGATGTTTTTTGAGAAATTCCATACTCAGCAATGCCTTTTATATCATTTGGTTCAAGAAGTATGTTTTCAGAGATTTGCTTTAAACCTTCATAAGAATTTAATGAATCCAAGTCTTCAATCTTATTACAAGGATAAAAAATTTTTTTCTTGAATTCTTGTTCTGTTAATTGAACTGACTGAGTAAGCACAAAATAATTTTTTTCGACGTTCATAAATTTTAGCTCATCTTCTCTTAGGATATCTCCTACATTTGAAGACATTTTCTCTTCTATAATTTTTAACGACTCAATTGATTGATACTGGAAAATACTAATAGATCCAAGAGATGAATACAGAGGATTGATCTTAGTGCTAATATAATTCCTTTCATAACCTTCAAAAGTTAGAAGGGATGTTGCTAATGGAGCATGATTTTTTTCGTAATAATCTTTAAAGTCATTATCAGAAAAATCATTCTTTTTATGAATGAATGCTAAAGCTTTAATCATTTTGAATGGCCACTCCTGCATTAGGTCTTCTTAGGTCTGCAAAACCCTCAACGCCCTTTGAGGATATTAAAATGCTTTGAGTAGAACCCATTGTCTTTGATTCTTCGACTTTATGACCAAATGATTGAAGAATATTAATAGTATCCTTGCTAAAACCTCTTTCTAAAAGTAAATTTTCTTTTGGCCAATCTTTATGAATTCTAGGAAGCATAGATGCTTCACCTAATGTCAATTCAAAATCTATAATTCCAGTCAGCATTCTCAAGATAGCTGCTGGAATTAAAGCACCTCCAGGAGATCCTGTAACAAGCTTTATAGAGTCATTTTTATCAAATACTATGATAGGAGACATGGTACTCATAGGCCTTTTTCCAGATTCAAATCTATTACCAATACTTGCAGATCGATCAATTACACCAGATTCTCCATATTGATATGCAAAATTATTCATTTGATTGTTTAAGAGAATACCTGTTCCAGGAATTGTTACTCCAGAGCCAAAAGAGTATCCCAAAGTATATGTGTTGGAGACGACATTACCATTACTATCTATAATTGAATAATGAGTAGTATTTTCACCTTCTTCAAATAATGATTCTGGGTTAATTGATTCTGATTTTGTGACCAAGTTCAAATTAATATCTTTCGCAAGAGTTTTAGCTCTTTGTTTAGAAATAATTTTTTCTATTGGCACGTTATAAAATAGAGGATCTCCCATAAATCTGGATCGATCCATGTGTCCTCGCTGCAATGCCTCTGCAAAAATATGAATAAAGTCTGCTGAGTTTGGACCCATTTCATTAGTTTTAAAGTTTTCAATAATATTTAATCCTTCAAGCAGCACTGCAGCTCCTCCAGCAGGCGGAGGATGAGCAAAAATTTTGTAATTTCTATAAGTTGTAAGAATAGGTTCTGAAAATCTTGGCTTATAATTTTTGAGGTCTTCTGCTGAAATATAACCATTATTCTGTTTCATAGCTTTAACAATTTTTTTTGAAATCGAACCAGAGTAAAAAGCCTCTTGACCATTATTTGCAATTTCATTTAATGTCCAGGCTAAACCAGTTCTTTTCACAAGATCATTCTCCATGAGTGGCGCGTCGTTTTGATAATAAATACTTTTAGATTCATCATCTAATTTTATTTGGTCAGCACTTCCAATTGCTTGATTGAGGTCATAGCTAACATATATTCCCTTTTTTGCCTGTGAAATAACCGGATTTAGGATTTGCTTGAGTGACAATTTTCCATAACGTTTGTGAGTTTCCAATAAACCTGCCACTGTTCCAGGGACAGCTGATGCTTTATAGCCGTATCTTCGTTGGTCATAATTTTTTTTCAAAAATAAAAAATCTTTTTCTATAAGATTATTTGGCGCAGAGCTTCTGAAATCTACAGCTATAGTTTTTTGTTCATCTTGCAGATAAACCAGCATAAAACCTCCGCCACCAAGGTTTCCTGCTCTTGGAAGAGTTATCGCAAGTGAAAATCCAACTGCAACCGCTGCATCAATAGCATTGCCGCCCATGTTTAAAATTTCTACACCTATATCTGAAGAAGCTTGATTTTGAGAAACAACCATCCCTGATTTTCCAATCTTTGAATGGAAGGGCGATGGATAATCAATATATCTGACCTGTGCCCAAGAGCTTATTGATATAAATAGAAATGAAAAGATTATATTTCTATAAGCCATAAATATTAAAATATCATTGGAGCAAGATAGAAGGCAAAAATAGTAACTAAAAATATTCCAATAATATTTAATGCAAAACCAGCTATTATCATATCTGGAATAGTTAGTTTGCCTGAACCAAACACAATTGCATTAGGTGGAGTAGCTACAGGAAGCATGAAAGCACAACTTGCAGCTAAAACCACTGGTATCGTTAAAGATATTGGGGCAATGCCTAAAGCAACAGCAACTGCGCCAACAACAGGTAAGAAAGTGGAGGTTGTTGCGACATTAGACGTAATTTCTGTCAAAAATATAATCATGGTTGCTACAGCTAATATAAGAATAATTGAAGGTACATTCTCTAAAACAGTGAGGCCTTGCCCAATCCATCCACCCAGACCTGATGAGCCAATTGATGCTGCTAGAGACAAACCACCGCCGAATAGAACAAGTAAGCCCCATGGAAGCTTATTTGCTTGTTCCCAAGTCAGTAGATCAGTTTTCTGATTTTCTGAGGGAATAAAAAAGAAACTTAATGCTGCAATTATTGCAATGCCAGCATCTGTAAGACCAGAAAATGGGGTGTAATTATCAAGCAGTGTTCTAAACATCCAGGCACTTGCTGCTAAAGAAAAAATTGTCAAAACTTTTTTTTCATCTTTGCTCAGAGGACCTAAATCATTCAGCATATTTTGTAGCTGAAGCTTTGTTTCAATACTTGCTATGAAATTTACTGGATAGACAATTTTTGTGATTGCATACCACGAAGAAAATAACATAAATGTTGCAATAGGAACTCCAAGTTTCATCCAATCAGTAAAAGAGATTTCAAGACCATATGTTTCTTGCATAAAACCTACAAATATTATGTTTGGCGCTGTTCCTACTAAAGTAGACATACCCCCAATGGATGCAGCATATGCAATGCCTAATAGAAGTGAAATTTCAAAATTCCTTCTATCTCTTTGAGAAAAATTTGGAATGGTTTCAGCTACACTCGCGCAAACAGCTAGACCAATTGGGAGCAGCATTAACGTTGTGGACGTATTCATTACCCACATGCTGATTATTGCTGATACCAACATAAAACCACCTATAAGTTTTGCTCCGCTATTGCCTACTGCAATAAGCATCTTTAAAGCAAGACGTTTATGAAGACCTGAGGATTCAATCCCTAAAGCTAAAATAAAACCACCCATAAACAAATAAATATTTGGATTAGCATAGGGAAGGGCAGCAGTTTTAAAATCTGTGACTCCAAGCATTGGAAAGCAAGCAAGTGGCAAAAGTGCTGTAACAGCTACCGGAACTGCCTCAGTTGCCCACCAAATAGCCATTAACAAAGTTACTGCAGCAACAGCCCACCCAACAGAAGACAGAGATTCTGGATTGGGTGAAAGAAGAATAAAAAAGAAGGCTGCTAAACCAATCCAAAAACCTTTTTTGTTATAGGCTTGCATTATTTTAATCTCGCGTAAAACATTTCTGCTGCATAAGGCACCATTTGCTCAGTATTACCATGACCTTTTTTTGTAGGAACTTCAACCATTCCCCATTTAAAAAATTGGTTGACCTCCTTTGATTTTGCAACAGCAGATTCAAAAAAATTTCTTCCTCTATCTAATCTGTGCTTTCCTTGAAGATTTATAGTATCCCAGTGCTCTTTAACATAACCTGAATTAGGTCTGGTAGATGTATCAGCTCTGCCAAGCATGAGTAAAAAATATTTACTAAAAGATTTTTTAAGTTGTTCATTATTTATATTTGCATCGGTCAAACCAAATGGCCATTTTTGGTCAGTCATAGATAAATACCAACCTAAATTTGCGGCAATTGCCAAAGTATGTGTTGCTTCTGGGTAGTGAAGTACATATCTGTGGACAAAATGTGCACCAGCCCCATGGCCGTATATTCCCCAGTTATTTGATTTAATTTTAAATTTTTTTAGAGTAGATTTTACTAGAGGATCAATGACTGAAAATAAATGTTTATCAGTCGAAATAAATTCATTATTTTCTGTGAAAACATTTCCATAATTAAATTGATGAACACCTGGAAAATTCTTTTCACTAAACTGAGGAACAATTATGAATAAATTTAATTCCTTAGCTTTAACTATCCATTGATCTCTATATTCTTTGCCATTTCTTTTCCTCCCATGCATTACAACAACCAGTCTGGTAGCTCGATTAATTTTTTCTGGAGCAACATAAAAAACAGGTATTTTAGCGAATGAATTATGTGAAAATGTAAACAAATCCTCCCCCTTAACCACTACGGCAGAGATGAGCATTAATAATAAAATAGATATTTTTTTCATATTAATAAAAAGGGAGCAAAAGCCCCCTTTATAGTATTTCCTAAGGAATTAATATTAGAATTTTTTGTAAAATTCTACACTATAGTTTCTTCCATAGTCAGTATGAATATCACCCCAAAAATTTCCATAAGTTTCATCTGCGAGGGGGGCCCTTTCATCTTCAATGTTTTTAACTTGTAATCTTATTCTTAAATCGTTTTTAAAAGTATATCCAAGAGTAAGGTTGATCATGGTCATTGAGTCTACCGTCCACATAACTCTTTCACCATCAATTGTTTCCGTATGTCCTGATTCAAAGAACTCTCCCCATTGAGTACCAGAAACAAGCATTTGGAAAGAGCCATTTCTCCATCCAAGTCTCATTGTATATTTATCTTCAATAGAGCCATTCAAACCAAGAAGATCGTCTACGCCTCTAACTGGAGCCAAGCCTGCTAGGGTACCTCCAGACTGTCCGGCTACACTTAGTCTTTTTGCATCACCACCTGCTTCTTGATTTTTTGTATCGTAATGAACATTCACAAATTTTACAGAAAACGCGCCATAATTAGTGTCTATTGAATAGATAACGCTTGTATCATAACCTTCTATTAGTCTGGTATCACCATTAACATAATAGTCATTCACTCTTTCAACAAGACCAGCAGGACAAAGGCTCGCTGCAGCCCAATTTACCGTATCCTCAGGAACAGGATTACGAATAACATTTGGATTACCTATGCATTCACTGGGACCTCCCTCAGCTCTAATAAGAGTATCTAGCAAAATAGCATTGGTCATCCCAAAAATACCTACGGTGTCCTCAGTTTCTATAGACCATTTATCCAGGGTGATAATCAGATTGTCTAGAGGCTCCAGCACAAGGCCGATTGATTCATTTTCACCAAGCTCAGCTTTTAAGCCAGGATTGCCTTCAGTGACTCTTTGCATAGAGTAATCATCCTGATTGACTCCACTAGCAAATTCTAATAATGCATCATTTGTAGAAGTACTCCTTCCGAGAAACCCTTCATTAACTAGGATTAGTGCAGGAGCCCTAAATGTTTCAGATGCAGAATATCGTAATTTAACTTGATCAATAGGCTGCCATCCAATTGCAAATTTACCTACTGTTGCATCTCCGTAATCATCTGAGTCTTCATATCTAACAGCGAGCTGCGCATCAATAGTTTCATGAAGAGGAATTTGTAACTCTCCAAAAAATGAACTTGTTGTTCGCGAGCCGGATGAGGCTGGAGTTGCACTAGAATTAACAACATCAGAAATAAGAGGGAAGGTAAGTCCAGCTTTTGGTCCAACTGGAACAACATAAGGAATTCTTCCATCAATTCTTGGATCTCTGCCATCGGTATATTCTTCATCTCTTGTTTCAAAACCTATCAGAGCACCAACTGGTCCTGCTGGAAGTTCAAAAATATTATTATTTGATAATTTAAAATCAAGTAAAAATAGATTAGTGGTATTTTCTCTAAAAATATCTATGGTAAATGAGCTCTCATCACTGCAACCATACCCCCCACAAAAAGGGTTATACGCGTTTGGAGTAGATAAAGCTAATGCTTGATTGAGAAGAGTCATTGATTGTCTATTTTTATTTTTTTGTTTTGATTTAGCATCTGACCAAAGAACCGCGGTATCCCAATCCCAGTCTCCGATAGTTCCTCTGAAGCCTTGAAGGAATCTTAATGTTACTCTGTCAGAATCATAACCTCTTGGTGCATTAAACCTATGTCTAGCTTTAAATAAACCCAAACCATTTTTAATCTGTGAAGAATCAACAAGCTTATTCCCATTGCCGTCAACTAATTGATTTAACCAATAGTTCGATAATGGCACTAAGAATGGTTGTGTACACGAACCAGTTTTAGCACATGACCCTGCACCTAGTGTTGTGCCAGCAAACAGTTGCTGAGTTGCAAATGAATGGTAGTAACCTATCTCAGTATAAGCTTCAATTCCACTATCGAGTTCAGTATTTATAAAAACGAAAAGATTCTCTCTTTTGAGATCAGGTCTCATCCATCGAGTTTCATTGTATGCGGCTCTTAATGATGTTAATGGATTACTTGATTTGCTAAGGTACAGACATGTATCTCCGCCAGTTCCAGTGTATGCACAGCCTCCTGAATTAGGTCTTGTGTGAATGTATCGGTTTCCTCCACCATGCCAAGTACCAAATTGAGAAGCTGCATTTCTATTTAACCATGTTGAATCATCCCAAGCAGTTCCATCATATTTACCTAGTCCAGGTGAAACTCTTGCATCTTGCGCTAGCCATTTAGGATCTTCATTACCTCTAATTTCGGCTCTTCTGTAGGCATCAAAATAAACAGAGACATTTGTATTTTCAAAATCTTGACCCCATTGAACGCTTAATTTTTGATCATTTGCAGCAAAATGCTCATAACCACTTAGTTTGTATCTAACTCTTGTACCGACAAAATTTGATTTGAGTACTGTATTTATAACTCCCGCCAATGCATCTGCACCATATATGGCAGAAGCACCATCTCTAAGAATTTCAATTCTATCTGCCCCATTTACTGGAATAGCATTAGAGTTTGTGGTGAATACTGGCATTGATCCGCCAAGAATTGGTTCTGTCTGATATCCAGGTGAAGTAATGATTCTTCTTCCATTAAGCAGAGTTAATGTAGTACCAGCACTAATATCTCTCAAATTAAATGCACCAATATCCCCACGAGAGGCGTTGTATCCGCCACTAAACTCGTTTTGATTAAATGTGTTTTGGCCAAGTTCGGCAATATTATCAAGAAGCTCATCACCAGAATCTGCTCCAAGCGATTCAATATCTTCGCTCGATATAACTGATACAGGCAGAGCTCCTGTAATCCTTGCTCCTTTGATCTGAGAACCAACAACAACAATTTCTTCAACATCAGAAGTATTTTCTTGAGCTAAGATATTAATTGAAAATGGAATGACTAAGGCAATTAAAGCCAATTTTAAAGTTTTCATAATTTTCCCCAAAAATATGTCCAACAAATATAGCAATAAGCCCTACATAAAGTAAATATTTTGATTGTAAAAAAAATAAGTTATTTTCTATAATCTAAGGGAGGTTTTCTTTCCCCAAGGAGGGGATAATACTCAAAATCTTCACCAACTGTATTTATGTACTCAGTTTTTGCCAACGTAATAATCTCAGGACTTAAAAATAGATCTTTTGCTGTATCAGCAAGAACTTGAGCAGCTAACTTAGTTCCTTTGAGGCCTATGGAATGGCCACCTGTAGATACTGCTTGCCAAGAATGAGCAGCCGTTCCAGGAACCCACGTTGCAGTTCTTAAGCCGGCCTGTGGAACAACCCAGCTGACATCCCCAACATCTGTTGAGCCATATGTATGACTTGTTAAATAAGGCCTTATATTTTCTTGATCTCCAATCATACTCCCAGGAGAGATTAAAGTTTGATGAATTTTTTTTGCATATTCATGTTCTGCTTTTGAATACTGAATTCCTCCACGTGATAGAAGGTTTTTATGCATAACCTTTTGAAGAGTTTCATTAGGAAGCTTGGAATAATTTCCATGCATCACTTCATATGTAACATCAGTTTGTGTTCCAATGGCAGCGCCTTCTGCAGCTTCAACCACCCATTCAAATATTTCTTGTACTTTTTCCCTTCTTGGATGCCTAACATAGTAATAAACCTCAGCTAAATCAGGTATTACATTTGGCGCAAGACCTCCTTTAGTAATGACGTAATGAATTCTAGACTCTTGAGGTATATGTTCTCTCATCATATTAACCATCATGTTCATAGCCTCAACTCCATCAAGAGCAGATCGACCCTTGTGTGGAGACCCAGCAGCATGTGCTGAGATACCGGTGAATCTAAATTTTGCAGATTTATTTGAATTTGAAGATTCAGCGTTTGCTGCATTGGAACTACTAGGATGCCAATGTAATACCGCATCAACATCGTCAAATAGTCCAGCACGAACCATGTATACTTTTCCTGAACCACCTTCTTCTGCTGGAGTACCATAGAACCTAATTGTTCCTTTAGTATTTGTTTCAATAAGCCATTCTTTAACTGCTATGGCTGCCCAAGCAGATGCTGCACCAAATAGATGATGTCCGCAGGCATGACCAGCAATGACATCATCTCTTTCTTCTTTGAATGGTGATGCAGTCTGCATTAATCCTGGCAAGGCGTCATATTCCCCTAAAATTCCTATTACTGGCCCACCATTAGAGTATTCTGCAATGAATGCTGTTGGTATTTCTGCAACTCCAGATTCAATGGTGAAACCATTTGCTAATAATTCTTCTTTTAAAAGTGCTGAACTTTTATGCTCTTGATATCCAACCTCAGCCCAATCCCAGATTTTTAACGCTACATCTTCAAATGTTTTTTGATGTTTATTTAAAGCTTTATCGAGGCCTGGGTCGGCATGCAAATTAATGGATGTTATTAACCCAATGATAATACTTGATTGGATGAGTATTTTACTTTTAATCCTATACATTCTTCTTTTTCTACTTGTTTAATAATTTCTTTATCATTAGATGTTAATACTAATCTGTGACCTTTGGAATCTTCTGCATAAAAAACAGCTTTTGATGCATTTTGTTTTTCATAAAGACTTGTACAACCAATCACCAAAGCTTCACCTTCTTTTTGATCAGACATTGGAACAGCGAGTTCAAGTTTTTCAGCCTGTTTGGTGACGTCCCTGGATTCAAAGTCCATTGCTGGCTCTTTACCCCAAATTGCCAAAGATTGTTTTGTCATCATTCCTGAAACCCCTGTAACTAAACCTATTTCATTTGTTTCATCACGAATCTTTAGAAGCATTTGTGCCGAAGCATGTAACATATAGTTATTCAGTGGACCGCCTGCAAAGGGCATGCCTCCAGTCACAGTCTTATCTATGTTATCGGAAAGGTTTAATGCCATCGAAAACATCTGAACAGCGACAGGAAAGCAGCTATATAGTTCATAAATTGATGGATGTATCTTATTTTTTTGTGCAGTCTCAATGATGGAATCTGCTGCTAGCTTTAGACCCAAGGGATTTGTCATATTAGGTCTTTGTATAAGACCAATCATATGATTTGTTTCACTTGAAATTAATGGATAAACCCTTTTTGAAAAAGGGATATTAAGCTTATCTGCGATCTCTTCGCTAGTAAGTATTAAAGCTGATGACTGATTAACATTCCAGCTAGAATTATGAAGTTTATTGTATGGATAAGCTATTCTAGGATTTTTCTCAGAAGATTTTTGAATCTCATCCGAGGAGTAAATTGTTTGATTCCATGCATGTTGGTTCTCAGATGCAGTTTTTGAAAAATTTGCATAGAGATCACCGAGAAATTTTTCATGATCTCTTATAGAATTTTTTTGTTCATAACGCATTGCGCTCTCAAGAATGGCGTAGTAACCAACTGCCATCATTCCCAATGCATCAAGCTCTTCCGTTACATACAAATCATCTTTTGCTTTTACATAATGATCAGGATTTTCAAGTAGTTTCATTTCTTCAAAATCTATCCCTTCTTTAAGGGCTTGAATTTTTTTATATCTAGCCTCTCCTCCAACAATAAGGCTAGCCCTAATTTCTTCATTAATAATTTTCTTGCACGCTGAATTTATTAAGTTCTGTTGCAGAACTCCGATTTTAGTAACGCTAGTTGTTGTACCCGAAAATCCATGCCTTTCAGCGATCCATTTTCCGGGATCCCTATAAGCCCAATATCCTTTAGGAATTTGAATCTCATCAATGTAATTAACAATCGAAGAATTTTCAGTGTCTTGAATAGCGGCTAAAGTAGCTTGTTCCATCAAGATTAATGCTTCATCAAGTTCAGCAAAAGATCCTTTTTGTTGCAAGCAACCTATACCAACGAGAACAGGTCTATTTTTCATGAGGAATCAATATATCAAAAAAACTACTTCACAGATATTAGTGATATATAATTCATATTTTTTGGGGCTATAGCTCAGCTGGGAGAGCGCTTGCGTGGCACGCAAGAGGTCGGCGGTTCGATCCCGCCTAGCTCCACCAAATAATCTTATAAATTATTTGCGTATTCGTGATTGGTCTTACTGTGATGCTGCTCATCAGCTCGAACACATTTTATTACGTCTGACAGCTTCGCATTATTTGCAAGCTTATAGTAATCAATTGCAAGGGGAGGCGCAGGAATGTCTTCTAACTTTCCTGATTCAACCATATTAAGATATTCGGTATAGCTATTTACAGCTTCGTCTTCAAAATAACCAATCATTCTATGCGCAGTTCTTGTAAAGAACGCATACATAAAGAGATAAAATATTCCAAAAATTAACTGAGAGCATAGAACTATGAATCTTTCTATAATGTTTGGTTTAGCAATTTCAATGAAAAACATTAAGTGCATGCGTTCATTTTCAGCCTCTGCAAGCATCTCTCTAATTTTTTCCCCATAGCCTGCTTTCATTTTTCTTAAGCTTTTAAAATGCATCCAGACTCCAGCTACCATACCAGGTACACCAGCAACTGTTTCTAAGACTACAGCTCTATGTCCGTACCTTTTCAAAAAAAAGCTATCGGCAATAAGCCTAAAGAATCTTGTCATTGAAAAAGCAAACGCATCTGAAATTCGCGTTGATCCAATTTTTATAAGAGAGTACATAATAATAAATATTTATAACATATTATATATATAATTTATATTAAGTAAAGTACTTATTTCTTAATCATGTATTATAAAGTTATACCAATTATTTTTTTTATCTTGCGAACAAAATTAAATCTACTATTGCCGCTGATGCTTCTAAGCATGCCAATGATTGCAAATTCTATTGATATATCGAATAAAATCTTAGAGAGTAAGAAGATTGAATCCATAATGTATGTGGGTAATAGTTTCTTTTATTACAACAATAGTCTTCACAACCACGTAAGTTCAATTCTAAACAACCATAGTTCAAATCAATCTTTAAAACAGCGCTCAATTACCATCAATGGATCATCTCTTTCCTGGCATCCTTTGGATGCCTACCTAAATAATAGAAATATTGGTAATTTTAGAATTGATACTGCGAATGATAACAAGTATGTGAAAGTAGACGATACCTCAATTGATGCAGTAATATTCATGGATTGCAGTCTTTGCCCAATCCATCCGAAGACCAAAGATGACTTTCACGAGAACGTTGCCAAATACACAAAAACCATTAGAGCCAATGGGATGGAACCAATCCTATTTATGTCATGGCCCTATAAAAATAAACCATCTATGATCAAAGAGCTTAGAGAAGAGTTTTTTAAAGCTGCAAATGTTAATAATATCCTTTTAATACCAGTGGGCGAAGCATTCCATGCCTTTGAAAAGAAATATCCAGAGATTAACCTTTATACTGATGATTTTCGGCATCCTTCGAATGAGGGCACATACCTTGCTGCATCGGTTGTGTTTGCAACTCTTTTTAATCTTGATGTTAAGGGCACGCAAGGAAAGAAGGACATCGATGCTAAAACTACGCTTAAAATTCAAGAAATTGCTGACTTAACAGTTAAAAATTTTTTTAATTAATCAAGATTTCAATATTTTACAAAACTAAATGGCGTTTTTCTTTGCATTTTTAAATGTTACAAAATTGCTGAATTTTATTGACTTTAAGGCATTTTTGTCACAGAATTGTCAAAATTATGGCGTAGCTGCGCATGTAGCTATTATTTAAAAGGAAAGGGGATATTATGAAAAACAAACTTTTTTTATTGTTTGGGTTATTTGCAGTGACTGCATTTGCTCAAGACAGCAGTAGTGATGCTGATGTCGAGCAAGTTGTAGAAGCTGAAGAAATAACAATTATAGGTTCTAGAATCAAATCAAAAACTACTTTTGATAGTCCGGTACCAGTTACTATTGTTACAGGAGAAGACTTCGAAAATAGACTCTTTGATTATGCAGCTTCTGCGGTAACCCGTTTACCGTCTGCAGCTGGTGCTGAAAGCGGACCTAATGGAAGTCAGGCTATTAATAATTTAAGACTAGGTTCTCAAAGAACGCTTGTAACTGTGAATGGAAATAGATTTGTTTCTTCTAACGGATACGGCGGTGGCCAAGTTGATGTCAATAATATCCCAACTATGCTAATAGATAGAGTTGAAGTTATAAATATTGGTGGTGCTGCTGTATACGGTTCTGACGCAGTTGCTGGTGTTGTGAACTACATACTTAAAGATGACTTTGAAGGGTTCAAGTTCCAATACAATCACAACAATTTTTACGATAACTTAGCACTGCAAAGAGGATACAAAATGCTCTTCGGTGGTAATTTTATGGATGGAAGAGGTAATGTAACTCTATCGATCGACTATACAACAAACGGAAATAGAAGAATTAGAATTAACGAATTATCTGAGAGATGTAGAAGCCTTAACTCAGATTCTAATGGTCGTGTTCCCGGTCAAAGATTTGTTGTGCCTGAGTGTGAAAACTTTACATATTTTGGAATTAGTCCAAACGGAAGTGTTTCATTTGGTGACCTTATCAACACTCCTGGTGCATATGGATTTGGTCCTAACTACTTTGGAAGACCATGGCCTGGTACTCCTCAGACAGATTTTTATGCTTTTGATGACAATGGTAAGCTAAAAGTAGCTAACCTTGGTTTCCCTACAGATGGTGTATTAAGATTTTGGGGCGGAGATGGTTTCAAGATTCAAGGTATTCATGATCCAAATGTTTGGTTAGAGCCTATTGAAAAATACAATTTTGTTCAAACTGGAAGATTTGATATTACACCTAGAATGAGAGTTTCTGGATCAGTTTATCTAACTTCATATGAAGCAGAAGCTGCCGACGGAAGTCAAGGATTTTATACCACAGGTTTATTCGGCTCCCCATCAAATAGCTTGATTGTCGAATGTAATAATCCATTTTTAGATCCTGCAGACTCAGCATTTTTATGTGAGAACTGGGTTAGTGGTACAAATTCATATGGCAATGATACTTTTATCATGAGTAAAGCATGGGGTCCATATGTTAGATCCATAGGTGGTGAGGACATTGATACTGTAGATAACAGAGTCTTTAATTTAAGACTTGAGGGTGATTTTGATATTGGTGACAGAACATTTGATTACAATGTTGGTATCACAGATGGATCTTCAAGAAGAGTTAATTCTCGTGGTGATATCATAAAAGCTAGACTATTTGCTGCTATCGACGCGGTTGTGCTTCCAGACGGAACAATAGACTGTAGAGTTAATACAGTATCTCGTTCTTCATATACAAATGAGTTTATTGAAGATCCATATTATCAGCCTGGCGGTACCATGGATCCTTCATATGCTATTCTAGGTGAGCCAGGAGACTGTTCTCCTTTAAATCCTTTTGGTGATGGTTCACAAATTACTGACGCTGCTGCTGACTATGTAGGCGGTCAAGTATCCACAAGAACTGCAACAAATCAAAATTACAATTTTGGTTATATATCAGGCCCTATAGTTGATTTACCAGCTGGTGAACTTTCTGTTTTAGTTGGCTATGAAGAAAGAACAGAAACTTATAAGTTTACTGACGCTCTAATTGATGAAGCATACATAGCTGAGGGTTCTGGCGGCATGACTGCGCTTACAGGAAAGTTCTCAACGTCTGATACGTACATGGAACTTATTGCTCCCGTTATCTCTCCTGACATGAATATTCCCTTTGTAGAAGAGTTAACTGTTACCGGCGCATATAGAGAAATGGATCACAGTGTCTCTGGCGAGGATAACGTTGACAGTTTATCAGTGGTTTGGAGAGTAAATTCTGCATTAGCAGTTAGATACAACCAGCAGAATACTGTTAGATCTCCTGCTATTGGGGAGGCATTCCAACCACAGTTTATATCTAGCTATATTATTGACGATCCTTGTGACGCTTCAAACATAAATAGTGGTCCTGCTCCAGAAAATAGAGCTACCAATTGTGGCAAACTTGGCAATCCTCCGGGATGGCTATCAAGAGCTGAAACAGCCTCTATATTTACCTATCGTGGTGGTAACCCAAATCTTTTAACTGAAAAATCTGATTCAGTAAACTACGGTTTGATTTATACACCTACTAATCTACCATTCACAAGTGTTGAAATTCCAGGTGATCTTAGAATTGCACTTGATTACATTGAAGTTGATTTAACAGATGCAATTATTGATTTGAATCCTGATGAAGTTCTTTCAGCTTGTTATGATGCTGACCCATCATCTTATCCAAATTCATTCTGTAGCCAAGTTTTCCGTGATCCTGACAATCAAATGTCAGGTTTCACGCCTGGAACTATTGGAGTGCAGGGAGGTACGTCAAATGGTTCTACATATGACTATCAGGGTTATATTGTTGAACTTGATTACAGTCTTCCTTTAGACGATGTGTTTAGTTGGGGTATGGGTACTTTTGGATACAACCTTAAAGGATATCAAGAGAAAAAAGATGCTTTCCAGGCTACTGCTGCATCACCTGTAGTTGACACAACTGGCGCTATTTCAAAACCTGAAACAAGATATCTTCATACTTGGGATTGGTCTTACAATGACTGGTACGTTTTTGTCGATGGTGTCTGGACAGACGGTGGTCTAACCGATTTCTATTGGGATAAAGAAGCATTTCCTGATAAGTATGTATACATGGACTTAACCGATGGATCTGCAAGTGATAGAGTGCTTGCTCATTCATTTGATGGATATTGGACGTTCAGCGGTGGTGTCGTTTACGATTACAATGAAAACCTTTCAGGTGTACTTCGTATCACAAATCTTAATGATGAACAGTGTTCAGGAGAAGAATGTTACTTTCCAGGTCCATTCTCACCAAGAACATTTAGTTTTGGTGTGAGATATCAGTACTAAATATTAATGAGTAAAAAAAGGGGTCCATCGGACCCCTTTTTTTTGTTTTAAGTTATGAATACAAAAATAAAAATATATTTAACCTCAATTAATTTCAATTTTTTAATATTAATTATTACTTCAATAAATCTTTATGGAGCACCTATTATTTTACCAAGCGCGCCAGGCATTGAATCGATTGAAATTGACGAGCAAAAAGCAATTGCCATTGCAGATACAAGTTATAACTCTCATGATGTAAATTTTTTACAGATGATGATCATTCATCATGATCAGGCTATAATCATGTCAAGATTAGCTCCGTCCAGGACTAATTCAAAAAATATCCTTGATTTAGCAGGAAGAATTGATACCTCTCAAGAAGATGAAATGTTATTTATGAAAAGCTGGCTTCTTGAAAGAAATGAGCCTATTCATAATCAGCATCAACAGAATGTAATGAAGATGGCAGGAATGGCATCATCAGATGAGATAAATGAACTACAAAATAGTAGTGGTGTTGAATTTGATAGGCTTTTTTTAAGATTAATGATTCATCACCATGATGGAGCAATTGAAATGGTTGATGAGTTACGGGACCAATCAGGTACTGCTTATGATCCAATTTTAAATGAGTTTGTTTCAGATTTAACAAATGATCAGGTTATTGAAATTGAGAGAATGAATGGCCTCTTGATAGGTTTATCAAATGATCCAAGAGCTAACTTGTCGCCTGGTTTATATCATGCAGACGAAGCTATATATAATTTAGAAAGAATAGTTTCGCTTAAAAAACCAACTGGTTTTTTTGATCCCAGTAATCCTATGGAGTTAAGGCCTCAAGATTCCACAGTTCAAGACTCAATGGATCCTAATCAGCCAAAATCAATTGAACAAAAATCCAAAAATAGTAGATATCCAATGCTCAGCTTTTCTAATACTGATATGGCATTTAGGGATAATATAATGATAGCTGGAAGCTATCATGGTTTTAATATCTACGAATTAAATGACAATGGTGTACCATCTCTAAAAACCTCTGTGATATGTCCAGGAGGTCAAGGAGATGTTTCAATAGTTGGCGATTTATTAATTATGTCTGTCGAGCAAAATAGAGGTAGGGTGGATTGTGGCCTAGAAGGAGTAAATTCAGAACCTTCTAAAGAAAGGTTTAGAGGCATAAGAATTTTTGATATTTCTAATTTACTTAAACCTAAGCAAGTTGGTCTTGTACAAACTTGCAGGGGTTCGCACACGCATTCTGTAGTCAGAACTAATTCTGATGATCAAAAAATACTTGTATATAATTCTGGCACTTCAAATGTTAGGGATCAAGAAGAACTAGAAACATGTTTTGAGGATATACCTGGTGATAATAGAACTGCATTGTTCAGAATCGATATTATTGAAATTCCAATTAATCATCCAGAAGACTCTAGAATTGTTAGCAGCCCAACAGTCTTTGCTGACAACGAAAGTGGTGTCTTGGCAGGCCTTTGGAGAGGTGGCGATCATGGTGATGACACACAAAGAACATCAAGAACTGATGAGTGTCACGACATAACAGTTTTTCCCTCAGCTAATATAGCAGCAGGAGCGTGTTCAGGAAATGGAATATTGTTTGATATTTCTGATCCGTATAATCCTAAAAGATTGGATGTTGTCTCTGATACAGGTTTTGCCTATTGGCACTCAGCAACCTTTAATAATGACGGAACAAAAGTAGTATTTACTGACGAATGGGGTGGAGGAGGCAGACCTAGGTGCAGAGCCTGGGATCCACTGACCTGGGGCGCAAATGCTGTCTATGACATTGTTGATAAAAAATTAATTTTTAAAAGTCATTATAAAATGCCTGCACCGCAAAAAGAATCAGAAAATTGTGTTGCTCATAATGGTTCAATTATTCCAGTGCCTGGAAAAGATTTATTTATTCAGGCCTGGTATCAGGGTGGCTTATCATTAATGGATTTTACTGATTCCAGTAACCCAATTGAAATCGGATACTTTGATAGAGGCCCTATTGACGAAGATAATTTAATCACAGGAGGTTATTGGTCTGTCTACTATTACCAAGGAAAAATTTATGCTACCGAGATTGTAAGAGGATTAGATGTCTTTCAGTTAATTGAAAGCGATTTTCTCTCTCAAAAGCAGATAGAAATGGCCGCAAAAGCTTTACCTGCTTTTGGGCCAATTAATGTATTTAATCCTCAACAACAAGTTCCAATGCGTTGGCAAAATTAAAACTAAGTATGCATTTTAATTGATTGTAAAGTAAACTTTACTTATTAATATTTTTAAATTTAGAATGAAAAAAACCATAGTACTTTTTATTATTATTTTTTTAAATGCATTTGGGCAAGATGTTTATGCTGATGGTTCAGTTAACAAGAGTCCAGCAGATAAAAGATCATATAACACCTTTACACTTAAAAATGGGATTGATGTTATAACTGTTAGTGATCCTGATTTGGTAACTTCTGCAGCAACATTGAGTGTTGGAGTTGGGCAATTTCAAGATCCTGATAATGCCCAGGGAATTGCTCATTTTCTTGAGCATATGTTATTTATGGGATCAAAAAAATATCCTAAACCTAATGAATATATGCAGTTCATTCAAGAAAATGGTGGGGACACCAATGCCTTTACTGCCGCAGAGCAAACAACTTACTTATTTTCAATTAATAGTTCAAAATTTGCTGCTGCTCTTGATAGACTTAGTTCTTCTGTCAAAGATCCTTTATTTGATCCTACTATGGTTGGCAAGGAAATCAATGCAGTTAATTCTGAGTGGCTGCTTAGCAGGCAAAGTGATTCATTTATACAACAACGAACAGCTGCTAATACTGGTAATCCTGAGCATCCGAGATTAAAGCTGGGTGTTGGAAATAAAGATACTCTTTCAAGCAACGAAAAAGAACTTCTTCAACATCTCAATAGCTTTTATGATCAGTATTATTCAGCTAATCTAATGAAGCTTGTTTTGGTGGGCAAGCAAAGTCCTAAAGAGCTCAAGAAATTAGCAACAAAATATTTTGCAAAAATTAAAAATAATAATGTTGATCGACCACTAACATCAGTTAAGTCTTATCGAAAGCAGGATTTAGGTAAAAATATATTCATTAAAAGTAGGGTCAAATCACCCCAATTAGTTATTGAATTTCCTGTAGATAATAATTCTGCATTATGGCGATCTAAGCCTAATGAATATATTGAGATGTTATTGAATTCTCAAGAACCTAATTCATTAATGAGTTTTTTAAATGAGGAAGGCTTGATCGAGAATGGTTCAGCAAGTATTGATCCAATACTATGGGGTGCTGATGGCTCAGCCTTTATCTCTTATACACTTACTGATAAAGGTCTTAATGATAAAAATATTATTATTGAGAATACTTTTCGCTACTTAGATTTAATTAGAGCTAATGGAATTAAGAAAGAATTTTTTGATGAACTGGCTGGAATCAATCGAATTCAATTTGAAGACTATAGCGCTCCAGATGCTTTAAGCTTGGCAGTTGAATTTGCTTTTAATATTTATGATATTCCGTTGAAAAATATTATCGATTATTCATATATCACATCTGATTATAAATCCGATGCTATAGAAAATGTTTTATCAAAGATGACGCCTCAATCTGCAAGGATATATCATATTAGTCCTGATGAGGAAGTTCAGATAGATCTAAAATATGCTGATGGAGGCTATCAAGTTGCCGATTTGAATTTCAATAAATATGATTTAAGTATCTTGTTTGCAGATCTTAGTTTGCCTGAGCCTCAAGTTATTAATCTTGACGATTCAGAAGATATCTTATTCACCTCATCAGGTCAGTACGATACTCCAAAAAAAATTATTGACCAAAAAGGCGTCCAAGCATTTCTATCTCATACCCAGAACTTCATGGGCAGAGAGAGTGTTTTGATTATAAATCTTAAATCATCTGTTCCTTCCAGTAGCGCTCAAAATTTAACTTATGCTTTTATTTCAAATGCCGTTTTTAGAAAAAAGCATCGATTGATCTTTCAAAGAGCCTTTCAACGTAATGGCGTTAGCATTTTTGCTAATTATGATCCTGATGGTAACGCGACTTTTGGATTACTTGGGAGGAAGTCAACTCAAATAAAGCATGCTTCAGAACTTTTAACAAAATTTGCAAATTTTCAATATACAGAGCGTGATCTTAAAGATGGCGTAAAGGCTTTAAGGGATTCGTTTGATAGTATTTCTGAACAAGGTATCCCTGCTCAGCTTGGTTATTATGCTGCCACCGCAACTAAACAAGGGCCTTTCTTTTTCTCTAAGAATGAAATATCAGCTGCCCTTGATATGGCAACCTTAGAGGGACTAACAAATTTTCACAATGAATATATAGCTTCAATATTCATTGATATTTTTTCGCATGGAATTGAAAGTCCAGAAAAAATTGTAAGTTTTGCAAATAAAATGCGAGGTGTATATGGAGATACTACTCAGTTAACACCTTGGAAAATGGAAAATAATTTTAAAGTTACAGCTGGAACAGGAAAAGTGACTAAAGTTACTACACCAAAAGATGGAGTTGGCATGACTGATATTTATATTTATCCTGAAAAATCACTAAAGATAGAAGCACAATTCGCCATGATTAATAAATTATTCAGCCCTTCATTTTTCAATGAGTTGAGATCAAACCAACAACTTGGCTATTCAGTTTTTAGTTTAGATTATGATATCCATGATTATCCAGTCATTGGCATGACTATAGTAAGTGACAATACAAAACTTCAGGATATAAAGGAAAAAATGATGGAGTTTCAGTATGGTTTTGCTGCTGCACTTGAAAATATTGATAGCAAGACAATCAAGAATGTAAAAACAGCACTTTTAGAGGATCTTAACCAGAAGCCAGAAAATATTTATGTAGAAGTTTCTTCACTACTTAATGATTGGGAAGAGGGAAACTATGATTTTGATTCTAAAAAAACAAGAATTAAACATATTGCAAACACTTCTAAGCAGGATCTCGTAAATCTAAATAATAAATTTATCCTAGATGGTGAATTTATGAATGTAACTGTCCAGATTCGTGGCAATGATTTTCGCGATACATCATATTTTTCATGGGAAAACTTTTGATTCGTAAAATATAATATATTTTTTCTATAACTTTCAATGAGCATGCGCTAGATTAAACCTATGAAAATTGGAGTACCGGCAGAAGTAAAAAATAATGAAAATAGGGTAGGTCTTACACCTAATTCGGTTAAATATTTATCGAATCTAGGTCATTCTATTTATGTTCAATCCAATGCAGGAAATTCAATCGGATTTTCTGATAGTCTATATCATGAATCCGGAGCCATAATACTTAAAGAAGCTGCAGAAGTTTTTTATAATGCAGATCTTATTATCAAAGTTAAGGAGCCTGTTCATGAAGAGCTTGAATTTTTACGAGATGATCTTGGACTATTCACTTATCTTCATTTAGCAGGTAATTCAACCCAAGCTAAAAAATTACTTGAAACTGGAGTGACTGGTATTGCATATGAAACAGTAACTGCATCAGATGGCTCTCTTCCTTTATTAGCTCCCATGAGTGCAATTGCTGGGCAATTAAGCATAGTAGTCGGCTCATATCATCTTCTTAAGCCTTATAATGGAAGAGGTACTTTGATAAGTAACATCGATCCAAGAATAGTTACTGTTATTGGAGCTGGAGTAGCGGGAAAAGAAGCAATTGCTAAAGCAATATTAAATCATGCTGAAGTTAAAATCATTGATTTAGATCAGTCAGTTTTAGATGATCTAAAAAAAATTTATGGGGATGAAAATGTTGAATATATTTTATCAACCCCTGATTCAATTCAAGACGCCGTAAGCGTTTCTGATCTTGTAATTGGCTCTGTGTATGTTGTTGGCAAAGAAGCTCCAAAGGTAATTAAAAAAGATATGCTAAAGAATATGGTTGATGGGAGCGTTATGGTCGATATTTCTATTGATCAAGGCGGATGTTTTGAGACGAGTAAACCTACCGATCATGATAATCCAACTTTTGTGCATGATGGAATCCTGCACTATTGTGTTACAAATATGCCAGGAGCTGTTCCATTGACTGCATCCAATGCTCTAAATAAAGCAACTCTACCTTTTATAAAGGAAATTGCAGAAAAGGGCATCATTAATGCATTGGATGAAAATAAACATTTGTTAAATGGACTAAATATTCAAAACGGAAAAGTAATTCATCCTGGTGTAAAAGAATCTTTAAATATATAGACTGCTATTTAAAGTAACTCACGGCATCTTTAGCAGTTTGAGGCAAATAGGCTAACCCATGCTTTGAATCACCAATTGTTTCAAGGTTATTTAAATTAACTTTAGATTTAAAAGTAGCATCAAGTGTAATATCAAATTCTCTTTCCAAGTATTCCTTTTCAGAAATTACAGGAACTTGATTTGCTAGTTCGTCTAAAATTTTCCATCTCAACACAACCGGCATTGAGCCTCCTAAAGGCTCACTGTTCTTAACTAAAAAAACGTTAATCCCAATTGAGCTTAAAAAAGAGGCTAAATGAAGTTGAATGGTATCTGTGCCAAGGATGGCACAATCAGCATAATTTTTTTCTTTAATAGCATGTTTTATAGAATTAATATCACCATTTGCGCCAATGATAAACGGTTGCAACCAAGATTGAATATTAATTGCGCCAGCAAGGGACGAGGATGGAACTCCTCCTGATGCAATAATAATTTTTTGATCATTTGAAAGCTTCTTTTCAATTTCATCAGCTGAGATTTCGCTATTTAGATGCAAGTCAATTAATTTATTTTTAACAGAGGCTTGATAATATTTTAATAATTGTCTGTAAGGCTCATAAATTAAAGATGCTCCAATTAAATTGCCACCAATAAATGCTTTTCTTTCGTGTATTGAAACCTTTATATTTCTTTTTGCAGCTTGAAGCGCAAGTTCCAATCCAGCAGGTCCGGCACCGATAATTTCTAAGTCTTTTTGAGAAAATTTTTTGTCTTTTTTTCCTAATCCAACATCGGATGCACATACCATTTTTCCATTAAGAAAAATTCTGCTAACACACTGATAAGAATATTGGCATGGTTTAATTTTATCTTGTTCGTCATTGATTAATTTATTTGGTAAGTCAGGATCAGCTAAAAGCTTTCTGCCCATGGCAAGAAAATTAAATTTTCCATCTGAAATGTATTTGTCTGCTTTTTGTGGTTCTATCCTACCTACTGCAATTATTGGAATTTGAACAGTATTTCTTATTAAACCTGTTACTTTCATAAAACCTTCTTTTTTATGATTCAAAGGAGCCTTTGTAAAATCGGGACCCGATGCAGGATTTGCATAGCTGCTTACATGAATAGCATCAATTCTAGACTCTATATGTTTTGCAATTTCGCATACTTCAGTTGAAGTAAGACCGTTTTTGATATTAATCTCTTCACCATCCAAGCGAACAATTACTGGAAAATTTCTTGGAACCTTTGTCCTAATTGCATCAATAATTTCATCTAGAATCCTCACTCTATTTTTCAATGAACCTCCGTATTGATCTGTCCTTAGATTTGTTGCCCTTGAAAGAAAGCTTGAGATTATGTAGCCATGTCCTGCGTGTATCTCAATACCATCAAGATTCGCTTTGAATGCTCTTTCAGCAGCATCCCTAAACTGCCTAATTACTTTTTCAATATCTTCTTGGTTCATAACTTTAAAGTTTCCAGCACCCTTAAGATTCGATACAAACTCGTTCATTTCAATAGGAGTTAACTTTTCAACCATACTTTTTCCATATTCAATGTCTCTTGGAGACATTTCTTTCTGCGAGGGGACCAGGAATGGAACACCAATAGATGCAGCATATGCTGCTTTTGAGCCTCCATGCTTAATTTGGGCAATTACTTTGCAATTGTTTGCATGCATTAACTTTACAAATTTCTTATATTTTTCTATCAAACTATTAGATGCTAGAGATAACTCAAGCGGAGTAGCTTGTCCTGCTGGTCTGCTAATCCCTACTGAGCCAAGGATTATTCCGGCACATCCTCCTTGGGCTCTGGCAAGAAAATAACTCTCTTGTTTTTTTGAGATTGAACCATCTTTATTGCAAAGATTATCCCCCATAGGAGCAAGTAAAATTCTATTTTTAAATTCAAGCTCATTAATTTTGAATGGAGAAAATAATGATTTATATTGTTGATTAGTTTTCATTTACGAGGAAAATTATGAATGATATTAATACTAAAATCCAAGAAATTATTGATAAAGATGCAATAAGAGAGCTTGTGAATATCTATTGTAGAGCAGCTGATCGACACGACAATGAACTTATGCGCAGTCTTTATCATGAAGATGCGTTTGATGATCATGGGTCTTTTTTTAAAGGCAAAGCTATGGAGTTTATCGATATGCTTCCCGAAATTCAAAAACCAATGAACATTCTTCATCATAATGTTACTACCCATAATATTAAGCTTAACGGGGTACGTGCAGAAGGCGAGACATACATTATCGCGTTTCATCAAGTGCTCTCGGATTCAGGTAATTATGATGTATTGATTGGCGGGAGATATTTTGATGAATATGAGAAAAGAGAAGGCATATGGAAATTTTCTAGCAGAGCTGTAGATGCAGATTGGGCATATACAGCAGATCCATCAAAGGTAAATTTATCACATCCAATGATTGAAGGTGCAAATATCGGTGCGCCAGATTTTAGTGATCCATCATATACATATCTTAAGAATTTTAAGAGGGGTGAAAGATAGCCCAATTTAAATAAGTTGGGTCAGTTCTCTAAAATGTTTTCTACACAATACCTTGTATGAATCATTGCCACCAATTTTAATTTGATCGCCATCTTTAACAATTTTTCCATTTTCATCTAATCTGACTACCATGATTGCTTTTCTTCCACAGTGACAAACTGTCTTTAATTCAATAAAGTTATCTGCTAATGCAAGTAATTCAGAGCTTCCTTCAAAAAGATTACCTTGAAAATCAGTACGAATTCCATAACACATTGCCGGGATGTTGAGCTCATCGCTTACTTTACATATTTGCCTAATTTGTTCTCTTGATAGAAATTGAACTTCATCAATTAAAATACAACTAATTGATTTAGCTAATTGTTTTTGAGAAACATAATTAAAAAAATTGAAATTACTATCAACCGAAACAGCATCAGCTTTTAAGCCAATTCTTGAGTGAATTTTTCCATTATTTTTTTCTGCATCAATTTTAGGAAGAAATAAGAGAGTCTCCATTCCTCTCTCGTAATAATTGTAATTAGATTGAAGCAAGGCAGTGGATTTGCCTGCATTCATGGTTGAGTAAAAAAAGTGAACTTTTGCCAAAGATTAGTTTTGCAATGGCACAGAATAAAACTGACTAACCCATTTACGAAATTTATTAATTGGACCATCTCCATCGCAAAGAATAGGATCTGAAACATAGCTTTTATTATCCCAGATAGGCATATCATCTAATACTCCATTTGCTATACCATCAATAATTGCCATTCCAAGTTCATCTTCGATATCTTTAGAAACTCTCATTGACCATCGGAGAATTGAATGAGAATTATCCACTGGGCATGATGCGTTCACCATAATGAACTCACCGCCACTTGGTGGCAGATTAACCATCTTTAATCCTACAGTTCCTAACCCCCAAGACTCTCTAGTAAAAGTTGTTGTAAACATATCATGATTCTCGACCTTATATTCTTCTGAAACACTATCATTATTAGGATCCATTAATGTTTCAGCAATTGTCTTTTTATAAATACCTTCAGTAATAGCTTCAGTTTCAGGGAGGCTTGGTGACCCATGTACTTTAGGAAAGTGGGCCTGATCAACATCATTTTCAGCAATTTCCTGTAACACAGTATTGATATTGTAATCGTAATGATGAACTTTCCCCCATTTTTCATCATCACCATTAAAGCCCTCTATAAGAGGAACTTCCCATTGAGGTGCTTCTTTATTGAGATGATGCCATGCCCAAATAAAACCATTTACATCTACAACAGGATAACTGAATATTTTTATATCTTTGGCAGATTCTGGCACGCTACTATCTGAGGCAATTTCAGCACATGATCCAGAAATATCCCATTTGATTCCTTGCTTAGGACATGAAAGCGTTTCACCTTCAACCTTGCCACTCAATGCTAGATTTATACCTGAATACCCGCAATAAGCGTCCAAAACTCCAATTTTTCCAGATTCTGTCCTGAATGCAGCTATATCATTTTCACAAAATTTAACAGACTTAACTTCACCGTTTTTTAGTTCGTGACTTCTCAGAACACAAAACCAACCATCAGGCATTGGGAATGGAAACTCTTGTTTTGGCATTTTTCTTTTTCCTTTAAAGATTGTTATTACTATAATTATATTTAATTTAATGCAATTTTAAAAATATATTTTTATAATAAATATATATTAATTAATTCGAATTATCGCTTTTTAATAAATGCATATTGATAAATTACGAGTTATATTATTGTCATACATATTTCATAAAATGTATCATTAAAATAAATTAAATTAGGGAGAGAAAATAATGTCTGAATTAAGATTTGTAAAAACACCAGAACAGTTAATTGAAGCTGCAGAAAACAACTTAGAATTTTTTGATGCAAACATGAATGCAATCAAAGCTTGGTATCGCACAGAGCCAGGTCTTGTTGAGCAACTAATTCCAGCTCCACTAGAGCCCCATGCAGATCCAATGGTGAGAGTAGTTATTTCGAGAGTGTTTGTTGATCTTAATGGTGGCATGGATTTTGGTGCTGCTACTTTTGGAGTGAATTGCATGTATAAGGGAAAAGAGGGCATCTATGAGATCACCATGCCAATGGAAGGAGAAGGAGTCGTAGTTGGTGGAAGAGAAACTTATGGAGAGCCAAAGAAAATTGCAGATGTTACAGCCTCTAAAGATGGAGATGATTGTCTTGCAACTGTTACGCGGTATGGTATTACTTATCTTGAATTAAAAGGTAAAGCCACAGAAGAATTAGAAACTAGCTCTTTTACAGACGAAGTCTATTGCTTTAAGGTTTTTCCCTCATGCGAGCAACATAAACCAGTAGATCAAAATCCATTACTAGTAAAAATAAATATGCATAGAACACAATCAGTTCACATGAAAATAGATGGAGAAATTATTTTAAGAGAATCTCCAGTTGATCCGGTTGTTGATTTGCCTGTTAAAGAAATGGTTTCGCTTACATGGGAAGAGGGAACTTCTTCTTCAAATGCATCTGTGATGGAAGAGGTTGATGCTATGTCTTACATTCCATTCATGCATTCTAGATACGATTCTGCATAGGATATTTTATGAAAGATTTTAATGGCAAGTTAGCTGTAGTTACCGGTGGTGCATCAGGAGTAGGTTTTGCAATTGGGGAGGCTCTTGCAAAAGAAGGGGCTAAAGTTATTCTTACTGATGTTGAGCAAGAAAGTCTTGAGGCCTCTTCTGCAACTTTAGTTGAACAATCATTGGAAGTTTCTTGTAAAGTTGCCGACGTTTCTGACCCATCTTCAATGCATGAACTTGCAAAATGGTGCAAATCAGAGCATGGCCCTGTCCACTTGCTTTTTAATAATGCAGGAGTTGCACCTGCAGAATTACTTCCAATTTGGGATACAAAACCAAATGATTGGCAATGGGCTTATGGGGTAAATGTTATGGGAGTCCTTCACGGGATCCAAGCTTTTGTTCCAGATATGCTTGCTCACGGTGAAGAAGCAAGAGTTATTAATACCTGCTCTGGCAATGGCGCATTTATAAACCTACCTTCAACACCTATCTATACATCCTCAAAAGCTTCAGTCTCAAGCATTACTGAAGTATTAAAGTTACAACTTGATCAAGCTGAGGCCAATGTGAAAGTTTCAATATTATTTCCAGGCCCTCATACAGTTAGAACCAAACTTTTTTCTGCTGAACGTAATCGACCAGAAGAACTTGCAAGAGATCCAGATGCTCCTGAGCATCCAATATCCTCTGTTGAGGATATGTTAGAGATGATGAGTTCAATGGGTATTGAGATGGAAACAACTGAACCAGAGGAAGTGGCTTCATTTTGTTTATCCCAAATTAAATTAGGCAACTATTGGATCAATCCAATTAGTGAGAAAAGTGAACAGGCCTTTAAGGATAGAGTAGATTCAATTGTAAATAGAACCGATTTGCCAAATCCAAATATTTTTTAAAATTTTAATTAAATATGAACGTAAAGACTGTAGATCATTTTTTTAATCCCTCGTCAAAAGATTTTATTCATGATCCTATTCCCACACTCAAGAAATTATGTTCAGAATATCCAATTTCACGTTTCGATCAATGGCAAGCATGGCTAGTTACTGGTCATGAAAATATACTGAAGTGTCTCTTAGATCCTAGACTTTCTACAGACTTTAATTTGTGGGAGTATGCCCCAGAAAAAAAAGCCATCGAAGATATGGATCCCTTTGAAAAACTTATGAACAATAATCTTTTCTTTCTAGATCGTAAAAATCATTTGCGATTAAGAAAACTAGCTTTACCTGCTTTTTCTCCAAGAATCATGGAACAAATGAAAGAGAGATTTACTATTTTAGTCAAGGAAAGATTTGATGAAATAGGCACTCCTGATTCATTTAATTTTGCTGCTGAGGTTGCTGAAATAGTTCCTACTCAAGCAATAGCTAGCTTAGTTGGAATTCCAAGAGATAAATTTCCTATTTTTGATTCATTGGCATATGGAGTTGTAAGAGGTATAAATCCTATGTTAACTCCTGAAGAGAGAAAAGATGCGATTAAGGGAGTGCCGGAAGGCTTAAATCTTTTAAATGAATTAATTGATGAAAGAAGAAAAAATCCAGGAGATGACTTTTTGTCAACCCTAATACTTGCAGAGGATCAAGGCTCAAAACTTTCAAACATGGAAATGTGTGCTCTAGTTGGAGCAGTCCTAGGGGCTGGCTCTGATACAGCAGTTGATTTACATAGCTATTTAATCAAAACATTACTTCAACACCCAGACCAGTTACAAGCTTTAAAAGATGATGAAAGCCTCGTTCAAGGAGCAATATCTGAAACACTTCGATATGAATCATCCGGAAAAACTGGGTTAGCAAGATATGCGTCAGAAGATATTAATATAAATGGCTTTGATGTTAAAAAAGGACAAATGGTTCAATTGATTACAAGTACTGCAGGAATGGATCCAAAAATGTATAACAATCCAGAAGAGTTTGATATTAAAAGAGATCACGATAAGAGTATTTCTTTTGGTCAGGGCCCACATTATTGCATTGGCGTTACACTAGTAAGGTCTCAAACAGAGGTAATGTTAAAAGAATTATTTAAACGTTTTCCAAATATTAGCTTAGGAAATGAGATTGTTTATGATTACAATCATCACAACGCAAGACGAATGGACGTTATGACAATAAACACAAATTTATAATTATCTTTTAAAATGAAGGCACAAGTCACATAAAATATACATATTAAATACAATTTAACATTTATATTATTTATGAGTAAAAAAAATACACAAATAAATAATTTATATGCTATCTAAAATTTAATATAAATATTAAAAATGAAAGTATCAATTTTAAAAAATACCTTTAAAATTAATTATTATCATTATAACGCAAGACTCATGGACGTTATGACAGTAGCTACAAATTAGAATTATTTTTAAAATGAAAGCATTCGTTGAATCATTATCAACTCAAATTGAAAACTGGGGCATGGTTTGGTTTGGATTAATTTTTTTAGGAAGTATCTTTAATGAATTTTCTATTTTTAATGCGCTAAATATTTCAGTTCTAAATACAAACTTGTTTCCGTATCTATTAGGTTTAACGCTTGGTTTAGTTGCAAAATATAGAGGTCGTTGGATATGAGATTTGACAATTCAAATATACCCGCAGAATTTTCTTTTGAAAAAGAAAAAGAAGTTGCTAGGAAATTCGCTCAAAGATTTCAGTGGGAAATGATGCTAATTGGAGTTGGCCAAGCACTAGTTTGGTTATCAACATGGTTTTTGGTCATCAATAATCATATTTCTTTATTTGTAGGATTTATTGTTGCTTCTATCTGTGCCTGTCTTGCTTATTTACCCTCGCATGAAGCGCAGCATGGAAACTATTCTCGTGGTAATAAAAAAAAGAAGTGGCTTGATACATTAATCGGTCATGTGTCTTTAATGACTTTGATGTATCCATATCCAATAATGCAGGCAACTCATATGAAGCATCATGCAAATACAAATAATCCCGAAAAAGATATTGATTACGGTATTGTGAGCTGCAAAAATCCATGGGAGGTATTTTTGTACACTCTCCAGGGCCCGGGGAGTGCATATCAGGAATATTATGAAGTTCACAAAGGCGATAAAAATTTTGTAGATAAATTTAGCCGTGGATTGCTTGTAAGCTGGGTACAAAGATTTGTTCAATTGCTCCTAGTTGTAATCTTTCCGCTAGAAACCTTATTTTTATGGTTCTTGCCCAGGAAGATTGGTACTTTTTATACCGCCCTGAATTTCTCATGGTATCCCCACCAAGGCCTTGGGGTCGGAAGATATAAGGATTCAAAATTTTATATGTTTAAATACATACCAAGATATTTAACTCATTCAATGCAACTCCATTTTGTTCACCATCTTCATCCTAACATTGGTCATTGGAGCGAGGCTGAGGCGATCATAGCTCTGAAGCCCTTTTTGATAGCTAGAGGAGTTCCTGGTGCTGAGGAGATACCTGATAAAATAAATTACAGACCATTACTAAAAAAAGCTTAAATTTTTTTATCATAAAAAATATTTCCTGAATGAGTATTTTTAAAGAAAGGGGAATTACTCACCTAGATCTTCATGGCGTAAAGCATCAAGATGTTAGTGATGAAGTAATAAATTTTATCTTCCAGTATCAACACCTTTTACCTTTAATTATTATATGCGGCAACAGCAATAAGATGATTGAGATCGTTTCACAGATTTTAAAAACAAGTAATATTATTTTTTCTTCTTCAAGATTTGGAATTATAAGAATTGAAGGGATTTAACGATTAATTGATAAAAAAATTGTTTAAATATCCTTTGGGATGCAAAAAATGTCTATTTTTGTAATAATAGGTCCACTATTTCATTTATTTTGGGGAATATTCATGAATAAACTTAAAAACATTATTTTTTTAATACCTCTAATGCTTGCATTCAATGCATCTGCACAGATTTCAATGTTAGAAGAGGTTGTAGTTACCGCACAGAAAAAAGAAGAGTCTCTTCAAGATGCACCAATCGCGATTACTGCGCTTACTGCCTCCACCATTGAAGACTTAGACATAGCCAATGTTGTTGATCTTGCTGGTATGGCACCAAACGTACATATTATAAACACTCCATCTAATAATACTGCAGCAACAATAGCAATTCGTGGCGGGTCTACCACAAATCCTGCAATTACATGGGAGCCTACTGTAGGTATGTATTTGGATGGCGTTTATTTAGGGAAAGGCCAAGGATCAATTTTTGATGTCGTTGATTTGGAGAGAGTTGAAATTCTTCGTGGGCCACAGGGAACCTTATATGGAAGAAATACACTTGGCGGAGCTATAAATCTTATAAGTAAAAAGCCTTCAGGAGAAGGGATGTCATCAAAGCTAACTCTTGGTAATTATGGCTTAAGACAGGCTCAGTTTATTACTGACTTTGGGTTAGGAGAAAATCGTTTTGCTAAATTGGTAGTTAATAAGAAACAAAGAGCTGGCTATGTAAGGATGTATGATTCTCCTTATCAAGCCTTTGACGGGGTTGTTCCTAATACTGTTTCATCTAATGATAAATTAGATGCTATTGATTCCACTGGTTACAAGTTTACCTACCTTTACGAGGGTGATAAAACTAGCGTAACCTTTACGACTGATAAAACAGATCAAAAGAATGTTCCTCCATTTGCTCAATTGATTTATACAATTCCAAATTGGAGTGCCGCATTTGGTCTTGGTGCATCTGCATTAACTGGTGGATTGCAAGTTGCTCCTATTGAGCTTTTTGCAAACACTGAACGTCAATCAATGGCACATAATGATACTTTGACATCAGAGCTTTCTGTTGTAAAAGGTACCAGCTTAACGGTTGCTAGAGAGACTGGTCTTGGTACTCTAAAAGCGATCTGGTCAAAACGAGAAACTAAATGGTTTGATCGCCTTGATCTAGATGGTGGCCCTTTTAATATCGCAGATACTTCAAGAGACACCGATTATGAAGCCGACACATTTGAACTTCAGCTTTCAGGCTCTACAGATAATCTCGATTATGTGATTGGCTATTATGTGCTCGAAGATGATGCGTATACTTCAAATCCCCAATCATTTTTCTTAGGTGGGTCAGTATTTGTTCAAAATTATTCAGGTTCAGGTGAGTCAGAAGCTATATTTGGCCAATTCAGCTATAGGTTTGCAGAGGATTGGTCAGTTACATTAGGAGCTAGATCCACTGAAGAGGACAAAACAGGCTTTAAAGAGTATGTCGGTATTATCTCAGCAAGTGGCGAAGGAAGCTTTGATGATACGACCAGCACTTTTATTCTTGAGCACGATTTCAGTGAAAATACTAATGTCTATTTTAAAGTAGCTGAAGGGTTTAAAGCTGGTGGTTTTAATGCTGAAAGTTCAAATCCGTTTGCAGCATCAACTCCATATGCTCCTGAAACCATCGAATCAAAAGAACTTGGTCTAAAAGGAAGATATTTAGATAATAGAATGATGTTAAACGTTGCTTATTTTGATAATGAGCATGAGGATATGCAGATTTCATATTTTAATGCTGATGCTGCTGCGGCCTCTGAAGTTATAAATAATTCTGCAAGCATTTCTGGTCTTGAGATTGAATCTATGACTATGCTCAATGACTCTACAGTCCTTACTCTTAACTTTAGTACTCTTGATTCTGAATTTACTGGAAATAAGACCGCACAAGATGGTTTTCTACTTGAAAATATTCCATATTCTCCAGAAAAAACTTTGTATGCATCTTTAGAGAAAGATTTTGGAGCTTATAGGGTTCGTTTAGATCATACCAGAGTGGATGAACATCCTTCATTTCCATATAACTCAAAAGATTTTCGAGCTGTTTTAACAAATATTGATTCAAACGCTAAAACAGATCTACTTGTATTAACTGAACCAATGGAAAATCTTCAATTAAATTTTTGGGTTAGAAATTTAACTAATGAATACCATCAATCAAGCGCCATAAGTTTTGGCCCTGGATTTGGTTATTTAACCGTTGGGTATTTCGATGCACCAAGAACATTTGGTATGGATTTACACTATAGTTTCTAGTATTGGAATATAATTAAAAGCCTTGGTATTACCCAAGGCTTTTTTTTTGCAAAAATTATGAATAACAATTGGGAAGATCTACTCAGACTGGATAATCAGCTTACAGACGAAGAGCGAATGATTCGCGATAATGTTCGAGAATATTGTAAGAAATCACTCATGCCACGTATTTTAAATGCAAATAGGAATGAAGTATTTCACCCTGAGATATATAAAGAAATGGGTGAGCTTGGCATTTTAGGTGCCACTATTAAAGGTTATGGATGTGCAGGAGTCGGCTATGTATCATACGGATTAATTACCCGAGAAATTGAGAGAGTAGATTCAAGTTATCGCTCTGCATTCAGTGTTCAATCTTCTCTGGCAATGTATGCAATTTATAAGTTCGGATCAGATGAACAAAAAGATGAGTTTTTACCTGAGATGGCAGCGGGAAATTTGATCGGTTGCTTTGGGCTAACAGAACCTGATGCTGGTTCTGATCCAGGCAGCATGTTATCAAATGCTAAAAAAGTTGAGGGTGGGTACAATCTCAATGGCTCAAAGACATGGATTACAAATGCTCCAGTTGCTGATGTATTTGTTATTTGGGCTAAAGATGAGCAAGGAGTTTTAAGAGGCTTTATTGCAAGACAGGGATGTAAGGGCCTTGAAGCTAAAGTGCTAGAAGGCAAGTTTGCTCTAAGAGCATCTACAACTGGACAAATTTTTATGACGGATGTTTTTATTCCAGATGACTATGTTCTTCCTCTAGCTCAAAGTTTTAAAGGTCCGTTTTCCTGCTTAAATATTGCAAGATATGGTATTGCATGGGGCGCTATGGGAGCAGCTGAATTTTGTTGGCATGCTGCCCGACAATATACTCTGGACAGAACTCAGTTCGGAACTCAATTAGCTGCAAAGCAATTAGTGCAAAAAAAATTGGCAGACATGCAGACTGAAATTACGTTAGGTTTACAAGCCGCATTAAGAGTTGGGCGACTGATTGATGAGGATCAAATGATTCCCGAAATGATTTCTCTTATCAAGCGTAATAATTGTGGTAAAGCTCTTGATATAGCAAGAATGGCTAGAGATATTCATGGAGGAAATGGCGTGATTGATGAGTATCATGTCATGAGACATACCATGAATCTAGAAGCTGTAAATACTTATGAGGGTACTCATGATATTCATGCTTTGATTTTAGGCAATCTTCAGACAAACATTGCTGCTTTCGAGTGATCCTCAATGTCAAGTAAGCTTGATGTTTAAATTATCTCTGCATACCATGAAATTCACATATGAATGTTATAAAAGTAAATAATATTACCAAACACTACCTCTTAGGCTCACAAAAAGTTGAGGCCCTGAGAGGAGTAACTTTTGGAATAAGGCAGGGAGAATTCATAGCAATCATGGGTCCATCTGGCTCTGGTAAATCTACGCTTATGAATATTATAGGATGCTTAGATAGCCCGACTAATGGAACATATCATTTAAACAATAAAGAAGTAAGTACATTGGAGGGTGATGAGCTGGCAGGAATAAGAAACAGAGAAATAGGATTTGTATTTCAAAATTTTCATCTTTTAGCCAGAAATAGCGCTCTTGATAATGTCATGCTGCCTTTAAAATATGCTGGGTTCAACAGAGACGATCAGTTAAAAAAAGCAAGAGAGACACTCTCCAAGGTTGGGCTTGAGTCTCGAATGAATCATCAACCATCTGAGCTTTCAGGAGGACAGCAACAAAGAGTTGCTATTGCAAGAGCCTTAGTCAATAATCCTTCTATTCTATTCGCTGATGAGCCCACTGGTAATTTAGATAGTCAAACTGGACATGATGTAATGCAATTATTCCATAATCTTCATCAACAAGGCCAGACCATAATTTTGATTACACATGAGAATGAAATTGCTGCTGAGGCACAAAGGGTAATATATATTAAAGATGGGCTGATAGAATCAGATATCAAAAAGGATAAAGTATGAGTAACAAAATTTTTAAAGGAATGAGTTTATTATTGCTTCTGATTCTTGTTGTTGGCTGTGGAGGTGGTAAAGAGGAGGAAGAATTTAAATTTTATGCTTTAAAAGAAGCTGCATCTCAGCAACTGGAGCTAACAGTTGAAGCCTCAGGAGCTGTAGAAGCTATTTCTTCTATTGAAATTAAATCTAAAGCATCAGGACAAATACTTTTTTTAGGAGCAGAAATTGGAGACTATGTTGAAGAAGGAGTTGTTCTTGCAAGAATAGATCAAAGAACTCCAACAAACACTTTGGACCAAGCAAATGCAGATCTTGAGGTCGCCAAAGTACGTCTAAGCAATGCTAAAAATCAATTTGAACGCTCTAAAAGATTGCATGATGAAGGCAATATTTCTGATAAATCATTTGAAGATGCTCAAGAATCATTTTCTTCAGCAAGAGCCCAGCTTGTAAGAGCAGAGGTATTCCTTGAGAATGCAAGAATAGCTTTAGACGACACAAGTGTGAGATCTCCTATTGCAGGAACCGTTATAAGCAGACCAGCTGAAGTTGGTCAGGTAATTACTTCTCCAACATCAGCTGTGGGTGGAGGAACTTTATTAATGGAAATGGCTGATCTTGATAATGTAAGAGTAAGAGCATTAATTGATGAGATTGACATTGGTAAAATTTCTATCGGTCAAGAAGTCACTTTAAAAGTTTCTGCATACAGAGATAAAAAATTTGTTGGAGTTGTTTCTAAGATTGAACCAATGTCAAGGGTTGATCAAAATGTCACAACATTCCCAGTATTGATTGATATTGAAAATAAAGATAATTTGCTGTTAATTGGAATGAATACAGATGTTGAAATAGAAATTCTCAATGAAAAAGTAGCATTAGCATTGCCTGCTGGATCATTAAGAACTAGAAAAGATATTTTATCTGTTGCTCCATTGTTAAATATCAAAGAAGATCAATTAAGAAATTTTCTTGCAAATAAAGTTGATGGTGAAAACTTTGACGCATATATAGTTCTTAAAAAAACAAAAAAAGGTGCAGTACCTACTTGGATAAAGACTGGAAAAACAGACCTTAATTATGTTGAGGTAAAGGACGGTATAAATTTAAAAGATACTGTTTATGTCCTTCCTAGTGAAGGTCTCATCAAGTATCAACAAAAATTTTCTGAACGAGTAAAAAATAGATTTGGTTAAATTATGATCCTTGATGAATCAATAACTACCGCATTAGATTCAATTAAAGCTAATTTGTTAAGGTCACTGTTAACAACTATTGCAATTGTAATAGGTACAGCCTCTGTTATAGCTATGGTAGGTATTGGCTCAAGCGCACAAAGAGCAATCGATGATTCAATTACCAATGTTTCTGCAAGAACATTATCGGTTTATCCATCTAGAGGCAGAGGAAGTCAAAAAATTAACTCTACTCCTTTAACAATTTCTGACGCTGATGCTTTAATTGAGGATAATGAAATTAATTGGAGGGTTTCTCCTGAAATTAGAAGTAGTAAAAGTCTTAAATATGGTAATGAGAGCATTACCATTTCTGTTATTGGCGGCAGAAAAACCTATTTTGATGTTCAAGGATATGAAATTGAAACTGGTAATTTTTTTACTGAACGTGATGATTTAGCCCGCAAAAGAGTAGCAGTTTTGGGTTCAAATGTTGGCACAGAGTTAAAAACATCCTCTAAAATGTTAATTGGCAAAGAGGTTGATATGGGCGGTGTAACTTTCAAAATTATTGGAGCCCTTAAGCCAGAAGGTGCAACTGGTTGGTCTAATCCGGACGATATTATTTATGTTCCACTACTGACTGCGTCCGACAGATTATTTGGTCGAGATAGAGTTGATTCAATTAGAGTTGAAGTTCCAAATACCTACACCCCAGAAGAAGCTATGATATCAATTGAAAGAGTTTTAAGAAGAGAGCATGATATTGGCCCGGGAGAAGAAAATAATTTCAGAATTAATGACTGGTCACAATTTACTGATCTAAGAAAACAAGCAACCGCTATTTTCTCCGGATTGCTAATTGGTATTGCAGGAATAAGTCTTATGGTTGGCGGCATCGGTGTAATGAATATTATGTTGGTATCTGTGACTGAAAGAACCCGGGAAATTGGATTAAGAAAGGCATTAGGAGCCACACAAAACGCAATTTTACTTCAATTCATTATCGAGGCTGTAACTCTTTGTATTATTGGAGGCATTATTGGAGTAATTTTTGGCTCAAGCCTGTATTTCTTAGTCACAGTTTTTCAAGATTGGGTTTTTACAATACCTTTTTCTGCAATCATTGGGTCAGTAATATTTTCAGGCTGTGTTGGCTTATTTTTTGGAATTTGGCCTGCAAAAAAAGCTGCTGCACTAGATCCAGCTGTTGCCTTACGTTTTGAGTAAAACATGAGGATACTTCAACTTTTACCCGAACTTAAGATTGGGGGAGTTGAGCGAGGCACAGTTGATCTTTCGCACGAACTTGTTGCAGATAATCATGTTTCAGGTGTTGTGTCTGCTGGCGGACATCTAGAGGAATCCCTCAAGTCACATGGCGCACAACATTTTAATTTACCTATTGCAAAGAAAAATTTTCAAGCATTAAAGCAATTTCGTAAATTAAGAGAAATTTACAAAGACTTTAAACCAGATATTATTCATGTAAGGTCAAGATTTCCTGCCTGGATTAACTTTCTAGCTTTAAAAAATTATTCAGATATACGACCTTTGGTCATTTCAACTTTTCATGGTCTATACAGCAAACCTTTTTATAGTAAATCGATGTCTTACGCGGATGAAATTATTACTATTTCCAAAACTGTTAATGACTATGTGTTAAAAAATTATCGTGTCAATAAAGAAAATCTTCACTTAATTTATCGTGGTTGTGATTTAGAAGAATTCAATACTTCCAGTGTGCCAGAGGAATGGAAGAAAGATTGGTTCGATGAATTTCCGCAAACAAAAGATAAAACCTTATTAACTCTTCCTGGAAGAATTACAGGTTGGAAGGGAATTGAATCTTTCATTAGTTTAATTAAGAATTTAAAAGGCAAAAATTATCATGGGCTCATACCTGGGCCAGTAAGTCCAAATAAGAAAAATTACTTTAACTCGTTAAAAAAGCTTGTTAAAAAAAATGATCTTGAATCACAAATTACTTTTTGTGGGGCACGAAAGGATATAGCTAATATATATAAGATATCTGCTATAGTTTTTAATCTATCATCTAAACCTGAACCATTTGGCAGAACAATTATTGAGGCAGCTGGTTGCGGCACGCGTGTTATGGGATGGAATCAAGGCGGAGTTGGAGAATCGATTGATGCAATTAACCCAGTAGGACTTATTCCGTTTGAAGATGAAAGGGCCCTCATAGAAGGAATACCAGCGTTAATAAAAGAAGACTGCCCTCAATCGATACCTGAGAAATTTTCAAAAAAGTATCAAGCAAATCAAACCATTGCATTATATAAACAAGCATTAAAAGACCATCGATAAATCAAGAATTAATTAATAATTTTCTATAACTGCTCTTTTAATTGCCGAGAGATCAAACTGAGATAACATGGGAATCATTTCTTCAATCACTGATTGCAATGAGTTTAAATCCTTTGGCGTAGCTAAGAATTCTTTGGGGATTATTTTAGAAATTTCATGTAAATCTGTACCAATTATTGGAATTTCATAATTCAATGCTTGACGAATCAAATCAACATTTTCTTCTTTTAGATAGGGAATGATTAAACATTTAGCATTTTGAAATTTTTCATAAATTTTTTTAACTGAATCATTTCTTTCAATTTTAATTTTGTTATCTAAACCATTAGATTTAATTAATTCATTAAGTGAAGACTCTTGACTCCCTTTGCCAATGATCTCCAGTTTTTCATCAATGTTAATCCATGATTGAATCAGTAAATCAAAACCACTATTAATCTCTAAAGGGCCAACTGAAATTATTTTTCCATTTTTCGATGACTTAAATTTTTGCTTATCAATCACGAAGATATTTTTGAATCGCAAATGAAACTTTTTCCACTTCTGCAAGCGGCTCTAAAATAGGATGTGGATTTTCAATTTTTGATATATTTAAGTTATTTTTCTTTGCAAGCAGACTTACTACCCCAACTCGCTTTGAAATTACTAGCTCATTCATAGTGGACCTAATCTTTTTAGAACCAAACCATCTTCTATAACTTGGACTTTCTATTTGAATTAAATATGTTTTTCCATGCGTTGAAAGTGATTCAAAGACCAGATTTGCACTATCTGGCGTAACAAATTTTAAAGATGATTCACTCAGACTTGCATTAAATGAAATATCATTTGGATGGTTAATATCTATGAATCTTGCATTACTAAAATTTTTCAATTCATTTTCAATTCGAGCATTTAAGGATTGAGGCGTTCTTCTTGAGTTAAAGATTTTAAAGTCATGATTTGGATGGATGTTTAAAACATATTGTAACTGCATCAAAACTACTTCTTCGAAAAACTTGTAATGTTTGCTTTTGCCACCGATAGCAATAATTGCTTTTTTATCATCTGAGGCTGTAAAGGAGGGTGATGCAAGCGCTCCTTGATATGTAATGACGTTTTTTGGAACTATTCGTCTAATAAAATCATGTTCTGGAGCACAAATTAAATCAAAAGCAGTTATATTTCTCGAGGGACACATAATAGCAATAGAGATTGAATCTAAATCTAAGGTTTCTTTAATAAATTTTTTTGAACTAATAATTTTAGGGTAAACACCATGGCCTGCTCCTATAAGAACAATAGGTAAGTTTTTATTATCAACCCTCATCAATGTAGATTGAAGAATATCAACAGCATTATTCTTTTTATCGCAATTGATTGAGGATAGAGTAAGCTGAACTTCTTTTTGAAGTTGCGTTAGTAAAGCATCAACTTGTTTAAGATGCCCGGTTACCGAATCTTTAAACCAAAATACATGCATTAAGTCATAACTCTCTTTATAATTAAAAACAATACCTACAAATTCATTGTATAGAAATCTTTATTTATCATAGAGTAATTCATGAAAGATATTAACCAAATCGCAATTGATCTGATATCACAATACGGTGAAGACGCAGAATCAATTGCTATGCTTAGAGCTGCAGAGTACGCTGCAAATCTAAACACTGAAGAATGGGCTATTTGGGAGATTGTTTTAAAAGAAATAAAAAATATTTCAAATAGTTCCAGCAAACAATAGACTTTACTCCAAAGGAGCAAGCGGGCATGGCCAGCCCGCTCTAATTGGTCTTAGGGAAAATTTTAGAGGAAAATTTTAACCAACATACTATTAAGACAAGTCGATTGATAAAAAGTTCAGATATATTTTATTTTTAATTTAGAAATAAGAATTATCTAAAAACATTTATTATTTTTTACGAGATATTAAAAAACATACAATTAAAAGCCCAATGGTTGGAATTGCATATGCAGTTATTACCAAAATTTTGTCAACCATTACTTAATATCCTGCAGCCCTTGAATCAGGTCTTCTAGTGTCTCCAAACCCGTAGAATAAATCATTTTGAATTTCGAGGCTTTCTAATGAAGTTCTGGGGCCTGAAGAAATTATTTTTTGACCAAAAGACTCTATTTCTCTTGCATGATTTATATCAAATCCTTTCTCTAGGAATAATATGTCAGGGACCCACTGATGATGAATTCTAGGCACGACAGTTGCGTCAGATATTTCCATATCAAAAACAAGCATATTTAGAAGAAATTGAAGTACTGCAGTAATAATTACTGAGCCTCCTGGAGACCCTGTAGCGATAATTGGGCTTGAATCTTTAAATACTAAAGTAGGAGTCATTGAGCTAAGAGGCCGTTTAAATGGCTCAATTTTATTTGCCTCACCCCCCAACAATCCAAATTGATTTGGAACTCCCGGTGCTGAAACAAAATCATCCATTTCATTATTCATAATAATGCCAGTGTCTGTAATGACCACACCTGATCCATATCCTGAGTTTAAGGTATAAGTATTTGATACAATATTACCAAAACTATCGGCCACAGAAAAATGAGTTGTATCTTCGCTTTCATATGGAATTAATTTTCCAGGAAGAATTTCAGAGGAGGGCGTGACCTTGTTTATTTTAATTTTTTTAAAAATTGCTTGAGCATACTGTTTACTGACTAGTCTTGATGTTGGTACCTCAAAAAAATCAGGATCAGCTAAATATTTTGATCGGTCTGCATAAGCGAATTTCATGACTTCTGAAAGCAGAGCTGCATATGCAGCTGAATTATGCCCAAGTTCTTCTAAATTAAAATTTTCTAAAATATTTAGCATTTGGATGATATGAATTCCACCTGATGATGGTGGGGCCATGGTAATTATTTCATATTCTTTAAAATTTCCTTTTAAGGGTTCCCGCCAAACTGGACGATACTCCTTGAGATCTTGCAGACTGATTAGGCCCTCTCTATTTTCCATATCTGTGACAATTTTGTCTGCGACTTCACCTCCATAAAAACCTTTTACACCTTTCTTAGAAATAATTTTTAAAGTCTCTGCAAGCTCTAATTGCAACAATCTTTTATTCATCTGTACAGGATATTCTTTATAAAATATTTTTTTAAAATTTTTATAATTACTTAATTTTTTATATCTTTTATTTAATGCATCAACCATAAAAGGAGACATAATAAAGCCTTCCTCAGCTAACTTAATTGCAGGATCAAGCAATTTTTTCCATGGTAGACTGCCAAATTTTTTGTGAACTTCCCACATTCCATAAACGGTTCCAGGAACACCTATTGAAAGAATTCCCTCTCTTGCTCTTTTGTTATTAACCGAACCGTCATCATTTAGATACATGTCTTTACTTGCTAAAGCTGGAGCTTTTTCTCTGTAATCTATGCTGTAAGATTTATTAGTTTTTTCATCATACATGACCATGAATCCACCGCCGCCAATATTTCCAGCTCTCGGTAAAACAACAGCTAAGGCAAAAGCTACAGCAATTGATGCATCATATGCATTGCCTCCATCTTCAAGAATTTGGGCTCCGACACTTGATGCTAGATAGTGTTGAGATACAACCATGCCATTTTGATCAACTTCTGGGTGAACAATAGAATCGGAACTAAAAATAGATGCATGAATAACAAAAGGTAGAAATAATATAGTTAAGCAAATATATTTTGCTCTCATGTTAACAATCCACCATCAACTCTGAGATCTATTCCATTGATATGAATAGCATCCTCAGATGCTAAAAATGCAATAGTACTGGCAATATCATCTGGGGATCTATTTACTCCATCAAGAGGCATGATTTTCTTTAATAAACGAGTATCAATATCTTTTGGCATTTTTGGATTTGTAGACATTGGAGTTTGAATAGATGCAGGACATACGCAATTTATATTTAAACCACGCATTCCATACTCTACTGCTAGGGTCTTTGAAAAAGCACTTATTCCTCCTTTTGAAGCGCTATAGGCTGCAGTCCAAGCATGGGCTCCTATGGCTGCCGATGAGGAAACATTTACAATTGCTCCCTTACTCTCAAGAAGTAATGGAAGAGCATATCGACACATAAAAAATGTGCCAGTTAAATTTATTTCCAAAATCTTATTCCAATTTTCAATTTCTACCTCATGCGAATTATCAAAACGTAAAATTCCAGCAACATTGATTAGTGCGTCTAGTTGTTTATTGGTTTCTTGGAAATCTTTGAAAAATTTTTTTGTTTCATTTAGAGAGGCTATATTAATTATGTGAGAAGTTGAACTTTGATTTTTTAACATAGAGTGAGTTGTACCGAGTTCCTCCTCATTGATATCAATAACTAATAATTTTGCTCCCTCAGCATCCAACCTTAGAGCAGTAGATTTACCAATGCCAGACCCAGCTCCAGTGACAATTACAGTTTTATCTTTAAATCTATCCATACTATTTTTATAATTTATGAAAGTTTTTCTTCAGCAAAAGATTTAGCCCATTTATAATTTGCTTTTCCATTTGGAGCTCTTTGAACTTCATTTGTAAAAATGATTGCTTTTGGAAGTTTATAGCCGGCTATTGTTTTTCTGGTGTCTTCAATGAGTTGCAATTGATCTAATTCCTTGTTGTCTACCGTTGATACAACAGCAACGATTTTTTGTCCAAACTTTTCATCTGGCAAGCCTACAACTAAACAATCAAAAACATCATCATTTTTCTTTAGCGCCTCCTCAACTTCTTCAGGATAGATTTTTTCACCAGCCGAATTTATGCAATTACTACCTCTACCTAAAAGAGTAATTGTTCCATCACTTGCAAACTTTGCATAATCTCCCGGGAAACTATATCTAGTGCCATTGATTTCTCTAAAAGTTTCAGCAGATTTTTTTTCATCTTTGTAATAACCAACAGGCACCAATCCAGATGTGCCTATTAACCCAATTTTTTTTGAACCTGGTTCAAGTATTTCTCCATCATCGGCCAATATAATAACTCCTGGATTAATGGAAAATTTTGCAGTTTCAGAAGGATTATCTCTAGTAGTCACAGAACTACCAATGCCTCCCTCAGTAGAACCCATGGTATCCATTAAAGTCATGTCATGATGACTTAATAAACCTTGTTTTACCTCAGAGCTCCACATTACCCCGCTGGAGATAATAACCTGCACTGAACTTATATCGTATGGATTATTTGTTTCTTTTGCTGCATTCAGAGAATCTAACATTGGCTTGGCAAATGCATCACCTACAATCACTATATTAGTTGCTTTTTTATCTTGTACTTGTTTCCATAATTTATCTGAGTCAAAACCTAGATTAGATGTTGTGATAACTGTTCCTCCCAATAGCAATGGAAGGAAGGCTCCTAACCACATACCAGTTCCATGCATCAATGGACAGCCAACTAAACTTTTTATAAATTGATCATTTGCTTTCGATGTCTTAATGGATTCCTCTAAATTATTCAGATCCTCAGGAACATCGTATCCCATTGCTTTAAGGGTTCTAAACAAAAACGCTAAAAATTCCCCTTGTTTATACATCACTCCTTTTGGCATACCAGTTGTCCCACCGGTATAAAGCATATATACGGTTTCAGGATCTCTAGAAATTCTCTCCATAGGAGAGTAATTTTGTAATATTTCTTCATACTGCATGGCATGATCAAAGTCAGGTTTTCTTCCATCAGGCACTTCAATCCAAGCTTTTATATTAGGTAAAGATTTGGCAATTTCATTAATTCTTGAGCTGTAACATGCATGGTAAAAAACTGCCTCAGAATCAGAATTATCCAGCAGATAAATTAGCTCTTCTTCTACATACCGATAATTTACATTTATTGGGACACCGCCAATTTTAAAAATAGCATTTTGTCCAATTAAGTATTCATTCGAATTATTTAAATAAAGTCCCGCTTTAGAATTAGGCCCAAGTCCAGCTTTAACAAGTGCAGATGCAACTTTGCTAGATCTATAATCATAATCTTTCCAAGAAACTATTTCTTCACCACATATAAGAGCATCATTCTCAGGCACTAAGTCTGCAACCATTTCCCAAACTGAAGCAAAATCTAAATTCATAATTCCTGTCCTTTTCCTAAATTTTGGCCTATTCTTCTCCCAGAAAAAATACAATCAGCTATTGAAAGCCCAGATACATAGATATTTGAACAGATTCCAATTGCAGTTCTACCTGCTGCATATAAACCTTTAATTTCGTTTTTGTTTTGATCCAAGACTTCACCTGTTTCTTCATTTACCATTAAACCCCCGAGGGTTAAAGTGGTTAATGGTGCCAGCTTTGAATCAATAGAAATATCCATAATATAAAAAGGACCCTTAAGGAATTTAACATCTGTCGCAGCCTTACCATATTCACAAGGGATACCTGAATTAGCTGCCTCATTATATTTACTTACTTCAGATATAAGATTTTCTGCTGGGAGATCATAAACCTTTGCAATGTCTTCAAGTGTTGTCTTCTTTTTGGCATTGAAATACATCAACATTTTAGCCATGTCCCTTTGAAAAGGCAGAGCTTTGTTTGCTTGCTCTTTAGACTCTATAAATAATTCTGCACTTAGTATTAAGTATGCTTTACCCTCATTGTCCTCGCACATGGCATCTCCAAGAGTTGCACCATAAACCATCTCATTACAAAATCTTTGTCCATGCTTATTCACTACAATACCTTGTGCAAATGCAAGGGGAGGGTTTAAAAATCTCCAAGCAGTTACTCGATTCATATGATCTGTCTTTCCACCAACGCTTTGACCTAGTCTAATTCCGCACCCCTGATCATTAGATGTGCCCAATGGCATTCCAGCATAGTACTTAGGAGCATACTCTTTGACCATTTGACGATTAAAAATAAAACCACCTGTTGAAAGACAAACACCCTTTTTTGCTCTTATGTATTTAACTTCCCTAAAGTTGTCTTCAATTTTCATTGCTTTTTTAATAAAAAAACTCCCAATAAGCTGTAATAGATTAGATCCTGGATACGATGGCGGTAGGAGCATTTGGAACATTTCGCCTCGTGAAACAAGTTTTTTATGCTTTTCTGCAAGTTTTCCAGATGGAAGCATCAACACTTTCATTCCAACAACTCTACCTTCGGAAGTGATAACCAGTGATCTTGCTTCTGTTTGTGGGAAAATTTTTAATCCTTTTTTTAAAGCAGATTTTTTTAATGGATAATAAATAGTTCCACCGACTCCAATAGGCCGGAATGGACCTTCCTCAAAGCCTCTGTGGCCTCTGGGAGCTGGAATAGATTTCTCCATATATGATGGAACCAATGAGTTGTCTGAATGGTATAAAAAGTATCCTGCGCCTGGATAACTGGTTTTAATTTTATAATAGGAGGGATCAAATTGAACGCCATTATCCATCAACCATTGAGTATTCTCAGCCGAAGTATCACAAAAGTTTTTTAATGTAGATTTTTTAACTATATCTCCAGTTTCTTGAATAAGATAATTAAACATATTTTTAGCAGAATCTTCTACGCCAGCAGCAATTTGGATAGGGGTCCCACCACCTGCGTAATACACGCCACCACTTTTTGCTGTTGCGCCACCACCATTTGTCTTATCAATTCCAATAACCGTGAGACCTTGATCTAATGCTTCATTAGCAGCCGCAATACCTGCACCCCCCAAGCCAGCGATCACCAGATCTGCCTCATCATCCCATGCAAATAAATTTGCATCGGTAATAATTTGAGGCGCTTCAACCTTTGAAAGCCAAAGTTCGTCGTTTGGATTAATTTCAGTTACCAGCATTTAAATCCGCAGTTTTTCCACCATCTACAACTAGACTTGCTCCAGTAATAAATGATGCATCAGAGCTTAACAAGAAAGCTATAGGGTTAGCTATCTCTATTGGTTCAGCAATTCTTTTTAAAGGTATAGTTTTAATAGTGTTAGCCATCATATCATCGTCTGGTATTGCACGTTTTGTTGCAGGTGTATCTACAGCACCTGGAATAATGGAATTTACTCTTACGTGAGGAGCACCTTCTACAGCACTTGCCCGAGAGAAATTAATTAAACCTGCCTTTGCTGCTCCATACGCAGACATATATTCAACTCCTTTAAGGCCAACAACAGATGCGACATTCACAATTGAGCCTTTCTTTGCATCAATCATCCAAGGCAAAACAGTCTTAGTTGTAAGAAAAACAGCATCTAAATTAGCTTTAAAGTTAGTTTTCCACGCAGCAAGATCAAGGTCTACAATTTTTCCCACATGAATAGATGGCGCGTTATTTACCAGTCCATCAATCTTGCCACAAGAAGAGTAAACACTCTGAAGCGATTCAACGATTTCAGATTCATTACTAACATCAATGTTATGAGCTATTACATTAGATGAAATTTTATGAAGTTTCTTTTGTGCATTCGAAAGGGTTTCATTGCTCCTTCCTGTAATTACTACAGTCGCACCTTTTTTTAAGAGTAGTTCAGCTGATGCAAATCCTATTCCAGCTGTCGCACCAGTAATGTAAATGACCTCGTTGTTAAATGCTTCTTTCATGCTCCCCCAAAAAAAGATTATATTTTAAAATCAAATCCTAAAGAAACATACCAATAATCATCCATGTATTTAATGTGATACGGATCCGATTTGTAACCTAGCGCAACGCCATAATTTAAAATTTTATATGAGAATGAATATTCTAACTTTGAATTAATTTCTCTTCCGCTTGGACTTAAATTAATATCCAGTGAATTAAATAAGACATTCTTCTTTTTAGTTCTGTAGACAGGAACTTCAAGATTCAAATTACCTGATTCGACTCTAATTGGCTGATCGATGGTCAAAGTTAACAGATCATTTTTCTGGAAAATAGAACTTATTAAATAACCTAGACCAAATGAAGATGAGCGAATATCATTTATTACTGAAATCATTCCTCTTTCGTTTTTACTATCAGCAGTTTGGCCCCAGTACACAGATCCAAAAAGCTTACCGCCAAACGCATCCATTGAATTAGTGATGCCTAAAAAGCTAGTTAATTGGTTGCCCTGACCATTTAAAGCACCTGATCCACTGAGACCCATTTGAGAGTCATTTTCTTTTAATAATCCAAGTTGAAATGATGGGATACCAAGATTTGTTTGAAGTTCAATCATTGCAAGAGAGCTTGTATTGGTGTCACCAAATATTTCATTAGACTGAAATTTATTTCTGCCACTTGAAATCGTTAAAGCTACATTAAAATTTTCATCGATATCTTTGATGGATCCTATAGAAGTACCAGCTGCTGTGAAATTCATCCATGGATTATTAAATTTAGACCTAAGATTGATTTTAGATCTTAAGAATTCGTCCTGGAAAATGCCCAATACCCAGCCAGCGTTAATTCCGTGAGACATGAAAGTATTTTTTTCGTAATTAAAATATGCAAAGTATTGATCATTATCCGATTTAATATTTAGTAAATGATAGGGTGTTATCAGTTCGTTGCTATGATTTGAATAAGACGACAACCCAACCTGGAAAAAACTTTCCTCAGTAATAGAGGTTTTAGTATTGTAATTATCCATCTCAGCATAACCATTTAGATTCGTGATTTGATTTCTATAGTCTGAAATAATGCCTGCTAGAGGTCTTCGAAACGGAGCTTGGAGTTCATCAAAAAATATTACAGTTTCATTATTTATACCTCTGGAAATTGAGTCTCCAAACGATGGATTGGTAAGATGAATGGAGGTAAAAGCGGCTGATGTCATTGGTCCTGACAAGTTATTTCCAAGCATTGCACTAACTTGACCTACTGGAGCAGTTGCTGCCGCAAGATCCATCAGTCCATGTCCATATATTTCAGGATTACTGTAAATACCATCTTTGTTAGCTGTTGTAAAAAGTCTATCTACCAGTTCAGTATTACCAAGCTGACCTTCAAAATGTTGAGCGATTACAGCCAAACCACCAGTTACAAATGGAGCTGCAAAGGAGGTTCCACCTGCAACTGCATAACAAGAGTTATCTTCAACACAGCCGTTATACTCTGGATCTGTCCTATCGCCTGTATATATTCCATAATCATCAGCAGAAGTTGGATATGCGACTGTTACGCTTCCTCCTGGAGCTGCAATACAATAGTCTTTAGAAACTCCACATCTACTTGAAAAATCACTTATCTCACCTTCTTCATTAATCGAAACAACGGCAATTGAGTGGCCTTGAATTTCCTCTATGAAGTAGGCCATACCTGGAAGTAGTTCTGGATGGAAATAGTCAACCCCTTGATCTGCATAGGAGCCAGCATTTCCAGCCGCCCAAACATAGATAGTTTTGTCTTCATCTGGAGTATCAATTTGAGACATTTCGAGAATAGTTTTTGGAAAAGCAGTTCTGACTTGAGATTCCGTATAGTCAATAATATTTCCAGAAAAACCGTAACTATTATTTACAATATCTACGTCATAAAAATTATAAAATTCAAACAAAGAACTAAAAAAATTATCTATTCCAGCAAACTCTGCTTCTAAGCCATCAGAATTGGTAACTTCTCCACTTGAATCAGTTTCTCCAAGGTCAATGGGATCATACTCTGGATCTGGTTCAGCTAATTGAATAGCTACAAAGAGAACTCGAGAATCAAATGCAACACCATGCATTGGAGTTTGATTATTTTTATCTAAAGTCCCTGCTGTAATAGAGGTGACCATAGTTCCATGTCTTTTTTGTCTAGTATTTGGAATATAATTTGAGTACTCCAAATCGCTATCAGGTGAAATCCTTGCTTGATCTATTTCAGAGTGAGTAACATCAAGTCCAGAATCAGTAATACCAATGGTTATGCCTGCTCCAGTCGCTCCTCTTGCATAGGCTGAAGATGCGTTCACTGCTCCTAGGCCCCAATGTCTTCTATATTCATAGTAACCCTCAAAATCTGCTTTTAATTCGTCAAATGTTGGTGTAGCTGGAGCGGGTGGGGGGGTTGGAGCCACTGATATTGTTGGTGTTGGCTCTGAACCACCACCACCACCACCGCATGCAAATAAGAAGAGTATGACAAGCAAGGAAGTTCTGTTTTTTAGCATAATAGTTTACGATTGTAATAAATTTTATACTTCTATTATGACAGATAAATACACAGAAACTCTAGAACGATTAACTGCTTCTGATCAAGTTTTTGCCTTTCATGAGGAGTTGCATGATTCAGGCATCACTTATCGTGAATTTACCAATGCGCCTAAAACATTAACTGCTTTTTTTGAGTTTGGATTACTTTTCCCAGAGTGGGAATTTATTGTTTTTAATGATGAACGATATTCATTTCAAGATATACATAAGAAGGCTGCCCAAACTGCTAATGCATTAAAAGATGTTGGAGTTAAAAAGGGTGATCGTGTGGCTATCTGCATGGCAAATAACCCTGAGTACATTATTTCTTTTATGGCCATAACCTCCATGGGAGCAGTTTGTGTTCTTTTAAATTCTTGGTGGGTGCCCAGTGAAATTTCATATGGCTTAGAAAATTCCGAGGCATCAATTCTAATTGGAGATCAAAAACGTCTACAGGGATTAGAAAAATTCACTGATCTCAAAAAAATCATCGTAAGGCCTGAAACTAATGATCATGGTTTCACAGATTTTAATACTTTCATTAAATCAAAATCAGATGAGTTTAAAAGCACAGTTGAAACAAATGATTATGCAACTATCTTTTATACTTCAGGTTCTACAGGTTTTCCGAAAGGAGTCCTCTCAAGTCACCGTAACATTTTAGCAACTCTTTTTAGTTGGGCACTAGTTACCACCTTAAAGCGAGAGGTTGAAGCTGCTGAAAATCAAACTGAAACATTAGAGAAAACAGAAACAACTCCAACAAATCAATCTGCAATTCTGCATTGCGTCCCATTGTTTCATGTCACCGGAAGTCACTCTGGCTTTCTGATGAGCATTATTGCAGGAAGAAAAATGGTGATGATGCCTAAGTGGGATCCAACTGCGGCATTGCAACTTATTCAAGATGAAAAAATAGGCGCCATAACAGGAGTCCCTACCCAAACTTGGGACTTGTTAACTCATCCAGATAGAGAAAAATATGACCTTTCAACTTTTAAAGAGCTCAGTGGGGGCGGTGCACCTAGGCCTCCAGAGCATGTAAAAAAATTAAAAGATGGTTTTAAAGACAGTGAGCCTTCAATAGGTTATGGCCTTACAGAGACAAATGCAGCTGGCACATTAAACTTAGGTAAAGATTACCTCAACCATCCTGGTAGCTGTGGAAGAGCCATACCCCCAGTAACAGACGTTGCGATAATCGATGAGAATTGGAATTTTTTAGATGAACCTAAAGCAATTGGAGAAATTGTCATTAAAAGTCCTGCCAACATGGTCGGATATTGGAAAAACGAAGAAGCAACCAAAGAGGTTTTTAATGATGATGGTTGGTTTAAATCTGGTGATCTAGGCTACATCGATGATGGATTTGTCTACATTGTTGATCGAGTAAAAGATATGGTAATTAGAGGTGGCGAAAACATTTCATGCATTGAAGTTGAAACTGCTATTTACGATCATCCATCCGTGCAAGAGGCAGCAGTATTTGGTATTCCAGAAGAGCGATTAGGAGAATCTCTTTGCGTTGCAATATGCTTGAAACCATCAATGAACCTTACTCAAGCTGAGCTAGAAAGTTTCTTGCAAGACAAACTCGCATCATTCAAAATACCTTCAATTATGCAAATTGGTCATGAAGAACTTCCAAGAGTTGCTTCAGGAAAGTTCTCTAAGACACAATTGCGCGACGTTTTTGTGTCCATTGAGAAAAATCAATCATAATGCGATTAACTCTCACTAAATTTTATTGTATAAAGGGATTTTAAATTAGTAAGTAAATATGTCATCTCAGGTTTTAATTATTGAAGACGAACCGGATATTCGAAAAACAATTGATTACAATTTAACTAAAGAGTCTTTTAAAGTAGTTCAGGCCGGATCAATAGAAGAGGGTGAAAAAGCTCTAGTTTCAAATCAAATAGACGTAATCATTTTAGATTTAATGTTGCCGGATGGTTCAGGTCTTACCTTATGTCGTGATATTAAATCCGATGATAAAACAAAGCATATTCCTATTATTATCCTAACTGCCAAGACCGAAGAAGTTGATAGAGTTGTTGGTTTTGAATTAGGTGCAGATGATTATGTAACAAAACCATTTAGTGTAAGAGAATTAATTCTGAGAGTTAAAGCTATTTTAAAGAGAGGCCCTACATCTAATAAAAATCCTGAAGACGATGAGTATTCATTTGGTGAGTTGACCTTAAATTTTGAGGCACATCAAGCCTATATCAATGGAAATGAGATCTCTCTTACTGCTTTAGAATTTAGATTGTTGAAGCATTTGATTGATAGAAAAGGCAGAGTGCAAACAAGAGATCAGCTCCTCGAAGATGTATGGGGATACAGTTCCGATGTAACAACAAGGACTGTTGATACTCACATCAAGCGTTTACGGGAAAAACTTGGATCGGTCGGCAATCATATTCAAACCATACGTGGTGTAGGTTACAGATTTTCTAGAGATCCAGATTAATTAATATGGGCATTCGCACCCGCATTTTTTTTATCACTCTTTCATGCCTTTTCATAGGAATCTCACTTTCATTTGTTGTTGCTGAAAGAGATTTATCTCTTAAGCTTCAAGATCAAATTGAAACAGAGCTTTCTAGACAAGCGAAGATCTTAAGAAAATCAATTGCTAACATTATAGATGCCGGTGACTTTTATAAATTAAAAGTTCAAATAGATGAATATGCTGCAGCCTCAGATTCACGAATTACCATTATTTTACAAGATGGTTATGTAATAGTTGACTCAGATGTGGAAGCTAGCAAAATTGATGATCTTGATAATCACAGCGATAGACCTGAAATTATTTCTGCATTCAAAAATGGTTATGGATCTAGCAAGAGATATAGCTCTACAGTTAAGAAAGAAATGTTCTATTTTGCACTGTTAGATAGTTCAAATGATGCAGAGAAAGTTATTCGAATATCAGTTCCTTATGAAAGTTTAGATCAGATTTTGGCCTCGCTGGGCAATTCAATTACTCTTATAGTTGTTGTTGGACTAATTGTTGCAATCATAGCAAGTGTTTTAGCTGGGGATTATATTCGTAGTAGCTTTATGGATCTTGAAAAAGCTGCAGCTGATATTTCTGCAGGAAGTTATAAGAAAAAAGATTTAGAATCTCTTCCGATCAAACGCTCGGATGAAATCGGTTCTATGGCAAGAAATATTTCTACTATTTCGTCAAACTTAAGAGAACAAATTTCTTTAATCGCAAAGCAACGAGATCAGTTTGGATTGGTCCTGGATGGTTTAGGTGAGGGAATCATGGTTCTTGATGAAGATGGAACTATCACTTTTAGAAATGATCAGATAATGCAAATTCTGGGATTGGATGAAATCTTGAATAAATCTATCGCTGATCTAAATTTACCGCCTTTGAAACAAATATTTAAAAAAGCTTTAAAGAAGGGTCAACATGAAAGTGAATTTGAGATTGATACTGATGGCGATGATACAAAATGGATATTGGCTCACATGAATAAAGCCAAGGCAACGCGAGAATTAATTTTAGTTGTACACGAAACAACTCAGCTTCGAGAGATGGATTCAATGCGAAGAGACTTCGTTTCGAACTTATCACACGAACTAAGGACTCCAGTAAGTGTAATTAAAGCAAATTCAGAAACATTATTGGATGGGGCGCTAGAGAATTCCAAAGATGCAAAAACATTTTCAAAAGCTATCTTACATAATGCAGATCGTTTGAGTGAAATGGTGACATCTCTGATTGATTTATCACGTATTGAATATGGAGATTTAAAATTTGTAATAGAACCAATAATTATCAATCAAGTTGTTGATACTGTTATTTCATCATTTACAAATAAAGCAAAAAGAAAAAATATTAAATTAGTTTTTAATCGACAAAGTGATGTTGTTGTTCAAACTGATGCTAAGGCAATTGAAAGAGTGCTTAATAATTTGGTAGATAATGCATTCAAATATAGCTCAGAAAATACAGTAATTGAGATTAGAGCAAGAAAGCAGTCGAATTTTATTCGAATTTCAGTTCTTGACTCTGGAGAGGGAGTTCCTGAAGAAGAACAAAGATTTGTTTTCAAGAGATTTTATAGGACAGCTAAAGTAAGAGCTAATACTAAACAGGGTAGTGGATTAGGCCTAGCGATAGTTAGGAATCTCGTTAATAATTTACAAGGTGAAGTTGGAGTCGAGTCGAGAAAAGAGGGCGGCTCTGAATTTTGGTTCACCATACCTCTCTCATAGTTATTTTTATAATAATAAGAAAAAACTAGGATTTATATACTATTTTGAGATTGTTACTTTATTAGAATAAATTTCATGAAATAGTTTAATTGCAATGGAATCTGATATGCCCCATTTTGTAGAGGTAATTTGTTGAATTTCTAATTGCTCTGAAATAAATTTAAAAATATTTAAAGCGTGATCTATAACATCAGCTCTATCAGGAGAAAATGCATATTTTTTAATTTTTTCTTCTGTAGTCAGTTTAGATATTTTTTTCACTTTTTTTCTAAATTCACTTAATGACATGTCTTTTGCTTTATGTGCGTTAAGAAATGATCTAATGTTTCCACCTATACCAATTAATTTTTTCTTTGGTTTAATAGATTGCAGCCACTCCTCTAAACGATTCCATTCTTGTTGTTCATCTTTACCAAGTAAATTACGAACTGCTCCAAGTTGAAAAGATCGAATCACAGTATCTTCATTATTACGAATAAAGAATTCAGTGCTACCTCCTCCTAAGTCAACAAAAATCTTATTTTTACCAGTATTACTTTTAGGATGAAATCGAATTAATTTTGCCTCTTCTAGTCCAGATATCACTCTTAGGGGCCGGTTGATAGCTGTTTCTATATATCGCCTTGCATCTTCAGAGTTTTCTGTATCTCTAAATGCCGAGGTAGCCACGATTTCATATTGCGTAATAAGATTCTGCGTAAATATTTCCTCATATTCACGAATTGTTTTAATTACTTGATCAAGTTTAGATTCACTTAAATTTCCTTGATTGAATACATCACTTCCAAGCCTGATCGGCGATCTGATTCCTTGAACAAACTCTATAGAGGCAGGAGTTGTTTTAAATATTTTTGATTTAATAGCATTAGTCCCTATGTCAATCGATGCAATCTTCATTAATCATCATCCATATATTTGCTTAAAATCTTATATTGCTCATAGTCTAAGTTATTAAATTCAACTCCCTCTAACAAAACTTTATAGTTATTTATATTTTTTGACCATGTAAGAGGTTTCAAAAGTTTTTTGTTTTCATAATCTGTTTGATTAAGTAAAAATCTTAACGCTGTAAGGCGAGCAATCATTTTATTATTGGCGTTGATTGCAATCCATGGAGAAAAATCGGGAGAAGTTTTTTCAAACATTTGTTCTTTGTATAGTGTAAATGCATCCCATTTGGTGACGATGCGTTCATCATTAGGAGAGAGTTTCCAATATTTAAGTTCCGAATGTTTACGAGCTTTCATTCTTCGCTTTTGTTGATCTTTAGATAATGAAAAATAAAATTTAATAATTTCAACTCCAGAATCTATGAGATTTTGTTCCCATGAAAGGACCTGATTCATAAAATCTCTATATTGCTTTTCACTGCAATAACCCATGACTGGTTCTGTTAAGGCTCTTGTATACCAAGATCTGTCAAGAAAGGCTATTTCACCTTTTTTAGGAATAACTTTTTTCCATCGTTGAAACCAATGTGCAGATTCCCATTTAGTTGGTATGCCAAGATTTACATATTTAAAGTTTTTTGGAATTAAGTATTGAGTAAAAAATTTATATGCTGAGCTTTTGCCTGCTGTATCTCTTCCTTCTAAAACAATACAAATTCTCCGTTTATTTTTTATCACATCCTCTTGAAGCTTTAGAAGTTCAATTTGAAGCCTTCTTTTCTCAAGTTGATACGATTTATCGTTGAGTTTTTGATATTCTTTTTGATCAAATGAAATGAGCATAAATAATATTTACGGTTTTATCTAATAAAGAATTTATTAAATAGTTATTGTAGCTTGAGATTGCATTTTTTAACTTAAGAAAAATAAAATTTTATAATAAGTTCCAAATAAGTATTAATATATTCATATGAACAAAGATCTAGAAAAACGCGTTCAAGCATTAGAAGATACTTTAGCTATTCAGAATTTGAAACATACATATCTCAATGCATGCGATACAAAAGATGTCGATGCAATGATTGAAACATTTGTGGCCTCTGAATGCATGATTGATTATGGTCCAGTTGGCTCCTTTTCAAATAGAAATGAGCTAGCAGCTGTTTTCCAAGAAGCTGCATGTCATGACTACATGCTTGAATCTCATCATGCACATAACCCACTAATTAATATCATTGATGCCGAAAATGCTACTGGAAAATGGGCGCTAACCTATAATTTAATAAACACAAATGATAAGACAATTACAACCTTGCAAGGTGAGTATCATGACGTATATAAAAAAATTGATAATAAATGGTTAATCAAGGAAACAACATTTGTTGGATGTTCTTCGATTAACTTGGAATTAGAAGAAGATTTGCTAAAGGTTATTTTTGCGGGGAGACCTTAAGCGGGAGTGGCGATGCAGCTCAAAAGATAAGCATTTGCAGCTCTTACCGCTTCATTTAATCCAACTTCAGTTAGCTTAGTGGTCTCTTTGACGTCTAATGAGAGAATAGACACAATGATTTGAGTCACAACTAGAAATACACCAGACTTGTTAAACATACTTGGTAGCCCGATAGATTGCTCAATATGCATTTGAATGGTCTCTGCAATTTCATATAAATCAGAACTCGGCATGGGAGGCGAGACAGTATTTTCTAGTAGTAGTTTTTGAGCTCCCGGATTGTTTCGATAGAATTCAATAATTAAAATCACACATTCCTTTAAACAAAGCATGTAATCCGCCTCAGGGTTTTGACTTAAATTACTTTTGAGATACTGATTACAATCCTCCAAATATCTTTTAATTAGAGCTGACTTGATTTCATCAGGAGTTTCAAAAAATTTATATGTTGAGGTACGTTTTAAACCAGCAAACATAGAAATCTTTGCAATAGTCAGTGATTCGATGTTGCTTTCTTCTAACAGATCATTAGATGCATCTAAAATCTTTTTTATGCGTTCAATGCTTCTTTTCTGTTTTGGTTTTTGCATAATTTATTATCGACATTTGTTGTAAAAAAAACAATTAAACTAGCACAATAAAAAAAAATAGTGTATTGTGTCATTATTGTGACATAAATGTGTCACCATAGAAACAGTAAATATGAATACAAAAAAAATTCTTAAGCAACATGGCTTGCTACCAAAGGCTTCAAAAGCACATGAAATGCAATTGTTTGGATTTTTATCAATGTGGGTAGTTTTAACAGCTATAGTCTATTTTTCTTAAAAATAAAATTTTTCTAAGATCAGAAATTATTTTTAGGCATATTTGTGTCATTTTTATGTCACTTGCTTCATAGTTTTGTTGCAAACAAACTAAAAATTGTTTCAAAGAATTAATCATATTTTCACATAAATCTTCTCTAATAAGATCCATATTTTAACTATCTTACATTTCAAAATATGGAAACTTTATTTTTAGATCCTTTCACAATATTACTTATAGCTGGTTTCATTGGTTTTTTCATGGCGTTTGGCATCGGGGCAAATGACGTTGCCAATTCAATGGGAACATCAGTTGGAAGTAGAGCTATCACTATAAAACAAGCCATAATCATTGCAGCAATATTTGAATTTCTTGGAGCATTTTTAGCTGGTGGAGAGGTTACTTCAACCATCAGAAAAGGGATTGTTGATCCAGAGTTATACGCAGATCAGACAAATATTTTTGTTATTGGAATGCTTTCAGCGCTTCTTGCTGGAGGAACCTGGTTGTATTTAGCTAGCTTAAGAGGTTGGCCAGTTTCAACTACTCATACTATCGTTGGTTCAATTGTTGGATTTGTTTTGATTACCAAAGGCGTTGACGCTGTTTCATGGGGCAAAGTAGGTAATATTGCTATGAGCTGGTTCACATCTCCATTATTTTCAGCAACATTAGCGTTTGGTTTATATATTTCCGCTAAAAAACTTATTTTAGACAGATCTAATCCTGGTGAAGCTGCGATAAATTACATCCCTTTTTATAGCTTTCTTGTTGCTGTTGTCATTTCACTTGTTACTGCAAGAAAGGGCTTAAAGCATGTTGGAGTTGAGTTCACTGATAATGAAGTCTATTTATTTATTGCAATATTTAGCTCACTAGTTGGGCTTGCAACCGCTTTTTTCTTAAGAACCAATAAAGAACAAATTATGCGAGAGGGCGGCATTGAATTTGCTTTCGGTATATTAATGGTTGTGTCTGCTAGTGCTATGGCCTTTGCACATGGATCAAATGATGTTGCGAATGCAATTGGTCCTTTGGCAGCAATTGTAAGTGTTGTAGACACAGGAGAAATAGGATCTAAAGCTGCTATTAGTCCCTGGGTCCTATTTATTGGAGCGATTGGAATTGTTTTTGGTTTAGCCACTCTTGGATCAAGAGTAATTACAACAGTTGGCAGAAAAATCACAGCCCTAACACCTAGTCTTGGATTTTCAGCTGAGATGGCTACAGCATCAACAGTTGTTGCTGCATCATATTTAGGCTTTCCAATTTCAACAACTCATACACTGGTTGGAGGAGTAATTGGTGTTGGTTTAGCTAAGGGTGCTGAGCATTTAGATTTTTCATCAATAAAAAGAATTATTGCCTCTTGGTTAGTAACAATTCCAGCTGGAGCCGCATTTACCGTTTTATTTTATGTTTTACTCAGAATTATTTTCGGAGTGTAGAAAGTGTCTTCTAGATATTTTATAAATAAGGTATTTATTATTGCATTTTCATTTTTTTTATTAGGCAATAGTGTCTTTGCATCGCCTACCTGGTACGGAAAAATATTTGTTGACGCTCAGTCTTTTTCCAATGATGTCATGGGAACCAAAACTGATATTAAAAATAATTCTTCAAGATTAGGGCTAAAAGGTGAGTATTCTTTTTCTGAAAATTCTAATCTTAGATTAATTTATCAAGCAGAGTATCAGTTTGATCCTGTAGATGGAAAGGCTAGAGGAGATGATGGTACTCTCAAACAGCGGAATACATTCCTTGGTATTAAATCAAATATAGGGACACTTTTTGCAGGCACCCACGATTCAGCGCTTAAAAAGTCTCAATTAAAAATTGATTTATTTAATGATCTTGCACCCGATATTAAAAATATTCTACATGGCGAAAATCGGCTTGAAGATTTTATTGGTTATACAACCCCAAAATACAAAAACATGATTTCCGCAACATTTAATAGTATTAAAAATCCCTCATCAGAAAAAAAATATAAATCTTATTCAATAAATTTTTCTAGCGATGCTTTTCAAGCAGCTATAGGAATTGATGAATCAATGAAAGGTTATGATAGCTCGAGAATCTCAATTTTAATTCCAATTAATAAATTTAAGATTGGATTGTTGGCTCAAAAAACTAAAAATCTTGTATCAGGTCAAAGTGATAGTGGGCATGTCACTAGTTTATCCAGAAAAATAAGCTCCAAGGGAACGTTTAAAATTCAACGCTCATCATCAAACATGAAGATAAGCACAGGAAGACAAACCACAATTGGATATGATTACCAATTTAAAAAATATCTTAAAATTTTTACATTCTATTCTCAATTGGAGTCCAATAATTCAAAAGAGAAAGACATTTTTTCCATAGGGCTAGAATATAAATTTTAAAATTTTTTAATGATTTTATATTAGCGTTACAATGTAGACATGTCTTGGTTTGTAAAGCTCATCTTCTCTTTAAGTATTTTCTTTTTAGCTAGTTGCTCCAGTGATTACTCGATTAATGCAATTGCTGAGACAGAGCCTGTTGCATCGAGTGGAGATGCCGCAGATGATCCAGCAATAGTTATAAATTTTAGTAATCCAGCGCAATCACTTATTTTTGGAACTGATAAGCGAGCAGGAGTTTATTTATATAATCTTTCTGGAGAAAAAATTTCATATGCTTCTTTAGGCGAAATAAATAACATAGACGTTAGACAGGCTGATAATAAAATTTATGTAGCTGCATCAAATAGAACAGCTCAATCAATTGAGTTTTGGGAATTTAATCAGCAAGAATTTTTTAAAAATATTGTTTATTCAGATAACCTTTTTGATTTATCTACGCAGTCAATAACCATACCTACTAATATAGATGTCTATGGTATTTGTGCTGGCTTAATAGATGGAGTGCCCATTGTTTTTATTACAGAGGATAAGGGTCCTCGCGTTGAGTTGTGGGTACCCCAGACTCGAACACTCATAGGAACTTTCAGTAATGGAGGCGAATCAGAGGGTTGCGTTTTTGATGATGAAAATAAAACGGTTTTTATTTCAGAAGAAGAGGTGAATGGAGTTTTAAAAACCTACAACTTAAATAATGAATTTCCATTTGAAAGTCCCTTCATTGTGGATTCTCGAGAGGGAAATATTGGCGGTGATCCAGAGGGGCTTACAATCTATAAAACTTCTGAAAAAGAGGGTTATATCTTACTTTCATCCCAAGGAGATAATAAATACAACGTTTATAATCGAATTTATCCTCACGAATTTATCTCAAGTTTTACTATTGATGATGACCCCCAAGGCATTGACGGCACATCAGAAACTGATGGGATCGACGTCACCAATTACAATCTAAGAGGTAAATTTTCCAAAGGTCTGTTTGTTGCTCAGGACGGTTACAACTTTGATGGAAAAGAGCTGAAGAATCAAAATTTTAAAATTGTTCCTTTTAATCCCATTCTTAAATTTATAAATAAAAGAAAGTAGTTTTATTCTTTGGTTGTTGATTCAATAAGTTCTGTTGAGTAACCTGAGTAAACCTCTATGAACTCTGGATGAGTCAATATCCAAAATTCATCATTTTCAATTTTTTTAAAAACAATGATAGCTAAGTCTTCAGGACTCATGCCTTCTTTAACGCCATCAGCAAGCCATTGAGCATTATTCTTGGCGCTTTCGTGTTGGTCAATTGAGGATTCGTCAAGATCTAATCCAAGGTGATCTCTTTCAATGATGTTGGTTTGAACTAATCCAGGACAGAGTACAGACACCCCAACCTTATCAATGTCTGCTAAATCCTCATGTAAGGTTCGGGTTAAACCTACAACTGCATGCTTGGTCGTTGTATAAGGAGCAAGCGCAGGGCCAACAATGATACCTGCCATGGATGATGTATTAATAATGTGACAGCGTTCTTGGCTAGCAACCATCTCATCAACAAACAGATTTAAGCCATAAATTATACTCATTAAATTTACATCAATAATTCGTTGCCAGTTTTTTTGGTCTGCTTTCCATGCTCTACCTTCTAAAAAGATTCCTGCGTTATTAAATAGGAAATGAACTGTGCCAAACTCACTTTCAATTTGTCCTTTCGCTTTTGCAAAGTCTTCTAAGTTAGATACATCACACTGGATGATCATCGATGGACAATCTGCCATAAGGCTATGAGTCTCACTTAAACCATTTTTGTTGAGGTCCATTAAGACTACATTCATTTGAAGTTTTGCAGCATGCAATGCCAAGCCTCTACCAATTCCACTGGCAGCACCTGTAATTAAGACAGTTTTATTTGTAAAAATATCAGCTTGCAAGATACCCACCATCAATGGGGTAATAAGATCCTGTAATATAAGATGCTTCTGATGATGCTAAAAAATATATTAAATTAGCCACTTCATCTGCAGAAGCCACTCTTTTCATAGGAACTCTTTGCAAAAGGTATTGCATGACATTTTCATCTTTCATCAATTCTGTATTCATTGGCGTATCTATGACACCTGGACCGATTGCATTTGCCCTTATGTTAATCGTTGCGTAGTCTTGCGCAATTGATTTGGTGAGACCAACCACGGCATGTTTGGAGGCACCATACGAAGCTTGAGCTGCACTGGCTCTTGTTCCCATTATCGATGCCACATTCACAATGGAACCTTCTTCAATGTTCATCGCAGTAGCAAGCTTTAAGAATTCTCTACAGGCATAAAAAGTTCCATGTAAATTTATGTCTATGGTTCTGAGCCATTCATCTACTGAGTATTCATGCAAGGGATTCAATGCTGGGCTGATGCCTGCACAATTAATTAATACTTGAGCAGGGCGTTTTTCCTCTAATAAGGCATTAAAAATAGACTCAATTTGAGAATGATTTGTTATATCGCAATGAGTAAAATTTAATTTGTATGTATCTGATTTAAGGTCATTGATTGATTTATCTCCAGTTTCTTTATTAGCGTCTAAGCTCAACACCTCATATCCTTCTTTTAAAAAACGTTTTACTGCGCCTAGACCGATTCCAGAGGCTCCGCCAGTTATCACTGCCAAAGGTTGAGGTTTATTAGTCGACATATCTATTTATAAAAATTTATTCTTAAAGTTCTAACTAATCCACTATAACGAATCATGAATTTTCTAACAATATAAATAAAATGATTAGATTTCTTGACAAAAAAAATCCTATTGATACTCGTTGATTAATGAATTTATTTATAAGATAGTTAAATCCTAATGTTGCATTCAGACAAATACATTCAAGCCCTAATTAGCGAGCAACCTTTTTTTGAAATTCATCAAGAAAATGTTCTTGGAGTAAAGATGGATGTTTTTAAAAATAGGCCTAAGTCATTGGTGGATTTCATTGAATCATCTGCAGTACATGGCGACAAACCTTATTTAATATTTAAAGACCAAGTTATTACCTTCAATCAACATTTAACTCTTGTAAAAAAGGCTGCACATATTCTTCAGACTAAATATGAAGTTCAACAAGGGGATAGGGTGGCTATATATGCTGCCAATTCACCTGAGTGGATAATATTTTTTTGGGCCACAGTCAGTCTTGGCGCAATTGCCTGCGGATTGAATGGTTGGTGGAAAGGTTCTGAGGCAATTAAAGCAATTAATGATGCAGATCCTAAAGTCGTTGTTGCAGATCAAGCGCGATTTGAAAGAATTGACGAAACACTTGAGCATCCTGTCATTATATTTGAGCAGCATGATCTCCCAGCACATGAACAAGCACTTGATTCATTTATTCGAGTGGACGAAGATGAATGCGCATGCCTTTTATATACATCCGGAACCACAGGGACTCCAAAAGGCGTCATGACATCTCATAGATCAATGATTGCAAACTCAACGCTCCAAATGCTTCAAGGAGCTGCCGTATCCCAAGATTCCTCCAGTAAAGGCATCGATTGGTCCAAGAACACCCCAACAACTCTGCTTACTTCACCCTTATTTCATGTGTCAGGATTATCTGCAGGAGCTGTTACGAGTCTATTTGCAGGTTCTACAACTTTGCTTTATGACGGGAGATTTTTGGCAAATAGAGTCATTGAGTTAATCCAAAAATATAATGTGACATCATGGGGAGGAGCAGTTCCAACAGCCCTAAAAAGAGTCTTAGATGATGCAGAGGCACAAGGATTAAAAATGATGAGTGTACTGGTAGTAGGTGGGGGGGGTGCACCAATGCCCCCAGAGTTAATTTCGCGAACAAAAGATGTTTTTCCAAATTCAAAGTATAGTTTTGGATATGGCTACGGACTTACAGAATCTGGCGCCATTACAATTATTAATTGGGGAGATAATCTTAAAAATGAACCAGCTTCCCCAGGGCAGCCAATGCCAACAATTCAAGTTCAGCTAAGAGATGAGGATGGGGAGTTGATAGATAAGGACTCAATTGAGGGTGAAATATATGTTAAAAGCCCCTCAGTTATGCTTGGCTACTATAACAATACTCTTGCTTCTAAAGATTCATTAACTGAGGATAGGTGGCTAAAAACCGGAGATTGGGGATTTAAGAAAAAATCTCTTTACTATATTTCTTCTAGACGCACTGATCTGATTTTAAGGGGAGCAGAGAATGTTTACCCGCAGGAGATAGAATTGGTGATAGATTCTCATGAAGGAGTAGAGGAGTCAGCTGTTATTGGAATACCACACGATGATTTGGGTGAGGAAGTAATGGCAATTGTGTATGCAAAGAAATCTGATGTTGACAATTTAGAATTAAGTGCATGGGTGGCAAAAGATCTTGCTGACTTTAAAGTGCCCTCTAAGTGGAAATTTGTTAATTCGCCATTGCCAAGAAATGCTTCCGGTAAATTGATGAAACATGTTTTAATAGACACATCTAAAAATACAATGATTGAAGAAAATGAGTGATCAAAAAGATCTGCTAAGAGCTCCCTTTGAGCTTGCCTATAATTATAAGCGTTCAAGTGGTCCTCTGATGTCAAAATTTTTTGACGCCCTAGCAGAACAAAAAATCTTAGGCACAAAAAGTAGCACTGGAAAGGTTTATGCTCCGGCTGCTGAATTTGATCCGGAAACTCATGAGTCATTGAGTGATTTAGTTGAAGTTGGACCTGGGGGAGTGATCGAATCATTTAGTTGGATTGAAGAGCCAAAACATCATCACTTAATTAAAAATCCATTTGCATTTGCTTTAATCAAATTGGATGGAGCTGATACAGCTTTGCTCCATATGGTTACCGAGTGTAATGAGGCAGATCTAAAAATTGGATCAAGGGTCACAGCAAATTGGTCTGCAACTATGGAGAATCGAATTACCGATATTAAATTTTTTACTTTAGAAAAATGAGCGAAGAAGAAAAAAAAGATTACGCCGAGTCTCCAATAAATTTGGAATATCACTATACAGCTGGATCAGCCACCACCCGATTTCTTAATCAAGTTAAAGAGGGCAAAATTGTAGGCCAGTCATGCCCAAAATGCAGCGCTGTCTATGTACCGCCTAGAGGCAGCTGTCCAAGATGTGGAGTGGCAACAAACATCGAGGTTCCATTGACTGATAAAGGTTGCATTGAATCATTCACCATTGTGCATATTCCTATTCCAGGTAATCCCATCGTTCCGCCATATGTTTGTGCAATGATCAGGCTCGATGGAGCTAACATTTCTTTTTTGCATCTCATTCAAGGAATTGATGTTGAAGAAATAAGAATTGGGATGCGTATACAAGCAGTTTGGAAGCCTAAAGATGAATGGACTCATTCATTAGAGAACATCAAATGGTTTACTCCTATAGATGAACCAGATGTTGATGTTGCAACATTGAGGTTTGAAGAATCATGAAAAAAGTAGCAATCGTGGGATATGCTCAACACCCCATTTTAGAGAATGCGGGAGCTTTAAACGAAGTGGAACTCATCATGCCTGTTGTTCATCAGCTGTTTGATGAATTAGGCATCAGTCAAAACAACATAGATTTTACCTGCTCAGGTAGTTGTGATTATTTGCAAGGAGCTGCTTTTGCATTTGTTGAAGGTTTATCTGCCATTCAAACTAATCCTCCCATTAAAGAGTCGCATGTAGAAATGGATGCAGCTTGGGCGATGTATGAATCAATGCTAAAAATTCAAATGGGAGATGCAGATACTGCATTGATTTATGGATTTGGTAAATCTTCTCCCGGTAGACTCGATTCAATTATTTCATTACAAATGGATCCTTACTACATTTCACCTCTTTGGCCAGATCGAGTCAGTTTAGCTGCAATACAGGCAAGGGTGCTGCTTGAAAAAAATATCGTAACTCCTGAACAAATGATTACAGCAGTTATTGAGGCAAGAACTAATTCTAAAAATAATAAAAATGCACTTGTTACTGAGCTGGTGGATAAAGAAGCATATTTAGCAAGTGAGAAAATTTCTTCTCCACTCAATGAATTTGATTGTCCTCCAATATCTGACGGATCTTCTGCCATGATTATTGCCTCAGAAGAAAAAGCATATGATTTTACCGATCAACCCATTTTTATTGAAGGCATCGATCATAGAATTGAATCATCGAATATAGGCTCACGGGATCTTTCAAAACCTACTGGGATACTGGCTTCAATTGAGCAGTTAAAACTTGAAAAAACAAATTTTGATGTTGCTGAGTTACATACTCAATTTAGTCATGAGGTGCCTTATTTACAATCCGTTTTAAACCTTAATGATGTTCCTACAAATCTTTCTGGCGGACCATTGGTTGGTAATGTCATGATGTGTGCAGGTTTGGATGCAATTGGTAAAACTTACGAGTCATTAAAATCCAATGATCTTACAAATGGTCTGGCGCATGCATCCTCTGGCCCATGTTTACAACATAATATGCTTGTTCATTTGGAGAAAAAATCATGATTCAGGCGGGTGTAATTGGAGTTGGGCAAACTAAATATGATGCCAAAAGAAGGGATGTATCCATGGGTGGATTAGTCCGAGAGGCAATAGATAATGCCATGTTAGCTGCTAATGTTGAATGGGATGCAATAGATGCTGTCATATTAGGTAAAGCACCAGATATGTTTGAGGGTGTGGTTATGCCTGAGTTATATTTAGCTGATGCTATTGGAGCCGTTGGTAAGCCGGTTCTGCGAGTTCATACAGCTGGAAGTGTTGGAGGGAGCACAGGAGTTATTGCTGCAACCCATGTTTGTTCAGGACAATTTAAAACAGTTTTAACAGTAACATTTGAAAAACAATCTGAATCAAATGCAACATGGGCACTGTCACCACGTTACCCATATTCTCCTCATATCAATGCAGGAGCTGGAGGATATTTTGCTCCATTTATTAGAGAGTACATTCGCAGATACGATGCTCCAGAACATATTGGTTGGAAAGTTGCTGTAAAAGATCGTTTGAATGCACTCAAGAATCCGTTAGCTCATCTGCATATTCCAGGGATAGATGAAAAAATGGTAAGTGATACCCCTATGCTTTGGGAGCCACTGAGATATTTAGAGAGCTGCCCATCGTCCGATGGAGCTTGTGCCATGGTGATTACATCCAAAGATCTTGTCGGTTCAAGGGATGTTGCTTGGATAAAAGGAATGGCAGTTAGATCTGAGGGTACTTTGTCCGCAGGCAGAGATGAGGTCAATCCTCAGGCAGGAATTGATTGCGCAAAAGATATCTATGATCAAGCAGGCATAACCAATCCATACAAGGATATTGATTGTGCAGAAATTTATGTTCCATTTTCTTGGTATGAGCCAATGTGGCTGGAAAATTTAGGATTTTGTGATCTAGGAGAAGGATGGAAACTGACCGATAAAGATGCAACAGCTATAGATGGAGAAATACCTTTTAATATGTCTGGTGGAGTTATGTCGTCCAATCCGATCGGAGCATCGGGCATGATTCGTTTTGGTGAAGCAGCCTTACAAGTTATGGGTAAGGCAAATGACCATCAAGTTGAGGATGCGAAAGTTGCAATGGGACATGCTTATGGTGGAGCTGCACAATTTTTTGCGATGTGGATTGTCTCATCATCACTTGATTAGTAAGGAGATATTTATGAATACCGAGCATGCGATTGTAGAAGAAAAAGGCCACATCATGGTCATCACACTTAATCGTCCTGAAAAAAGAAATGCGTTAAGTCCAGGCATGTTGTTGACTGTATATGAAGCTTGGAGAAAGCTTGATGAAGATTCCAATTTAAGATGCGCTATCTTGACTGGTGCAGGCGGTACTTTTTGTTCTGGAGCTGACCTAAGTGCTATGAAGGATGGAAATGAAGATTCTGAGATGATGGAAAAATTAAAAGAAATTCCTGATTTACATTGGCAATCTCTACTAAGGCACAACAGGCCTAATAAACCAATCATTGCAGCAGTCGAGGGGTTTGCACTTGCTGGAGGTACAGAGATTTTACAGGGTACAGATATTAGAGTTGCAGGAAAAAGTGCTGTGTTTGGTTTAACTGAGCCCTTAAGAGGTCTATTTCCATTAGGTGGTTCGACCGTCCGACTTAGAAGGCAAATACCATATACTCTAGCAGCAGAAGCATTGTTAACTGGGAGGAGAATTTCCTCTGAAGAAGCATTAAGATTTGGGCTGATTGGTCATATCGTAGATGATGGAACTGCGCTAGAGAAAGCCATGGAAATTGCGGAAACCGTCAGTGCAAATGCACCTTTATCTATTCAGGCGATTGTAAAATCTTTAAGAGAAATTGATGAGAGCTATCTAGAATCAGAAGCATTGGAAAAAGAATTAGAAATAGGGCAACCCGTTTTCTCCACAGAAGATATGATGGAAGGTCTGACTGCTTTTGCAGAAAAAAGAAAACCAAATTTCAAAGGTAAGTGAGTAAACTTTTAACAGAGACCGAAGAAGGTATTCGTACCTTAATTTTTAATCGTCCTAAAAAAAAGAACGCATTTGATGCTGAATTGTGGGCGATGTTTAGGAACGAGCTAAATCTAGCAAGTGATGATCCAGAGATCTATTCAGTGATTGTAACCGGTTCGGCTAATACTTTTTCATCAGGTGTTGATCTAAATAGCATGATGGGAGATGGGGGTGCTGAATACGAAGAGCCATTTGAAACTTGTATCGATGCATTAATAAATTTTAAAAAACCATTAATAGGAGCTGTTGAGGGGGCTGCTGTAGGTGGAGGCGCAACCATTTTATTGCATTTTGATGCTGTTTTTATTTCTCCTAATGCAAAAATAAAATATCCATTTTCTGAATTAGGTTTAGCCCCTGAGGTTGGCAGTTCTTATCTATTATTTCAGGCACTTGGATATCAACAAGCGGCTCAACTTTTATTTCAATCTAAAGCTATTGAGGGAACAAAATATTTTGAGTTAGGTCTAGCCAAATATGTTGGTGATGATTTTCTAGATCAAGCTAATAGTTATGCACGGGAGTTAAAGGAACAATCACTTAGCTCAATTATAGAAACAAAAGCTATCTTAAAATCATTTATGTTAGAAGAACTTGCTAAGGCTCGCTCAATGGAAACCAAAGCAATGAAAAAATTGTTTGGTTCTGAAGATAACTTAAAAGCTGTAGAAAAGTTTTTTAATAAATAAAGTTAATAGCTTATGTCTTTTGAAAGAATTCAAATATTTTTAGAATCTAATCCAGAATATGGTTGGCTGCTAGTTTTTTTGTTTGGGTTCTTGGAATCAATGATTATCACGGGAAGTTTTATGCCGAGCGCAATTCTTTTTTCTTTGTGTATCTATTTGTACAACATTGAATTATTAACCTTGCCATGGATATGTGGAATTGCACTTTTAGGTTCTCATGTTGGTGATGTCGGGGGATTTTTAGTTGGTAAATCCCTTGGACCTACTTTGTTGAATTCAAAGTTTATTCAAAAAAGACAAAAACCTCTTCATAGAGCACAAAAATTTTTAGATCGCTTTGGCCCCTATACAGTTTTAGTTGGAAGATTTATTCCTGCAATAAGACCCTTGGTACCTTTTATGCTTGGAGTGACTGATCTAAAATTAAAAAGATTTTACGTTGCTGATTTAATTGCTTGTTCTTTATGGGCGATTGCTTTAGCCTTGCTTGTAGTTTCAGTAGGTTCTATATTTAAATAATTATGATTACTTTATTAATATTATTCTTAACCATTATTGCTCTTCTTTTTTTAGTGCAGCAATTATTAAAAAATACACCCGAGGGAAAATTCTTAAAATCCTTAAGAGATTTGCTGGTCATAGTTCTAGCTTTAGGAATTTCTGCTGGCGTATTTTATGTTGGTTTTAGATTATTTAGATTTTTAATATAAGTTCATGGAAACATTGTTTACAAAAATCATTAATAAAGAAATCCCTGCCGATATTATCTTTGAAGATGATCTGTCTCTTGTGTTTAAAGATATCAATCCTCAGGCTCCCACCCATTTATTAATTATTCCAAAAAAACCTATTCCTAAATTATCCGATGCTTCGGAAGAAGATAAAGAGTTACTGGGCCACTTAATGTGGGTTGCTGGTGAAATATCTCGAGAACTCGGTTTAGATGAAACCTTTAGATTGGTTACCAACAACGGGGCCAAAGCGGGCCAAAGTGTTTTTCATCTTCATTTGCATTTATTAAGCGGCAGACCACTTCAATGGCCACCTGGTTAATAAATGTCAATTGAAGAAAGAATAGATCGACTTGAATCGCTTGATGAAATTAGACAATTAGCAGCCAAGTATTCTGTAACTCTAGATATGCGAGATATTGATATGCATGTAAATCTTTTTGTGCCAGATGTTCGAGTGGGTAAAGAGGAGAGTGGCCGTCAAGCTCTTAAAAAATGGGCTGATGCAACTTTTAGAGATAAATTTACAGGCACTTCTCATCACATAGGAAATCACATTATTGATTTTGAGACGCCTGATTCAGCTATTGGCTTGGTCTATTCAAAAAATGAACATGAAACTAATAATGAGTGGATTATCATGCAAATGCTTTACTGGGATTCATATAAAAGAATAAATGGAACCTGGCTTTTTAAAAAAAGACTACCTATGTACTGGTATGCAACAGACTTAAACAAACCACCCCTTGGCAATAAAAAAATGCGCTGGCCGGACGAAGATAATTATGATGGATACTTTCATGACTTATTCCCATCTTGGAAAGAGTTTTGGAGCAGTGAATACATACGTGAAAATGATGTCACAGAGCCTGTTGAAGCCAATCAATTTTTAAGAGCTCTTAGGCGCGGTTCTGAACCAGGTAAATTAAAGGTTAAATAAATAGGCTACAATACCTATTAGAAAAACGAATCCACCTATGCCAATAACAAATAATCCTAAATTTTTTATTGTTTGTGTATCTTCATCCATTCATTAAGTATAACCATCTAATAATTCTTAAATCAAATTATGAGTATAGAAACAAGATTAAAATTTCCTATTGATGAAGTTCCCAAATATGGAATTTTTCATCAGATAAATAAACAAATCCATTGGATAAGAATGCCATTACCAATGTCATTAAATCATGTGAATTTATGGACTGTGGGTGATAAAGACAACCTAACTCTCATTGATACAGGCATGCAATTAGATGACACCATGAAGCTTTGGAAAGCTTTAATTAAAAAAGAAAAACTTTCTATAAAAAATGTTATTGCTACGCACATGCATCCTGATCATATTGGTCTGGCTGGCTGGTTTGTAAAAAAATATAATTCAAATTTTAGTATGAGTAGAACTGATTATTTACAGTGCAGAATATTGTCTGCTGATACTGGAAACGATGTTCCAAATGATGCAATTGAATTTTATATTCAAGCAGGCATGACTAAAGATCAAATTCATGCTTTTACTAAAAGATTTGGTTTTTTTGGTTCTATTGTTCATCCATTGCCGCGCTCTTACAATCGATTAAAAGATGGCGATGTCATTGATATTAATGGAGCAGATTGGTTAGTAATAGATGGTCAAGGGCACACTATGGAACATTTATCATTTTTTTCTGAGGAATTAAATGTATTTATCAGTGGGGATCAACTTCTACCAACTATAAGCTCTCATGTTGGCACTTTTCCAACTGAGCCTGAAGCTAATCCAGTAGAAGATTGGATCGCATCTTGCCATAAATTATTAAAAATCTTGCCTGAGGCTGTATTAGTATTACCTGGTCATGGAAGACCTTTTATCGGCGCTCAAAAAAGACTTAAAGCTCTTATTGATCACCATGAAACATCTTTAGAAAAACTCCATAATATTTTGAAAACCCCCAAAAGAGCTGTTGACGTTTTTGATGTTTTGTTTAAGAGAGAAATTGATGACAGTAATATAATTATGGCAACTGGTGAATCATTAGGTCATTTGAATTGCTTGTATTATCGCGGGATGATAAAAAAATCTTTAGATCAAAATAATCAATGCTGGTATGAGCAAAGCTAAACTCTCTGCAGAAGCTAAAGCGTGGATTCTCTATGACGGCGGTAATTCTGCATTTGCTACAACTGTCATAGCAGCTTTCTTTCCAATTTTTTTTAATGATTTTTGGGCTTCTGGTCTTGAAGCTGAAGTAAAAACTGCCTACCTTGGATGGGGATTAACAATTTCAAATTTAGTTCTTTTATTCACATCTCCATTTATTGGTGCCATAACTGATGTTTCTAGAACAACAAAAATTTTATTTTCTGGATTTGGCGCAATATCGATAATCTCTGTAGCTGTTTTATTTTTAATACCAGCTGGTTCTTGGCTTCAAGCTTTAATATTTTTTGGAATAGCAAATTATTGTTTTGCTGCTGGTAATACTTTGTATGACAAGATGTTAGTTCAAGTTTCTAATCAAGATAACATTGCCCGAATATCTAGTTATGGATTTGCATTTGGTTATCTTGGAGGAGGTTTTTTATTCCTTATCAATGCAGCCATGACAATTAAACCAGAGTTTTTTGGATTATCTAGTGTTGCAGACGCCGTGAGATGGTCTTTTTTAAGTGTGTCTGTTTGGTGGACTTTATTTTTAATACCCATTTTATTAAAAATTCAAGATAAGGGAGTTAGTTTACCTGGGTCACATTTTAAAATGGCCTATTCAAGAGTAATCAATACATTAAGAACTGTTTCCTCTAAAAAAAATGTTTTCATTTTTTTATTAGCTTTCTTTTTATACATTGATGGAGTTCACACTATTATGGCAATGGCAGCTGATTTTGCGCTCAACCTAGGGTTGCCTAGCAGCGATATAATTGTGGCACTTATATTAGTTCAATTTGTGGCTTTCCCAACAACTTTATTGTGGTCAAAATTTGCATATAAATTTGGTGAGAAAAATACATTATTATTCACAATTTTTCTTTATCTTATTGTAATAGCCTATTCTGCGTTTTTATCTAATGCTATTGAGTTTTATGTCCTCGCATCAATGGTTGGCGCTATTCAGGGAGGCATTCAATCAATTTCTAGAAGCTATTATGCAACTCTTATTCCGCAAGGTGAATCCGGAGAATACTTTGGATTTTACAATATGTTTGGTCGAGCAGGTGCTTTTATGGGACCAGCATTGGTAGCAATTTTTGTAACTTTTTTTCAAGATACAAAATTTGGCTTGATACCTATAGCAGCACTGTTTATCATGGGTGCGATTATTCTTTTAAAAGTTAAAAGCAACCATGAATCTCTTTAGTCGAAAATCAATCATTTTATATAGCTTACTAGGTCTAGTAAGTCTTTTTTTGGCAGGCTTCATAAGAGAATTCCTGCAATTTTCTACTTGGTTAGAAATCTTAATTACTTCTTGCATTATTATTCCGATGTACATTTTTGCAAGAAAAATCTTTGCAAAATTTCTTCAGAGTTAACGATTTGATAAAAGATCTTTAAGAACTTTAGGTCTATCAGTAATAATTCCATCTACGCCTAAATCAATCAGTTTTTGCATTGTATCTTCATCGTTAATTGTCCACACATGAATCTTCAATCCAATTTCATGAATGTATCGTATAAATCGCCTTGTCACTAATTTTATTCCATACTGATATATAGGAATTTGTAAACAGTTACCAGGAACCCTCTTTTTGTAGAAACCATAGCTGGCTAGCAAAAGTTTCAACACCTCATTTGGACCCATAGACAAACAAATTTCAGGATAAAGGTCGTGAACCTGCTTTAGCCTTTTACTGCTAAAGCTTGCTATACAGACATTATTAATTGAATTTGTTTTCTTTATTACCTCCAATGCTGGTAGAACCACCTCATCAGTTTTTACATCTATTTGAAACAATGTATTAGGAAATTTAACGAGAGTTGATTCGAGTGTGGGAATTTTATATTTATCAAAAAGCATTAATTTATCTATTTCATCGCTATGCAATGAATTAAAAATCATATCTTTTCCAAATAATCTACTGAGGTCATCATCATGAAAAATATATGGAATTCCATCAGATGATAGTTGAACATCTGTCTCAATGTATGAAGATCCAATTTCAAGAGAATACACAAAAGACTCGATAGTATTTTCTGGTGCTTCAATACTGCCACCTCGGTGAGCAGAAATTGCTACACCTGAAACATTTAAATAGGGGTGGATAGACATTTTATTATTGTACTGAGATTAGTGTAAAATCACTAAATTCGTACCAAGATTATAAGTAATACATGGAAGAACAGGATATCTTAATAGAGGAAGGAATGAATCTGCTATATAGCGGAATGATTGTTGTATTCAGTTTTTTGGTGTTGCTGATAATTTCAGTCAATATACTAAGAGTCATCTTTTCTGTATTAACTCAAAATAAAGCTGAGGAGAGCTTTGATCCGTTATTAGTTGAGCAAAATAATATTCATCATAAAATTATAAAAGAAGTGTTAGGAGATATTAGATCGTGACAGATTCTAAAAAAATTGGTGTAACTGAATTGGTATTAAGAGATGCGCATCAATCCTTGCTTGCAACTAGATTCAGATACTCTGATATGGAAACTGCCTTGAAGGATCTTGACAGCATTGGTTTTTGGTCAGTTGAATCTTGGGGTGGAGCTATATTTGATTCTTGTATTAGATATTTAGGTGAGGATCCTTGGGAAAGAATTAGGAAAATAAAATCAATGATGCCCAATACTCCTCAACAAATGCTTTTGAGAGGGCAAAATTTACTTGGTTACAAACATTATTCTGATGATGTAGTGAATAAATTTGTTGAGTGCTCTAAAAAGAATGGCGTAGATGTTTTCAGGGTTTTTGATGCCTTAAATGATACAAGAAATATGCATCAAGCTTTACAAGCAGTCATTAGTACAGATGGCCATGCGCAGGGAACTATTTCTTATACAACAAGTCCTGTTCACACGATCGATTTATGGGTAGAGCTTGCAAAGAAAATTCAAGATATGGGCGCGCATTCATTGGCAATCAAAGATATGGCAGGATTATTGAAGCCTTATGTAGCATTTGAGTTAGTTTCTAAACTGAAAGAGGAGCTTGAAATTCCTATTCATTTGCATTGTCATGCAACCACAGGTTTTTCAGTAGCTACCGGTGTAAAAGCAATAGAAGCAGGATTAGATGTAATAGATACTTCAATTTCTTCTATGAGTATGACATATGGACACACACCAACAGAAACAATGATAAGCATTCTTGATGGAACAAATCGTGAGACAGATTTAAATCTTGAAAACCTCAAACCTATTGCTGAGCATTTTCAGTCAGTAAGAAAAAAATATAAGAAATTTGAAGGATCTTTAAGGGGTGTGGATGCAAGAATCATAGCATCGCAAGTTCCAGGCGGGATGCTTACAAACCTTGAAAATCAGTTAAAAGCTCAAGATTCAATTGATAAATTTGATAGCGTTATTAAGGAAATCCCAAAAGTTAGAAAAGAACTAGGTTTTATTCCCCTAGTTACACCTACTTCACAGATTGTAGGAACACAATCTGTTATCAATGTCTTGTCTGGTTCTAGATATTCAACTATTACCAATGAAGTGAAATCTTTATTGAAAGGTGAATATGGAGAAACTCCTGCACCAGTTGATAAAGATTTGCAGCAACAGGCTATTGGTGATAGTGCTGTAATTAATTGCAGACCAGCTGACTTGTTGAATGATGATTATCAATCAGCAAAAGAAGACTTTGAAAAGGCAATGACTGAAAATAATCTCTTGTCAGAATCATCTGATGAAAACGTCCTCATTTATACAATGTTTCCAGAAATTGGAGTGAATTTTTTAGCAAACGTCGATAATCCAGATTACTTTGAACCTGAGCCATTAGATATTCATGAATTAACCGATTCTTCTTATCTTGTAAGCGTGGATGATAAAGAATATTCGGTAACTCTTAAAGCTGATAATTCAGTGATAATAAATGATGGATCGCAGGTAAATAAAGTTAACAGCAGCCCAATAGTTGAAGCTGGACTTGGAACAATCATAGAAGCTCCTCTTGGTGGAAATATCTTTAGAACAATTGCCTCCGAGGGAGATTCTGTTGAGGCAGATACAACCATTCTCATACTAGAGGCTATGAAGATGGAGACAGAGATCAAGGCACCTTCAGCTGGAATCATCTCAAAAATTTTTGTTAAGCCTGGAGATATTGTTAAACCTGGCAATCCTTTATTTGAAATTCAAAGTTAATGAACTTAGAAGCAATATTTTCTAATTTAGGAATCTTCAGTTTAACTTCTGGACAATCAATAATGCTATTGGTTGGATTATTAATACTGTATTTAGCTATTAGTAAGAAATTTGAACCTCTACTATTGCTACCTATCGGTTTTGGCGCAATTCTTACAAATATTCCTGAAATTGGCTTAGCCCTTAGCCCAATAGAAAAGTTAATTTATTACTCTGATGTTAATGAGTTAGCTGGAGCTATGTCATTAGTCTCAGTAATTGATGGAGAATCTTTAACATCATTTCTTAAAACAGCCTCACATTCTCAGCTATGGTTACTTAATGAATATGCAGCAGAGTTAGGTTATAAGTCAGGAATCTTAAATACTTTTTATAATGTAGCGATTGGCTCAGGAGTTGCCCCATTGGTAATTTTTATGGGTGTTGGTGCCATGACAGATTTTGGTCCAATGTTAGCTAATCCTAAAACATTAATATTAGGAGCTGCAGCACAATTTGGTATTTTTGCTACCGTTATTGGCGCATTGTTATTGAATAAATTAGGTTTAGTTTCATTTACCTTAAAGCAAGCTGCTGCAACAGGAATTATCGGAGGTGCAGATGGACCAACTGCAATTTATGTCTCTTCAATTTTAGCTCCAGAACTTTTAGGAGCAATTGCTGTTGCTGCTTATTCATATATGGCATTAGTTCCATTGATACAGCCTCCGATTATGAGGCTCTTAACATCAAATTCTGAGAGAACAATTAGAATGGTTCAATTAAGAGAGGTCTCTCAAAAAGAAAAAATTATATTCCCAATTATATTGGTTTTTCTTGTTGGCATGATGCTCCCAAGTGCTGCTCCACTAATTGGCATGTTTTGTTTCGGAAACTTAATGAGAGAATCTCTAGTTGTCGAAAGGTTAAGCGAAGTGGTGCAAAACTCACTCATTAATATAGTTACAATTTTTTTAGGATTAGCTGTTGGGTCTAGACTTGCAGCGGATCAGTTTCTCACTCCTGAAACGCTTGGCATTCTATCTTTAGGAATTATTGCTTTTTCGATCGGTACAGCATCAGGTATTTTGATGGCTAAATTAATGAATGTTCTTAGCAAAAACAAAATAAATCCCCTAATTGGAGCTGCTGGAGTATCTGCTGTGCCTATGGCTGCAAGAGTTGTAAATAAAGTAGGGCTTGAAAATGATTCCCAAAACTTTTTATTAATGCATGCCATGGGTCCCAATGTAGCTGGAGTAATTGGTTCTGCAGTTGCAGCTGGAGTAATGATTCAACTTTTAGCCTAATGCTATGGATCCTTTTAAAGATATCAGACCTTATATTGACTCTGAAGTAGCAGAGGTTCTATCGTCACTAACATCTAATCAATTAGTCATAAATGCTTTAATAGGCCTACAATTTCCAGGAATTTTTTCAAAAATTCCTTTTTTTAAGTTTTTTATTAAGCAAAGGCTTATTTCTAGAGCAAAAATAATCAACACAATTGATGATTATCAAAAATTATTTAAAAAGTTAATGGAAAAAGTTGTCGAAGAATCCATAAATGGCTTTCGAGTAAATGGGCTAGATCAACTTGATAAAAATGATAGTTATTTATTTATCTCTAATCACAGAGATATTACATTAGATGCGGCACTTCTTGCGCTCAATCTTTATCAATCAGGATTTAAAACATTTAATATTGCTGTCGGAAATAATCTTATGGAGGAGAAATGGGCATCTGATTTATTTCGATTAAATAAAAGCTTTATTATTCAAAGATCTGGAGCAACAAAAAAAGAAATTTATTCAGGTTTGTCGCTTGCTTCTCAATTCATCAATAAAAGCATCTTTCAAGATAATGATTCTATATGGATTGCTCAAAAACAAGGAAGAGCCAAGGATGGGATTGATGAAACTGATCCAGCACTACTAAAAATGATTCATCTAACAGAGAGAAAATCAAAATCTATCGCCGATTATTTTAATTCTTTAAAAGTAGTGCCTGTTTCTGTTTCATATGAGTTCGATCCAAATGATCAATTGAAAGCACTAGAGCTAGATGCATATGAATCCAAAAATCAATATGTTAAACAAAAAGATGAAGATCTTAAAAGTATTGCCAATGGGATAACTGGATTTAAAGGAAATGTCACAATAAATATATCTGAGCCATTGCAATTTGAACCTAGTGACAATTATCAAGAAATTTCAAATAAAATAACTAATTTAATAGTAAGCATGTATGAGCTCTACCCAACAAACTTTGCTGCGTGTAATTTGCTTGGTTGGGATTGGCAAGTGCAAACAAGCTACTCAACTAAACAAATTAAAGAAGCACAGGAAATATTAGATGGCAGAACAAAGTCATTACCAGTTAGCGTACGTTCGAAATTGTTAGAACAATACGCTAATCCTGTGATTAGAAAACTACAATTAGATTAGCCTGTAATGTAGCTACTTTCATTATGTTCCGTTAAATCTAGGCCTTCATGCTCATTTTCATCGCTTACTCTTAAATCTGTAACGAACGAGGTAATTTTTAAGGCTATCCAAGAAAATACTAGAGTCCAAATACAAATCACCAAAACTCCTTGAAGCTGAATCATAAATTGCTCAAATACAGATGGATCAAATCCAGTAGCGCCAGATCCTAGAAATCCATCTGGTTTACCAACGAATGCAAGCATTAAAATTCCTAAAATACCTCCAACTCCATGAACAGGAAAAACATCCAATGAATCATCAATTTTAAAATTACCCTTAATGATTTGAGTTGCATAAAAACATACAAAACCTGCTAGAAAACCTATCAAAACGGCTCCTTGAGGACCCACAGTACCAGAGGCGGGCGTAATAGTGGCTAGTCCAGCTACCATACCAGTGGCTATGCCAACTACTGTAGGCTTACCAGTTTTGAGCCATTCTACTAGCATCCAAGTTAGTGCACCAACTGCTGCGCTTATATGAGTAACTAAAATAGCCATGGCAGCACTTGAATCTGCTGCTAGAGCACTACCACCGTTAAATCCGAACCATCCAACCCACAGCATAGCTGCTCCCATTACTACCATAGGTCTGTTATGGGGAATCAATGAACCACCTGGAAATCCTTTCCTAGGGCCAAGCACTATCGCGGCAACCAAAGCTCCAACTCCACATGTTGCATGCACCACTAAACCTCCAGCAAAATCAATGACACCAATGCTTCCAAGGTATCCTCCGCCCCATACCATATGGCATGCTGGCAAATAAACCAAAGTTACCCAAAGAATAGTAAAAATACACATAGCACTGAACCTCATTCGCTCAGCAAATGCACCAACAACCAAAGCTGGTGTAATAACAGCAAATGTCATTTGAAAAACAATAAATAGACTTTCAGGAAGAGATCCAGAAACAGAATCTCTCGTTAAATTAGATAAGAAAAAAGCATCAGTTCCACCAATAATAGAACCATTACCGGTAAATGCTAGGCTGTAGCCATAAACAACCCATACTACAGAAACAATGCAACAAATTGCAAAGCATTGCATTAGGACTGATAACACATTTTGTGATCTAACGAGCCCACCATAAAAAAGTGCTAGCCCAGGAAGAGTCATAAATAAAACTAAAGCAGTAGCAGTTAAAATCCAGGCCGTATCTCCAGCGTTAATTTCAGATGAAAGCACTGCTGGTGAGAGAAGAGTAATTAAACCGACAAGAGAGTAATTTAATAATTTCATTTTTTTCCCTAATTAAATAGCTTCGCTGCCTGTTTCGCCTGTCCTAATTCTTATTACCTCTTCAACATTAGTTATAAAAATTTTTCCGTCTCCAATTTTTTCAGTATTTGCTGACCTAGAGATAACATCAACAATTGATGAAACTTTCTCATCATCACAAATGATTTCTAGTTTAATTTTTGGAAGAGTATCAATTGCGTATTCAGCACCACGATACAATTCGGTATGGCCTTTTTGCCGACCAAAACCTTTAACTTCAGTAACCGTTAAACCTTCAATTTCATTATCCAAAAGAGCCTGACGAACTTCTTCAAGTTTAAATGGCTTAATAATTGCAGATATTAGTTTCATCATTTCCCCTTATAAAAATTTAGAATAGTTAATATTAAAACCTGCACTATTATGCACTTAATAAAAGCAAAATATAGTTTTTGTGTGATATTTGGTCAGAATTGACTCACTTTTGCACAATTTCAATGCAAAAAAAACCGCCAACGATAATTGACGGTTTTTTATATGATTTAAGCTTTACTTAAATTCTGGGTAAGCTTCAACTCCAATTTCAGAAGCATCTAGACCAGCTTCTTGTTCAGAATCAGTAGCTCTAATTGGCATGAACATGTTTATTACATAAACAGTTCCTAGGCTAGCTAAAAAGCCAAACCCACCAATGGATACAACACCAATGAACTGATACAAGAATGATGCATCGCCATTAGTGAAAGGTACAACCATACAACCAAATATTCCAGCAGTTCCGTGAGCAGAAATTGCTCCTACTGGATCATCTACCTTAATACTATCAAAGAATAAGATTGAACCATATACAATCAAGCCTCCAATAAACCCTATAATTACAGCTTCACCACCAGTTGGTGCACTTGGTCCAGCAGTTATTGCTACTAAGCCAGCAATAGCACCATTTATTACCATGGTTACATCACTTTTACCTGTCATAAATAGACTAAGTACTAGGGCTCCAAGGACTCCACCTGCTGCAGCCATATTAGTATTTAAAAATACCTGACTAACTGCAATAGCGCTTGCTTCATCACTGATAACAAGCTCTGATCCGCCGTTAAATCCAAACCAACCTAACCATAGAATAAGAGTACCTAAGGCTGCGAGAGGAATATTTGATCCTGGCATTGGGTTAACAGTTCCATCAAAACCATACTTTCCATTTCTTGGTCCTAATAGAGTCACAACTCCTAAGGCAGCAGCTGCGCCTAAAAGATGTACCGTACCAGATCCGGCATAGTCAGAGTATCCAAGAGTACTTAAAAATCCACCGCCCCAATTCCAATATCCCTGTGTAGGATAAATAAAGGCAGTTAAGACAACTGCAAATAAGAAAAATGGTACTAGTTTCATTCTTCCAGCGACAGCTCCTGATACAATTGACATTGCGGTAGCAACAAAAACAACCTGAAAAAAGAAGTCAGCTTGTTGTGAGTAATCCATACCATATGCCATACCAATTTCATCAAGAGGCATATCAGTACTTAAACCCCATGAGGTTCCAATTGCTGGTAAAATACCATATACGATTGCTTCACCGGCATCATCTAAACCACCAGATATTGCAAATACTGCATCTGATGGATACATAAGCACAAATCCACATACTAGGTACATGACACATGCTATTGAAAATAAACCAAGGTTTTTGGTTACGATTTCAGAAACATCTTTCTTTTGGACTAACCCTGCCTCCAGCATGGTAAATCCAGCTGCCATCCACATGACAAGCGCCCCTGACATAATTGCATAGAACGTATCTAATGCAAATTTTACTTCATCCATAATAATCCTCCTTATTTAAATTATTAAATGGCTTCGTTGCCTGTTTCACCAGTTCTAATTCTGATGACATCGTCAACGGTTGTTATAAATATTTTTCCATCGCCAATTTTTCCAGTACCAGCGGTGGAAGTTATGGTATCGGTCACTGTACTGAGATTTTCATCCTCAACTAATATTTCAAGTTTAATCTTAGGAAGAGTATCTACTGTATATTCAGCTCCTCGATAAAGTTCGGTATGGCCTTTTTGTCGACCATATCCTTTGACTTCGGAGAGAGTTAAACCTTCAATACCAGCATCAACAAGCGCTTCTCGGACTTCCTGAAGCTTAAACGGCTTGATGATAGCTACAACGAGTTTCATCAGTTCTTATAAACTTGCTGCTATTGAGAAGAAAATCCCGTCTTCATCTCCAGTTCCATAACCTTCATCAGTCATGTCATACATTGTCAAACCACATTCATATGAACCACATGCAAAACCATAACTTAGAGTTATATTGTCACTGACATCATCATAAGTACCATATGATAAAGATACTGGACCAATTCCGTATGAAAATTCTGTGTAATCTGGAGCACCATCTTGTCCGGAAGCAAAGAATAATCCCAAATCACCAAATGATAGACCTAGGTAAATTTCTTCAAAATCAAGACCAGTTTGATTTTCAGGATAATCAAAAGCTATGTAGCCAATGTCTACACCGACGTCACCCATAGAAAAACCATAGCCAGCATAGTAATCTAATTCACTACCTGCACCATCGTTAAAGTTAACATTTGATCCCCATATACCTGCATAGAAACCGCCTTCAGCTTCATAGTCAAAACCACCTTGAATCGCAGGGCCATCACTTTGAGTCATACCTCTCCAAACATAATCTGAAGTAAAGGCTACATTAGCGCTAACAGCTGCAAAAGAGGGCATAGCAAGCATGCCGACTAGCAATAATAATCTTTTCATAATTTCTCCTATATATATTTATGAAGTTATATATTATGAAATGCAATAATCGTGCCAATCTCACTTTTTAACTTTCTTATGGGATCTTTTTTTGAAATTGGTAGGTATAATTTCTTTTAAATATGGAGACACCAAATGGAATTAAAAGATAAAGTTATTGCAATTACTGGGGGCGCATCTGGTTTGGGTGAAGCATCAACTAGACATTTTGTTAGTCAAGGTGCAAAAGTTATGATCTTAGATATTAACGATGACAATGCAAAGTCTATTTGTTCTGAATTAGGCGATGATAGCGTTAAGTATATCAATACGAACATCATGGAAGAAGAGCCTGTAAAAGACGCAATGTCAAAAATAGCAGAAGAGTTTGGAAAATTACACGTTGCTATTAATTGCGCCGGTACTGGATATGGAGCTAGGATTATTGGCAAGGATGCTCCACATCCACTGGATCACTTCAAATTTATCATTGATCTCAATTTGGTTGGAACATTTAATGTAATGCGCTTAGCCGCAGAATTGATGGATAAAAACGAGCCAGATGAGGATGGTGAAAAAGGTGTAATTATCAATACTGCTTCAATTGCTGGCTATGAGGGACAAATTGGACAATCAGCCTATAGCGCATCCAAGGCTGGTGTAATTGGTTTAACTTTGACTGCAGCAAGAGATCTGGCAAGGCATGGAATAAGGGTTAATACAATTGCACCAGGTATTTTTGATACGCCGTTGATGAAATTAGCTCCAGATAAAGTAAGAGATCCTCTGCTTGAATCAACCCAATTTCCTCACAGATTTGGCATTCCTTCTGAATTTGGCAATTTAGCTGCACATATTGTTGAAAATACATATTTGAATGGTGAAACAATAAGACTTGATTCAGCTATGAGAATGAAGCCAAGATAATGAAATACTCAGCATATTATGTTGAGGAGATAGACGGAGTTTTTTCTGCCTCAATATCTGAACTTGAGCTGGAAAAACCGTCAGATGGATTTGTTCAAATACAGGTTTCTTGTTCTTCACTAAATTATAAAGATGCTTTATCAGCATCTGGAAATAAGGGAGTTACCAGAAATTATCCCTTTGTACCTGGAATCGACGCTGCAGGAGAAATTACCGATGGCAATAGTTCTCAATTTAATAATGGAGATCAAGTCATAGTAACTGGTTATGACATGGGTATGAACACACCAGGAGGTTTTGGTGAGTTTATAAATGTTCCAGCTAACTGGGTTGTCAAAAAGCCGCCAGCTTTGACAAGCATAGAAGCTATGTCTATAGGTACTGCAGGGTTAACAGCTGCTGCTAGCGTATTAAAAATACAAGAATCTACACAGGAATCAGATCTTCCTGTTTTAATATCGGGAGCCACCGGTGGAGTAGGTTCTATTGGTGTAATGTTAATGTCAAAATTAGGTAAAGAGGTTACAGCGTTAACTGGTAAGTCATCGTCGACTGATTTTCTAAAATCAATTGGTGCTAAAAATGTAATTTTGCGTGATGATTTTTTAGAGGGCCATGCAAAACCTATGGATAGAGCTTTATTTTCTTCAGCAATTGATACCGTTGGAGGAAGTATATTAAGTAAAATGCTTAGTCAAATTTCACATCATGGTGTTGTTGCATGTTGTGGTAATGTTGCAGGTGTTGAAGTGAATACTACAGTTTTTCCATTTATTTTAAGAGGAATAACACTTGCGGGTATTGACTCAGCAGAATCATCATTGGAATTTAAAACTAGCGTTTGGAAGAAATTTGCCAACGAGTGGAAATTAGACCTTTCGCCGATAATAAAAGTTGTAACTAAAGAAAACCTACAACAAGAAATCGATCTAATTTTACAAGGCGGTCAACAAGGCAGAGTCGTTTTAAAACATGGAGAATAAATATGTCAGATAAATATGATGAATATTTTGAATCACAAGAAGCTAATGATGACAGCAAATCAGACTCAAGAGTTGCGATTACTCTTATAGCTGTTTTTGTAGTAGGTATGGTTTTTTGGGTTTCTGGTCAGTAATTATTCAGATAAAAACTTTTCTGCATCTAAAGCGGCCATGCAACCAAATCCAGCTGAGGTAATGGCTTGCCTATATACTTGATCCGAGACATCACCTGCTGCATATACTCCAGGCACACTAGTAGAAGTGGCCATACCATCAGTTCCTGATTTTATTGTAATATAATCGTTTTTCATTTCGAGCTGACCTTTAAAAATTTCAGTGTTAGGATGATGACCTATAGCAATAAAAACTCCATTCAGATCAAGTTTTTTCTTATCATCGTCGGTCAATATTTTAATTGCGTTTACTCCTCTTTCATCCCCAAGAACTTCATTTAATTGAGAATTCCAATGCATCTCAATTTTACCTTTGTCTACTTCGTCAGCAACTCTATCTCGAAGAATTTTTTCAGCTCTGAGCTTATCTCTTCTGTGAATTAGATGGACTTTTGAGCAAATACGAGAAAGATATAAAGCTTCTTCAGCAGCAGTATTGCCTCCTCCCACTACTGCAACCTCTTGATCACGGTAGAAAAAGCCATCACAAGTTGCACAAGCAGAAACACCTTTGCCTAAAAACTCTTTTTCAGATGGTAAACCTAAATATTTAGCACTTGCTCCAGTTGAAATAATGAGTGAATCACATGACCAATTCTGATTACCCTTGAGCTTAAAAGGTTTTTCAGATAATTCTGTTTGGTCTATATGATCATTTACAATTAAAACATTAAACATTTCTGCGTGCTTTTTCATTCGTTCCATTAATTCTGGGCCTTGAAGGCCGTCATGATCTCCAGGCCAATTTTCTACGTCAGTAGTAGTAGTTAATTGACCTCCTTGCTCTGCTCCGGTAATTAATAGTGGTTCTAGTCCTGCTCTAGCGGCATAAATGCCTGCTGCATAGCCAGCTGGTCCCGATCCCAAAATAATAAGTTTGTGATGTTGATATTCCATGTGCGAATTATAAGATAGAGATTAAAGAAATTGTTATCTTTTGTAACTAAATAAGTCATATCTCAATATAATATTAAAAACAGGAGAAAATCATCGCTAAAAAACAAGAGCAATCAAATTTGCCAATTGGAACTTTAAAAAATGTATTTGCATTTTTCTGTTTGGGCTCAGTTTTATATATTTTAATATCTCTTGTTTCTTATTCTTCTCTAGATCCTAGTCTATCTTCTATTAGCTCTTTGTCAGGTAATATCCAAAATCTTGGCGGACCGTTTGGAGCTTACCTTTCTGATGCATTATTCTCTGTTGTTGGGTTAGGCGCATATTTGTTTTTAGTAATCATATCTTTCGCTGCCGTAAAATCACTTTTTTTCTATCAACTAACAGATAGGTTTCATAAAGTCTTTAAAATTACTTCAGCAATTTTTTTAATCTCTTCATTCGCAACTTTATGTGAATTCTATTATTCAGGTGATTACTTTCCACAGTCTTCATCTGGGGGTTTGGTTGGAGATTTAATCTTTTCTAATCTATCTAATATTTTTGGCGTTGTTGGCTCTTTAATATTTATAGTAATTTTCTTTCTTGCTTCACTTTCTATTACTTTTTCATTTTCTTGGCTATCTCTTATAGATGCCATTGGGAAAACCACTAAATATTTTTTCCTAGAATTTACATCTCAATTTATTCGCTTAGTAAAATTTATATTTAACTCACTGAGATTACTTGATATTTCAAAATTTAAACCTGTTAATAAAATAGCTCCAAAGCCTGCCACTTTAGAGGTTAAACCAAGAGAATTAAACCTCCCGCTGGCAGCCAAATCTCCTCAGGGAGAGGACAAGTCTGCTGAAATTTCTAGTGCACCAACTAAACCTGAAGCTCAAAAAAGTGAATCCGTTAGCTCATCTACAGTTTTTAAATCTAAAGATAAAAATTTTAACCAAGAGATGCCTTCAACTGATCTTCTTGATAGAGTTCTTGACGATGGGTCATCTCTTACCAAAGAACAACTTGACGAGGTTGCAGATAGACTTGAAGTAAAACTCCAAGAATTTGGAATTGAAGCATCTGTTGTTTCTGTAATCCCAGGACCAGTTGTAACTCGATTTGAAATTCAACCAGCCCCAGGAACAAAAGCAAGCAAAATTACAAATATAGCTCAAGATATTGCTAGGTCTCTTGCTGTAACAAGCGTTCGGGTTGTTGAGGTAATACCTGGAAAGTCTGTTGTTGGAATTGAGATACCTAATACAAATAGAAAGATGGTTCGTTTAACCGAAATATTGTCCTCTGATACATTCCATAACTCTCACTCACCTCTTTCGATGGCCCTAGGTCATGACATAGCTGGCAAACCTATAGTTGTTAATTTAGAAAAAATGCCTCATTTATTAGTTGCAGGCACCACTGGTTCGGGTAAGTCTGTCGGACTTAATGCGATGTTACTAAGTTTATTATTTAAATCTGATCCTGAAAGAGTTCGTCTAATAATGATAGATCCTAAAATACTTGAACTTTCAGTATATGAGGGGATACCACATCTACTAACGCCAGTTATCACAGACATGAATGATGCATCGAATGGATTGAGATGGTGTGTAGCTGAGATGGATAGACGTTATAAGTTAATGTCTGAAATGGGTGTTAGAGGTCTTTCAGCATTTAATCAGAAAGTAGCTGAAGCCAATGCAGCTGGCAATCCATTACTTGATCCATTTCGGGAAGACGAGGAGATTCTTCTAGAGGAATTGCCTTCTATTGTGGTGGTGGTGGATGAGTTTGCAGACATGATAATGATTGTAGGTAAGAAAGTTGAACATCTCATTGCACGAATCGCTCAAAAGGCAAGGGCAGCAGGAATTCATCTAATTCTTGCAACTCAAAGACCTTCTGTCGATGTTATAACCGGACTTATAAAAGCTAATATTCCTTCAAGAATTGCATTTCAAGTATCTTCTAAAATTGATTCAAGAACCATTCTTGATCAAGGAGGTGCTGAGCAACTTCTGGGGGCAGGTGACATGCTATACCTCCCTGCAGGGCAAGGTGTTCCTGAAAGAGTTCATGGCGCATTTGTTGGTGACGACGAGGTTCATAGAGTTGTTAACAGTTGGAGAGAGAAATCTGAGCCCAACTATTTAGATGAGATTACATCTGACATGCAGGAAACAGGGCCTATTCCTGGATGGTCTGATGCAGATTACTCAGACTCATCTGATGAAAATGATGAACTCTATGATGAAGCAGTGAGTTTTGTAATAGAATCCAGAAGAGCATCAATTTCTGCTGTTCAACGAAAACTAAGAATTGGTTATAACCGAGCAGCTAGGATAATCGAAGCCATGGAAATGGCTGGATTAGTTTCAGAAATGAGCAGCAATGGCAGTCGAGAAGTTTTGGTTCCTAAGCAGCAATGATTGCTCGCTCACTTTTAATAATATTTGCTATCAATTTTTCAGTTTTAGCTAACGAAGATAAAATTTCATTATCACTGCTTAACGTTGAACTCAAAAAAAATTACGCCTTTATTGAGAGATCATTAAATCAGTCTGCTATGAAGATAGATAATTCCTCAGGCAAAATATTTTTTGATGAAACTGGAATCACAATTAATATTCTTACTCCATTTAAAGAAAACTATAGAATCGAAGGCGGCATAATTGAGATTCATGATTTGTACTTAGATCAAAAGCAATCAATTAATATTGATCAAGCCAATAATTTTTTTCTTAATCTTTTAATTGAAGGTATTGATGAAAATAATCCAACATACACAGTAAAAATTGTTAATGATGATGCAATAGAAGTTATGTCTTTTGAGCAGGATAATTTAATCAGTTTTTTATTTTTTAAGAATAAACTTGAACTTATTCGATACACAGACTCCCTTGGGATAGAGCATGGAATAGAGCTGCAACCGTTATGATTTCAAAATTATTTTTTATAGCATTAGGTGGCTCATTAGGCGCTCCGCTGAGGTATTTAATTAATGATTCAATGAAAGATTTTTATTTTTTTATGCTGCCTAGTGGAATAATGCTTGTAAATTTTATTGGATGTTTTTTTATTGGAATTGCAATGGCATATATTTCTGACTTCAAATCAAATGCTTATTATTTTTTAATTGTCGGATTTCTTGGATCTTTTACAACAATGTCAGCCTTCTCACAGCAAACAATTGAATTGCTATACAATGGAAAGGAACTGAACGCTTTAATGTACGTTTTAGCCTCAATAATTACATGCTTAGTAGGAACATTTTTAGCTTTTTATTTGTTTAAAACTTCTTAAAAAAATGATTGATGCAAACTTAATAAAAAACAATTCTCAGGTTGTTATTGAAAATCTAAAGTCTAGAAATTATGACTTAGATTATGAATTATATGAAAGTTTAGAATCTGATCGAAAAAAATATCAAACCGAAACTGAGGATTTACAGGCACTGCGTAAAGTCCTTTCGCAGGATTTTGGATTATTGAAAAAAGAAGGTAAGAATGATCCAAAGCTAAGCAAAAAAATTGAATCTGTTAACAATGATCTTGAAATATGCTCAAGCAAACTGAATGAAGTTCAGCTAGCTTTGGAGAATTTTTTGTTGGATTTACCCAACCTTGCAGATGCATCGGCTCCGATAGGGCTAAATGAAGAGAATAATGTAAAAATCAGGGAGCATGGTAAGCCAAAAATTTTTAAAGGAAAAGATCATCTAGATATAACATCAATGATTGATACAGAATCAGCTAATCTGTTGGCCGGATCTCGTTTTGCAGTCTTGAAAGGAGAAATAGCTAAATTGCAAAGAGCTTTAATAGCCTTTATGTTGGATAAAGCTTCAGTACACGGCTATGCGGAGCATTATCTACCCTTGGTTGCTAATACAGCATCTTTGACTTCAACGGGTCAGCTGCCAAAATTCTCAGACGATTTATTTCAGCTCACCGATGATTATTATTTAATACCAACTGCTGAAGTGCCTCTTACTAATTTATATAGAAATAAGATTTTAGATATTGATAAATTACCTATAAAGTTAACTGCTCATACAAGTTGTTTTAGGTCTGAGGCTGGAAGTTACGGAAAAGATACAAAGGGTTTGATAAGACAACATCAATTTGAAAAAGTTGAGTTAGTGCAAATTTGTCACCCAGATCATTCATCCAAGGCATTAGAGGACCTTACTTCTCATGCTGAAGCAGTGCTTATTGACCTTGATCTTCCATACCAAGTTGTTGAAATTTGTTCCGGAGATTTAGGGTTCTCTGCTGCTAAAACTTATGATCTTGAGGTTTGGATTCCAAGTCAAGAATCCTATAGAGAGATATCTTCATGCTCAAATTGTAGAGATTTTCAGGCAAGAAGAGCCAAGATGAGGTTTAAAGAAGAAGGTAAATCAAAATTTGTTCACACACTCAACGGCTCTGCACTGGCTGCAGGCAGAGCTCTAATTGCAATTATTGAAAATAATTTTGATCAAAAAAGTAAAATTTCTATCCCAGAAGTCCTTCAAGACTATACAAAGTTCTCGCATATTGAAGTTTGATAAAAATTTACATAATGTTGCAGAATTGTTCCTTTTCATAATCATCAAAGAGGTATAGAATTAATTTGTCGTCTTTATTTTTATTTTTAGAGGAAATTATGAAATTATTACGAAACTTTTTTATGATTGCGGCCTTAATTGCAATCCCAGCCTTTGGACAAGAACTTACTTCAGATATTACTGGTGTAGTTAGTGACTCTTCTGGAACTCCTTTAAGTGGCGCTAATGTAACCGTTACTTATAAACCTACAAATTCAACTTTTTCAAGAACTACAAATTCAAGTGGAAGGTTTAATGCTGGTGGTTTAAAGCCTGGTGGTCCATATGATGTAACCGTTAGATCAGGTCAGTATAATTCTGAGACTGTATCAGGAATCACTCTTATCGTTGGAGATACAAAAAGAATTAATTTTGTTCTAGAAACTATTGATGAGGTGGTGGTAGTTGCATCAGCAGGAACAACTCTTGATACCGGTTATGGTTTTGGAACTGCATTAACTTCAAAGGATATTGAACAGACTGCTTCAGTCCAAAGAGATTTAAAAGATTTTATTAGATTGAACCCGCTTGTTTCTCTCGATGATGCTGAAGAGAATTATGAGGCTATTTCTATTGCAGGAGCTCATCCCAGAACAAACGATCTGAGAGTAGATGGAGTCTCTTTTAACGATGATTTTGGTTTGAATGACAATGGTTATCCTTCACAAAGAAGTCCAATTTCACTTAATTCCATTGAACAGCTTGCTGTAAAAGTCGCACCGGCATCGGTGGAATATTCTGGTTTTAGAGGCGGAGTTATTGAAATCATAACAAAATCAGGTACCAATGAATTTACTGGAGAGGTATTTAGCTACGACAGAGGAGATTCATTCATGGGCGATGAATCAAATGGCGATGTCTATACATTTGATTTAGATGACACTTCAGAAGGTTTTGCTTTTGGTGGCCCCATTATAAAAGATAAGGCTTTCTTTTATGTTACATACGAAGAAGCTGAGATTGCAAAACCAATCACTCACGGGCCTATAGGTTCGGGTCTTCCTAACAACATCAGAATTACAACTGACGAAGTTGCCAATATTAGACAAATTACCCAGGATGTATATGGTTTTGATCCATTAGGCTATACCAGTTCAAATGTATCTATGCAAGAATTTACAACTGTCAGATTAGACTATGATTTAACTGATGCTCATAGATTGACTGTGAACTACAAAGAAGTTGATAGCAGTAAACTTAATGGAGCTAACAACAGTTCAAGCACTATGACTTTTTCTTCTGCAGAGTATCAAAAGGGTGAAGTAACTGAGACCACTGGCATGCTTTTGGTATCAAATTGGTCTGATAACTTCATTACAGAATTCAGTTATTCGACTAAAGAACAACTTACATCGCAAATGTCTCCAGTAGGTCAGGGGCTTCCTTTTTTTCAAATTAATGATTGTGGTGCACAAGGTATACGATGTGAATTAGGACCAGATATATTTAGGTCAGCTAATCAATTAGCTACTGAAACAACATTTACTAAACTTAAAGGTACTTACTATATGGGTAATCATAAGTTTACTTTTGGGTATGAAAATAAATTATGGGATATTTATAATGTATTCATTGAAGCACAGGATGGTGGATATGAATTTGAAGGTATAGCAAATTATCAAGCACAAATTGCTTCAAGCTTTGAACATCAAAATTCAAGAAGTCTATCTGAAGAAGGCGGCGCCGCTGTGTTTGAGTACTATTTAGATTCTTTTTATATACAAGATGAAATAGATATTTCTGAAAAATTAAATGTTTTGATTGGTGTTCGATATGACGAATTTGACTCAGACGACTCACCAGCTCTTAACCAAGGATTTGTAGATACATTTGGATTTGCAAATGGAGGCATCGCTGGAACAAATCTGATTAATTACAGGTTAAGTTTTGATTATGAAATAGATGAGATCAGCAGATTAAAAGGTTTATTTGGAACTTTTTCTTCTAAGTTACCTACCGTTTGGATATCAAATGCCTACACAAATGATGGGGTCAGAATTGCTACATACAATCAAGCAAATGCTGCTGCTGGCTGTAACCCTTTAGTGGGCGTAACAACAACCATGCCTGCTTGTGTTAATGATGCAATTACGAATGCTCCACTTCTTGCTGCTAAAGTTGACTTTATCGCACCAAGTTTTGAATGGCCTGAGACTCAGACATTCAACCTAACATATGAGAGAGAAATGGGTGACTGGCTACTTACATCTACTTATCTAAATTCTAAGCAAGATGAGGCAAATTACAGAATTCTAGATGCAGGTACTGGCATTATAGGAGATAGGGCTTTGCCTGCAGTTCTTACTGCTCCGGATGGAAGACCAATACTAAGTCAATCTGAGTCGCAGTTTAAGACCACAAAGTTTGGTTTGTATACTAATAGCGGTGCACAGCGTGAAGTTTTCTCAATTCAAATGTCAAGGTTTTTTAATGACGGTGAGGGAGCATTCTCTATTGGATATACCCATCAAAATATCGATATGATATGCAGCATGCAATCCTCTACCTCTCATTCAAATTATGGAAAATGTCCTTCATCAGATTTCCAGTATAGATCTCCCGCAAGATCAATCTACGAGACTGAGCACAGACTTTTCGCAACTTTATCATCGACGCATTACTTTTTCGGTCCCGAAAGTCCAACCACTTTCAATCTTTTCTTTGAAAGAAAATCTGGCTTACCTGGAACTTTAACTTTTGATACTTACTCAAGCCCAGGAAGGTACCAAACTCAAGCATTCGGTCATGAGAGAAGAACTAATGATGACAGTGCGCAACTTTTATATATACCTAGTGGTGTAGATGATCCTCTAGTTTGTTTTGTTTCATGTACATCTCCTGACTTAGCAGTAGCTGGTGAAATATTAGATCTACTCTACAACACTTATGGTCTAGCTAATTATGCAGGTCAAATTGTTCCTCCTGGAGCGTTTGAATTCCCATATCAAACTACATTGGATCTTAAAATCACTCAGGTTCTTCCTGGATTAAGAGATGATGATGAGTTTGTCATTTCATTGGGAATCGAAAATTTACTTAACTTACTTGATGATAACGCGGGCGAGATTTTCTATGGTAGTTACTATGGTGGAATACCAGTCTTGGACTTTGAACTGACACCAGATCTATCTAGATACATTTATGGAAACAGCAGAGGTGCCGATTATGCATTTAGATACAATCCAAATGATCCATATGATTTAAGTAAATCTGCTGTAAATAGCATTTGGAGAGCTCAATTAGGATTCACTTATAGATTTTCGCTATAAAGTTATTTGTATAATAAAAAAAGGGCGGTTATACCGCCTTTTTTTTTGTTAAAATATTTTTAATGTCATTTAATTCAATTCCAGTCTTTTCAATGCCAGACATTGAAAATCGAAATCAAGAGACCATTGATAGTCTTTATGAAGCGTTAACTTCTCATGGATTTTTTACAATAACAGATCATGGGATTAAGGATGAGGTTTTAGCTACTAGCTATAAAGTAAGTAAAGAATTTTTTGATCTTTCTGAAGACATAAAAAACAACTATGCTCACCCTGAAGTAGCAGGCGCAAGGGGATACACACCATTTGGCAAAGAAACAGCTGTTGGTGAAAAAACTCCTGATTTAAAAGAATTTTGGCATCATGGTCCAGTCATTGATGAATCGTTTGACCATAGAGTTCCTAAAAATATTTTTGTTTCCGAACTGACAAATTTTAATAATCAATTTGATCTGCTATTCAACCAACTTAATATGCTTGGAATAAAGGTTTTAAGTGCTATAGCAGTTACCCTAGGTAAGGATCCAGATTTTTTTGATAACTGGGCTGTAAAAGGTAACTCAATATTGAGATTAATTCATTATCCTCCTTTAAATGATAATACAAACATCATGCGTGCTAGAGCTCATGCGGATATAAATTTAATCACTTTATTAGTTGGTGCTGAAGAGTCTGGCCTTGAAGTACAACATCCCTCTGGTGGATGGATACCAATTCAGGCAAAGAGTAAATCAATAGTTTGCAATATTGGAGATATGATGCAGTTAGTTACTCGTTCTAAATTAAAAAGCACTAGCCATCGTGTTGTTGATCATAATATTGATAAATCCTCGTCCCGTTATAGCATGCCTTTCTTTCTCCATCCTTCGCCTGATATAGAACTATGTTCCATCGTTGATGACTCAACAGATTCTATAAGTGCTCATGACTTTCTTGAGGAGAGACTCAGAGCAATTAAGCTATACTAAACCATGACAATGATATCGATAATTCAAATTATCGTTGGCTTTATAGGCCTTGTCTTTATTGCTATACCTTTTTCACAAAACATAGGATCGATCAACTATAAACATATTCTTGCTGCGATATTTCTTCAAATTGTTTTAGCTTTTGCTCTTTTAAAGATACCTTTCATTGTTCAAATCTTCGCATATCTCTCTGAAGGTGTTACTGCATTACAGCTAGCTACTCAAGAGGGAGCTGAATTTGTATTTGGCTATCTCAGTAATGGATCATTGTCTCCTTTCGAAAAATCTGGACAAGGAAATGCAATGATATTTGCATTCCAAATATTACCTTTGATCATTGTGATATCTAGTCTTTCTGCATTGCTTTGGTTTTGGAATATATTGCCACTAATTATTCGGTCAATATCCAAAATATTTGAAAAATTATTTAATATTGGTGGTCCCATTGGATTGGGAGCAACTGCAAATATTATTATGGGTCAAGTTGAAGCTCCGCTTCTTGTAAGACCATATTTATCCAAGATGAGTGAGAAAGAATTATTAATTTTGATGACTGCAGGTATGTCAACTGTGTCTGGGTCTATTATGATTGCGTTAGTATCAATGCTATCTCCTCAATTCCCAGATATAAATTTAATTCAGCATCTTGTTTCAGCCTCAATTTTATCTATACCAGCAGCAATAATGTACGCCAATATTATGATCCCATCTTCAAAGATAACTAATTTTGACGGAAGCTCTGTGCCAAAGGTTTATGACAGCTCTATGGATGCAATTACCAGGGGCACAAGGGACGGTCTTGAAATTTGTTTGAATGTTGCAGCTATATTAATTGCTTTCATTGCCCTTGTTTCGTTACTTAACTCAATTCTTGGAATTGCAGGAAACTGGATTGGACTTAATGATTTATCTTTACAATTAATTTTGGGCTATATTTTCTTTCCGATTGTTTGGTTGATGGGGGTGCCTACGTCAGAGGCGTTGGTAGGAGCTGAATTATTGGGTTTAAAAACTGCTCTTAATGAATTTGTAGCTTATGGCGCACTTGCAAATATTGAACCAGATTTATTGTCTGATAAATCAAAACTCATTATTCTTTATGGCTTATGTGGGTTTGCTAATTTTTCTTCAGTTGGAATCCTTGTAACTGGAATTAGTGCAATGGCACCTGAAAGAAAAAATGATTTAATTAATGTTTCCTTAAAAGCTCTTATCGGAGCTACTCTTGCATCATGTATGACTGGATTGGTTATAGGTTTATTAATTTAGCCATATAATCGATGCATTTAAAAAAGCTGCGAAAATTAGCCATAAAAAATAGGGTAGATACAAATAAAATAAAATCCTAGATTGATCTTTTATAATATTTAATATTCTATGGTTTAAATAAATCAGAATACCTATATCGACAAATGCTATTAGTGGAGCTTGGAAAAAAAAGAATATCCAAGACCAAGCTGCATTAAGTATCAATTGAAAAATAAAGATAGAGCTAATTTTATCTGCAACTTTAAAAGAAACAAAAGCCATCATTATGTATAGAGTTGGCCAAACAATTCCAAAAACATAACTTGGCGGATTCAATGGACTTTTAATCAGTTCTGTATACCAATCATCAGAACTTATGTAAGTATTTGCGAGGGATCCTATAACTGATGTTAGGACAACCAAAATTGGCAGAATATATTTCATTTTCTCAGGCTTTTTCAAGCAATATTGAGCAAATTGAATATCCAGCTCCAAAAGAGCAAATAATCCCTTTTTGACCTTTCTCTAATTTATTGTATTTATGAAAAGCTATTATCGACCCTGCAGAACTTGTATTTGCATATTCATCAAGAACAATTGGGGCCCGATCAGAAGCAAAATCATCACCCAACAACTTTTTAATTACATAGGCATTCATATTGATGTTTGCTTGATGGAGCCAATACCTCTCTATATCTTGTGGTGATAGATTTTGTTCATTGAGTTGATCTAAAATTAGCGATGATACAAATGGCATTACCTCTTTAAATACACGTCTTCCATTTTGAAAGAAAAGTTGTTCAGATTCAGTATAATCTTTATCTTCAATAGTATTCATATAACCAAAATTATTTCTTATATTGTTTGAAAATGAAGTTTTAAGTTTTGTATCAATAATCTTGAATTTATTTTCTGCTTTAGAAGCCTTTTCAATAACAACTGCTGTGCAAACATCTCCAAATATAAAATGTCCATCTCTATTTTTAAAATTGTTATGCCCAGAAGTTATTTCAGGACTAATTACAAGGATTTTTGATGATTTTCCAGCTTTAATATCAGCATAAGCATTGCTAATTCCGAAAGTAGAGGCTGAGCAGCCAACCATCATATCGTAAGCAAAGCCCTCGATGCCTAATTCATTTTGAACTTCAATAGCAACCGCAGGATATGCTCTTTGAAGGTTCGCAGCAGAAACAATTACGCAATCGATGTCGGCAGCATTTAAATTTGCATCTTTTAATGCTTGCTTAGCAGCTTTTACACATACTTCTGCTGAAAATGATAATTCATCATCAGTTCTCGCTTTAATTAAAGGCTTCATTCGTTTCGGATTTAACAGAGAATCCTTTTCAATTACATACCTACTTTTTATGCCTGATGCCTTAACAATAAACTCACTGGATGAGTGCTCTAAGGGAATAATAGATCCATTTTCAATCTGATCTGCATTTTCTGCATTGAATAAGTCAACATATTTATTAAATGATTCTACTAGCTCATCATTAGATATTTTATGAGGAGGAGTCCAAACTCCAGTTCCTGAAATATATATATCTTCCATATCTTTCCCCTTGTTACATGTTATTTTATAGTCTTATGGAGAAAATACCATTAGATACAATATCGGGATCAAATCACTCATTTGATCTTTATCATTCAACTGGTGCTGATGTTATCGGCTTAATTCAAATATCTCATGGCATGGCAGAGCATAAGGGGAGATACATAGATTTTATAAATTTTTTTAATGAATATGGCTATCACGTAGTTATATATGATCACAGAGGTCATGGTGATAGGATTGTTGATGAAAAGATTGGATTTTTTGATAATGCTAATGGGTGGGAATTAGTTGTTATGGATTTGATTACAGTTCATAAGGAAACTAATAAACTTTTCCCTAAAATTCCAAAAATTTTGTTAGGTCACAGTATGGGCTCTTGGATAGGTTTAGCAGCTATGCAAAAAAAGTCTTTTTTTGATGCAGCTTTGATATCTGGATCAAGCTATCCAAACACGATCCAGACCGCAATACAAAAAATATTTTTAAACTTTGAAACATTAAGGCTTGGAAAAGATGGCTATAGTAAATTTTTACATAAAATTATATTTGGAGGTTTTAATTCAAAATTTAGAGATGTAGAAACTCCTAATGACTGGCTTACCGGAGACAGAATGAGTGTGGATAATTATACAAAAGATCCACTTTGTGGCTTTGTTGTATCAAATCAATTATGGGCTGATGTTATCTATGGAATAGAAGAGGTTTTCAAGAAAAAAAATTTGAAATTACTAGATAAAGAAATTCCTTTACTAGTTTTTTCTGGCACTAAGGATCCTGTAAGTAATATGGGTAAGGGCGCAGTAAAATTGTATGAATGTTTAAAAGATTGCAAATGTAAATCAGAGCTTTATCTTGTTGATGGTGCTAGACATGAAACTCTTAATGAAACTGATAAGATGACTACTTATAATTACCTCTTAGATTTTTTAATAAATAGACTCCATGGAAGATGATGGATTTAGATAATAAAGTTTCTCTAGTTACCGGTGCGGGCCAAGGCATTGGTGAAGGTATAGCTAAAAACCTTGCATCAAAAGGATCAAAGGTTATTGTTGTAGATCTTAATCAACAATCATCAGAAATTGTGGCTGAGGAAATTAATGCTAGCTTTCCAAATTCTGCATTTAGTTTTCAAGCAGATCTTACTAATTCAGATGAGATTGAATCTATGCTTGAATTTGGTGTTATAAAATTTAATAAGATTGATTGCATTTGTAATAATGCTGCTTCTTCAAAAGGCATTGGTCCTGTTGAGAATTACTCTCTTGAAGATGTTCAAGCAACACTTGATTTAACATTTACTTCTCTATGGAAGTGCCTTCAAGCGGAAATAAGATTTTTAAAGCAGCAAGCTATTTCAGCCTCAGTTGTAAATATTTCATCTAATTCAGCTATAAAAGGATATGCATTTAATTCAATATATGCTGCAAGTAAGGCAGCAGTAAATAATTTAACACAATCAATTGCAAAAGAGATTGCAAGAAATAACATAAGAGTTAATGCTGTATCACCTGGAACAATAAATACACCTGGTGTAAGAGAATATTTTAAAGCTGAACCAAAAGCTAAAGAAATGCTTGAAAAGTCCTCCTTGTTAAGAAGAATCGGTGAACCAGAGGAGGTTGGAGAATTGGTTTCATTTCTTTTGTCTGATAGATCCTCTTTTGTCACTGGGCAAATTATTTCAGTTGATGGAGGCGCTTCAATTAATTAAATCTAATGTATAAAAATAAATATACTTACCCCGAATTAGTTAGGGTAGAAAAAAACGATGTTAGATATTATCGAGATTCTAAAGAAAATCTAGTTCCTTCAGTTACAACTATTCTTTCAGCGACTGGTGACAAAAGCGGTATTGATGCCTGGAAGCGGCGCGTTGGACCTAAGGCAGCAAGAGCTGTTGTCGATGAGGCTACAACGATAGGCACCGCGGTTCACCTAGCAATTGAGAACTACCTATATGGTAAAGAATGGAAAAAATTCACGGATGATAAAATGGGCTTGATGTCTCAACAAATTGCTCAGAGGTTTATTGATGATTGTCTTGATGATATAGATGAAGTTTGGGGTCTAGAATCTGGTTTAGTTGTTGATGGATTATATGCTGGAACTGCAGACTGTATTGGCATGTTTAAAGGCAGGCCAACTATTATTGATTTTAAGACAGCAAAAAAAATTAAACGAAAAGATTGGATTGAAGATTATTTTTTACAGGGAGCAGCTTATGCAAATGCTCATAATGTTATGCATGGAACTCAGATAAACTCCATTGCTATTTTAATGGTAGATAGAGATCTACTGTTTAAAGAATTTTTTGTTAGTGAGAATGAATTTGATAATTTCACTGATAAGTGGAAAAAAAGAATTATTGGTTATTATAAAACTCACGATATTTTAGGGAGAGAATAAATGAATGATTTAAAAGATAGAATAATTATGATCACTGGTGCAAGTTCAGGTTTTGGAAAAGAAACTGCAAAGATGTGCGTTGCTTTGGGAGCCAAGGTAGTACTTGGTGCACGAAGAGAAAATAAACTTAAGGAATTATGCGACGAGTTGGGCTCTGATTCATCAATTTATAAAGTAACTGATGTAACTTCCAAAGATCAAATGCAAGCTTTGGCCGATTATGGCATTAAAAATTTTGGAAGAATTGATTCATTAGTAAATAATGCCGGAATTATGCCTTTATCGCTTCTCAAGAAGGGAAGAACTGACGAATGGGACCAAATGATCGATGTAAACATCAAAGGCGTTTTGTACGGAATAGATTCGGTTTACTCACATATGCTTGAGAGGGGATCTGGGCAAATCATAAACGTTTCTTCAGTCGCTGGAAAAAGAGTGATGCCAGGAAGTGCAGTGTATTCTGGAACTAAATATGCAGTAAGAGCTATTTCAGAAGGTTTAAGGATAGAGTCTTCTGGCAAGATACAAGTAACCTGCATATACCCAGGAGCGTTTAAGACAGAGCTTGCATTCTCCATAAAAGACGAATCAATGTTAGAGGCTCTGATTAGTAGAGGCATTGGAGAAGTTGCTCAACCTGCGGAAAGAGTCGCAGAGTCAATAATTTATGCTCTTCAACTAGATCCAGGAGTTTCAGTAAATGAAATAGTTATAAGGCCTACTGCTCAAGACGCATAAATTTTAAATGAAAATAACATTCTTCATCGTATTTATAATTTATGCCTCATCAATAATTGCAGATTCAAAATGTAATCAAGCTGATTTAATTCTTGAAAATGCATCTATTTATGATGGTTTAAGTGATAAATCATTTATTGGAAGTATTGGGGTTAAAGACTCTAAGATATCATTTATCAATAAAGGAAAAATAACTGCATATGATGAGTGTGGTGGTACCAGAGTTATTAACCTAAAAGAATATTTTATTTATCCTGGATTTGTTGATGGACACGGACATTTAAAAGGAATTGGCTATAGAGAATTAACTCTTAATTTACAAGGAATTCCCTCTCTAGATTTAACTTTAAAAGCGGTTGAAAATTACTTATCTTCAAAACAACCTAATGATTGGATTATAGGGCGAGGATGGATTGATAAAACTTGGCCAGAAAAAAGATTTCCAACAAGATGGGATCTAGACTCTTTTTCTCCAAATAATCCTGTTGTTTTAGAGAGAGCAGATGGCCATGCCATTGTTGTTAATAGCATTGTTTTAAAACTTGCAAATATAGATTCAAATACTCCTGATCCTCAAGGCGGTTTTATAGAAAAAGATGATAATGGTGAACCGACAGGTTTATTGGTTGATATGGCTATGAATTTGATAGCAGATTTAATACCAAATTTTACAAGAGACGATGATAAAAAAGCATTTCTAGAGGGACTTCAAAGAAATGTTGCTCTAGGATGGACTCAAATACATGTTCCCGGAGGAACTTTTCAAGATATATCAATTTTAAATGAAATTAAATCAGAGAATAATCTTCTGCAAAGAGTTTATTTTATGGTCAGTGATGGAGAGCCAGCTGACTTACTTCTTGAAAAAGGACCCATTCTTGATTCAGAAAATTTATTAACGGTTCGAACAATTAAAATGTATGCAGATGGAGCATTAGGCTCTAGAGGTGCCGCACTAATTGAAAAATATAGTGATTATGATGGCAAGGGAGTTTTTATATTTCGCGAAGAAGAGACTAAACCAAGATTATCTAAAGCTTTAAAAAAGGGCATACAAATAGCGACGCATGCTATTGGTGACAATGGAAACAGAGTTGTTTTAGATTGGTATGAAGATGCCTTTGAAAACGCAAAAAATAATGATCAAATAATTTCTGAGCCAAGGTGGAGAATAGAGCATGCTCAAAACATTACCTCAATTGATCAAAAACGATTTGTTGAATTAAATGTTATTCCTGCCATGCAACCATCTCATGCAATCGGTGATTTACATTTTGCAATTGACAGATTGGGATTAGAAAGAATTAACAATGCATATGCTTGGAGAGATCTCATAGATCAGGGTTTAATTATTGCAGGGGGCTCAGATGCCCCTGTTGAAATTGGTGATCCAAGAATTGAATTTTATGCGGCTATTGCTAGGAAGGATGTTGATGGATTTCATGCTGAAGGATGGAATCTAAATCAAAGATTAACTAGATTGGAAGCATTAAAAATGTTTACCATATGGCCAGCAATTGCATCATTTGAAGATAATGTTAAAGGTACAATTGAAGTTGGTAAGTTGGCAGACTTTACTATTTTTGACAGCGATATTATGACAATTCCTGAGCAAGAAATATTAAACGTTAAGAACATTTATACCATTGTTGGTGGACGAATAGTTTTCGAGGAGCTACTTTAATTATTTTTTAAGATCAAATCAGCGCATTTAGCTCCAACCACGTTGCATGTTGCATTTGTATTTCCAGATATTATGGTTGGAAAGATTGATGCATCTGCAACTCTTAAGCCTGTAATACCCTTTACTTTTAAATGTTTATCAACAACACATTCAGCCCCGTTCCCCATTTTGCAGGTTCCAATTGGATGATAAACAGATAGAGATTCATTCCTAATAAATTCCTCAATCTCATTATCTGTTTGATAAATTGATCCAGGTTGAATTTCAGTTGCTCCTAGATTCATCATGGTTGGAGTATTGAAAACTTTTCTAATTTTATTTACCCCTTCAATCATATGCTTGATATCTTTTTCCTCAGTTAGATAATTAGCATAGATTTTTGGAGCAATATTCGGATCAGAGGACTGTAATTCAATATATCCTCTACTTTCTGGTCTTAAATTACATATTGATGCTGTTATTCCAGATGAAGGTTTCATGGCTCCACTTTTCTTGTATTCACCGGCACCAGGTGCAAAGTGAATTTGTGCATTTGGTGTTTTTTCATTTGAATTAGTTTTAAAAAATACACCTATATCTGACGCAGGGTAGGTCATTAATCCTGTATCTTTAATAAAATATTCATAGAGATTTTTGACCATTGCAAATGGTTTCATTAGCTCGCTAAATGTTTTTAATTCATTGACCTTGTAACTTAAATTTACAGTAAGATGATCTTGCAAATTTTGACCAACACCAGGTAAGTCATGAACTAGAGCTATTTGATATTTTTTAAGATGACTTTTTGGGCCAATTCCAGATAGCATAAGTATTTGAGGTGAGTTAATGCTTCCCCCACTGAGAATTAATTCAGACGAACATCCTATAACTCCTGAAAATTTTTTATTTGAAATCTTTACACCTATTACTTTTTTATTTGAGATGATAATTTTTTCAACTAAGGTATTTGTTAAGATATCTAAATTTGGTCGATTTGATATTGGTTTTAAAAATGCATCAGCGGCACTAAATCTTTTTCCATTTTTAATATTTACTTGATATTGTCCAAATCCTTCCTGATCTGTTCCATTAAAATCATTATTATTTTTGAAACCAAATTCTGAACATGCCTTTAAAAATTCTTTAGAAGCATCAAGAATAGGTCGAAATGTTTCAACCCACAAAGGGCCAAAATTTCCGTGAAATTGATCTTCATGATTTTGATTATTCTCCAAAGCAATAAAATATTTTAGTAAATCGCGATAGCCCCATCCATTATTTCCCAATAGTTCCCAATTATCATAATCATTAGCTTGACCGCGAATATATAACATTCCATTAATAGAGCTACTTCCTCCTAACGTTTTTCCTCTTGGCCAATTTATTGTTCGATTATTTAAATTTTTTTCAGGCTCAGTTTCATAGCACCATCCATATTTTTTACTCTTAAACAATGAACTTGCTGCAAGAGGCATCTTGATAGAGTATGAAGAATCCATTGGACCGGCCTCAATCAAAAGAACAGAATTTTTAGGATCTTCTGAAAGTTTATTTGCTAAAACACAACCTGCACTTCCAGCGCCAACAATGATATATTTATGGCTGAATTTCATTAATCTAATATCTCTTAGGTAATCATATGCGTCAAGTAATAGCTATTGGTGGAGGAGGCTTCGGCAGAACCA
>CABXVU010000004.1 GCA_902515775.1 uncultured SAR86 cluster bacterium
ATGTAGAAAACCTAATAAGGAAGTTGCATTGGGACCCTGAAGAAGATAAGAATAGGGCAAGTAAGTGGAATGATTTAGATAAATATAGCAAATCTAGATTGGGCGATCTTATAAATGGTAAATTAGAGCCTCCGTTTGGCTTAGGTTCGTTAAGGTCAATTAATGAATTTGGAATACTTTCTGGAATAGACTTAATAAATAAAAAAATCGTTGACGAAAATATCGCTACAAATAGTTTCTGTTTTAAAGAAATTCAATCTAGCGACGAGCCGTTTGATTCGGTTGTGTTTCAAAATGAATAATAAATAAAATTTAAAGGTGAAATAATGGATAAAGAAGCAAGGCAATTTTTAAATAATTATGGAGAGTTTGTAACAAGAGTTACCAGTGATCCTAGTTTAAATCAAAATATATTAGATGCTCGAATGAGAGAAATTGATTCTTCATCTCCAATTGAGTCTGCAAGACTATTGACTGCTTCGCTTGGCCTAGGAAGTGAAACAGGTGAATTTGTTGAAATAGTAAAAAAAATCTTCCTTCAAGGGAAGCCAGCGTCAGAAGAAAATATTTTTCATATGAAAAGAGAATTAGGAGACATAATGTGGTACTGGACAACAGCCTGTATGGCATTAAAACTTGATCCTTATGAAGTCATTAAAGAAAACCAAGATAAGCTTGAAGCAAGGTATGGAGAAAATTTTGAAGTTGATCGCAGTGAGCATAGAAGAGAAGGAGACTTATAATTAAAATTAAAAGCTTCCTTTTAATTTCAAATAAATCTAAAAAATAGATTTTTGCATCAAATCATCAACAGCCTCTTTAAATTCTGAAGTTAATTTATCAACCAAAGTTTGAACTGATGGTGCGTCTTTGATTGAGCCAATGCCTTGACCAGATCCCCAGATATCTTTCCAAGCTTTCGCCACCGTATTACCACCAGAACCAAAATTCATTGATGATTTGTCTGCATCAGGAAGATCGTTAGGATCTAGCCCTGCGTTTTCAACTGATCCTTTTAGATAGTTACCATGAACACCTGTAAACAATGAAGAATACACAATGTCATCTGCAGCACTTTCAATTAGCATTTGTTTATAGCCTTGGTCAGCATTTGCTTCTTCAGTAGCAATAAATCTAGTTCCTAGATATGCAAGATCAGCACCTAATGCAAGGCTAGATGCAACTGCACTTCCAGAGCTTATTGAGCCCGATAGAATTATAGTTCCATCAAAAAATTCCCTTACCTCGCGCACTAATGCAAAGGGTGATAATGTCCCCGCATGGCCCCCAGCTCCGGCACAGACTAAAATTAAACCATCAACGCCCTGCTCTGCTGCTTTTTTGGCGTGTTTTACACTGATTACATCGTGATAAACAAGTCCTCCATATGAATGAGCAGCCGTAACTATTTCTTCAGGCGGTCTTAATGATGTAATGATAATTGGTGCCTCATGTTTAACACACAGCTCCATGTCTCCCATTAATCTGTCATTTGAACCATGACAGATTTGATTAACTGCAAATGGGGCAACTGGTGTACTAGGATTATCAATTTTTGCTTGAGCCAATTCCTCTTTTATTCTTATTAGCCATTCTTCAAGTGCTTGTTGAGGACGAGCATTCAAAGCAGGAAAAGAACCAACAATTCCAGCTTTGCATTGAGCAATAACTAATTCAGGGCCAGATACTAAAAAAAGTGGAGCGCCAATAACTGGTATTGATAGATTACCCTCTAAAATTTTAGGCAGTGTCATATTGAATCCTTTTTGAAAAAGTAAGTTTAACTTATGCTTCTACTACAATAAATAGCGCTAGAAAGATTAGAAGGCTTCATCTGCAACCCAACTGATTGACCAGTTATGTCCAAGCCGATTACCTTTATAGGTATTAGGAAGAGTTATCACCAAGCTTCCATTGAGCTCTATTTTTTGAGGATCTTCATTTAAATCTTTATATGCATTATCAAGCTTGTGTTGAGTTCTCCATTCATAAAGAACTGATTTTTCTGGTATTGATGAAAGTGGTTCATAGCCACAAATTGAATTAAGCATTGAGGTACCTAACAAAGGCGATGCTATGGCATGAATCTCTATGGGAATTGACAGATTCAAATCTTTTATAAGCTGTGTAACTACTATACCTCCGTAACTGTGACCTATTAATGTTATTTTTTTTATAAAGTTGTCTTGATCTAGTATGTAAATAATTTCATCTTTTAGCCTTTCAGTGGAGTTTTGAAAACAGTTATTATCAGGCCAGCGATAGAAATATATATGCCTCAATTTTGTATTAATTTTTTTTAATGGGTATATCCACTCATAGCCCTCACTATTTCCTCCATGAACTGCTATAACTATTTCCTGAACTTCATCTAAACTTGGTTCCATTGAGTTCAAGCCATAAGGGAGATCTATTAACCTAATACCTAAATTTTTTACAGAAACATCATTTCTAAAATCACTTATCTTAATCGGAGGTAAAGAGGTGTCACTGCATCCTGGTAAGAAAAATATTGATAAAAAAAATAAAAAGATAAATTTCATTAAATTATTTTAAAAAATACATAACACTATGATCATCAAAATCTCTACTTCCAACCTTTTCGAAGCCCATCTTCTTATGAAAGTTTAATGATGGTTGATTTATAGGCTGGGTGTTGACTTCCAATGCTATAGGTAAATTTTCATTGTGGGCATGAGCAAAGATATCTTCATAGATAGCAATACCTAGGCCTGATCTTCTGTGGTTATCATCAATCACAACCCTATCCACATAAAGAAATTTTTTTAGTCTCTGTTTAAAAAATTTATAATTTTCTGATTCATATATAGAACCTTCTCTCATACAAATTATAAATCCAACGATTTCTTTATCATTAAGCATCAATAAATTATATGCACTAAGTTCGATTAACTTTTTTAGATGCTCGATAGATTCAAGCGACCCAACCTCTGGAGTATTTTGCTGGTTGAGTTTAAATATTGCGTCAATTTCAAATTCACAACAATTAGAGATATTAAAAGAACTCAATCTATAATTGGTATTCATATTTTTTTACTCAAAATATAATTACTTGAGCAGTTAAGATAATTCTGGGCGCTTTCCAGCAAAGTTAGCAAAGTATTCTTTTATAAATTCGAGGTCCTTCTCAACATCACCTGTGGGACTAAAAAAGTCCCCGAGTTCAACAGTTTTATTTGAAAAGTCAATTCCTGCCATCATAATCCTGCTATTTGTTTCATTTGCAATTCGCAAAAATCCTGTTTTTAATCTTTCAACTTTTTTTCTTGTTCCCTCTGGGGAAATGGCGATAACAAATCCTTTATATTTTTCGGTTATGTTCTGAATTTCTTGCTTTAAAGCTTGAGGGTTAGCTCTATTTACAGGGATTCCTCCCATTTTTCTCAGTAGTCTGCGAAAACCTTTTTTAAATATAGAGTGCTTGCCCACCCAATGAATATGAACATCTAGACTTAAGATTAGTGACATTGCAAGAACAAAGTCCCAATTTGAGGTGTGTGGACCAGCAATAAGCACCACTCGCTCGTCTTTAGGAAGATGCCCAGTTGTTTTCCAGCCAGTTAGCTTCATAAGTAATTTACCAAACCATCTTAAAGGTCTTGGTCTGTATGCGCGTAAATGTTGAGGAATAAAAGTTTTATATTTTCTCATTTGGGCTAGTCTATATGGTTTTAGTCTCTAGTTCTAACTTTTGAGGCCAGTTAAATTTTCATACTTATCTATGGCATTTAATATTTTTTTTCTTACGTCTTCTTGAGCAGATTTTTTTGTATTTGCATAAAATGGATGAGGTAAAGATGCCAGTTCTTTCGCTTTTTCCATTGCTCTATTCATGAAATCAGTCTGGGGGACAACTTCATCAATAAAGCCAACCGCAATTGAATCCTGCATAGAATAAGCATCAGAATGATAAACAGCGGGATAAAAAAAGTTCTTATTGACTCTAGCTTTAAGGATTTCCATTATTGGTGTTGGAATGTCCATGTTATTTCGAACTTCGTTTGCCTGACATATATATTCACCATCTACTGCAATCCGATAATCTGCTGAGCAAGTAACGAATAAACCTAATGCAATTGAATGACCTGAAACTGCTGCAATAATTGGTCTATCAAATGAATAAAGCTCTAGAAGCAAACGATAGCCCATCTGAACCATCTTTGTAATCTTTTCCATATCACCAGTAGCCATTGTTTTTAAGTCAAACCCTCCGGAAAATAATCCACTTCTACCAGTAATTACAAGCGCGCCAGTATCTCTAGGCACTTGTGCAAGTAATTCATTTACTTGAGAGAGCATATCAAATGAAAAAGCATTTGCTTTTCCATCATCAAGTTTAATTATTGATATATCGCTCTCTTGAGATAGAGTTGCAATTGAATCTGTCATATTATTCTTGCGTACAAATTATTAGGTTGAGTATACATTAACAAGGATTACTCCGTTTACTATTAAGAATAAACCAAAAATTACTTGCCAACTTAATCCTTGGCCATAAATAAAATAGGATAACACCGCTATAAATAAGACGCCCAGACCACTCCAACATGCATAAACTATGGCAAGTGGTATAGCTCTTAGAGCCAATGTTAAAAAATAAAAGGAAGCGAAATAACAAACACTCATTATTAGTGTGGGTAGCTTTTCTGAGAACTCTTTTGTAAGGGGAAGCATTAAAGTTCCTGCAACTTCAAAAACAATTGCTCCAAGAAGTGATAAATATGCTGACATTGGTAAATTGTGTCTTAATTATAAATATTGTCTAGAAAAGTATTCTGTATTTTAACAATAAGCAATAATTTTTTTCTGTTTATTCATGGTTTAATATTTATACGAATTAATAAACTTTTTTCTAGGAGAAACAAAAATGTATAAAAAATTTAGCTTATTTTCTTTATTTATTATTTCTATCTCAATGTCTCTTTCAGCTTATGAGCCTTATGGATCTCATGCTTCAGATAAATGGCAAATATGGGCTTACTCAACTGCAGCTCCATCTTTTTTGGGTGATAAAGCAACTATTATCGGCAGCAATGGAAAAGTAATACGCGAAGGCACAAACGGATGGACCTGCCAAGCAGGAAATCCAAGACCAGTTCCTGCCAAAGGTTGGAAAAGCGCGCATGATGCCATGCCAGCATGCTTTGACTCAGAAGGTGCAAAATGGATGGCAGCATTTATGAAGAATGAGAAGCCTCAACTTTCTCGCTATACTTTCATGTGGATGTTGCATGGAGACGTTGGCGAGGATAATACAACTCCTTTGGTATTAAACAAAGAGGACTCTACTCCAGGTGAGTGGATTGAATCTGGACCTCATTTAATGTTGATACCAAAAAATGCCTCAGAAGTTGCGGACTTTACTGATGACTTCATGCATGGTGAGCCATATGTAATGATGCGAGACACAGACTATGCTCACATCATGATTCCTACAGAAGGATATTACAAATATACTGAGTAATTAAGTTAGATCGATGAGTCTCCGCTGGATTAAGCGGAGTCTCTATTTGAGCTATTTTGCCAAGCTATTATAGATATAGGTATAGTAAATAAGTATATCAAGGCTAATATATTTACCGTTATCCAAAGAAAGTTAATTATGCTAAGAGCAATTATGGAAAACAAAATTAAAAACCCCAGCTTAGATTGAATAATAAGTTGCTTTCTTTTTATTGAAAATGTTGGAATTCTACTTACTAATAAGCCGCTTATTAGAATAATATAGCCAGCTACAAAATTAAGGTTTTCATAGGCCCAGTTATAACCCATGAATGAATGGGTTAATGGCAACATAATCAAAATTGCTCCAACAGGGGTTGGAATGCCACTAAAATAATGCTCTGGGTCTCCTTCATCAGTTTTTGATTTCTCTAGCTGGACATTATATAAACCCAACCTCAAACAAGAAAATATAATGAAAGCCAGTGCAGCAAATGCACCTATGCTTTCTTGATTAAATATGGACATATAAATCAATAATCCAGGAGCAATTCCAAAGCTTAAAAAATCTGACAAAGAATCTAACTGAGCGCCGAGGTCTGATTCGCTTTGAAGATGTCTAGCTAACATACCATCCAAAACATCACATAAGCCCGCAAAAAGAATGCAAATAATGGCTAAATTAAAATCCGACTCTAAAGCAAATCTAATTGAGCTCAAACCAAAGCTTAAGCCAGACAAAGTAATAATATTTGGCAATAAAATTTTTAAATCTAATTTCTTCATTTCTAGTTTAAGGACGCTAGGATTGATTCTCCTGCGACTACCTTGTCTCCAACCTTACATTTTTCAACAGCATCCAATGGCAAGTAAATATCAACCCTAGAACCAAATCTTATAAGTCCAAATCTTTCTCCCTGATTAAGAAGCATATTAGGTGAAATAAAACTTAAGATTCTCCTAGCTATTAATCCTGCAATTTGAACTACTATAATTTTTGTTCCATTTTGAGTATTTAAAACTAAACTGCTTCTTTCATTTTTATCACTTGCTTTGTCTAAGCTAGCATTTAGAAATTTGCCTTCTTTATACACAATATGATCAACATTTCCCTGAACAGGGCTTCTGTTTACATGAACATTGAACACGTTCATAAAAACACAGATTCGCTTCATCTTTTGTGATTCTATTGGTAGCTCTTCTGGAGGGTAAGCTTCATCAATTAAACATACCTTTCCATCTGCTGAACTAATAATTAAATTTTCATCCTGTGGGGTATTTCTTTTAGGGTCTCTAAAAAACCATAGAACAAAAAAAGTAAGAAAAAATCCAATTATTGCTATCAAAATGGATGCAGATAAGTAGAAAAGAATTATGGAACTTACAAATAAAATTCCTGCAAACTTCCATCCTTCTGGATGAATAATATATCTTTTTTTATGAATTTTTTTCAATGATTAAATCTCAAATTAGTCGAGCATTTTAAGGTATAAAAAGATCTTTTAAAAATCTAAATTAACTAAAACCAATGAGTTGGCTATATAAAATTAGGAATGCCATGGAAACTTGTAAGATCAAAGTGATCCATAAAATCATCTTTGTAACTGGTTTGGGCTGCAATTCCATGCTTAATTTACTTGTAAGATATATAGCACCTATATTTATTATTGGAAGACCAACTGCTGCCCAAATTCCTGCGATCAATAATAGAGTGATTGGATTAGGAAGCAAAAAATAAGCAATGCAAGAAAATAAGGGTACAACTAATGCAATAATTTTAATTAAATGCTTGCGGGTATTTTTTTGCTCATCAACAAATCCAATTGAGATTAAATAGTCTGAAATAGTTCTTGTAAATGCTGCAGTCCCTGAGAGTAGAGTAGAAAAAAGAACAAAGAAGGCGAGAGGAATAAAAAACCATTTGGCCCAGGTTCCTAAGATAGAGGTAAACATATTCAAGAGAGTTTGAATAATATCGCCATCTGGTGGAGGATATAAACCCAATGTATTTAAGACAGCTGCACCTAAAAGAAAAAATGGAAGAGTGCCAATGGTTACAAAAAAGACTGTTGCCCAAACATCTGTTTGCATGACTTTAATCCATGCTTTCAGTTGGTTTAAATCATCGCCATGTTTGGCATAGCCTTTTTCTAGACACCAGTAAGTATATGCCATAATTTCACCGTAACTGATTCCAGTGAAACCAAAAACTGCTAAAGCCAGTGCTGCATGTTCAAATGGAAATGTAAACGAAAAGCCGCCTAGAATTTGAGAGCCAGTAATTGCATATGGAGTAGATTGCATTGCAATAGCGATCACCAGTGTAACCACTGAAAAAAAGAAAACCATGCCGAGAAGAAGTTTCTCCAGTGTTTGATAAGTTCCAAGATATAAAATAAACCAGGTAATAAAACATGCTGCTATAACCCATGTTTCTACGCTAAATATCGGTACCATCATGTGCCCAGCTTCTGCAACAGCTCCTGCAAGACCGCCCATGCCTGCAACAGAGGGCACTACACCTATAAACATAAACCAAACTAGCCAAGAGGCTTGTTTACCTCTGAAATTTGTTTTTGGTCCAGGCATATCTGAAAAAGCTTCTAAAAAAGTCTTATTTGTAGCAATTACATATCGACTTATTTCAGCTTGAATTAGTGGTTTGCTCCAAAGACTTAATAAAAGCCACCAAAGTAAGGCAAAGCCAGTTGCAGCACCAAGCAATGGCGATAAAGCAATTGAACCGCTCCCCACAACACTGCCAGTTACAATAATGCTAGGCCCAATAAATTTTAAACGCTGTATTAAAGTAGATGGTGTTTTATTCATTATTTTTTCTTATAAGCACTATATCTTTCGATCTTATCTCACAAATCCAATTCCTTTGTGAAGCTATCACTTCAAAAGTTTTTTCACAATAAAAGGTTACGTGCGTTGGATCTCTTCGATAATACCAATTTTCAAACATTACGTCTGAGGTTAAAAATGAAGTCATAATACCCAACCACCCATTTGGCTTAAGAAGGGCATTTAGTGTATTAAATTCATTCCAAGGATTATGGAAGTGCTCTACAGTTTCTGTGCAAGTTATAAAATCGTATTGCTTGGTCAAAACATCTTTGTTTGGATAAAAGAATGGATCATATAAAGAAACATTGAAGCCATCTTTTTTTAAAATGTCTGCTAGGGCAGGACCATGGCCACATCCAAAATCAAGCCCAGTGGAGTTCGGTAGAATTTTTTCTTTTAAGGGCCTTGCAAGCTTTGATAGAAATGATCTGTACTCAGGATCATTAATTTCATTATTGTGCTCTAAATAACGCTCTTTCTCATCAAGGCTTGAGGGCAAATAATCTTCATCTAAAAATTTGCCATTGCAATAAAGACAGTTCCAGTAAGTTTTTTGATCAGAGGTCTGAAAGCTTTCAACATGCTCTGAGCCACAAATTTTGCAAAGCATTTCTAAATTATTTTTTTAATTCCATCAATTGAACTGAGCATGCCATGATGAATGCTTTCTGCAAAAATATCTGGCGAGATCTCAGTGATCCAGGTCAATAAGCACTCTTGCTCATTGATTGGAAATATTTGCATAGTTGCAAGATGATGTTCTATTGGTGCGGGTGTCTCAATAGCAGAATATTGAAGAATCATTTTTTGCTCATGACACTTAAGTATTTTTTCTTTAATCTTGCCCATTCCTTTCATTTCAAAGGACCGACAGTCGTCATTCAATATAATTTCTTCAATAGAGGGGACCCAATCACTTCTTCTTAGATCAGATAAAATTGCCCATAATTCATTTGCTGGACATTGGAGTTTGATTTCTTCTTTAAGTATCTTCATAAATTTTCAAGACTTTTAGTATTCTTGAAAATTTTTCTCTCGAACATAACCAACTCTTGTTGTTTTGAAATGCTTTAGTGGAATCCCAAGGCGATTGATTGTATCGATGACACTTTTTGAAACATTACCGTAAATTTCAATTGTAAAGCCATCAGCCAACTCAGCATGCTTTGCAACATATTCTTGTACCGGTGGGTTGGCATCATGTTTTATAAAAGCATTGCTATTTGAATAAACCTCTGTCCATGTAAATGCTAGAGGATCATCAGGATCTGCATCGAAATTATGAAAAAGCATGCCTGGCTCACTCAATTCAACAGCTTTATCAACCTCATCAGCTATCTCTAGGTACTCATCCACCATGTCTGGTTTTACTTGAATGCGAGCAATGAGAATAAATGGATTTTGTCCATCCATAACCAAGTCTTCATGGTGTCCTGCATGAATAAAATTTATTGAGAAGGCAAGGATAGAAATAGTAAGAAAAAATTTCATTTTATAAATAAATAATTAAAAAATTTATTCTAACGCATTGATTGATTATTTAGCATACGAATTTGCGCCGAGGAAATGAATCGAAACATAGGGCTCATCTCCAACCACCCAGCTATCGTGTGGTCTGGAAGGGACATAAAAAATATCTCCTGCTTTCATGACGGTAGTTTCTCCATCTGGGAATGATGCTGTTGCACTTCCTGAAACAACCATACCAACATGTTCAACGTCACAGAAGGGTTTTCCTATACCAGGTCCAACATCTTCAGACCATTTCCAGCCAGGTTGATATGTCGCCCTTCCTAAAACCATATTATTGATAGTAATTTTTTCAAATTTACCTTTTGCAAAGTTTGTAATCTCGTCGGGTTGGTCAAATCTTTTTAGTATTACTTCTAAGTCTTCCATTTCTTATTGCTCCGCTTGTAATAAAACTTCTTGTGGTATGCAAAATGCTGACCTCTCAAGCTGCCATATTTTTGAAATCATGTTTTTATTAAGAATCCCATAAAAATGAGGAAATTTACCATGCCTATTAATAGATTTGCTCGAAAATTCGTATTTTAAATTATTTTTAATTTTAGATTTATCGATCTGCAGCAGAACCACCCTTTTCTCATTCTCAAAATACAATGAAAGAGATGCATTTAACTGAGACGCTTTGGACAGATGGACAAATCCATCTTTAAGATCAAGCTTAGTTATAATTTTTGATGAAACTTTTCCTTTCATCCATTCATCTTCAGTTAATATTTTATAAACATCATTTATCATGTTTTATCTTACTCATGATTGAATAAATAAAATTCTTTTCGAAATTATTCTTTTGTATGTGTAATTGGTGGACCAAAGATTACTTTTATTATTTCAATGAAACTATTTTTCTGCTTTAAATCATTGATCATAGACATCCATGCCATAAAGGTAACTTTAACTGGATTGAAAGTATTAACATTATTTACAAGTCCAAAATTCACTTCCTCATCTTCCGGCTCAAAGGTACCAAATAAGCGGTCCCAGATAATTAATAAATTTCCGTAATTTTTATCTATGTATTGTTTATTTGAGCCATGGTGAACCCTGTGGTGGGATGGGGTATTAAAAATCCATTCAAGCGGTCCCAATTTACCAATAACTTGAGTATGTCCAACTATTCCCCACAAGGTACTTATTACTCCTGCTACAGCAATTATAGTTGGATCAAATCCTAGTAAGGGCAATATCATAAAAAAAGGTATCTTAGAAATTGGTCCAAACCAAGCCTGCCTAAACGAAACTGCGAAATTCATTTCCTCACTTGAATGATGACTGAGATGAATAGCCCAAAGAAATCTAATGCGATGAGACATTCTGTGATAAACGTAAAAGACTAAATCAATGCTTATAAATGTAATGATCCATAAAGCCCAAATAGGAATCTGATTTACAAATTCAAATATCCTAAACTGATATAAGTAAATATGAAAAGCTAAAACCATGCCTTTGATTGCAAAGGCAACAATTATGTTTCCTGAAAGTAAGCCAATGGTGCAGAGTGTGTCACCGCTTTTATAAAAGTTTTGGTTTCTAAAATTTGAAATTAGAATTTCTATAAAGATCATCGTCAGAACTATTGGGACACCTATAGCATAAACTTCATTTACAGATATTGTGGTCATAAATTAACTTATTTTTCTTACTCTGATAGCAACTTTTTTACCTGTTACTTTTAAAATGTGTCCACTAAAAACAGCTTTGGAAATAATCACTTTTTGCGATTTTTTTACTGGCAACCTATTATATACAGACTCTACAGATCTCCAGACCTGGCCATTATCAAGAGTAATATCAATTTTATAATTTCCTGTCTTTTTTACACTAACTATAGTTCCTAAGACATCTTTTTCCTCTTTTCTTAGCTGCCTTTCTATTTCTTGTGCTTTTTTTAATTCGCTTTTTACCTTTTTCAATTCACTTTCAGTCTCTTGAATTTTAATTTGAGCTTGTTTTAGCTCCTGATAGGGTTCAACAGACTGAATCGGTTCAATTGTAATTTTATTAGGAGGAGGCTTATAGTAATTTTCTGCCTTTTCCATTGATGGCGCACTTTCTTTCTTTTTCTGAGAAGGCGAACTTAAAAGAAAACTGTCATAACATTTTAGTCTTAGATTAGGATCTTCAATTTTTGCACATTCTGCAATACTTTTTTCATTTGAGAATGAAAAGCTGCTAAGGGCAAACATGCCTAGACAAAATATGGCTATAAGTTTCATGTGTTTTGTCAGTATATCAAAATGCAAGGAGTTAGATTTAATAAAAAGATTGTTTACCGGTCAAACAATAAATCAATTAATAATTTATTAAATTCAACAAATGCTTGATTTACTTCAAAAGAAATATCTACCATTTCATTAAAAGGGCCATCACAAATTTCAGTGATATTCCTTCTTATAACAAAATTAAGCGCTTCATACTTTCGTATAATTTCTGAATATTTTTCTGGGGCATTAATATTTTGAGGATATATAGATACTACTCTTTTTCCTGAAGAAATAGCTTCTGACAACATTGTTGAGCTATCTTCAGTGACAAATATACTTGATGCTATGTACAAAAGATGAGAAAAACTGCCTCTTTTATTCTCAGAATGAAATAGGACTGAAAAAGAGGTGTCATATTTTGATTGAATGATATTTTCAACTTCAGTAGGTGTCCTTGGTGAGGTAATGAAAAGAGGTTTTGTATTACTGTTTGTGCAGAAGTCAGAAAAATTCCTTAAGATTTCCTCCCATTCATTCATATCATATTCATATCCAATTCCATTTCCTCCCAGTATCAATAATGAAAACTTATCTTCATTTAAATTATTTTCTTTAATGAAAGTCTGTCCTGCCTCCATGCACTTTGCGGGATCAAATAAATTTGGCACAATATCTGGGCTTAGATTGTTTCTTAGAGGTGAAATCTTTTTTGTTGTTATGTATGCCGTAAAGTCTTGGATATGCCAGTCTCGTTTTGAGCTTAAGTGAATATTTTTTGCATTATTTTGTTTTGTAAGTGCCAAATTTAAAGGGGCAAGATTTGCTCCAGAAGATATAAAAATATCTATATTCCTAAAGGATGAAAATGCATAACACATGGTTATTAAATTTATATTAATTGGATTTGGAAATCTTGATAATTTTCTTGATATGAATTTTAAAACTCCCCTCGTAAGCCTATTGCTCCATCCAACAGAGATAGTTGTTACATTTATGTTATAACCGGAATCAACTAAATTTTTTATAACCCCTAAAGCTTGGCCATCATGCCCAGAAATACCTTCGGTAAGATGGCCAATATTAATCTGCATATTCAAATAAATCCTTCAATTTCCTCGATAATCTTTCCAAACTGAAATTCGTATTGATGTTGTCATGTGCGTTTTGAGCAAGTAAAAGTCTTTTTTCATCGTTGCTAAGAGCTTGAATCGCATTTTTTATTTCATCGGGAGAAGAAAAATCTACATAGATTGCGCCCTTTTTCTCTGGCTCTGTCCCAAAAATTTCCATGGCTCCGTCAGTTTGAGTGGAAATAACGGGCAATCCGCTCATCATTGCTTCTCCAATAATTAAACCGAATGGTTCCTCTAAAGAGGTTATACAAAAAACATCTGCTTTTCTAAATTCATTATGCAAATCTTCAGTCCATCCAATCAATCGAATATTTTTTAAAGCTTGATCATTTATTTTTTTTCTTAACTCAACTTCTAGTGGCCCAGAACCAAAAAGTTCTATTTGTACTGGAAAATTGTCTCTTTGCAGTTTTTTAGCTGCTTTTATTAAGTCATTAAAACCTTTTTTAGTTACAAATCTACCTGCAGAAATTACTTTTAGGACTTTATTTTTTTTTAAGCTAAAAGCTTCTGATAATTGTTCAAATCCGTGCGGAATAACAAGATTAGTGGATTTATTATCAGGATAGTGAGAAATAAATCTTTCATATCCTGCATGAGTTAAAAATATATTAAAAGCCCTATGAAGGGTATTTCGAAGCTTACCAGAATGATTGATCATTCCGAGTTTAAAACTATATTTATTAAAAAAATTAATCAACCTTGAGTTATGAATAAATATCCACTTTGAATCCTCAATATGCTTTTTGCAATCTCGCTTAAAAATGAATCTGGTTAAAAGATGAAAATAAAGTGAGGATTTTGTAATAGAAAAAATTTGGACATTTGGTAAATTTAGTAAGTCGTCTTTCGCAGCAGCATCGTTGGGCAAAATAATAAAATGTTTTTCTCCAATTAAATCAAGCGCTTTAGAATAAGAGATTAAACTGTTTGCTATTCCACCCTTTTTGCGATCAAGGGTGATGGATAATATCATCTGTTTTTTCGTTTATCGTTCCAATAAACCCCTTTTAGATATTGCTCATATAGGAACTGAGAAAGTTTATTATCAGTATGATTTAGATCACTTGCATTATTTATTGTGTTATTTTTATTTTCCCAATATAAATGATCAAAAAATTTCCCAAAAACAAAAACAATAAGAAAGAAAAAAACTGCTGATATAAAAAAAATTAACGCTAAAGTAAATTGGCCTAAAAAAAGGAATGTGGCCGATAACAGGACTAAAAGAATAGATATATTCATTACATGATAGTTTATACCTATAAATTGATTTGATAAAAGCAGATGTTTATTAAAAAAGGTTTTTTGTTAAGTTTCTGATGATCTTTGTTTGAATTCAAGAACAGTAGCATTAATGCAATATCTTGGCATGCCATTTGGTCCGTCAGAAAAAACATGGCCAAGGTGTATATCAGAAGTCACTGATCTTATTTCAGTCCTTCTCATCCCATAACTATTGTCAGGCTTAGAATAAACAGATCCTTCAATAGGTCTAGTAAAAGAAAGCCAACCCGTGGAAGAATTAAATCTATCTTTTGTATCAAATAATGGTGCTCCACTGAGCTTATCTACGAAAATTCCATCAGGCGTATTCTTGAAAATCTCATATTCTTTGCAAAATCTTGCATCTGTCCCTTTTTCGAATGCAACCCGGTAAGCCTCTGAGTCTCCCAATTTAAAGTAACCAAGGGCCTGATAAAATTCCTTTGGATTTAAGTATCCTTGATGAGCAAAAACCTCTTTGCCATTTTCTAAAAATAAAATAGTTGGAGTGGCCCATGTAGGAGAATCAATTTCAAGGCCTTCCAATTGGTGTGCAAATCTATAGATAACTGGAATATCGCCATCATAATTTTTCACAACATTTGCGTTAAATTTTTCACAATAGGGACAAAACCCTTCTGCTTCAATAACTATTATTTTTTTTCCAATCAAAAGTTGAGAATTATCAATTATTGATGCCTTATTGGTTTTGGCAAACTTAACTCCTGTAGAGTGATCGGGACAATATCCACTTGGATTTTTTGCAATGTAATCTTGATGATAGTTTTCGGCCATATAAAATTTTTCAATTGGCTTAACTGAGGTAGCAATAACCCCATATCCTTCATTTGATAAAAGTGTTTGAAAAGTTTGAACTACGCTTTCAATGATCTTCTTTTGTTCTTCATTGCTGTACAAAATAATAGATCTATATTGAGTTCCTATGTCGTTACCTTGTCTATTTATTTGAGTTGGATCATGAGATTCAAAATAATGCATTAAAAGTTTTTCTGTTGAAATAATATTCTTGTTGTATGTAACCTCAACTACTTCAGCATGATTATTAGCATTAAACTTATTTTTCAACTTTGTAATTTCTCTATAGGTCGGACGGATACCATTGCCATCAGCATATCCAGAAACTGCGTCTATTACTCCTGGTAATGCTTCATAACCTTTTTCAGCTCCCCAAAAACAACCTGATCCAAGAATAATTTTTTCAGAATGAATGGTTGCTTCATTGACAGTTGAAGAAAGGGAAAAGCTCAATAAAGAGGTTGTTATTACAAATAAGGTTATATTTTTCATTAATCTAAATGCTGAATGAGTAAAGTAGGCACATTATGATTGTGTGATTTAATTGTTGCAACAAGGGTTTTTTCTTTGATGCCTTTTTGCACAGGTGTAACTTCAATCCCCTCAGTTATGAGTCTTTTGTGAGCCTTTTCTATATCCTTTACATCCCAGGCAAGTCCCCACATTTGATCATTGGATGACAAATCATCTTTTTGCTCAATGACCTCAATCGTGGTTTTATTGAGTCGAAAAAAAAGCATTCGTTTGTTCCAGTGCTCAATGATTTTGTCTAAAGCAAGTCGAATATTAAAAGCATCTTTGTAAATTTTAATAAAACCGTCAGCATCATTGGTATTAATTACAACGTGATCCAATTTATGGGGTGAAGAGGCATTTAACGCTTTTGATTGAGGGAGATTCTCATCTAAGTGCTCTATTACAAATGAAAATATACCTCTAGTAAGCTCAGGAGGCAAAAATAAATTTTTCCAATTTCTTGTCTGTTGATCAGAATTATTTATTCCTTGTTCACTGGATGGCTCTTCAACTAGAAATCCTTTTTCTACAAGGGAATGCCTTGCTGAATTTATATCTTCAGTTGCAAAAACCATTCCTATCAAGCCCTCTCCACTTTGCGCAAGATAATGATTAACTAGATCAGCGCCCGCGCCATTGCCAGAAGCAGATAAAAGTTCAAAATATGTATTTTCAAAATTAAACAGTGAATTGCTTGTTCCTAAATCTTTGTGAGTACCCTTCCAAACTGGAGGGAAGCCAAATAATTTTTTATAGTTGTTTTCTGCCTCCTCTAAATCTTTAACAGCAACAATTAAATGATCTAGCTTTGTAAACATCTTTATTTCCCTGCTTATAAACTTTTTTGATATCCAATAATAATTTGATAGTCTGTTTTCATTTGAAGGTTATTTTTATCTTGATCAAGAGGTTTTAGTATTTCAACGCCAATGGTATCTTTGCCACCAGGTAAGAGATCCAAGTTTAAATTCATACCTAGGCCCAAGTGTAATTCTTTACCACCATAATTATTTGGATTTGCAGTTTGGACTGGGGCCATAATTAATGGGTTTCTTCCAGACAAGCTATCTGCGTCAACAAACTTTAGTCTAGATGAGATAGACATTATCTTTGATAATGAATATTGTGCCCATGAGCTAAGCTCTGTTGCATCGCCAAAAGACCAATCTGCCTCTGAGACAACAATTTTTCTTTTAAGCTGATTGCCCAAGAAAATACCTTCACCTAATTCTCTTAAATTGGTTAAACCAAAGATTAGGCTTGTAGAGTCATCCCCAGGCTGCATTGCATAGGGCATGATCATTTTCATTTTTTTTCCCATAGGTGTTAATGCCATTGCCGTAGAGTCATTTTTGCCAATTGATTCTTTTAGTGAAATCTCTCCATGCCATTTTGAATTATCGGTTTGACTAATATTAAAGAGACCGCTAAGAGTAAGGCTTGAAAGATCGCTTGCAGATGTACTAAATTGTCCCACTAGGTTTCTTGCCATCATGGGAGAAAATGAACTTAGGTTCATGTCTTTGGAAACATAGGTTGCCATCAACATAAAAGTAAAATTATTGTTGGGCGCAAACATGGCATCAATCATGGTCATCTTCATGTCCATGTTTTTAGGAATAATGGAAAGATTGGTAGGCATAGTGCTAAGGGGATTTCTCATACTAAGAATCTCTGAGTCGCTAATATTTTTTCCGTCTAAAATATTGCCATCCATTTTCATTCGCCCATGTTTAATGGATAACATGAAACCTTTATGATGCATATTTCCCATTATCCCAATTGGAATAAAGCCGTGGCTCATGGAATGATGGCTTGAATCCATTTCTGTCATTGCTGAATGGTCATGCATTGCATGATCATGTTCTAATGAATCAACTTCAGCAAAAAGAAAAGTTGAAAGGAGAAAAAATATTTTTAGTAAAAGAAATTTCATGATTTTTTAAAAAAAAGTATTACGCCGGAAATAGACGTAAATAGAGCAATAAATGAAAAAATTTTTAAAAGTATATTATCAATATTATCTCGGTCAACCCAATCCATTATATGCAAGCCCCACATCAGATCCCAAATCCGCCATTCAGAGGATCTTATGGCAACGATTTCACCAGTAAATGGGTTTTGATAAACGTTGACCTCTTTGCCAAGTTTTGTAAGAGATATCACTTTATACAAAGGCAATTCTCTTCCCCTGTATTCAGATCCTCTTTTTGATTCTTCAATTATTTCGATGCTCTGAGGAATAAGAGTTGTTTTTTTTTCTACAATTTTTTTTGCAGCGTTAAAATTAAGCTTATCTGCATTAAAACTTGTATCAATTGGTGCTTTTGTTGAAGCTACAAGATACTGCTCTCCTCGAATATTTTCTATTTTGTTAAAAGAAAAATAAATGCCAGATATTGTCCACAACAGCAACTGGATTGCTATTAGCAGACTAATGTATTTATGAAATTTTCGTAGAGTAATCTTTGCCATTAATCATGACAATCACAATCAAGTTTTCTGCACGCTTGAAAGTTTTGATAATGCGAATAAGCGACTATTAATGAGCCTAAAAAGGTTAAAATTTGTTCAGCCAGCTCTCCAAAAACGCCCTCTCCAAAAAAGACAGCAAAAATTAAGAGCCAAAGACCTGAAATGCCTAAATACATATAGGATATGATTTTGTGGTTTTGAAATCCAGAAACCAGAGCATACAGACTTATTGGTATAACCAATATTAAAAAGATTTTATGAATAAGCTCGTTATCAATTGTGAGGGCTAGAAAGCCAGAGGTCAGAATTAAAAATGAGGGCATTAACAGGCAGTGAATCATACATGCCATCGACAATGTGATTGATAGTTTGTCTGCTTTTAATTGCGTATTCATAATTTTCGAAGAATGATTCTATTGAAGATAATTATTTTTCACAAGTAATTTTTATGCTTGCTATGCAGTTACCTTATTCTCAATTCTATTCATTATAATATAGTAAATTGGTGTCATTAGGACTGTATATGCTATTACTTGTGGTCCTATAATTTCAAATAAAGCGAAACATGACATCCCGGCAACAAAAATAAAAAATAATTCTAGATAGCTTTTAATAAAACCTTCTTGAAATGCAGCTTTGAATATTAAGAAATTAATAGGAAGATAAAGCAACACACCTGTAATAGCTCCTGGGCTGAAATCAGCAAAATAAAAGCTAAAGAAAACATGAAACAGTGCATTTACTACCTGGGTAGTCATTAAGAAGAATAGAACAATGTGGGCACTACCTCTGTTATTTTTTAATAGGTGTATAAAGACCATTATCAATAGCAGTGAAATCAATCTAATGAGCACCTCTTCTGTTGCTATCGCATTATTATCTGCAAAATAAGTGAGTCGCCAGTCTCTAAAGTTAAAAATTATGTGCTCTTCAAAGTGATGAATAGCATAAATCAAAGGACCTAAAACAATAAGATTTTTAAACTCGGTCACAGAGATCCTTTAGCTTTTATAAAATTTTTTATAAAAAAAATAACATAAAGCAGGCAAAACTGCGGCGCCAGTAAATGCAAGAAAAGACGAGTTGCTATCTATTGCTGCGGCGCCTATTCCTGAAAAAACTATCGCAACTCCTAAATTAGTTATTCCGACAACAAAAATAAAATTCTTAAAAGGCATTTTAGATAAACCTGCACTTAAAGTTATAAGCTCGGCAAAACCTGGGACTGGTCTAGATAGAATTAATCCAAGAGTATTAAAGTTTTTCAATGCTTTTTCAGCATCATTAAATTCTTCATTAGAGATAATCTTCTTTGCGATTGGGCGAGCTGCAATGCTACCAAGTAAATATCCAATGCAGGCTCCTAAATTAAGGCCTATCCAAACCACGATTGAAGACATACCCCAACCCAGCGACATCCCAGACAAAGTATTGGTAAGGCCATTAGGCACTGGCAAGATTACGTCTGCCGTTAACGCACCAATTACTATCAATGAAATAGCCATTTTATTAGTTCCTGCCCAAGCCAACGCAGCATCTGCATAAGTTGATAAAGGAGTTTCTAAAAAAATTAAAGGTAAAAGAATAGAAGTAAAAAATATGATGCTAAAGGAAGTCCATTTAATGATTGGCATTAAGCGCATAATTTTTGTGAGTTTATTTTTAATTGTCTACCAATTATCACGCAATCCTCGTAAGCCAATAAAGGTTTTTTGACGATCTAAACTATTCACATCAATTTTTAATGAATCTGCGATTCCAAGTCGAACCTGCTGTTCATCGAGTCTAAAAAAAACGTTGATTTCTCTTTCTAATCCAATATCACTTATAAAGCTTTCAGCATCGAGACCGCTTTTAAACTTATCTCTCAGTTGTTTAGCAGACTGATTATCTGGTTCTCTATCTAATGTAAACTCTAAATTATTTTCAATATAATCATGTCCTGGATATATACGAACATTGTCTGAAAGCAAAAAGATCTGTTCTTCAAATGTTTTATGAAGAATTGATGGCTCTCCTCCAAAATCACATCGCCCTACTCCTGCATTGAATAAAGTGTCACCGCAAAATAAAGCAGGCATTTCATTATCGCTGCCCTCATAATATAAACAAATATGGCTCATTGTATGACCGGGAGTATCCATTACCTTCAAAGTTAATTCTCCGCATGTCAACTCATCCCCAGCATTTAAGCCTCTATCAACATTGGGAATAGCATTCATGGCTTCAATATGAGCTACTAATTTAGCGCCAGTTTCAGAAATTACAGGGTCGTTGCCACCTATATGGTCATGATGATGGTGGGTGTTAGCAACTGTTTTTATTGTCCAACCATTTTTTTTAGCAATTTTAAGACATAAAGCATGATCCAACGGATCAATTGCAATTGCCTCGTGAGTTTTTTCACATGCCAATAAATACATATAATTTTTTAGGTTATTTCTTATAGGTATCTGCTTAATAAGCATTTATTTCACGCACGTGGGAAATACCGCTAGAAAAGAGGTATTAATTTCAAGTTTAATCGTTGCTTATGAGCAACAATCGCAAGTACAGCAACTACAACATTTACACATGAGTGTAATGTTAAACTAATTTTACAGGCATTTCACCTTTGCTAGAATCTTTCCACTTATGTCAAATTATTTTTTATAAATAATCTGTCGATCATATTTAATGGATCTTTGTAAATGTTTTTTCCATTTACAAGAACAGAAATCTTGACAGAAAAAAATCCGCCTATGAAGACCTCAATTGAATCAATATCTTCAGAAAAATTATAACTTTTTAAAAAAGGCTTACTTGTATTAGGGATCATGCTTGTATTCTGGTCAAGATGTTGATTATCAATATATAAATCTGCAGATCCCTTGAGATTCCAACCCCACCAATTAGATATCAAAATATTATGCTTTTGATAATTGATCTCCCATTTTTGAAGGTTGGGTTTTTTTTGCATTTATTATTTTAAAATATAGGCCTTTATAACAAACGTATCTTTCAACATATCAATATCAATTACATCTAAATTCTGAGTACCATCACTAATTTGCACGATTTGTCGTATCTTGATTGTTGAGCCCTCACGATTCCAAACCCCTCTAAATGCTCCGGCAGCAACAGTATCAGCATCGAGTGCACCCCTGCCATTTCCGGTAACAAAGCCACTTGTTCTAGTCACATAGGTTAGGTTATAGGTAACATAAACTGTTCCATATACTCCCATTTTTCCTGTAGCACTAATCGTTGACGATTCATCTCCAATGTCAACATTAGTCACAGTCATAACTGCATCAGCCTGGCGTTTTTCAAGGTGAAGAAACTCTTCTCCTTTATGATCATTGCTGAAAGTTGGACTTGAAAAAGCTGCCAGGATCATAGCTAACATAATATTTTTCATATTTTCTCCTTAAATTTATATCTAAATATACTTTTTATTAAAACATATTTTTTTTATTGATAGAAAGATGAAATGCTGAGTGTTTTTAAATAAACATCTAGCTTGGTTTAAAAGTGCAGTAATAACTTATATCCACCGTCTAGTGTTTTCCTTGTAAGAGGCAAATTCTTTTGGAAACAACTTATGCATTGCAGCCTCTTCAGGGATAATTTGAAATTTTTTAATGAATAAAACAAACATTGAGGTTATCAGTAATCCCCCTAATAGATTAAATTTAATTGATATAGAAATTAAGATAAAAACCATCCCTAAATACATTGGATTTCTTGAAAAGCTAAAGACTCCAGAAATAACCAATGAAGAAGCTTGTTCAGGTTTAAGAGGATTAATTGTTGTTTGATGTTTCTTAAAAGATGCAGCTGAGATAAATAAAATTCCTAAGCCAAGAAATAAAATAAAGATACTTAAAATATTGTTAGCGCTAAGAATATATTCAGAGAAAAATGGCCTAGAAAAGTAAATCGCTAATCCGAATATTAGGGTAACTATTGGGGGGGGAATTTTGTTGTTCATATAGTTTTATATCTCCTTAGATCCATTGATCATTTTCGACTGTGAAGTCATTCGTAATATCTCCAGTATTTGTTACTCCTTTGGGTTCAATGAGCATAATTTTTGCTTCTTCGTCAGCAAAGGGTTTGTGTGTTTTTCCTTTTGGAATAACAATCATCTCTCCTGCAGCTAATTCAACGATTTCGTCTTCAAACTCAATGCCCATTTTACCCTCAATAACAAAAAAAGTTTCATCTGTATCCTCGTGTTTATGCCAAGTAAAATGATTTTCTATTTTTACAAGCTTAAATTGATAATCGTTCATCTCTACAATGATTTTGGGAGACCAATGATCGCTAAACTGCTCAAATTTGTCTTGCAGGTTAATCTTTTTCATATTTCCTCTATAAGCTTACTTATGCTGATATTTTAGATTATTATTAATTTAACATCATAAAAAGTTAAAAATGGGCAAAAAAAGATTCTTTGATGATCGATTAAAGTATTTATCGTTTATTCAGAATACAGGAGAGAAAAAAGCAATTTCTGAGAAAGTTTATTCACATATTGCGAGCTTATCTGATAACAAATCATATTTAAGAATTTTAGATGCTGGGACAGGTGATGGGACAATCTTCTCTAATATTATTAAAAGCTTTCATAAATATCATCCTTACTCTTCCCTATTAATCACTGGAAAAGAAATCAGTTATGAAGATTTAAAAAATACTCTTGAAAAAATGCCAGATAGATTTGTTGAGCACCCAAACCTATTAATAACAATGACTAACGTAAAATTTGCTGAACTAGGATTAATTGAGAATTCAAATAAAATTAAAGATAAAAGAATTAAAGAATTTAATTTAATCCTTAAAAGCAACAACTCGTTTGACTTTAATTCTCAAATAACTGGAAATCTTTTAGGAAATTTTGTGAAGAAGAATTGGGGAATAGAAATTGATAAAAAAGATCGAACTTCATACTCGTCTCCGTGCATTATTCGAGTTTATAGAGAAGACAATGAAAAGCAGTTAAAGAAGTTTTTGAAAAATAATTACAAAAACAATAACTATGATTTGATACTAGCATCCCAGGCATACAGAGCAGCATCATCTGTAAACGTTAAAGTTAAAAATGTTATTGGGCCCTTGATGAGGTTATTGAATAAATCAGGAAAGCTTTTAATAACTCATTCAGTTGGGGGAGACACTGTTCAAAATGTCTTAAAGTTAGCGTTTAAAGATAAAGAAGCTTTTCCAAATAAAGCAAAAGATATAATTGGGTATTTAAAAGATAACCCATTTGGAGTAAATAATATTTATAAGTTTTCTAAACCTCAAAATTATTATTTCACTTTCAAAAGAGCGCCCGATAAAACAGTTACAGAATTATTCGGCCATAACACAGATGCTAAATGGGCAAATATGTTATATGTTGGTCAAATAGCGGAAAAAGATATTCAAGCATTGGAAAAAAACGCAGCGCTTAAAAGAAAGATCAAAGGAGTCATAGATAAATCAAAAGACATTCAATTTCAAAATGAAATATTTAGTATTACAAAGTTAAGATGATCTCACTTTTAAAATATATGTTAAATTGATTTACGCGTTATGAAAATTATATTGTTAATACTTTTTATTTTTTCTTCTTTTTCTTATGGGCATGGTGCTAACAAGGGTGACTTAATGGGAACCTGGAGACTGGTTGAATATGCAGTAGATGAAAAATATCAAGATGTGCCAAACCCTACTCCGATAAAGATGTACATGAATGGAGAATTTGTAATTATTTTTTATTTAGAAAATAAAATGAACTTTAATAAGGGCAGATATGTCATTAAAGATGGGAAAGTAACCGAAACGATTTTATCAAGTAGTACTGAATCACTTGAAGGCGAAGTAATCTCTTTTAAACCAAACTTTATGGGCGATAAAAACTCATTCAAAATAAATATTGATTTTGGAGATTATCAAACCTTTGAAAGATGGGAAAAAACCTACTGCGATGTTGTGGAGTGTGCAAAAATTAGAACTAGAAATAACTAGAATTTTTTAGCGCTTACATTTTTAAATTAAAAGTCTAGTGCATCAACAATTTTCCTAATTTCTTTTATGTGAGAAGTTGTTGTTCTGCAACAGCCGCCTATCACCGAAGCTCCTTTAGTAATCCATTCGGAAACAAACTCTCTATACTCTAAATGATTGATATGTTGATGATTGTGATAATGCCATTCTTCAGAGTCAGTAACAAAACCCTCTAACTTATTTTTTTTATATATAGAGGAGTTTGCATATATACCAAAACTTTTTTCTTTTTTAAGTTTATCGATTGCCATGCTCGCAGTATCTGCGTGTACACAATTTACTAGTTGACAATCGACATTTAATTTTAGCCCTTCATCAATTGCAAGATCTAATAACTCTGTGCTTGGGAGTCTGTTAAGTTTATTTCCCCTTGTTGTCCAACTTAACCAAACTCGGTCTGAAAAATTTTTAGCAGTTGATGCTGCAATAGTGCCCTCATAAATTGATGCCATTGTTTCACAGATAATTAAATCTACATCATCTTTGTAAATTTCGCCTAAGGTTGCATAAAACTTTTTTAATTTTTTTTCTTTTGCACTTAAATCAGGCCTAAAGGTTATGTGGATTGGTGGAAAGCAACCAGCGATCTTTGTATTTGCTCCAGTTTCAATAACAGCTTCTTTGCATAATTCAAGTGATTTTTTTGCAAGATCTTCATATGAAGGAGCCTTTGGCTCTCTAATAAGTAATTCTGGGGTGGCCTGATAATTTGATGTGGTAATTACATCAGCTCCCGCTTCAATGTTATCAACATGTATTTGTTTAATAACTTCTGGCTTATGTATTAAACAATGTGCTGACCAAATAGAAGTTTTAAAACTTGGGAGGTATTCGCCTCTATTTTCAAGCTCAGTGCCCAAGGCTGAATCAAGTATTAATGGTTTTTTAATTTTCATTTTTAAAGACATTCACACCTCCTTTATTTGCTGAACGCCATATCTTTTTTCCACCTTGCCGGAGTTGGCAGGTTGGAGAGGAAATAAATCCTTCTCATGATATATAGTCCGAATTTTATCAAAAATTTAAAGAATTTGATCTTAAAACAATAATTGTTAAGATTTTTTTTACGCTAAGGAAAATGTTTCATTAAGATTTCTAGATGATCAGCATAATTCTTCCAATAATTTAAACCGGACTTGTAGATTGGCTGCCTTACTTGTTCAGAACTTGCAGTTTTTACTGGGCGTTTTGATTTATGAAAATTTAAACAATTGTCTTCGAACTTCACATTACAAAATTCTAATAGAGCTGCAATCCTTTTATTAGGATTTTTGATGACATCCTCATAATTGATTGTAAAAATCTCTCCTGGAAAAAGCTTTTTCCAATAATCCATTAACCTAATATAGTCTTTGTAATATCTCGCAATATCATCTAGGTCATAGGTAAAGTGTTGTCCTTTAGCAAAATATTGTTTAAAGCAGCTAAAACAAGCATCCATTGGATTTCTTCTTGCATCTATTATTTTAGCCTCAGGCAAAATTAATTTTATAAGGCCAATGTGTACAAAATTATTTGGCATTTTATCAATAAAAAATGGTTTAGAAGATCTAGCCCATTTTGTTTCATCAATATATTTTTCTCCTAGCTCTTCAAATGAAGATTGGTCAAGTGCTAATAAGTTATTTGGATACCCATTTTCTTGATCAATTAACTTTATATCTCTAGAAATTGCCAAAATATTCGGTAATTCTTGTGTGCCCTCTATTAAAGAATGAGATGCGAGGATCTGCTCGATCATTGTTGATCCTGATCTGGGTAAACCCAAAATAAAAATTGGATCTTCAAAACTTGATTTAGCTTTTAATTTGTAAAGATCATGATTTTTTTCAAAAAAATCTATTAACTCATCGATGGAGATTTTATAGTCTTCAGCGTTATAACTTATCTGCTTTCTCTGCAACCAATTCCCTTGAGCATAATGTTTAAATGACCTATCAAAATGTTTTTTTGACTCATAAGCTTTTCCAAGAGCAAAGTGCATCTGAATTAGCTCTTTTGGATGTATATTTTTGTTAAGGGATGATTCCATGCTAATGATTTCTTTGTCTGAAAATTCATAAGTCTTTAGATTGGCTAAGCTCCAATATGCTTCACCAGATAATGGAAAATGCTTTATTGCATTTTGATATGCATCCTCACATCTTTTTCTTTCTCCAACTGTTTTCAAAGCGTGGCCAAGACTAAGAAAAACTCGAGGATTTTCAGGATTAATTTTTAATGACTTATCATATAATTTAATACCTTCGTGATATTTAGATAACTTGATATAAACAGTTCCTAAGGATACCAATGCTTCAAAATTATTTGGATCCAACTTAATGAGATTCTTAAATGCTGGGATAGACTTTGAAAGTTTATTTTGAATCCTATAAAGTTTTGCTAGATTATCCCAAGCTAATGAAAAAGTTGGATCTAATTCAAGGACTCTTAAAAAAAGTCTCTCAGATACCTCATAATCTTTTGTTTTAAATGCAAGCAGTCCTAATAACCTTAAAGCATCGATATTATTCTTATCTTTTTTAAGAACTCGTTTATATGAATCTTCAGCAAGCTTTAATCTACCAGCTTTAACATGTCTGATTCCCTTGTATAAATCGCTGTATGTTTTATTTGATTCAAAAAAACTCTGAATCACTTGATCAGATTCCTCTTCCCTATCATTTTCAATATGTATATTTGAAATTAAACGAGCGGTTGTAATGGATGGAAATTTTTTATGAAAATCAATTAATGCAGACTCGTATGCGCTATTGTCATTAAGAAATTGATGAATTTTTACTAATTTTTCATGATGCTCCTTGCTATCAGGTTCAAGTTGAATAAGTTTTTTGATAATTTTTAAGGCTTTCTCAGCTCTATTTAATTTAATATTGATCTCTAAAAGTAAAGACAAGGCTTTAAGGTTAGAAGGATGGATATTTAAAATTTCTTCAAGTTGTTCTATAGATTCATTTAAATTATTATTGTTAAATAAATCACTAGCGTTATCTAATGCAATCTTAAGGTTGGTATTCTCTGACATATGTTTATAAGAATAAGTGCAGAATGGAATAAAACTATTATCTCACTTGCGATTGTACTATCTTTGCTCTTATCAATATATGTGTTGTCTGATCCTGTTGGAAGTTCAAAGCTACTTTTCAAACTATATGACTCTTTGACAATTTTTTTTGAACCAACCTATATGTATGGAAGTTTTTCGGTATTAATTTTTCTAATGTTTATTGCGCTATCAAAATATGGTGATATAAAAATTTCTTTACAAAATAAGGAAGCGCATTCATTTTTTTCATGGGGATCAATGCTCTTTGCCGCAGGTATTGGCGCAGCTCTTTTGTACTGGGCAACAATTGAATGGATAGATTATTTTAATATATTAAAACTCCAAGACTTAGACATAGATAACGCGTTGTTGTATTCAAGAACGTATCCTATTTTCCATTGGTCATTTACTGCATGGGCTATATATTGCTTGCCTGCAATTGCATTTGGGTTGGCAATCACAATAAATCAAAAATCTAAATTAACATTTTCAGGAATATTTAATATCAAAAATAAATTCTTGGAGGTTTTATTTGATTCATTGTTCATTGGAGCAATACTTTGTGGAGCAGGAGTTGGACTTGGCTTATCTTTCCCGTTAATTTCTTCGATCTTATCAAATCTCTTTAATATTGAAAAAACTTTTAATCTAGATATTTTTACAATAGCTGTTTGTCTGTCAATATTTGCAACCAGTGCATATCTTGGAATTCAAAAAGGAATAAGGAGGCTCAGCAATTTTAATATTATTTTAGTTTTATTATTTTTAGTCTTAATTTTTATTCTGGGGCCAACGCAATATATTTTTTCTAAATCAATCGAAAGTTACTTGTTCTTATTTAAACAATATCCTGAATTCAGTTTTGCGACTGGAACAGAAATCAGTAAGGATTGGTCTGTTTTTTATTGGGCTTGGTGGATGGCATTAGCCCCCATGGTCGGCGCCTTCATTGTTAATATATCTAATGGCAAGTCATTGAGATCTATTATTCTAGGAGTAATATTTATTGGCAGTGTTGGTTGCATGATAAGCATGTCTGTATTATCAAATTTATCGATCTATCTATTTGAATCAGGACTTTTGAATTCGCCCATGCTTTTAGAAGGCGGGATGCTAAATAGAGAGCAAATAATAATTAAAACTTTATCGACTTTGAGTTTTAGTAAATATCTTTTAATTGGCTTTGGAATAATTTGTATTATCTTTTTATGCACAACCTATGACTCTACCTCATACATTCTAGCTTCAGCATCTATGAAAAGTTCAAATATTGAGAGCTCAGGTAATTTAAGGTTGATATTTGCGATTTTACTTGTTATCCAACCCGCCCTATTGATGTTTCTTGGAGGAGTTGATTCATTTAAGTGGATAATGGTTATATTCTCAGTTCCGTTATTGTTTGTATATCTATTGCTGATGATTTCTATAGTTAAAAATATTATTGCGATTAAAAAAGCATAGAGCCATCATCTTTCAATAAAGGCTTGTGATTTAACGAATTATATCTAGTATCTATACTTGAATCTTAAACCAATAACTCTTGGTCTATTTTGAGTCCGTCTAATATCTCCAAAATCGTCATACCTTGATAGATATCCATTTTCATCAGTAAGATTGCTAATAAATACTTCCATAGACCTATTATTTGATTCAACACCAACTCTCATATTGGCTATAGCATATGAAGGTAATTTGAGTTCATTTGCCTGACTGGTGTATCTATCACCAGTATATGAGTAATCAACGGACACATATCCGGGCATACCAAAAATACTTAACACCTTATCTAATCCTAAAACATAAGAGAGCTCGGGAACGTATGCAAGTCTATTTCCTGAATTAGCCTGGAGAACTCCAGAGACATCATAGTAATCCTCTGATAAAGAGGGATCGTTAGAAACGACATAGCCTGACAAAGTTAATGAGTCGTTAGGTTTGTAGGTAGCATCAAGTTCAAGACCATTAATTTCTGCATTACCCACATTATCAACAAAAGCTACTGTTGAATAAGCCAAATTGTATGTAGTAGATTGAAAATCACTCCAATCCATCATGAAGTATGCCCCATTTAGAATAAGTTTTCCGTCTGCAAGGGTTGACTTGAATCCGAGCTCAAGACTTTCCAAATAGTCAGAGTCATATGTTTCAGGAATAAAAGCAGTTTGAGCAGGCCTGACCCTATTAATACCGCTGGCCCTAAAACCCTCTGAATAGGTTCCATACAACATCACATCATCATTTAAGTTGTGAGCTATATTCACTTTTGGTACAACTCCTGAATCACTAGAATTAAATACTTTGTCTACTCCATCAAATACACCAAAGTAGCCATCTTTTGCGTTTACCATAGTGTCCTGATCATATGATCTAAAACCTAAGGTTAACTTGGTTTTATCATTAAGGTTGAAGCGACCCTCTCCAAAAAAGGCCTCTGTATCCTCCTCTCTTGTGTTATCTAGATTCCACCACTGGCCATTGGGAACATTCCATGACAAATTACCTGGATTTGATCCAGGCCATAGGTAAGCAATTTCATAGTCTCTATTAGAAGATTCGCTGAATGCTCCAAGGATCCACTGAAAGCCTGAATCGCCTTTTGATTGAATTCTTACTTCGTAAGAATCTCTTTCATGATTATCGATTTGCGTGTATGACATTCTTGGATCCTGACAACCTGAGATATTGTAATAATAATAGTAGTCATAATAGTCACAGGTATAGGTGGGACCATCATAGTTATAGTATTCTACATATTCTGAATAGTCATAAGTGTATTCAACATCCCTTTCAAAAGAAGAAGCAGTAAATATATATTCAACGTTATCGTTTAAATCACCGCTCAATGATAATGAAATTTGACTAAAATCATCATCAAAATACTCTTCATTAAATCGAGAATTTGATCTCGGACCGACAGCTTCATCAGTCTCCCAAGATCCACCAAATTCAGAAGTTTGATCAAGCATAGAAAGATCAAGGTTTTGCCCCATGATTTCTGAGGATAATCTAATTCTATATCCACTTTTATCAAGCTCATTGTAATCATCTTCTGCAAATCCGCTGTTATCAATTGTATAGCCGCTATTTGTAAAAGTTTTGGTTGAAAGTTCGTTATCAATCCAACCTCCATCTTGAAGATCATATGCGCTGACTCTTACAGCGGTATTAGCACCAAGAGGCATGTTTACGTATGCTTCTAACGATTGATCATTTGATCCATCTTCAATAGATCCATACTCAAGGTCAAAACCATAATCTACAGAAGTAACATCGGGTTTTTTTGTAATAATTTTTATGTTTCCAGAAGTTGAGCTTGAGCCATATAAAGTTCCTTGTGGCCCACTAAGAATTTCCACTCGCTCAACATCAAAAACATGTAAATCAGGCGTTTGGCCAATTGTGGTTAAAGGCTGCTCATCTAAATATAAGGCTGTTGTTGAGGCGGCTCCTGAAGGATTTCCAAATCCACCATCTGAGACACCTCTGATATAAAAAGTAGAATTACCTGGCCCGCCGGCATCCAATGTAACTGCTGGAGATAGACTTGCAATATCATCAAGACCTTTAACATTTTTGAGGTCTAATTCAGCTGCACCTATTGCTTGAACGCTCATTGGAACGTCTTGCAGGTTTTCTGACCTTTTGCTCGCTGTTACAACAACTTCCTCTAAGTTCTCCTGAGCAGAAACATTTGATGATTGAGCTACGCCTAGTCCAAGTGTTAAGGCCCCAAGATACGGCAAAGCAAAATTATTTTCTTTGAATATATCTTTTAATATATGAGTTACTGGATCTACTTTTTTTTCAAAAAGCGGTTTTAAATAAATAGATGACATCTTTTCTCCCCCCCCGAAAGAATAAATATAGTTATTATTTTATAATGTAATTAGAGCTCAAACACAAGTTTTGGCATGTAAAACTCAATTACTTAATCTTTTAGGCCAAATAACAGATTTATTAAAAAATCATTGCCCCATTCATTAGCAATTGAAAAATCGCACTTTGAATAATCAAGGTCTGATTGAGGTGGTGAGTAACAAAACCCTACATTTCTATCTATACCGGGCCAAAAATGTCCTGCATCTTTATTTAAAAGGCTAATGACTTGAACATCATTCTTGCAACCTGAAGCTACATTCTTTTCAAAATCATCATATAAATTAAAATCTGATTGTTTGGAGGTCTTGCATTCAAATTGTTTTGACCAAGCATTAAATGTATCTTCCATTGGCTCATAAAAATAGCCATCTGACGCTCTGATATTAATTGGGGGAACGACCGTGTCTTTAACGCTTCCATAGATAATAAAATTCACTGGCTCTTTAGGAATGCAACTAAGGTCTTTTTGTTGCATGCCTACAATATTTACAACACCTCTAAAAATGCTTGGATATTTACAAGCCAGTGCTTGAGCCATCATGCCACCATTGCTCATGCCTAATAAATATATATCTCTAATCTTATGGTCTTCCTTTGCGCGATCAATTATTTTTTTTATAAAGCCAAGATCATCACTACAGCTTGCCCAAGCACAACGCCCTCCTCCACTACAATTAGGATACTGGGGATAAATATCTGCATCTATAGCACATATTTCACCATTTGGTGTTTGAGTCTTTGAGCCTGCCAGATCATTCCAAGAGGAAACAAATGAGCTAGGGTCATCCTCAACACTATTAAAGTAAAGCCCTTGTGGATAAATTGCTAAAAATTTATATTTGTCTGCTGCATCATTAAATCCACCAGTGGTTTGCTTTTCAAATCCGGTAGCTGTTCCTGTGTAGCCGTGGATGCCAATAAATAAATCAACTTCATTTTTAAGATCTAGGTCTGCTGGAATATATTTTAAGTAAGTTCTATTAATTGATTCATGATTTATCGCATGCTCCGTCATTGACTCTGATAGCACCGATAAAGACAAGAAAAGCATAGCTAAGACGTTGATTTTTTTGCTAATTAAATACACTTTTTTAAATCTACTCTTCGGCAAAGGAGTATCAACAAGAAAACTTCTCATTTTTTATAATTTCCATTAAAAGTTATTTGCTTTGAACAATATATATCCTGAAATGAACTCGCCTAAGAAAGTAATCACTGTTATAAGCAGCCCAACAATTAAATAGAGTTTATACGATTTGGATTGTGCTTTATGCTCATTCCATCCAATTAATAAATACAGAAGGCCCAAAATGTACAAGGATAATGGAGAGAAATAATTGTCTAAGTACAGTAACAAGATGGATAATGCGAGTCCAATAACTGCGGTAATATGAAGAAACTTAAGCATAATCAATACTATACTTTAGTATCAAGCTTGTTTCATCGCCTTGATAGAATAACGATCCAACGACCAAGGTTTAAAATGTCGGCTAGCGCAGCCGAAACATAGGTAAGGGCCGCTGCCCTCAGAATGCTGCTAACTGCTCTTTCGTTTGACTGCGATACGTAATTCCCCTCCCTTAATATAGGAAGAGCCTTGGAAAAACTTGCATCAAATTCAATTGGCAGAGTCACCGCATGAACCATCATGCGAGCGATAAATCCGGATAGCCCAACGATAAGCAATAAAGAAAATGGCATTGGATGCCGTGTAATAATACCGATCACTGGCGATAAAGAGATAATTAAAGCACTCCAACGGGCCACCTTATCAATAACGGGTACCATCTTTGTTCTAGTAGCCAGACGTTTATCACCTTGCTGATCCTGAATGGCATGTCCAACCTCATGTGCGGCAATTGCAATTGCTGTTAACGATTTGGATTCATAGTGCTCTCGCAAAAGCCTAACTTTTTTTTCAATTGGATCATAATGATCTCCCAGCTCAGTTACTTCGACCGTCACATCTTTTAAAGAAAATCGCTCAATCAAATGCTTTGCAAGTTCTCCCCCAGTGCCTGGCATTTCAGGCTTTACAGTTGAATACCTCTTCATAACCAACTTCACCCATAAAGATGGCCCAAATATTAGTGCTAGAACTATGAGCGCGCCGGCTGCTAAAACCATGTTTGATACTCCTAAAATTTATTCTGCAAACGAAACAAATTTGCAACTATAAAGTTTATATAGTGATTTAATTTTATTTTAAAAGTTATCCATGTTTTTTTACTAAGTTTATCGCCCACTTTATTACATTTGGATTTTTCTCAGTATCAAAAATGAATTCTTGCCCAAACCCTTTATAGAAGATTCTAGATTCCTTCTCATTCTCCCACTGCATTCTATTTAAAAATAATCCTTCTGTATTTGAAAAATATTCTGAGGGCAGCTTCCATCTAGATCGTGTTTTGTTTGCTTCGGTCAGAATTAAATCATCATGTGTCTTTTTAAATAAACCGTGGCCCCTGTCAAAAACCTTTTTTTCATTTATCTCTAAAGTTTTTTTTCCTACATAGATAGTATTATTTGAAAATTTAGAGGTGTCTCCAAATCCATGAGGATGAGCAATGTTCTTTTCTTTGAGATATGTGATAATTGCCTCTGATCCTTCTATGATTTCTTTTATTTGTAACCATCCAAACAGATGATGTAAATCTCTTCCTTTAATTGAAAAGTTCTTAAACCATCCAAAGAATAAAAATAAGTCTCCTGGACCTACACTATTATTTTTTAATTCGGTTTGAGAGGAACTTGCTTGACCGAAAATACCGATATCTTCATTTAGAAGTGGGTCATTGTGACAATAATCTGAAGGTTTGATCTTAGATGACACCTCTTTTAATAATTCTATGCCAGATGTTCCACAAAAGTTTAAATCTTCGTACTTTTTTGGAGAGGGATGATCTTGAGGAATCGGTATAGAAAAAATTCTTCCATCACTGAATATAGGTGAGGCGCTCCCCCCTGCTTTAGCATCAAATCCTTTTCTGCTTAGAATTATTCTTTTCAACTTATGAAATTAAAAAAACATGCCTATAAATCAATTCCACCGTAACGGATTAAATTTGAAATCACTTTCATTGTCTTAATATATTAAGTTATAAGCTTCGGTATTATTCCTAGTTGAGCCAGAATACCAAAGATAATTAGCAATATAATGCTAGTGAGCGTTTTAAGGTTCTTCTGTTTAATAAATTCAAATAAGTCGTCTTCTATAAATTTTCTTATACAATCATCAGCTTTACCCATCAACTTAACAGCTTTTCTTGTCCATTTGTCAGTCACATCAATTATTAACAAAGAAAATCCTGCAATGATAAGCCACACAAAACCATTAAGAGTCATGTCGATTAGCCAACCTATAATCACCCAATTTATTTCCATTATTAAGCCCTAAAAAGCTAATTTTATTTTTCTACTCCGCGGTCATAGAGTAGATTAAACTAACTACCTTTATTAAACCTCATGACTATTATACTTACAGTACTTTTTTTTAGACTTTTTCCTATCCATTTTTTTAAAAGAAAAGTGTTTTTCTAGTATCATATCGCCATGAAAATAAATTCATTCACACCGCCAAATAGGATTTTAATGGGTCCCGGTCCATCTGATGTTTGCGACAGAGTTTTGGAGGCTATGGCTAGACCAACTATTGGTCATCTCGATCCTATTTTTATAACAATGATGGATGAAACAAAACAGTTACTTCAATATGCATTTCAAACACAGAATGAGTTAACTTTTGCCTTATCAGCTCCTGGTATGGCAGGAATGGAATCTTGCTTTGCAAATCTTGTTGAGCCTGATGATAAGGTAATTATTGCTAAAAATGGGTTCTTTGGCGAAAGAATGAAAGAGAATGTTGAGCGATTTGGCGGAATACCAATAGTTATTGATGATGAATGGGGAACAAAAGTAGACTTAAATAAAATTGAATCAGCCTTAAATGAACATAAGGATGCAAAAATTGTTGCTTCAGTTCATGCTGAAACCTCTACCGGGGCTCTTACAGATCCAAAATCAATTACAAAATTAGCACATGACCACGGATGTTTATCAATTGTAGATACTGTAACTGGTTTGGCTGGAGTTCCTTTAAAAGTAGATGAATGGGGAATTGACGCAATTTATTCTGGTACACAAAAGTGTTTGTCCGCTTCTCCTGGTTTATCGCCAATTAGTTTTAGTAATGCTGCAAAGGAAAAGATTAAGAATAGAAAATCAAAAGTAAAGAGTTGGTTTCATGATTTAAACTTAATCATGTCATATTGGGAAGGAGAAGGAGGCCGATCCTATCATCATACTGCACCAATAAATTCATTATATGGACTACATGAAGCCTTGATTATGTTAAATGAAGAAGGCCTAGAAAATTCATGGAAAAGACATAAAGAGAACCATCTTCAACTCCGAGAGGGCTTAGAAAAATTAAATATTAAATTTTTAGTAAAAGAAGAGGACAGATTACCTCAATTAAATGCTATCTATATTCCTGATGGTGTAAATGATCTTGAATCAAGACAAAGACTGTTAAACGAATTTAATCTCGAAATTGGAGCTGGTCTTGGAGTTCTTGCAGGAAAAGTTTGGCGAATTGGACTTATGGGACAATCTTCCAATAAAAAGAATATTGAATATTGTTTAAACTCTCTTGCGGAAGTAATTTAAAAATTATTAAATTCGCCATCTTCCAACCACTGTTAAAACCTGCTTTACCTTAACAGAGTATCCATAACCAAATTCACATTTTTTATATATTTTTGCAAATAAAATATAACCAATAAGATCGGAATTAACCTTAATTTTTTAATTTATTTTGAATCTTCTATTTAATCTGATTTCCATTAAAGTCATACTCCTCGATCACCCTAAGTATAGCTCCGTTTTGATATTCTATTTTTGACTTTAGTTGTCCGTTTTGATGGTATGTCACGGATATACCATGCAATTCCTCATCGTTGTTATATACTTCCTTCGATGCTATTTGACCGTTGTCATAATATGAAAATGATGTAAGAGTAACGGTTACGCCATTTTTAACATTTTCTTTCCAGGATACTTGACCATATTCATAGCCAATCCATTCGCCCTCGTCAACACCATCAACTCTATTTCCTTCCATGGATGGAAAGCCTTCCATAAACTCGATATATTTTCCGTGCTCAAGTCCATTTTTATATCCAGTCTTAAATGAAAATAAGGTCCCACAGCCCTCATATCCCTCAAATGGTCCATGAAGAAGCCCCCTTTTATATGACCCTGCCTCTATTGCACAAAATCCATATTCATCCTCATAGGTTACGAATCTTCCAGAAAAAGGAGTATTAGTATTTACCTGATATTTCAAGCCCTGTCTTTCAACAAGTGATGACGAATTTATAGATTTATCTGCATATTTGATATACAAGGCTTCATTAGCCTGTAAATTTAGTATTAAAAAAGCAAATAAAAACACATTTCTTGAAAGTATCTTCATATTTTCCCCACACAACTTAATAGTACTTTTATTTATTCTAACGCTATCTGTTAGATATTTAAAATTACTCCGCCGTGACTGATTGAAATAAACTCAACCTGTTTTTTTATAATTCAAAGGTCTCGTCTAGAATAAACATCTCAACACCGCCTGTTATTTTGTCCTCTGACATTGCCTCTGCAGTTGATGGATCATTAAATATTCTTACAAACTTATCAACATCATTTGTTTCAAAAACAGCAATTACTGTTTTATCATTTGCTGTCCCCATATGTGCAAGAGAGACGCCCTGACTTTTAAATAAATCATCGTGAGTCTTAAACTTTTCTCTCCAGTGATCAACGCTCTCAACTTCTGCTCTTACTGCTATTAACATTTAGTATCTCCTTAATAAATCATTGTTAATTACTTTTTTATTCATAAACCTCTCCTAAGCAAAATAAAATTAATAATGCGGTTTAGAAAGGTTAATAATGCCACAAACCACCATTTGAATTGACCTCCATCTTCAAGAATAGATGTTAAGACAACTCCTAGAAAAACAGAATGAATAAACCATCTTTTTTTTAAATATTTTACATTCTGTAAAAAGGACGTATTTTAGAATTCTCAGTACTTATATAATAAATTCAAAACTTCTCACTATAATTTTATCAACCAATAAATCTTTCTCTATTCAACTGTGACTGAGTGTTTTTAAACAGTGATTTGATTTTTTGCAATTCATTTTTTCATTACAGATTTAAATTTTTGAAGAACTATTTTCTTTTTGGCAGCAATTTCTTTTTTTATTTCTGCCTCTTGTTTTTTAATTTCTTCTAACTCAATCCACGCTTCTTCTAAATCACTTCCTGGTAACCAAGATTTAATTTCATTAATTTGCGAATCATCTAGACCTATATACTTTTGTTTTTTCCCCTCAAAAACACTCATCCAGTGTTTGCAATGAGTTCCCATCGATCCTGCAGGACAATCACAAATGCATTTCAAATTTGTGCCACTCAAACTTATTGTTATGTTGTATGGTTGTGCTGCACTTCCTTGAACCTGATAACTAATTTCTTTCATCTTTAAACATCTCTAGAGCAGAATCTACAAACTGTCGCATCTTTTTTTATATGCTCTTTGCAAAACTGGCACACTTTGTAACCACTTGGACTTGCTAGTTGTTGGAAAAATACAACAACAAGGTGAAGCATTATTGATAAAAGTACTGCTGAACCCCATACGGAAATCATATATAAATGAAGTACTAAAAAAATGCCATGTATTATCATCTTGAAATCACTGTTTAAAATTACTCCACCGTGACTGATTTAGCTAAGTTCCTTGGTTGATCTAAATCAGTGCCTCTTTGGCATGCAACTTGATATGCAAGAATTTGAAGTGGAATGGTATAAATAATTGGGGCTAACAATTCGCTACATTCTGGCATTTGAATGTATTCACCTCTTTCGATTTTAATTTTTGAATTTTCTCCACCAAATACATATAGCGTGCCGCCCCTTGCCTTTACCTCCTCTAAGTTGGAGACTAGTTTTTCAGTTAAAGTGTTTTCAGGGGATAATGCCACCACTGGAATTTGATCATCGACCAATGCCAATGGCCCGTGTTTCAGCTCTCCTGCTGGGTAAGCCTCAGCGTGAATGTATGAAATTTCTTTCAGTTTCAGTGCGCCTTCTTGAACAATTGGAAAAAACATTCCCCTTCCTAGGAATAAAGCATTGTGTTTATCAGCTATATTAGGAACGATCCTCATGATCTCATTTGATAATTTCAATGTCTTATCGATTATCTCTGGCAAATTTCTTAATTCGTTTACAAGTTTTTTTCTTAATTTTTTATCTTTATTTAAGCTTTTTGCAATAGACATGGCTAACAACATTAAACCTGCCAGCTGAGTAGTAAATGCCTTTGTTGATGCAACGCCAATTTCTGGGCCTGCATTAGTAAAAAGAACATGCTCTGATTCTCTAGCCAACGAGCTGGTTGGAACGTTACAGATTGACAATGTGCTTAAATAGTTTTTCTCTTTTGCGTATTTGAGGGCAGCCAAAGTATCTGCGGTTTCTCCGGATTGTGAAATGGTAACAAACAATGTGCCTTCTTCTACAAGAGGCTCTCTATATCTATACTCACTTGCAAAATCTACATAACATGGAATTTTAGCTATTCGCTCAAACCAAAACCTTCCTACTTTGCCTGCATGTAAGCTTGTTCCACATGCAACAAACTGAATTCTTTTAATCTTACTAAAAAGCTCTGATGAGCCTAAACCAAATATATTATCTAATACGTCCTCATCTCCAAGTTTCCCATTTATGGTATTGGCAACAGCATCAGGCTGTTCATATATTTCTTTCTCCATAAAGTGAGAATATTTTCCTTTAGTAACTGTATTAACTGCTATGTCTATTTCAGTTACATCTCTTTTTACAGGGGAACTCTTTCCGTCGAACACTTGATAACTTTGCTTAGTTATTTCTGCAACATCGCCATCTTCAAGAAATACAAACTCATTGGTAAGTTGTGATAAAGCTAAGGGGTCCGAAGCAGCAAAATTTTCCTCTAAGCCTAACCCAATCAATAATGGGCTTTTGTTTCTTGCAACAACTAATCTGTTTTTATTTTTAATATGAATGGCCGCTATGGCGTAAGCGCCATCAAGTTCTTTTATAGCGTCATGCATGGCCGACAGCAAATCGCCGCTTGATTGTATGTGTTGATGAAGTAAGTGTGCTATGACCTCTGAGTCAGTTTCAGATTGAAAAGCATATCCGACCTTTTTTAATTTTTCTATAAGCTCAAGGTAGTTTTCTATAATTCCATTGTGAACAATGTGAACCTCTCCACTTGATGCGTGTGGGTGTGCATTTTCTTTAGAAGGTTGACCGTGAGTTGCCCAACGAGTGTGAGCAATTCCAAGTTTGCTTTTTGGCCGATGCTCAATCATCCCATCTTCGAGCAAACTTACTTTTCCCAAAGTTCTTAAATTAAAAATACTGTCTTTTTGATGGAGAGCTATACCTGCTGAGTCATAACCACGATACTCCATTTTATGAAGGCCTTGAACTAATAACTTTCCTACGTTGCGAGATGATGCCGCCCCTATAATTCCACACATATTATTTTTTGTTCTTTGCCCAGTCTTCTTTGATAACTTGTTTACCTCGACCTACAGCCAATGCATTGTCAGGTACATCTTTTGTAATTACAGAGCCGGCTCCTACATAAGCGCCCTTACCAATATTAACTGGTGCAACCAAGGAAGAGTTTGTGCCAATGAAACTATCTTCACCAATAGAAGTGTTATGCTTATTTGTTCCATCGTAATTGCATGTAATTGTTCCAGCGCCAACATTTGTTTTATTACCAATGTTTGCATCGCCTAAGTAGGCTAAATGATTGGCTTTGGCGCCATCTCCAAGTTTAGTTTTTTTAGTCTCAACAAAATTACCAATTTTGGCATTATTACCTATCTCTGACCCCTCCCTAATGCGGGCATATGGACCAATGTTGCAATTCGAACCAACTGAAGCTGATGAAAGATGACTAAATGATTCTATGATCGAGTTATCTCCAATGAAAACATCTTGTAAAACGACATTTGATTTAATAGTAACGTTATTGCCAAAGGTAACATCGCCTTCCAAAATAACATTGACATCAATAGAACAATCTTTTCCAGCGACGACTTTGCCACGAACGTCAACACGAGTTTTATCAATAAGTGTTATTCCTTGTTCTAATAATTTTTTAGCGCTCATTTTTCTTAAAATTAATTCTAGCTCATGTAATTCATGCTTATTGTTTGCCCCCAACACTTCTGCATGATTTGCTTGAATACATTTTATTTTAACTCCTTTTCCAGAAAGTATCTCCACCAAGTCTGTAAGATAATATTCATTAGCTGAATTTTGGTTCTTAATTTCTTCTAAAGCAGGTCTAAGCAAACTTCCATCAATTAATAAAATACCTGTAAAAACCTCTTCAATTTTAAGTTCGTCTTCTGATGCATCTTTTTGTTCAATAATTTTTAAAGCTAATTTTTGCCCATTTGTAATCACCCTGCCGTAGCCGGTTGGATCATTTAATTGCATAGTTAGGAGCGTGCACTCGTATCCAGAGTTTATAAGTCCCTCTATAGTTTTGGAGCTAATCAATGGAACATCACCATATAGAATTAATATTTTTTCATCATCCTTAATCAAATGCGAAGCCATTTTGACTGCATGTGCTGTTCCTAGCTGATTATCTTGATCTGCTGTTTTTATATTATGGTCGATTTTTGCTATATGAGTTTTTAAGATATTTTTTTGATGGCCAACAATAACAGTTATATTTTCACTGCTTTCTTTTGCAGTTTGAATAACATGCGAAATTAAAGTTTGCCCCCCAAGGGGTTGCATAACCTTTGGCAAATTGGTGTTCATTCGAGTGCCCTTACCAGCTGCTAGGATAATAGTATGAATATTCAAAACAAGTACGAGTTAATATAGATACAAGTACCTTACTTGTTTTTTCTTAATTTTTGAATGGTTTTGATTCTAGCAGCAGCTTCGGCTAGTTGTGCAGCTGCTTTGGTGTAATCTAGTTCTGACTCTTTGTCGAGCATGTTTTTTTCAGCGAGTTCTTGAGCTTTAGTGGCTTCTGCCTCATCCATGGATTCAGCTCGTTCAGCTCTATCAGATAAAAATGTTACCAAATCAGGCTGTATTTCAATAAATCCACCTGAGCAAAAAAAGGTTTTTTCATCATCGCCGTTTTGTACTCTCACGGGCCCAGGTGCGAGGCCGGTCAATAAAGGTGTGTGTCCTGGTGCAATACCTATTTCACCCAAGGACCCAGTTGCAAAAACCATAGTGCCTTCACCAGAGTAAATTTCCTCACTTGATGAAACTATGCTGACTTTAATAGTGGACATTAATTATAAAGTTTTAGCCTTTTCTACTGCTTCCTCGATTGTTCCAACCATATAAAAAGCTTGCTCTGGAAGATCATCATAATCTCCAGCTAAAATGCCTTTAAATGATTTGATGGTGTCTTCTAACTTGACATATTTTCCAGGAGAACCAGTAAAAACTTCTGCAACGGTAAATGGTTGAGAAAGAAACCTTTCGACCTTTCTAGCTCTTGCCACCGCAAGCTTGTCTTCTTCAGATAATTCATCCATACCTAAAATAGCAATGATGTCTTTGAGCTCTTTATATTTTTGGAGAACACCTTGAACGCCTTGGGCAACATTATAATGCTCCTCTCCAACTACCAGAGGATCTAACTGCCTACTTGTTGAGTCTAATGGATCTACCGCTGGATAAATTCCAAGCTCAGCAATTTGTCTTGAGAGAACAACGGTTGCGTCTAAGTGTGCAAACGTTGTTGCTGGAGATGGATCAGTTAAGTCATCAGCAGGAACATAAACAGCTTGAATTGAAGTAATAGACCCATCCTTTGTTGAGGTGATTCTTTCTTGCAAGGCACCCATTTCTTCAGCCAATGTTGGCTGGTATCCAACAGCTGACGGCATTCTGCCTAACAGAGCAGAAACTTCAACTCCAGCCAAAGTATATCTATAAATGTTATCGATAAATAATAGGACATCTCTTCCTTCGTCTCTAAACTTTTCAGCCATTGTTAAGCCTGTTAGAGCCACTCTGAGTCTGTTTCCAGGAGGTTCATTCATCTGTCCATAAACCATGGCAACCTTAGATTCGCTTGGCTTCTCAACATTAACCACGCCCGATTCTTGCATTTCGTAATAAAAGTCATTGCCTTCTCGGGTTCTTTCTCCAACCCCGGCAAAAACTGAAAGTCCAGAGTGCTCAGTTGCAATGTTATTAATTAGCTCCATCATGTTCACGGTCTTACCAACACCCGCTCCTCCAAATAAACCAATTTTTCCACCTTTTGCAAACGGACATATTAAATCAATAACCTTAATACCTGTCTCTAAAAGATCATCTGATAAAGATTGGTCCATATAGCTTGGTGGTTTTCTGTGAATAGGCATTTGCTCATCCTCACCAATTGGACCACACTCATCAATAGGATTGCCTAATACATCCATAATTCGACCAAGCGTTTTTTCACCCACCGGGACAGAAATAGGAGCATTGGTTCGTTCAGCGGTTAACCCTCTTTTTAGTCCTTCAGTTGTTCCCATCGCAATTGCTCTAACAATTCCATCGCCAAGTTGTTGCTGAACTTCAAGCACGGTACCTGTATCTGTAATTTTGATAGCTTCGTATACCTGGGGAATGTTGTTTTTTTCAAACTCAACATCGATAACTGCTCCGATAATTTGTGTCACTAAACCATTGCTCATTTCTTTCTCCTTAAACCGCAGCCGCTCCACCAACTATCTCAGATAATTCCTGAGTTATGGCTGCTTGTCTTACGTTGTTGTATAACAGTTCCAATTCTTTAATTAAATCTCCAGCATTTTCAGTGGCATTTTTCATTGCCAGCATTTTTGCTGCTTGTTCACACGCACTATTTTCAATAACAGCATGATAAATTAATGACTCGATATATCTTGTCATTAAACCCTCCAATAAATCTTGCGCCTCTGGCTCGTAAATGTAATCCCAATGTGTTGCGGTCAGCTCATCTTTCTCTTCAGCCGGCAAAGGTATCAATTGCTCGACTTTTGGCTCTTGAGTCATGGTGTTTACAAAGCCATTACCACATAAATACACTTGGTCTATTTCACCATTTCTATGCAGATCTAAAACTGTTTTAGTTAGTCCTATTAATGCATCGGGATCAGGCTTGTCACCAAGCTTTTGGACATTAGCAACAACATCGCCGCCAACAGATTTAAAGAAACTGGCAGCCTTTAAACCAATTAATGCAAAATTTGATTCTATGCCTTGGGCATTTAGCTCCGCTGATTTGCTTATTACTTGTTTGAAGAGGTTAATATTTAGGCCGCCGCACAATCCCTTATCAGAGCTAACAACCAAGAAACATGCTCTCTTGGTCTCTCTGTGCTCGTAAAATGGATGTGAGTATTCAGAGCTAGAATTTGCAATATGAGAAATAACTTCTTTAATTTTTTCAGAATAAGGTCTACCAAGCTGCATTTCGTTTTGGGTTTTTTTAATTTTGCTGGCTGCGACCATTTCCATAGCCGAAGTAATTTTCTGCGTGCTTTTAATACTAGCAATCTGTTTTCGTACTTCTTTGGTATTAGCCATTAGTTATAGATTAAAATGTCTGTGTTTTTTTAAACTGCTCAACAACTTCTGTGAATTGCTTTTCAATATCATCATTCCAATCACCGGTATCATTAATGCTCTTTTCTAAGTCTGCTTTTTCAGATGTAAAGTAACCATGCAATGCTTCTTCAAAGCTGCCAATCTTTTCGACCTCAACATCATCCATATAGCCTCTATCTGCAGCAAAAATACTCAGTGATTGCTGGGCAACACTCATTGGAGAATATTGCTTCTGCTTAATCAGCTCAGTAATTCTTATTCCTCTAGCAAGCTGAGCTTTGGTTGCATCGTCTAGATCAGACGCAAACTGAGAAAAAGCTGCAAGTTCTCTATATTGAGCTAATGCAGTTCTGACGCCTCCACTTAACTTTTTCATAATCTTAGTTTGAGCAGCTCCACCTACCCTAGAAACAGAAATACCAGGATTGATAGCAGGTCTAATACCTGAATTAAAAAGGTCAGTTTCTAAGAAAATTTGACCATCGGTAATTGATATAACGTTGGTTGGAACAAAAGCTGAAACATCTCCTGCCTGTGTTTCGATAATCGGGAGTGCTGTTAAAGATCCGGTTTTCCCTTTCACCTTACCGTTGGTAATTTTTTCTACATAATCTGCATTCACCCTAGCTGCTCTTTCTAGCAATCTTGAATGAAGATAAAAAACATCTCCAGGGTAAGCCTCTCTTCCGGGAGGTCTTTTTAAAAGTAAAGATACTTGTCTATATGCAACGGCTTGTTTTGAGAGGTCATCATAAACAATCAATGCGTCTTCACCTTTATCCCTAAAATATTCACCCATTGAACAACCTGAGTATGCGGAAAGATATTGCATAGGTGCAGGATCAGATGCTGATGCTGAGACAATAATTGTATGTTCTAGAGCTCCATGTTCTTCAAGCTTTTTAACAACATTAACGACGGTTGATTGTTTTTGGCCAATAGCAACATATATACATTTGATACCTGTTCCTTTCTGATTGATGATTGCATCAACCGCAACAGCAGTCTTACCGGTTTGTCTATCACCAATAATAAGCTCTCTTTGACCTCGACCAATTGGTACCATTGCATCAACTGCTTTTAAACCAATTTGAACCGGTTGATCAACTGACTGCCTAGCAATTACACCGGGGGCTACAACTTCTACTGGAGCAGTCATCTCTGTTTTAATTTCTCCCTTACCATCAATGGGGCTGCCCAGGGCATCTACAACTCTACCTAGTAACTCTTCGCCCACTGGAACCTCTAAAATTCTTCCAGTACAAACAGCTTTCTGGCCTTCGATTAGTCCCAAATAATCTCCTAAAACTACTGCTCCTACAGAATCTTGCTCTAGATTTAGTGCCAATCCAAGAACACCGTTTTCAAACTCTATCAGCTCACCATACATTACGTCGCCCATACCATGAATTCTCACAATCCCGTCTGAAACACTTACGATAATACCTTCATTTTTTCTTTCTGCAGAAAGATCAAGACCTGAAATTTTTTCCTTTAAAACGCTGGAAATTTCTGATGGATTTAGTTGGCTCATTTTTTCACCTTAAAAATTTAATTGATTTACTAATTTTTTGACCTTTCCTCTAATGGATAGATCCAGAGTTTCATCTCCGATTTTGATTGACAGACCACCCATGATAGAGGGATCCTTTGAAAATTCTATATTCGAACCCTCTCCGTGTTCTGCAAGCAGTTTTTCTGTGATAATTTTTTTATTATCCTCAGAAGGTTGGTCGGCAACATTCACAAGGATAGAGCTTGTCTTATTATGTTGCTCTAAAAGTTCTTGATAGCTTACATTAATTGCTTCAATAAGATTAAGTCTTTTGTTATCCGCAAGAAGTTCCAACATCTTGTTAGACAAATCGCCCACTTCTCCGTCTGCTAAACCAATAATAGTGTTGGCTATTTTTTCTTTTGAAAGTTGTGGATCTTGAATTAAACTGGCAACCTCTTTGGTTTGAGACACAGCTGACAATAAGGCAAGATCCTGTGCAACCGACTCATGCTTTCCGTCATCTAAAGCTGCCTTAAAAATAGCTTTGGCATAGGGTCTTGCGAGTGGAGAAAGTTCTATCATTTTTTATAACTCTGAAGCGGCTTTTTTGAGCAACTCTTGATGTTTCTCTGGGCTAATTTCATCGCCCAATATTTTTTCAGAAGTATCGATAATAAGTTCTGACATTTTTTGTCTTAACTCTTCTTTGGCTTTATTGACGTCATTCTCAATGGTTTTGGATGCTGAGGATAAAATCTTTTCAGCTTCTGTCTCTGCTTTTGCTGTCGCATCGTTAACAATTTGAGAGGCTCTAAGGTTGGCTTTTTCTAATATTTCCGCGGCCTCTGCTTTTGCCTTGTTCATCTCTTGATCAAAAGCAAGTTGTGCTTCCTCCAAGGAATCATCGGCTTTTTTTGCTGCCTCTAAACCATCCGCTATACGCTTCTCTCTTTCTTCCATTATTGCAATGATAGGAGGCCATACATACTTCCAACAAATTGCTACAAAAATAACAAATGCTAATGTTTGACCTAAGAGTGTTGCGTTAATATTCATTGTTTATTTAAGCAGCAAACATTAAGTAAAGACCCAGGCCTACACCAATCATGGGAACAGCATCAACAAGTCCCATAACAATGAAAAGCTGGGTTCTGAGCATTGGAATAAGTTCTGGTTGGCGAGCAGCGCCTTCTAAAAACTTGCCTCCCAATACGCCCACACCAATAGCGGCGCCAACAGCACCAAGACCAATCATAAGACCTGAAGCTATGTATATAAGTGACTGTTCCATTCTTTTCTCCTAAAAATAAGACCTAATGGTCTTCTGTTTCATGCGCCATTGCTAAATAAACAATGGTTAGCACCATAAAAATAAAAGCCTGTAAGGCCAAAATCAAAATATGAAAAAGAGCCCATATTAAATGTAGTCCCACACCTAGCAAGCCAATAGATATCGAGCTAAAAGTTAACATTAAGGCTATTAAAATAAAAATCATTTCGCCAGCATAAAGATTACCAAACAAACGCAATCCTAGTGATATTGGTTTAGCGATGAGATTAACTCCCTCTAATACCAGATTAATGGGCATCATCCATTTGCCAAAAGGATGAAGTGTTAACTCTGCTAAAAATCCCTTAAGGCCTTTAATTTTAATACTATAAAAAATAATTAAAACGAAAACAGCCAGCGCCATTCCTAGTGTTATATTTGGATCTGTGGTTGGGACCACTTTAAAATATGCATCCTTAGAATTTTCGACCATGCCAGTAGCTTCTGCAACTTGGCCAGCAAGTGTTGGTAGATAGTCAACGGGCACCAGGTCCATTAGGTTCATTAGAAAAACCCAAACTAATACTGTTAATGCCATGGGGCCTATTAAATTATTTTTTGCAGATGTAAATATGCTCTGCACATTATCGTTAACAAATTCGATGCACATTTCCACAAAATTTTGAATTCCGCTTGGTGCTTCAGTTGATAGTTTGGGAATACTTAAGCGAAATAGCCCCACAAAAACCAGCCCAAGAAATATTGACCAGCCCAAAGAATCCACATGAAATGCTAAGAAGCCCATTTGATCTACTGCGTTATGATCACAAGTCCAGCCACTTGGAGTTTTGCCACACACTAAGTTTGTTAAGTGGTGTTGAATGTATTCTGCGCTTGTCTGTTCGCCGGATGCTGAAGCCATTTTATGTATTAATGAATTTGGGGTTAAAGGTTGTATTAAAGTATATAAGCAGAAAGATAGCTATAAGAGTATTTTCTGGCAGGTAAATTAATGAAAGAATTGTAAAAAATATAAAGGCTGACCACCTGAGCACAAAAGCCAAATATAAATTTAAAATCTCGCTTTTTGGTTTGCTTGCGATAAAAAGAACGGCGGTTAAAGCAAATAAATATCCTACGAATATTGCTTGGGCAAATATTGGGAATAGCGCAAATGATATCAAGAGGCCCATGGCAGATAACTGATTATTTTTTAAAGTGTTAATTTTAAGCTAAGTATGTTTTTTTACGAGGCAGATTATAAAAATTAATGGTCTATAGGACAAGCTTAATTTTTCTTTAATTTTAATAATTTGCTTATAATTGCTTCGCGTTCATCCTTGGATGAGTATGAAATAGAAATTTTTCCTTTTGATGAGGTTTGTTGATCAATTTGGGTTTTGTGGCCAATGTTTTCAGATAGCTCCTCCTCTATGTTTAAAAGATCTCTATTTTTTATTTTGGTGGTGTTTTTTGCGCTTTTAGTTTTGTTTGAAGAGGCCGCATCTTTTACGGTCATGCCTAAAGAAACTATTTTTTGTGCAAGCTCCTCTGCTTCGCTGGGCTCCATTGATGCAAGGATTTTTGCATGTCCTTTTTCTAAGTCCCCGGAATACAAGAGCTCAATAATCGATGATGGGAGGTTTAAAAGCCTCATCGAATTAGCGACAGAACTTCTAGCCTTTCCTGTAACTTCTGCGATTTTATCTTGCGTCAAAGAAAACTCTTTTTTTAAACGATCGTAACCCCTAGCCTCTTCAATTGGATTTAAGTCTTCCCTTTGAAGGTTTTCAATAAGGGCAAGTTCAAGCGAAAGCTGATCCTCTGCTGAATCGATCATACATGGAGCGGTTTGCAGTCCAGCTTCTTTTGCTGCTCTTAATCTTCTTTCACCAGCTATAAGTTCATAGCCTCCAGCCCCTGTTTCCCTAACAAGGATAGGTGATAAAATGCCGTGCTTTGTAATGGATTGTGAAAGTTCTGTGATTTTTTGCTCGTCGAATGATTGCCTGGGTTGAAATCGATTTGGTTTAATTTGAGATAGCTCTATTTCTTTGATAGTTTGTTTGTTGGGAGACGCAACATTTCCCAATAGTGCGTCTAGGCCCGTGTTAAGTATTTTATCCGCCAACTTCAATTCTCCTGATAAGTTCACCGGCTAGGGCTAAATAAGCTTTTGCACCAAATGACGACGGCATGTATTGAATTGCCGAAGTTCCATGGCTTGGCGCTTCTGCTAATTTAACATTTCTTGGAATGAGTGTGTTAAAAACCAAAGATGGGAAATGTTTTTCGAGCTCTTCAGATACCTCTTTTGCTAGATTGTTTCTCATATCAACCATTGTTCTGACAATTCCAAAAACCTTATTGTTTGTAAGGTTTTTGTTTTTGAGGGTATTTATTGTGTTAATAAGAGATGAGATGCCTTCTAAGGAATAATATTCACATTGGAGGGGTATAAGTGTTGCTGTCGCAGCAAAAAGAGACTCTAGTGTTAGTTGGTTTAAAGACGGTGGTGTATCCATTATTATAAACTCATACTCTAGGGGGTCTAATTGTTTTTTTAGTTCGCCTTGTTTGTTATCGCTTCTTATATAAACCTCCAATGCTATTAAATTTTCACCCCCCGGTATGACGTCATATCCACTAGGTGACTTTGATATGTGCTCTATTATATTTAGGCCTTCATAGTAGATCCTATATAGGGTTTTTTCATTTTTGGGCACTCCCGCGGCTGTGCTTGCATTTCCTTGGGGGTCTAGGTCAATTAAAAGAACTTTGCGTTTAGTCGCGGCGAGGGCTGCAGCAAGGTTTACTGCTGTGGTTGTTTTTCCAACTCCTCCTTTTTGATTGGCAATAGCGATAATGTGTTTCATTTTTTGGTTATCTCTAAAATGTGCCTCTGCTTGTCTTTAATGTTTGTTTTATGGATATTGTAAGAGTATGTATTATTATCCAACTGAGCAACCTCTTCTTTTATTTTTTCTATTGTTCCCTTCATAAGAACGTATTTACCATTTTTTGCTAGCAAGTGTTCTGACCAGTTAATTATTTTTGGTGTTGGTGCTAGGGCTCTTGCTGTAATAATATCAAAGAGTTTTTTTGTTGTTGTGTTGGGGCTTATAGCTTTGTTTTTGATTTTAGCGTTAGAGAGCCCAAGCGTTTGAATTGTTTTTTTTATAAAGTATGCTTTTTTTTGACTTTTTTCTGACATTGTTATGTATGATCGAGGCTGCAGAATTGCTATAAGTAAACCTGGAAGCCCGGCTCCACTTCCAATATCAAGTATTTTTTTTTCTGGTGGTATGTGTTTTAGAACCATCTGACAATCAAAGATGTCTTGTAAATAGATTTCTTCTTTTGTTTGTCGGCCAACTAAATTGTGGGCTTTGTTGAATTTTAGTATTTCCTTTACATAGATTTCTATGAGGTTGTGTTGTTGGTCGTTTTTTTTAATTGGGCTATGCCTTTTCTAGTGGTTGGTTTTTTTTAATTGTTATGGCAAGTAGATTTATGGCTGCAGGTGTGATTCCCTCCAGCCTGCTTGCTTGTCCAAGAGATACTGGTTTGTGTTTGTTTAATTTTTCAATCGCTTCGTTTGATAGGCCCTTTATAAGTGAGTAATCTATTTCTTTCGGTATTTTTGTTTTTTCATTTTTTTTGGAGCCCTCTACTTCTCTTTGTTGTTTTGATATATAGCCCTTATATTTAATTTCGTTTGATGCTCTGTTGAAAAACTTCTCTTCTTTTTTTGAAATCTGTAATACTTTTTTTAACTCTGTTGTATCAAGGTCGGTTCTTTTTAGCAGATCGTCGCCTGAAGCTAGTTTGTCGTTTATGTTAACTTTTAGTTTTTTTATTTGGTTTAAAAATGCTTGGTATTTATTTTCTAACTCTACAAAGGGCTGAAAAACATCATCGCTTATAAGACCTAAAGAGTGGCCTTTTTTGGTGAGTCTTTGGCATGCTGTATCTTGTGATAGCATAAGTCGATACTCTGCTCGGCTGGTAAACATTCTATATGGTTCTGTGACTCCGTTAAGTGTTAAGTCATCTATTAACACACCAATATATGCTTCGCTTCTATCGAATATTACCTCAGGTTTTTTTAAAATTGATTGGCCTGCGTTTATACCAGCAATTAAGCCCTGGGCCGCTGCCTCCTCATAACCCGTTGTTCCATTAATTTGACCTGCGAGATAAAAGCTCTCTATAAACTTTGTTTCTAAGGTTGGGTTTAGTGATCTTGGATCAATAAAATCATATTCAACAGCATAACCAAATTCTTCTATTTCTGAGTTTTCAAGCCCATTTATTGACTCTATAAAATCTTTCTGAGCAGCGCTTGGTAAGCTTGTTGAAATACCGTTTGGATAAACTAAATCTTTATCTAGGCCTTCTGGTTCTATAAATATTTGATGGCTATCTTTTTCGCTAAACCTATTAATTTTATCTTCTATTGATGGGCAATATCGGGGGCCTATTCCTGATATTTTTCCTGAATATATAGCAGATAAGTGTGTGTTGTTTGAAATTATTTGATGAGTTTTTTTGTTTGTTCTGGTGATATAGCAAGATATTTGTGGGAGCGTTTTTGCTGGGGGTTGCAGAACTGACATAGAGGGCGGATTTAGGTCTCCCGGTTGTTCCTCCATAACACTAAGATCAATACTAGATAGTTTGATTCTCGCGGGGGTTCCTGTTTTCAACCTTCCCATAGGTAGTTTCAAATCATAGAGTTTTTTGGATAGCGGGACAGATGAATCATCGTCGACGCGCCCACCTAGAGCAGTCTCTTCGCCTTTATACATGACCCCATTAAGAAAAGTTCCTGTTGTTAGGATGGTCTTTAGTGATTCTATTTTCTCACCATTTTTTAACACAACGCCTTTAATCGTTTCATTGTGAAGAAGAATGTCAACTACCTCTCCTTCCTTAATATCAATGGTTGTCTTATACAAAGCATCTTGAATTGCTTTTTTGTATTTATCTCTGTCGCATTGCACTCGAAGTGCTTGTACGGCAAAACCCTTTCTTGTATTAAGAGTTCTCGACTGAATGCCAGATTGGTCTGTAGCCTGGGCCATAATGCCCCCTAACGCATCGACCTCTCTAACTAAATGTGATTTTCCCAAACCACCTATAGCTGGATTGCAGGACATCTGACCAATAGTATCTCTCTTAAAGGTGACAAGACAACATTTAAGCCCCTGCCTAAAAACAGCATGCGCCGCTTCAACACCAGCATGCCCACCGCCTATTACTATTACATCAAACATATATATAAGAATGTTATAACAACAATATATTATTGTTGTTATTATTGGAGGAGTTTTTTTTGTGCATAAAATTAATAAACCTCTTATATAAAAGACTAACTGAACCTAGTAAGTTATGTAAACTCATCATCATAAATTGTAGTTTTCTACTAAATAAGATGTGGATAAAAATAAAATAAAAACTAATCACAAATTACCCACATTTTATCTACTTCCCTATGCAGAAATCTTTAAAAATATCACCAAGCAAATCATCAGAATGCTTGATACCCAAAAACTCATCAAAGGAGGATCTCACCAATCTCAAATCCTCTGCCGCAACATCAATATCACGCTCATTAGAAATTTTCTCAATACAGGCATTTAGGTTTGAAAGAGCTGAGTTAAAACATTCAAGGTGTCGCTCCCTGATAATAAATGTTTTTCTTGTAATATCTTTATCCTCTTGCATTAATTCAAAAATTTTATTTTTCAACTCCCGCACACCATCACCTGACTTTGCAGAAACAACACAGTCACAACAACTTTTTGGATGCTGCTTATCAGATTTGTTAAAAACAATCAGATGTTTTTTATCAGACAACCTAGATTTAAAACTTGGTAACAGCTCCTCTGTATCATGATCTAAAATTACAAGAATTAAATTAGAATTTTTAAGCTCATCACCAGAAAGCGCAACACCGCTTTTCTCGATCAAATCATCCGTTTCCCGAACACCCGCCGAATCTACCAACTCCATATTTACACTGTTATAAAACACCTCAGAGTCAATTAGATCTCTTGTCGTTCCAGGAATGTTTGAAACCAAAGCCCTGTCAAAACCAAGCATACGATTAAACAAAGATGATTTACCTGTATTAGGGGGCCCAAAAAACAAAACCCTATTTTTTGATAGTTTTTTACTTGAAACCAGTGAGTTATCTATTAAATCAATCAAAGAAGATTTTATTTTAATCAGCCTTTCTTCAATGTTTCCCGCGACAATAAAATCATAATCTTCATCTGAAAAATCAATACTTCCCTCAATAAAAACTCTCAAGGCATCAACCTCTTTACCTAGCGTATGAACCACATCACTTAATTTACCAGCTATAGCCTCTGAGGAAAGCTGGCTTCTTTCGGCGTCTTCTGAATTAATCAAATCAACAACAGCCTCAGCCTCATTTAAAGAAAGCTTACCGTTTTCAAACGCAATCCTTGAAAACTCTCCTGGGTTGGCCTCCCTAAAACCCAGCGACAAAAAAACCTCCGTTAATGAACCAATAATCGAAAGGCCTCCATGACAAAAAATCTCTACAGAATCCTCACCCGTATAACTGTTTGGACCTGAATAGTAAACAATAGAGCACCTATCAACCAGAGCCCCCTCCCAAAGAACATCTCTTAAAAAAACCTCCCGGAAATTTGAGATGGGTTTATTAATAACACTATTAAATTTTTGACAACAACCCTCACCAGATATTCGAAACACAGCAATTGCGGATTGAGCCACGGGAGTTGCTAATGCAAAAATCAAAGCACAAACCCCTAACCACCAGCAGGGAAGTCAGATGCACCATATTTTTTATACATTGCTCTTTGTTGAACGAGAGATATCGCACTATTTGCGACAGAATACAAAACAAGACCTGCTGGCATAATTACAAAAACAACAGCGATCATCACCGGCATAAACTTCAGTATCTGTGCCTGCATAGGATCCATGCCGGGAGGCTGAGGGTTAAGTTGTTGAGTTAGATACATAAGAGCGGCAAACACGACTGGCAAAATAAAAAATGGGTCAGGCGCAGACAAGTCTTGTATCCAGAAAAAGAAAGACTCATGTCTCAGCTCAACACTTTCTCTTAAACAAAAAAAGAAAGCTACAAAAACCGGTAACTGAAGAAATAATGGAAAACAACCACCAGCAGGGTTTATACCCTCTTTTTTATATATCGCCATCATTTCTGTTCCAATTTTTGTCCTGTCGTCTTTATAACTCTCTTGTATTTCTTTTAATTTTGGCTGCACTGTTCTCATTTTAGCCATACTGGAAAAACCCTTAGCGGAAATAGGCCAAAGCAGTAATTTAACCAAAACTGTCAAAAGTAAAATCGATACTCCCCAGTTACCCACAAAAGCATTGATCATGCTTAATAACATCATCAGGGGTTGAGCCAAAAACCAAAACCAACCCATATCAATTGTAAGCTCTAGATCAGAAGCCCGACTCATCAGATCAGAACGAATTTTAGGCCCAAGAAAAATCCTATGATCTACACCAGACATCAGCTCGCTTGCTTTTACCTCCCGAGACAGAGCCCCCATTACATATGTATCAGAGCCAGAAGCCGGAGGAATTGCAATCAATGCTTGGACCCTGTCTGGGGGGGTTAGAATTGCCGCCATAAAATATTTTTGAATGAAGGCAACCCAACCACCTCGTTGAAAATATTCTATTCTTTCGTCAATAGACCTAAGCCTACTATTTGCATATGGCTCATCAGGAGTATTAAAAGCGACTCCTGTATAGGAACTGTTCTCAAAAAAATTATCCCTTGCGTCTAATGCCTTTCCATCTGTTCTGTACATTGCAATATATGGAGTAGGCAGGTCAATAGGAAGACCTCCAACCCAAACATCTTTTATTAACAACTCATAATCATTCTCTTTAAGAGCTATATTTTTATTAATCTTGCCATCAACTGATACAAGTTCAACTGATGAGGGCTGCACATTTACAACCTCAAAACTTTGATCCTCAGAAGCAAAGCCGCTATTAAGATAAAATTTAAACCCCTTACTATCATCAAAGCCAAACAACCTTACGCCCAAAGAGTTATTATTATTAAGGTAGGTATGCTCTTTAAGCCTTGCCTCCCAAATTTTTCCAGTGACAGGGCTTATCTTCACAATCAATTTATTGTTTTGTATTTCAATAAAATCTTCTGTTTCCCCAGCGGGAAGAACTTGCTGATTTTTATTAAAATCTATGGCGGTTGCCTCAGCAACCTCTTGCTTAATTTCCTTTTCCGCGTTCCAAGATAAAAATAAAACGTAGGATAAAATAACCACAGAAGCTATGTAAAAATATCTCCAATTCATTTTTTTACCTCATCAATGCCGCCAGCAGACCATGGCCCACATTTAAGAATCCTTATCAAAGAATAGAAACCACCAACAATCACACCATGAACCTCAACGCTTTCTTTTGCATATTGCGAGCATGTTGGCTCAAACCTGCAATTTTTACCGAATAAAAAACTTAGATATTTTTGATAAAAATCAATCATAAATATAAAAAAATTTTTCACATCTAAACCCTCTTATTATTAACAAATTTTTTCAACACAGGATTAAATTCTTTAACAATATTTTTGTAACCCATTTCTAAAAAACCAAGTCTGACAACCACAACATACCCCTCATTAAGATCACTATAATGAAAAATTTCTCTAATCCACCGTTTAATTTTATTCCGATGAACCGCCAATGAATAGTCTGCCTTCTTAACCACTATTTTAAGCTTTGTATCGGGCGAGCTTTCATCATAAAAAATTGATGCAAAGTCCGAGTGATAGATTTTCTTTGAGATATCGAAGCCTAAATAATTAAGCGGTTAAAACCTTGCGACCTTTTTTTCTTCGGTTTGCAATTACAGCCCTTCCTGCTTTTGTTGCCATTCTCGCTCTAAAGCCATGAGTTCTTTTTCTTTTTAATGTACTGGGTTGAAATGTTCTTTTCATAGTTGCTCAAAATTAAGCCAAAAATTATATATTATTGGGTATGAAATGAAAGAAAAAACAATAAAAATTAAATACATAGCATGCTAACAAGTTATCCACAGAAAATACATATGCTTATGCTGTAGATATCTTGTTAGTTTTTGTTAGACTAACTTTTCTACCGGAGGTCTATAAAATTGAAATTTTGGTCTGAATGCACTGAAAAACTTGAAGCTAAGCTATCGCAAGAAGAATTTAATACCTGGATTAAGCCCTTAAAAGCTGATATTCGTGAAAATAATTTAGAAATAAGTGCCCCGAATGACTTTGTACTGACCTATGTTAGAGAAAATCTCGGACAAATTATAGAAAACTTAGTAAGTAAATCTAATGAATCACTAATTGTAAAGTTTAAAACACTAGATAAGTCAACATTTGTCGATAAACTTAATGTCTCAGAAGAAAATAAGCCTTCTCTTGTCCAAAATTTTACATTTAGCAGTTTTGTAGAGGGAAAATCTAACCACATGGCCCTTGCTGCAGCCAAACAGGTGGCAGCAAATCCTAAAGGTGATTATAACCCACTGTTCATATATGGTGGGGTTGGGCTAGGAAAAACACATCTTATGCATGCTGTTGGAAACGAAATCCTGAGCGCAGATACTACAAAGAGGATAGTTTATGTTCATTCAGAAAAGTTTGTAGCAGACATGGTAAAAGCTCTTCAATTAGGTGCTATGAGCGAGTTTAAAGAGTTTTACAGGAACGCTGATGCTCTATTAATTGATGATATTCAGTTTTTTGCTGGCAAAGAACAGTCACAAGAGGAGTTTTTTCACACTTTTAACACTCTTCTAGATAGAAATCATCAAATGATACTTACATGTGATAAGTACCCTAAGGAGATAGATGGTCTCGAAGAGCGCTTAAAATCAAGGCTTGGCTGGGGCTTGCCTGTAATTATAGAGCCCCCTGAGCTTGAAACTCGTGCAGCAGTCCTTCTAAGTAAGGCTAATTCTATGGGGGTAAAGCTTCCAAATGATTGCGCTATTTATATTGCACAAAGAATTAGGTCTAATATTAGAGAGTTAGAGGGAGCACTTAAAAGGGTTGTTGCAAACTCAAGGTTTACTGATCAAGAGATCGATGTTCCTTTTGTGAAAGATGCATTAAAAGATTTGTTTGTTATCTCAGCAAAGATGGTAAGCATTGATAATATTCAAAAAACTGTTGCTGAGTATTACAACATTAAACTATCTGATCTTCTTTCTAAAAGAAGAAGCCGGTCAATCACCCGACCAAGACAATTGGCTATGGCGCTTACAAAATCATTAACCAATCACAGCTTACCAGAAATAGGTGAGGCCTTTAATGGTAGAGACCATACAACTGTGCTGCATGCGTGTAGTAAAATAAAAGAACTAAGAAAAGAAATTCCATCCCTTGAAGAAGACTATAGAAATTTGAATAGGACACTTACAAACTAAATGGAAATAACCTTAAAAAAAGAGGATATTGTTTCTGCTCTTAATATTACACTGGGGGTTGTTGAAAAGAGACAAACACTTCCAATTCTTGCAAATGTTTTATTCGAGGTAGATGAAAATTCATTTAAATTAACAGCCACAGATTTAGAATCAGAGGTTACTACCACGGGTTCAATACTAGGCATGGAATCGGTTGGAAAAATAACAACATCTGCTAAAAAATTAAACGAGCTTTGCAGATTAATTCCTGACGGAGAGGAAATTAGTTTGTCATTAAGATCTGAAAAATTGAATATTAAAACTAAAAATGGTAAGTACTTACTATCAACTCTACCCAGTGCAGACTTTCCTATTTTTGATATTGATCCCGGTGACAACCCTTTAGTAATTCCTGCCAAAGACCTACAAGAACTTATAAAAAATACATCTTTTGCAATGGGAAACCAAGATTGGCGACATTATTTGAATGGTCTTTTTATTTCAATTGGCGATAGACAAATCACTGCTGTTTCGACTGATGCCCATAGATTGGCTGTAGCTAACATTGCCATAAATTCTGATCACTCGTTTTCCGGCATTATTCCAAGAAAATCTATAAATGAGATGGCCAAATTTCTTTCTGATCAACCCGGTGATGCTGAGCTCAAAATTAATGATTCCTCATTAGAACTTGTGGTTGGAAATCTAATTTTTAAAAGTAAATTAATTGATGGAAAGTTTCCAGATTATCAACAGGTTATTCCGTCTGGCGAGAGCTCTATGTTAGAAATTAACGTTAAGGAATTTTCAGAATGTCTCAGTAGAGTCTCCATTTTATCTAGTGAAAAATATAAAGGCGTTAGATTAATTACTTCATCAGATGGAGTAAGAATTTCTGCTAATAATCCAGAGCAAGAAGAGGCTGAAGAATTCTTCCCAGCTTCTTACAAGGGTGAAGATTTAGATATAGCTTTCAATGTTACCTATCTTCAAGAAATAATGTCACACATGCAAACAGATACATGTAATATAAATTTCTTTGGATCTGATAAAAGCTGCCTGCTAACACCGCCAAGCAGCGATAGCCCTAAATATGTTGTTATGCCACTCCTAATATAGGTAGTGGCGTTCTCCAGGATCGAGCTTCGCAATTTTAGATGTTTTGATGCCCTAACAATCAATATTTCTAGTAAATCAAACCTTTTTTTTGGAAAAAATGGTTGTGGCAAAACTTCAATTCTAGAATCTATATATGTTGCCAGTTGTGGAAGGTCTTTCAGAACATCAAATTTAGAATCTCTCATTAAAAAGGGCTCTAATTCCTTTGAAATAAAGGCATACGACGATAATACAGGCTCAATTTTAGAGGTTAAGAAGAGCAAATCTAAGGCAATTAGTATAAAAATAAATAACTCTTTAGTAACAACAAGTGAATTAGCTAGAACATTTCCATCATTTTCAATAGATAGTAAAACCTTTTTCTATAATGATAATGCTCCTGACTATCGAAGAAAGCACTTAGATAGAGGGCTTTTTATAGCGTCTACTGACTATGCAAAAGATTGGTTTGGATATTTTAGGGGATTAAAACAAAGAAATGCAGCATTGAAAATAGGAGATATTTCTCAAGCGAGAGCTTATGATGACACTTTAATTAATCACGGTACAAAGCTCAATTATTTGAGAGAGAGTTTAGTTTTAGAGGTTAAAAAAATATATTTTGATTTTGTAAAAATACTAGAACAACATAACACGAGAGCACAACTATTTTCAGGAATAGATATACATCTAAAATCTGGTTTTAATGACGAATTGGGATTAAAAGAATCTTTTATTAAATCAGAATTAGCTGACCTTAAAAGAAAGTCAACAACGCTTGGACCACATAAAGCTGATGTAATATTCGAAAGTAAGGACTTACTTATAAAAGATATTTTTTCAAGAGGCGAGCAAAAAATGCTTTCAATACTTTGGTCGCTCTCTCAAAATATTTATCTGGAAAAATTCTTTAAACTAAACCCGATTCTTTTATTGGATGATCTTTCATCTGAGCTTGATGCTGAAATGTTAAATTGTTTTTTACCAATTATAAAATATATTGATAATCGTTTTATTTTTTCGAACATTGTTGACTCTTTTAATAGTAAAATAGATCTTAATGAACAATCATTCAAAAAGTTCCACGTGGAACAACTAACCTAACCAATATGCCAAAAAAAAAGAAGTCTGATAGTAAAAAATACGATTCATCAAATATTCAAGTCCTAAAAGGCCTTGAAGCTGTAAAAAAAAGACCTGGGATGTATATTGGTGATACTGATGATGGCTCTGGCCTTCACCACATGATATTTGAAGTTGTTGATAATTGTATTGATGAAGCTATGGCTGGACATTGCTCGAAAATTGATATTATTATTAACAAAGACGAGTCAATCACCGTAAAAGACGACGGAAGAGGTATTCCAGTAGATACCCACAAAGGCGAGGGTGTTCCTGCGGCTGAGCTTATAATGACAACTCTTCATTCCGGAGGTAAATTTGATGATAATTCTTATAAAGTCTCTGGAGGGCTTCATGGAGTCGGTGTATCAGTTGTAAACGCATTGTCAAAAGAATTAACTTTAACTATTTGCAGAGATGGTGGCATGTATCAACAAAAATATAGTGAAGGTTTGGCTAAAACTAAGCTTAAAAAAATTAAAGCCTCTAAGGAAACAGGCACAGAAATAACATTCTCTGCTTCAGATGAAATTTTTACTTCTATTAATTTTGAGGCGGACAGAGTCAATAAAAGGGTTCAAGAGCTTTCATTCTTGAACGCTGGAGTAAGTATAGAAGTAACAGACGCCAGAACTGGAAAATCTAAAAAATTTCAAAATGAAGGAGGAGTGTCTAGTTATGTTGACTATCTAAGAGGTAGAAAGCCAGCATTATGTCAGACAATACAATGTGAGGGTGGTCAGGATGGAGTAACTGTGGAAGTTGCAATGCAGTGGAATGATTCATATAACGAGAATGTTTTATGTTATACGAATAATATCCCCCAAAAAGATGGCGGCACTCATCTCTCAGGCTTTAGATCTAGCTTAACGCGTGTTTTGAAGGCCTTTATAAAAAAAGAGGAATTAAATAAGAATGTTCCTGTAGATTTGCTTGGTGAAGATGTCAGAGAGGGATTGATAGCTGTTATATCTGTAAAAGTACCTGACCCTAAATTTTCATCTCAAACTAAAGAAAAACTAGTGTCATCAGAAGTAGAAAGCATTGTTAGCAGCGTCCTTAACAAAGGATTAAATGAATTCTTGTTAGAAAATCCAAAAGAGGCTCATGGTATTTTGTCTAAAGTTTCTGAGGCAGCGCTAGCCAGAGAGGCTGCAAGAAAAGCAAGAGAAATGACAAGAAGAAAAGGAGTCTTAGAATTAGCTGGGCTTCCAGGCAAACTTGCTGATTGTCAAGAAAAGGATCCAGCACTTTCAGAAATATACCTGGTTGAGGGTGATTCTGCTGGAGGTTCTGCTAAACAAGGCAGAAATAGGAAATATCAAGCCATATTGCCATTAAAAGGAAAAATCTTAAACGTACAAAAAGCTAGGATTGATAAGGTTTTGTCTTCTGCAGAAATCGGAACATTGGTTAAGGCTATGGGTTGTGGCATTGGGAGCGAAGACTTTGATATCGATAAACTAAGATACCATAGAATAATTATCATGACCGATGCTGATGTCGATGGCTCACATATAAGAACTCTTTTATTAACTTTCTTTTATCAACAGTACTATGATATTTTAGAAAAAGGACACGTATATATTGCCATGCCACCCCTTTATAAAATTACCAAAGGTAAATCCTTTGTTTATGCGTCCGATGAGGATGAAAAAGATAAAGCTATAAAAGATTTTTCAAAATCGGGTTCAAAGGGTATAGATGTCCAACGATATAAAGGTCTTGGGGAAATGAATCCTGATCAACTTTGGGAGACAACAATGGATCCTGAAAACAGAAGAATGATGAGAGTAGATATTAAAGATGCTCAAGATGCATCAGATATGTTTGAAACCTTAATGGGTGACGATGTAGAGCCTAGAAGAGAATTTATTGAAACTAATGCTTTATCAGTTTCAAATTTAGATATTTAGCTTATTTTAGAGTAGTTTTCTTTAATCCATTGATAAGCTTTTTCTGTTAATTCTTTTGGATCATCTCCATATATAGGTCTTCCAATAACTATATTAATTTCCCCTGGCTTTTTCTTAAAAGATTTATTTAACCAATATTTTCCTGAGTTATGACATATAGGCACTATAGGAACTGCTTCATTAGATGCTAAAAGTCCACAGCTACTTCCAAATTTTCCTATTCCATCCTCAGGCTCTCTTCTAGTGCCTTCGGGAAAAATTAATACTGAATAGCCTTCTTGAATTCTTGCTCCACCTACCTCTATGACTTTTCTTAAACTCTTAATTTTCATTTCTCTGTTTATAGAAATGGGTTTAAGCCTTGTAATTGCCCAACCAAAAAAAGGAATTATTAGAATTTCTTTTTTCATTATACTGCTTGTAGGAATGAATAATGTTTGAAGAAAAAATGATTCCCATGGGCTTTGATGATTAGCTGCTATAACAAAAGGAGTATTAGGTAGGTTTTCTATTCCTTTTTTATTCCAACTTATCCCGCACAATACATTAAGTGCTTTTAGAATAAGCAAAATCCAAACTTTACCAACATACTGGAGTTTTGCTGTCGAGAGGAATAGCGATGCAACAATAATAATTAAAGATACAAAAATTAAACTTATTAGAAAAACTAAATAAAATATTAAGATACTAATTATATGAATTTACTAAATATAAACTTTTGTCTAGTTTATTATCAAGTCCTCCACATATTTAGAGAGTTCTGAGATTGCAATTCTTTCTTGTTGCATTGTATCCCTATCACGAATGGTTACTGAATCATCATCAAGAGTTTCAAAGTCCACAGTAATGCATAAGGGAGTTCCAACCTCGTCATGGCGTCTATAACTCTTTCCAATATTTCCGGAGTTCTCTAGCAAAACTCTACCGAGTCTTAAACTTTGCAAAGTTTTTTTAATCTTTGATGCAATTTCAACTAATTGCTTGTTATTTTTCTTTAGGGGAATAACAGCGGCTTTAATTGGTGATAAATGAGGTTTAAGTTTTAGAACTGTTCTAGTTTTACCGCCCTCCAATTCCTCTACTCTGTATGCCTCATTTAAAACAGCTAGTACACCTCTATCAACACCTGCCGAGGGTTCAATAACATAAGGCACAAACCATTTTTTTGTTTCTATGTCTTGAAGTGCAAGTCTTGAATTTGATTCACTGTTCTCTAATACGTTTGAATGTATATCAAGATCTTTTTGATTTTTGCTGTGTGATCCAAGATCAAAATCTGTTCTATTAGCAATGCCTTCTAATTCTTCAAGACCGTGAGGGAATTTATACATTATATCTACTGTGGCTTTAGAATAATGAGCAAGCTCATTTGGGGGTACATTGTATAGCTCAATATTCTCTTTACCTACCCCTTGTTCATCCCACCACTTAAGTCGGGTATCTACCCATTTTTTATGCCAGTCATCATCTGTTCCAGGAGCAACGAAAAATTCAAGTTCCATTTGTTCGAATTCTCTCACTCTAAATACAAAATTTCTTGGTGTTATTTCATTTCTAAAAGCTTTGCCAATTTGCGCAATTCCAAACGGGACCTTTCTAGAAGTAGAATCAACAACGTTTTTAAAGTTTGTAAATATATTTTGAGCAGTCTCAGGTCTCAGATATGCAAAAGAGTCTTTATCCTCAATTGGTCCTACAGCTGTCTTAAACATAAGGTTAAATTGTCTTGGCTCTGTAAGATCTTCTTTCTTACAATGATCTGGAATTTGATCAGCTCGAAAACGTTGATTACAGGATTTACAATCTACCATTGGATCCGAAAACGTATCCTCATGACCTGAAAACTTTAAAACACTTGGCTTCGTTAAAATTGCTGCATCTAGGCCTTCAACATCATCCCTATCAAAGACTATATCTCTCCACCAAGCTTGTTTTAGGTTGTTCTTAAGCTCAACACCCAACGGTCCATAATCATATAATCCTTGAAGACCACCGTAGATTTCATTAGATTGAAATATAAAACCCCTTCTTTTGCAAAGAGCTACGAGTTCATCCATTGTTTTTGCTGTCAAAATTAACCCTTATTTTTATATTTCGGAAACTATATTATGCAGTCATTTTAATCATATCTATAGGATTTTTATAAACTCTACACACATAACCCTATTAAATATGTGATTAAGAGATGATAATTAACAAAATGACCTGAAATGAAAATATTTTTTTATATTTTATCGATTCTACCTTTAAAATTTATATTTTCATTTTTAGATATTTCCTTTAAATTTTTACCACTTAGCCTTTTAAGAATTTTATCTCCTTTCAAGGTTACAAGAAAAAATTTATCTATCGTTTTCCCGGATACAACTTCGCATGAGTTAGACATCCTTGCAAAAGAAAGTTACAAAGAAACAATTAAAAGTTTATATGAAACTTTATATACATGGTCAAGGTCGTCTCATAAAATTATTCTAGAGGTTAAAAAGATTAATAACAGATTTTTATTAAACGCTTCAAATCATAAAGATGGATTAATTATTTTTGCTCCCCATAATCGAAGTATTGATTTTATGTTGAGATGGATAAGCACTCAAAGGTCACACACATCCCTCTACAAGAAAATTAAGTTTAGTCCGATTGATAAATTCGTAAAAAAATTTAGAGAGGAAAAAAATTGTAAGATGGTTGAAACCGGAATAGGGGGCGTGAAATCAATTTTGAATGCTTTAGAAAAAAATCAGATGACATGTATGGCATCAGACCAAGTCCCAGCTGATGGACTCGGAACCTATTCTAAATTTTTTGGACATGAATGTTATTCGTTTGCTTTGGCTCCAAAATTGGCAAGAAAAACAAAGAAAGAAATTCTTTTAAGTTATCTTTCTTATAAAAGAGATATTGGTCATATTATTAATTTTAAAAAACCCAGTATTGAAATTTATGAAAAAAATGGTGTTGATGTGATGAATAAAGAAATAGAAAACGTGATTAAGAAATCACCTTTAGAGTATTCTTGGGAATATAAAAAATTTAGAAAACTGTCAGGAGATATAAAAGACATCTATAAAAATTAACGTCGCCAAAAAGCTGGAGTAAACAATACAAGAAGAGTAAATATTTCTAGTCTTCCTAAAATCATCGCAAAGCATAAAATTATTTTTCCAACTTCACTTACACTTTTGTAGTTGCTAGCAACATCACCCAAGCCAGGCCCTAAATTATTTAAACATGCTCCAATAGCAGAAAATGCAGATTCAAAATTTAATCCAGTTCCTAGCATTGCCATTAGCAAGAACATAAATATAAATACATAAATAGAGAAAAATCCCCAAACCTTCTCAGCAATTTTTGAGTCTATTACTTTATTTCCAATCTTTGTAGAAAGAACAGCATTTGGATGGATGATACTTAAAATTTCTTTATAAGCCTGATTGAGCATAATTAAAACTCGCCAGGTTTTTATGCCTCCACCAACAGACTGTGAACAGGCTCCCATAAAAGCACCAACCAGCAAAAGATAGGGCAAAAAACTTGGCCAAAGAGAGAAGTTTTCTGTGGTAAAACCTGAGGTTGTTACTATGGAAACGGTATGAAAAATCGATGCCCTTAAAGTTAATAAAATATCCGCATATGAGTTACTTATAGTATGAACTATTAAAATTATTAAAATTATTGACATGACTGCTATCAAGAAGAATCGAAACTCTGAATCATAAAAGTATCTCAGAGGTTTACCACCAAATATTGCTGCATAATGTACAGCAAATGAAGCTGCAGAAAGCAGCATAAAAATAATACAAACAGCTTCTATTAGGCCGCTATCAAAAAAACCTATACTCTTATCATGAGTTGAGAAACCACCTCCAGCTACTGTGCTTAGACTATGCGCAATTGCATCAAATAAATCCATGCCTGAAAGAATGTAAAGAAGAGCACAAGCTAGGGTAAGACCAAAATAAATTCTCCATAGAGCTTTTGCACTGTCTGTTATTTTTGGGGTAAGCTTTTGATCACCATGGCTGCCCGGAAGTTCCATCTTATATAATTGACTTCCTCCAATTCCGAGAGCTGGCATAACTGCAACAGCTAAAATTATTAATCCCATTCCACCAATCCACTGCAGAAGTTGTCGATATAAAAGTAGAGACTTTGGTAGCTCATCAAGACCGACGATGAGAGTTGCTCCGGTAGTAGTTATTCCAGATACTGATTCAAAAATAGCATCATTAAAACTAAGACCAAAAAAGTAAAATGGTATTGATCCAGCACAAGCTAAAACAACCCAGAACATGGTTGTGATAATAAAGCCATCTGAAATATTTAGTGGAAGACCTTTTTGCCGACTGATAAACCACATAAGACCACCTAAAGAAATTAAAAATAAAAATGAATATAAAAATATTTCACTAAGTGGCTCCTCATAAATAAAGGTAACTATTAAAGGGGGAATAAATGCAAAACTAAATATAGCAAGCAGAATACCTATAAGATTTAAAATCGATTTGTAATTCATTAATCCTTTAGAAATAGATTGTCTATATTTTCTTTTTCAGTTTTGCCGAGTATAAAAACAATAATTTTATCGTTAGGTTTAAGAAGTAAATTTTTAGAATGCATAAAAATTTCATCTTGTCTTATTACTGCGGCGATTACACAATTCTTGGGCAGCGGTATTTCTGAAATTGGTCGATCAAAGAAGTTTTCTGTAAATTTATTTTTATGGATAATTCCTTCAATTGCCTCTGCTCCACTTTGCATCTTAAGCATTACTTCTTGGGGAACATCTCCTTTAGCAAGATGTTGCAGCACCATAGATACAGTTAATCTTTGTGGAGAAAGAGCTATGTCAACAAAGTTCTTTGGGAGAATATTTATATATGTATAGTTATTTACAATAATGATAGTTTTTTTAGCACCCAGTTTCTTTGCTAAAAAAGCGGACATAATATTTGTTTCATCATCATTTGTTAAAGAGCAAAAAATATCAATATTCTCAATATTCTCACTTTTAAGCAGCTCTTCATCAGAGCCTTCCCCTTTTAGAACAATTGTTCTATTAAGCTTATTTGATATTATTTCACACCTGTCTTCACTTGGATCAATGATTTTAATTTTATAATTTTCTTCTAGGGCTTTTGCAAGCGCAAAGCCTATTTTACCTCCACCTACTATCATCATCCTCGAGGATGAATTATCTTGAAGCCTCATTTCTTGAACAACACTATCAATATCGTTTTCTGCTGCTAGGAAATATATTTCATCATTTTCTTTAATAATTGTTTTGCCGTCAGGTATTAGAGGTTTTCCCTTTCTATAAATAGCAGGAACAAAAGTATTTGTATCTGGCATATCGCTTTCAATACTTTTTAACTCTCTATTGACTAACATTCCGTCTTTTTTAGCTTTTACAGATACAACTTTTATTGATCCATTTGCAAATGACTCAATCTGTTCTGCACCAGGATGTTTGATTAAATCCACTAAGTGCTCAGTGACTTCATTTTCAGGACTTATTGCAATATCAATATTATTTTCACCAAATGCACTTAAAGAGTCTAAATATGATGCATCCGACAATCTGCAAATTGTTTTCTTTACATTAAACTTTGATTTTGCTATCTGACATGAGGTGATATTGCATTCGTCACTATTTGTAACTGCTAACAAAATAGTTTCTTCATCTGCCCCTACTTTCTTTAATGTGCTTGGATAGGATCCATGGCCAACTTCAATTGCCAGATCCAAATCTTCTTGAAGCCTTTGAAGCCTATTTTTATTTAAATCAACAATGCTGACTTCATATTGTTGCTTTGATAAAGTGGAGGCAAGGCTACTTCCAACTCTTCCAGCGCCAAGTATTAGAATTTTCATTGTTATAAATTAAACCTCTTTTGATGTAATTGAAAGAATTGACAAAATTAAATTATTCTTGAAAAAAATCAGCATATGAGTTTGCTGCATCTTTTGAAGATATGATACCTTTACCAGGAAACTGTAAGTGGGTAATTACTATTGATTTATCTACTGTTTTTACAACTAATAGATTATCTTTGAAATAGAACTTATTATTTGTATTGGACGTATTATTTTTATTAATGGCTATACCGTGAATTTTAATTTTTAACTCTTTCCACTCAAAATATAAGCCCGGCCAACCATAATAAGCTTTAAATTTTCTTAAAATGTTATCAGCTCCCTCTTGATCAAAATTTATCCTGCCAGAAAGTTTATCTATCTTTTTGCAATAACTTATGTTTTTTACATCTTGTTTAATTGGAACTATTTTATCAAGATATATGTTAGAAAGATCTTTCTCAATATTTTTGATACTTAAGGATGTAAGTTTTTTTTCAAGAGTATTCTTATTGTCTGAATTCAAGATTTCTTGCGTATGAAAAACAAAAACTGGTCCTTCATCTAATCCCGTTGTCATTCTCATAATTGAAATTCCTGTTATTTTTTCACCATTTAGAAGAGCAGATTGAATTGGCGACGCACCTCTATACTTTGGTAATAATGAATAATGGATATTAATTGAATCTTTGGAAGGAGTTTTCAGCAGCCATTCAGGCAATATCTTCCCATACGCTGCAACTATCAAAATATCAAACTTGAGTTGTAAAATTGTCTCTTTAAAATTTTCATCTAGATTTTCGGGTTTATATACATTTACACCATTTTTTTCTGCTACGGATGCAACATAAGACGGTTCTGCTGAAGCCCGTCTTTTTGATCTCTTGTCTGGTTGACTTATGACCCCAATAACCTCATTAGACCCAGCTATCAATGATTCAAGGATTAATGAGGAGGATTGAGATGAGCCAGCATATAAAATTTTCATATAAAAAATCTTTTAAAATCTGCTAAAATCCGTAAAAATATGTTATTTTCGTTTATTTTCTTTTAAATTACTGATTTAAGAGCTTTTTTTCTAATTCTGTCTCGCTTTAGTGGTGAAATATAATCAACTAGAAGCTTGCCTTCCAAATGATCTATTTCATGTTGAAAACATACAGCAAGAAGACCCTCTGGCTCATCTTCGTAATTTTTTCCCTCAATATCTTGCCAATAAGCTTTTATTTTATCTGGCCTAGTAATTTCTTCTCTTACTCCTGGAATTGATAAACAGCCTTCCTCACATGAAAATAAACTTTTGTCGTCTAATACTTTAAATTCAGGATTGATAAATACTTTCGGATTGTTTTTTTCTTCAGACAAATCCATAACTACTATTCTTTTATGTATATCAACCTGTGTTGCAGCTAAACCAATACCATTTTCTTCATACATTGTTTCAAGCATGTTTTCAGTAATTTTTATAAGACTTTTGTCGAATTCTTTTACTGGAGAAGCAACTTTCCTTAATCTAGGGTCGGGAAATGTTAATATTTTTAATCTAGTCATATATACATTATATGTTGAATCTTTATAATCAACAGCATTAATTTTTTATAAATAGGAGCTATTTTATGTCCGACAGCCATTCAGTTTCAATATTTATGGGATCAAAATCTGATTTGCCCATCGTTCAAGCAGCATCAGATACATTAAAAGCTTTTGAAATATCCCATAAAATGTTTATTTTATCTGCGCATCGAACCCCAGAAGAAGTCGTAAAAAGAGTAAAAGAGTCAGAGGAAAATGGAGTGAAAGTATTTATAGCTGCTGCTGGTATGGCAGCACATTTAGCTGGTGCAATTGCTGCTCAAACAAAAAAACCAGTTTTAGGGATTCCCTTAGGTGGAGGAGATCTTGATGGAATGGATTCCTTGTTAGCCACAGTTCAAATGCCAAAAGGGGTTCCTGTAGCAACATTCGCAATAGGAAAATCTGGTGCTATTAATGCAGCAATTTGTGCAGCACAAATTATAGGGACAAGTGATGATGAAATGGCAAAGAAATTAGATGAGTACAAATTAAAAATGCGCGCAGATGTAATAGAAGCTAACGAATCTATTCAGTAAAAATTGAACAAATTTTTAAATCCTGAGGATGCCACTAAATGGTTAAATCAAGGAAAAATATTAATACATCCCACAGAGGGAGTGTGGGGGATTGGTTGCGATGCTTTTAATTCATTAGCGGTAGAAAAGGTCAATACTCTTAAGCAAAGAGATCCATCCAAAGGTTTAATTTTACTGGCTTCCTCAATGCAACATGCACTCCAGTATTTTCAACCACTCTCAGAGCAACAAAACGCATTTGTAAGGGATCACTGGCCTGGACATACAACTATAATTTTTAATTCAAGTGATAAAGTTCCATTTCATCTTAAATCTATAGATAATACTATTGCAGTGAGAGTAAGTAATCACAAACCGCTAATGAGTTTGCTTTCATTTTTTAATAATTTAATGGTTTCAACCTCTGCCAATATAAGCAATTTACCAACTCCTAAAAGGCCTGAAGATATTGCTAAGACTTTTGATGATCCAGACGTAGCATTTTATTATTTTAACAATGGAGGATTAAAAAAACCTTCCTCTATAATTGATCTAAATACCATGGAATATATTCGTGAATAAGCTCACAAATAAAGAACTCAAAAAGCTTGAATCTGTCTTCACCAAGATACAAAGAGATATTGAAAATGGGATAAATACTCTTTTCACTTCTCCCCCAATTAGAGTTGCTAAGGTGTGGAAAAGAGATCAAGGAGGTGGAGGAAAGTCTATTTCAATTACCGGCGATACAATTGAAAAAGCTGCTATTAATTTTTCATCAATATCCGGTAAACAACTACCTCAATCATCAATTGCTGAAGAACTCATAACAAAGTCTCATAAATTCCATGCCATGGGGGTTTCTGTAATTGCTCATCCTATGAATCCGTTTTGTGCTACCAGTCATATGAATGTTAGGATATTTCTAGAGCTAGGTAAAAATAATTTAATTGAAAATTGGTGGATTGGAGGAGGCTTTGATCTAACTCCGTTTTTTCCAACTAAAAATGAGTCATCTATTTGGCATTCGAATGCAAAAGGTTGCTTAGATAATTTTGATCCAAAGTATTATAAAAAATTTGCTAAAAATTGTGATGAATATTTTTACTTGCCTCACAGAAAGGAAAAAAGGGGCATAGGCGGGGTATTTTTTGATCAGCTTCGGCATAAAAAAATAGAAGATAGCCTAGATTTACTTAATGCTATTGCAAATTGCTATATTGAAACTTATGTAAGTCTTGTCAATTCCAATAAAAATCAAAAATTTACAGCTGATGATAGAGAATTTCAGTTATACAGGAGAGGAAGATACGTAGAGTTTAACTTGTTATTTGATAGAGGTACAAAATTTGGAATTGAATCAAGTGGCAGAACTGATTCAATACTTGCATCTATGCCTCCAGCTGTAAATTGGCCATTTCGGCTTTCTAAAAACATCATTAAAAATGAAAGTAAACTTTTAAGATTCATAAATAAAAACTGGAATCAACATATAGATTATGAAATATAAATTAGGAGTTATTGGTGATCCAATTGAGCATTCTTTGTCTCCAAAAATACATAACATCTTCTCAAAGCAGACAAATATTAATATTGACTATCAGGCTTATCATGTCCAAGAAAATAGCCTTGATAATTTTTTAAAAGATTTTTTTAGTAATGGAGGAGATGGTCTTAACATCACACTACCACATAAGATTAACTGTCTGCCTTTTGCTGACACTAAATCATCCCTTGTTAACTTAATTGGAGCTGCTAATACCTTAGGTTCAGATAGCTCAGGCAGAATTTTTGCAGAATCAACTGATGGCATTGGTTTAGTGAAGGATTTAAAAAATAAGTGCTCAATTTCTTCAGCTAATATTTTAATTTTAGGTGCAGGAGGCTCTGCTTTAAGCATTATTCCATCGCTTGACGCGTGTAAACCAAGAAACATAATTTTAGATAACAGATCAAAAAATAATCTCGAAAGAGTAATTAAACGCTTCTCTGATTCAAATGAAATTCACTCAAGAATACTTAATCTTGACAATTTTAATGAAGATATAGATTTAGTTATCAATGCGACATCAACAGGTTTTTCGGGCTCATTTAATTGGCACAGAGTATTAAAAATAAATAACGAGACTGTGCTTTATGACCTTAGTTACAGCAAAGATCATAATCAAACTCCTTTTTTAAAATGGGGTAGTCAACGCTCTGAAAAATATTTCGATGGTTTTGGTATGTTAATTAACCAGGCGGCAGCATCATTTGCATTATGGACTGGTGAGGAGCCTGAAACAAATATCACTAAATTGGACTTAATAAATGACTGAAGGCTTCATTCGATTTATTGCTGGAGCAGTTTGTCCTTCTTGCAAAGCTCAAGACAAAATTGCCATTACCCCAGACGATAAAACTATATATTGCATAAGTTGCGATTATAAGGAGCATAGACCTGATGAAGATAGCTTAGGAAACTTAAAATCTGATAAGCCCAAAATCTTCAAAATTGATGATTATAGGCCTAAAAAATAATAGAATTTATCATTATTTAAAGCTATTATGGCGACAAATAAAATTCCATAAAGCAGGTAAAAAAGAGTCAAAAAACTTCTCATGAACATAATTTTTAGTTATAATTGCTTATATCAATTTTTTATTTTTAAAAAATTCTTATTTACTAAGGGAAAAATCTAATGTTTAAAAAAGCTACCGCTAGCATTTTCGCCAAATATTTTGCAGGAATGGCATTTCTTTTTTCTGGTAATACGTTTGCCGCTTGGAATGATTTAAATATGACCGAAGGGGTCACAGCAATCAGCAAAGAGGTTTTTGATCTGCATATGTTGATTTTTTGGATATGCGTCGGCATTGGCCTAGTTGTTTTTAGTGTCATGTTTTATTCAATGTTTGCATTTACAAAAAAGAAAAATCCTAATCCCTCATCATTTCATGAAAATACGAAACTTGAACTTGCCTGGACCATCGTTCCCTTTTTAATTTTAGTATTCATGGCGATCCCAGCTTCAAATACACTTACAAAAATTTATGACGATACTGAAGGTGATATAAATATTCAGGTTGTCGGATATCAGTGGAAATGGCAATACAAGTACCTTGAGGACGACATAGATTTTTTTCAAAACCTCACCACAGATTGGGATGAAATTTATAATAAAACTCCAAAAGGCGAGCACTATCTAGAGGAAGTTGATGAAGCAGTAGTTATTCCAGTTGGAAAAAAAATTAGGTTTTTAATAACAGCAAATGATGTTATTCATTCCTGGTGGATGCCTGATTTTGCAATTAAGCAAGATGCTATTCCTGGCTTCATAAATACGGCTTGGACTGTTGTAGATGAGCCAGGAACATATCGAGGTAAATGTACGGAGCTGTGTGGAAAAAATCATGGCTTTATGCCGGTTGTTGTTAAAGTAGTGCCTGAAGATGAATATCATACTTGGGTCAAAGAAAAGAAGGATGCTGCCATAAGAATGGCTGAGCTTACGACTAAAGATTGGTCTGCCTCTGAGCTAGTCCAGAGAGGCGAAGCAATTTACGAAAGGAACTGTGTAGCGTGTCATCAATCTAACGGTCAAGGCATCGCTGGTATATTCCCAGCCCTTGCAGGTAGTGATATTGCGCTTAATAATAAACCAAGGCACATAGAAATCTTAATGGAGGGTGTTCAAGGAGCGGCTATGGCATCATATGCTAACCAGCTATCTGAGGTAGATTTAGCTGCTGTGATTACATACACAAGACAAGCTTGGGGTAATTCAGAAAAAGGGGATGGACAGATTGTTGTTCCCAAAGATATTGTTGATTATAAATTATAGTAAAAGTACAGAGGCAAAAATATGAGTGCAGTAATTGAATCCCATGGTCATGATGATCATCACCATGGACCAGCTAAGGGCTTAACGCGCTGGCTATACACAACTAATCATAAAGATATAGGAAGTTTATATTTGTGGTTCAGCTTTGCTATGTTCCTCATTGGTGGAGCTATGGCTATGGTAATAAGAGCCGAGCTTTTTCAACCAGGCATGCAAATTGTAGAACCAGAGTTTTATAACCAAATGCTTACACTTCATGGACTGATAATGGTATTCGGTGCAGTTATGCCTGCATTCGTTGGTTTAGCAAACTGGCTCGTACCTATGATGGTGGGTGCTCCGGATATGGCGCTCCCAAGAATGAATAATCTAAGTTTTTGGATACTCCCATTTGCATTTTTTATTTTATTATCATCTCTTTTTATGGAGGGTGGAGCTCCCAATTTTGGGTGGACATTTTATGCCCCACTATCCACAACCTATGCGCCACCGAGTGTTACCTTCTTCATATTTGCTGTGCATATTATGGGTGCATCATCAATAATGGGATCTATCAATGTGATTGTAACCATCATGAATATGAGAGCACCTGGTATGACATTGATGAAAATGCCACTTTTTGTTTGGTCATGGTTGATAACAGCATACCTTTTGATAGCCGTAATGCCTGTTCTTGCAGGGGCAGTAACAATGATGCTTATGGATATTCATTTTGGAACAAGTTTCTTTAATGCAGCGGGTGGAGGAGATCCTGTTTTATTTCAACACATCTTTTGGTTTTTTGGTCACCCTGAAGTTTATATAATGATCCTGCCAGCTTTTGGTATCGCATCTCATATTATTGAAACATTCTCAAGAAAACAGCTATTTGGCTATGCCTCTATGGTTTGGGCGATGGCATCCATCGCCATTTTATCATTTGTTGTTTGGGCGCACCACATGTTTACTGTAGGACTTCCATTAGCTGCAGAATTATTTTTTATGTGGGCAACTATGTTAATCGCTGTCCCAACTGGAGTTAAAGTTTTTAATTGGGTAACAACAATGTTTAAGGGGTCAATCTCTTATGAAACACCTATGCTATTTGCTATTGCCTTTGTAGTTTTATTTACCATAGGCGGTTTCTCCGGGTTAATGCTCGCAATAACACCAGCTGATTTCCAGTATCATGATACATATTTTGTAGTTGCACATTTTCATTATGTCCTTGTTCCAGGATCAGTATTCTCAATAATGGCCGCTGTTTATTATTGGATTCCAAAATGGACAGGGAATATGTATGATGAAAGACTTGGCAAACTCCATTTTTGGTTATCATTCATTGGTGTTAACGTAACATTTTTCCCACAGCATTGGATCGGTTTAGCCGGAATGCCTAGAAGAATTCCTGACTATGCACTTCAATTCGCCGACTGGAATATGATCTCATCAGTAGGAGCGTTCTTATTTGGAGCTTCACAAATTTTATTCATGTTTATAGTACTCAAAACAGTAATGGGCGGCAAAAAAGCAACTCCTCAGGTTTGGGAAGGCTCAAGAGGTCTTGAGTGGACAGTAGAATCACCTGCTCCCTATCACACATTCACAACTCCACCGAAAGTCAACTAATGAACGAAGGATCGAAAAAAACTATTAAAACCTTATGTTTTGCCGTTCTAGGGATGTTCACATTTTCATTTGCTTTGGTCCCACTCTACAATGTTTTTTGCGAAGTAACTGGCCTGAATGGAAAAATTGAATTAAGAGCAACGAGCAATAAAAATATTGAGATCGATAATGGTCGAGATATCTCAATTCAATTTGTTTCTCATAATAATGAAGAAATGCCTTGGACGTTCAAACCATCTGAGGATAATATTCAAATTAAGACAGGTAAGTATCACACAGCTACTTTTTACGTAAAAAATACAACAAGGAAAAGAATGGTCGCTCAGGCAATACCCAGTGTTGCGCCCTCAAATGCAGCCGCACACTTAAAAAAATTAGAATGCTTTTGTTTTGAAAAACAAGA
>CABXVU010000005.1 GCA_902515775.1 uncultured SAR86 cluster bacterium
ACTGTTACTTTTCCATCCTGGTGACCACATTGTTTTTCATCGGACACTTGATTCTCTATTTGAATACAACAGGCTCCAGCTTCTATCATTTGTTTAGCCATTAGGTATGTTGCTTCTTCGTTACCAAAGCCTGCATCTATATCCGCAATAATAGGTACAATATGAGTTTCAAACTTATCGATTTTTTCTTGTATTGCTGGCTTATTAGAGTCACTTGCAGCATCGAGTTCTCTAAATAAATCACCTAATTCTCTAGCATCTGCCTGTCTTAAAAAAGTATAAAGCTCTTTTATCAATGCGGCGACGGATGTTTTTTCATGCATTGACTGATCTGGAAGGGGACCAAATTCTGATCTTAACGCTGCAATCATCCATCCAGAAAGATAAAGATATCTTTTATCAGTAGTTCCAAAATGTTTTTTAATTGAAATCATTTTTTGTTGAGCAATAAAACCATGCCAGCATCCAAGTGATTGTGTATATGCACTCGAATCAGCATCATAAGCTTCCATATCTTTCCTCATCAATGATGCAGTGTATTTAGCTATATCGATACCAGACTTAAACTGATTTTGAAGCCTCATCCTTGCTGCATATTCAGGCTTTATTGAACCCCATTTTGATTCTGAAAAATCAGAAATATGATTTAGTTGCTCAATTTCATGAGTGAACTTTGATTTAGTCATAATTACCCCTATATATCTGTAGTGAATTTGAATTTAAATGATATAAATTGTCAATAATATTTATAAATATTATATTTATAGTATTTTGAGAAGATATTTTTAGTAGTTTTACTACCTATAATTAGGATTTAGCCAATTTTGATGCAATTCCTAGATAAGTTATTGGAGTAAGTTTTTTTAATTTATTTTTAGATGTACTCGAAATCTTGAGGTTTTCAATAAGCTCATGATATGAATCTTTGTCTATGGTTTGACCACGAGTCAATTTTTTAATTTCTTCATATGCATTATCGTAACCCTCTAACTTCATTACAATTTGTATTGCTTCTGAGAGTACTTGCCAGTTGTTAGATAATTCATGAATAGCTTTCTCTTTGTTGGGCTGTATTTTATTTAACCCGCTTAAACAAGAGGTCAAGCCAAGATAGCTGTATCCAAAGCCCATTCCGATATTTCTTAAAACTGTTGAATCCGACAGATCTCTTTGTAATCTTGATTTGGGTAGTTTTTCTGCAAAAAATCCCATTAGTGAATTAGAAATACCTAAATTTCCTTCAGAGTTTTCAAAATCAATAGGATTAACTTTATGTGGCATAGTAGAAGAGCCAACTTCTTGATCTTTAATTTTTAATTTAAAAATATCGTTAGAAATATATATCCATAAATCTTGATCAAGATCTATAGTTATGTTGTTGATTCTTTGGATGCAATGTGCAAGCTCTGCTATTCCATCATGTGGTTCTATCTGAGTGGTAATAGGGTTTTGTTCAACACCAAATGAAGACAAGAATTTTTTGGTTTTATTTAGCCAATTTATTTTGGGGTCAGTTAAATCTAGTGTATGAAAATTGCCAGTTGCACCTCCAAATTTAGCCAAAGGCTTCATTTTATTTAATATATCTTTTTGCCTTAAAAGACGCTGGTAGAAAACTTTAAATTCTTTTCCCAAAGTGGATGGCGATGCGGCTTGGCCATGAGTTCTAGCTAGAAGAGGTAATGAAGCCCAAGATCTAGATTTAGACTTTAAATTTTTTATAAAAACATCTAATTTTTTTTGATATATATCTTTTGCTTTCCCAATCAATACTGCGTATGACAATGAGTTTATATCCTCACTAGTTAACGCATAGTGAATCAAATATTCATATTTTGATAAATTAGGAAATCTTTTCATTTCTTCTCTAATAAAATATTCAACGGCTTTGACGTCATGATTTATTCTGGATTCAATGGATTTAATTCTGTTCGATGATTTATGATTGAAGCTATTTTTAATTTTAAGTAAGTTTTTTTTAGCTGAAGCGGAGAGAGGTTTAAAACTTTTTCCACCATGGGTGCATAGAAAAATAACCCATTCAATCTCAATTTCAAACCTTATTTTATTTAAATTAGATTCAGAAAAATTGTTTGCAAGATCTTTAATCTTTAAACTATAACGGTTATCTAGAGGTGATATTAATTCTTCAATTTTCATGAGATGCATTATAGCTAGTCTTTAAGAGCTTTTGCTATGATCCCTCCACCTAAACATTCATTATTTTTATATAACACTGCTGACTGACCTGGAGCAATTGCCCTTATATTCTCTGAAAATATTATCTTCACACAATCATTTAAAAAATGAGCTTCACATTTCACAGGTTTGCCTCTATGCCTAACTTGAACTTCGCAGCTCAATCTATTCGGAGGATCAATTGGATTAATCCATTTCATCTCTTCCATGATGAGTCCGCTACTCATTAATAAATCATTAAACTCACCCTGACACACATATACTTCATTTAACTCAATACTCTTGTCATAAACGTACCAAGGCAACTCAGGCTTATCTTTAACACCGCCTACATTTAAACCTTGTCTTTGCCCCTGAGTGAATAGAAGGGCGCCTGGATGTATACCAATTTTATTGCCATCTGAATCTTTAATATCACCAGCATTAAATTTGATAAATCGCTTAAGAAAGTTTTTTAAATTTTTTTCACCAACAAAACAAATGCCAACAGAATCTTTTTTGTCATGATTAACAAAATTATTGTTTTCAGCTATTTCTCGGACTTCATGCTTGTTTAATTCTTCTAATGGAAAAATACACTTTGCAAAATCTTTTCCATTAACCTCATGCAGAAAATATGTTTGATCTTTATTTAGATCTTTTGATCTTTTTAAAATAAATTTATTATCTTTTTTTTCAATTTTTGCATAATGCCCAGTAGCAATATGATCAGCTCCTATTTTTAGTGCATAATCTAAAAAAGACTTAAATTTAATTTCTCTATTACATAAGATGTCAGGATTAGGTGTTCTGCCTTTTTCGTGCTCAGATAAAAATTCTTTAAATACTCTATCCCAATATTCATTACTAAAATTAGCTTTATGCAGCGGAATATTAAGTTGATCACAAATTTTTGACGCATCATTAAAATCAATTTCTGATGAACAGACTTCTCCTGGTTCATTCTGCCAGTTTTGCATAAATAAACCTTGAACTTTATATCCTTGTTGTTGAAGTAAATAAGCAGCGACAGATGAATCTACACCACCCGACATTCCAACAACAACTGTTTTATTAATTTTTGTCATAAATTATCTGAAAACCTTAATTTTAAAGGTTTTTTTAGAGTATAATTCATGCAATTTTACAACATATTTATCTACAAAGAGGATGTATGGGTTATAAACATATCAAAATCCCTAAAGAAGGCTCAAAAATTAAATTATCCGATGGAGTTATTCAAGTCCCAGACAATCCAATTATCCCATACATAGAGGGTGATGGAATTGGAATTGATATTACCCCAGCTATGCTAGACGTTGTTGATAGCGCTGTTAAAAAAGCTTACAAAGGAAATAAAAAAATATCATGGATGGAAGTTTACTGTGGTGAAAAATCTACAAAAGTCTATGATCCTGACACATGGCTACCAGATGAAACTATAGATGCATTAAAAGAATATATAGTCAGTATTAAAGGTCCATTAACAACTCCAGTTGGTGGCGGCATAAGATCGCTAAATGTATCTTTAAGACAAATCCTTGATTTGTATGTTTGTTTAAGGCCAATTAGATATTTTGCCGGTGTGCCAAGTCCAGTAAAAAATCCTTCTTATGTCGATATGGTTATATTTAGAGAAAATTCTGAGGATATATATGCAGGAGTTGAGTTTGAAGCTGGTTCATCAGAATCTGATGCAATGGTAAAAGTTCTACAAGAACAATTTGGTGTAACTCAAATTCGTTTTCCTTCAAATGTTGGATTGGGTGTAAAACCCATTTCTAAACAAGGCACAGAAAGGCTCGTTAAACAAGCACTCGATTATGCAATTAAAAATGATAGATCCTCAGTAACACTTGTGCACAAAGGAAATATTATGAAATTTACAGAAGGTGCATTTAGAGATTGGGGATATGAAGTAAGTATGAATTCTTATAATGGACAACTCTTAGATGGCGGCCCTTGGGTTACGATAAAAAATCCAACTAATGGAAAAAATATTATTATCAAAGATGTTATATGTGATGCTTTTCTTCAACAAATACTTACTAGACCAAAAGAATATGACGTTATTGCAACAATGAATCTAAATGGTGATTATGTTTCAGATGCCCTAGCTGCATGCGTTGGCGGTATAGGTATAGCGCCAGGTGCAAATATTGGAGATGAATCTGCGTTATTTGAAGCCACTCATGGGACTGCGCCTAAATATGCTGGCCAAGATAAAGTAAATCCAGGATCGCTTATTCTTTCCGCTGAAATGATGTTAAGACATTTGGGTTGGGTTGATGCTGCAGATTTAATAATATCTTCAATGGAAGCAGCAATAACCGATAAAATGGTGACTTATGACTTTGAAAGATTAATGGATGATGCTCAATTAGTTTCTTGCTCTGGCTTTGCAAAGGAAATGATTAAAAGAATGTGAGGATTTCTATGTCTTCAGAAAATTCAAATGGTTCAATTCCCAATGGGGATACTGGCACTATAGTCATGGAGGATAAGCCAGATTTAAAAGAGCCGCCAATGTATCAAGTTGTTCTTCTCAATGACGATTTTACTCCTATGGAGTTTGTTGTGTATATTATCCAGTCAATATTTGGATATGAACATGAGAGATCAACACAGATAATGTTGTCTGTTCATACCAAAGGAAAGGGAGTATGTGGTATATTTCCTAAAGAGATTGCTGAAATGAAATCTCATGAAATTAACGAAATGGCAAAAGCTCATGAGCATCCACTCATAAGTGAAATTGAACCTTTAACAGATTAATGTTTAGCAAAGAATTAGAACAATCTATAGCAAATTTATTTGATCAGGCCCAAGATAAAAATCTTGAATATCTGACCATTGAGCATTTGTTATTAATGTTGATAACAGATTATGAAGTGCGCCAAGCCCTGGAAACAAATGATGTAAATATTGCAACATTACGCGAAAATCTAGAAGAACATGTTCGTGATAATACTCCTGCAAAAGTTGATTCAAAAAAACCGGTACAGCCAACTCTAGGTTTTCAAAGAGTCCTTCAGCGGGCAGTTTTTCACGTTCAATCATCAGGTAAAGGTGTGGTTAAGCCAATTAACTTGTTGGTAGCTATTTTTTCTGAAAAAGAGTGTCACTCAGTATTTCTTTTGTCCAAGCAAGGTATTGGGAGGCTTGATATTGTTTCATTTATATCTCATGGTAAACCTGATAGTCCAAAAGAAGATACAGAATCTTCATTTAATGAAGAGTCTAATGAGGTTGTAAATACTAATACTGAACTTGAATTTTTAATTGATTTGAATCAACTAGCTGAAATGAATAAGATTGATAAATTGATTGGCCGAGTTGATGAACTTGACAGGATTATACAAATACTTGCACGTAGAACTAAAAATAATCCTTTGTTGGTTGGAGAGTCAGGTGTTGGGAAAACAGCAATTGCTGAAGGGCTAGCACATTTAATTAATTCTAAAGAAGTGCCTGAATTTCTGCATGAGTCTAAATTATATTCATTGGATATAGGCGCATTGATTGCTGGTACAAAATATAGAGGTGACTTTGAAAAGAGGCTTAAGTCAGTGCTTAAGTTTTTAGATGATCAAGAAAATCCTATATTATTCATTGATGAAATACATACAATTATAGGTGCTGGATCTGCTTCAGGCGGCAGTCTTGATGTATCTAATTTATTAAAACCCGCATTAGGTAAAGGTAAATTAAGGTGTATTGGATCGACAACATTTCAAGAGTACAGGGGTGTATTCAATCAGAATCAAGCATTATCAAGAAGATTTCAAAAAATTGATGTGCTTGAGCCATCAGTTGATGAATGCATACAAATACTTGATGGTTTAAAAAATAATTATGAGAGTCATCATAATGTAAAGTATTCAAATGAATCTATAAATTCAGCAGTTACGCTATCTAAAAGATTCCTTAATGATAGATTTTTACCTGATAAAGCAATTGACTTAATAGATGAAACCGGCGCTTTACTGAATATCTCTAGACAAGATTCCAAAAAGATTACAGTTAAAGAAGTTGATATTGAAAAGACTATTTCTAAAATTTCAAAGATACCAGAACAAACTATCTCTAGACAAGAATCCATGAACTTGAAGAAGCTAGAATCAGATCTAAAAACAGTTATATTTGGCCAGGATACTGCAATTAAGAGTTTAGTTAATGCAATTAAACTATCTAGAGCAGGGCTCAGAGACGATAATAAAACAATAGGCTCATTTCTATTTGCCGGCCCAACTGGTGTCGGGAAAACTGAAATTACAACACAACTATCAAATATGATGGGTATTGAATTGGTAAGGTTTGATATGTCTGAATACATGGAAAGACATACTGTTTCAAGGCTTATTGGAGCACCTCCTGGTTATGTAGGTTTTGATCAAGGCGGTCTTTTAACAGAAGCGGTGGTCCAAAATCCTCATTGTGTTTTATTGCTCGATGAAATCGAAAAAGCGCATCCTGATATATTCAATTTATTGCTTCAAATTATGGATTCAGGAGTTCTAACAGATAACAACGGACGAAAAGCTGACTTCAGAAATGTAATTGTTGTAATGACAACAAATGCCGGCGCAGATCTTCTTGAAAAGAAAAGTATCGGGTTTAGTGATCAGTCAAATGAATCAGATGCTTTATTATCTTTAAAAAAACTATTTTCACCTGAGTTTAGAAATAGACTTGATGAGATTATCCAATTCAATTATCTACCAATGAAAGTAATTTTATCGATTGTTGATAAATTCCTTACAAAACTTCAAGCTCAGTTAGATGCGCGGAACGTTGAACTCATATACTCTAAAAAAGTTTTAAATTGGATTGCAGAAAATGGCTATAATAAAGAAATGGGTGCAAGACCCATGGAAAGATTTATCACCAATCAGATCAAAAAACCTTTAGTGGATAAAGTATTATTCGGAGATCTCAGCAAAGGCGGGCAAATTAAAGTAGATTTAGTTTCAAATAAGATTAAATTTAGCGCCAAAAAGAAAACAGCTAATACTAAGGCTTAGCGGCCTCGAAAAGTAATTCTTCCCTTAGTTAAGTCATAAGGTGTCATTTCAACCTTAACTTTGTCGCCTGTTAATATTCTGATGTAATGCTTTCGCATTTTTCCAGATATGTGCGCTTCAATGATGTGATCGTTTTCTAATTTGACTTTAAAAGTTGTATTAGGAAGGGTTTCAATTACCTCGCCTTCAAATTCTAGATTGTCTTCTTTTGCCATAACCTATTTTACACTATTATTAAGGGTTTTTACTCATAGAAAATTAATGATCGATTTTGTTAATCTGAAATCAGCCAATTATCTTACTAGCTAATTAATATTTTTTTCTTCAATTAAATTCTTGAGTTTGTCTAGGTGAGGATTAAAATTTTTAGGAAAAGCCTCCTTTAAAATTTCTTTATGATCAGTAAAACTTAATATCCCTTCTTGATAACTTTTTCTGTTTTTTAGTCTTTCCCAATAAGATGAGATATTTTTAAAATTATCCATTTCAAGAACAGGACCTAAGCCTAGTTCCTCTAATCTATGAAAACAGCACATTAAATTTATATCTGCATGGGTGAAATCTTTAAATAAATAATCTTTTGCATCTAAATTTTTATCTATTTCTATTAATCCATTTATAAATGCTTCATATGCAATAGGCCCGATTCTATTCTTGATTGACAAAAAATACATAACAACAAAAGCAATCTTTCTTTCCTTTCGTGGATGTCTAATAATTATGTTTAAGATTGATTTTAGCTTTAATTTCTTAACTAATACTTCAATTAAGCCGGTTGAAAACAAGGGGATTGTTGTGCCAAAACTCTTCCCAAGTTTAACGTTTTCGTCGATGGTGGTGTCATATACCCATTTTCGTAATTCTTGCCTTTTATTAGATTCCTTAGGCCATAAATTTATTTGATTAGGCCCCTTAAAGTCATCTAATCTTTCTATAATATAGGCGCTGTCTCTAACAAATTCACCATTAATGTTTAGAACTGGGACAACACCAGTAGGATTAACAACGCTAAGAAACTCTTTACTTAAATTATCTGCATCATCATAGTGGTCACATAATTTAATTACTTTGTGTTGATACTTAAAACCTTTTTCATGAAGAGCAACCCTAACCATCTGGCTGCATAAAGACCATTTTGCATGATATAAAACAAGATCTGGTTGAATCACAGAGAGCTTTAATCGTTTTCTTTGCTTGGCATTTTGCCTTTAATAAACTCTGGTATGAAAGCTGAGTTTGAATGATCGGAAACTCTGACACATTTATTTTTCATTGTACCAATCTCTTCAATGGTTGTTGTTAGGATATCTCCATCCTTGAGTAATTTTCCTTGAGTTGCCCCAACACCTGCCGGCGTTCCAGTAAAAATTAAATCGCCTGTTTTAAGGGTTATAAATTCTGATATGTAAGAAATAATATATGGAATATCAAAAATGAGATCATTTGTATTGTCCTTCTGTCTTAAATCATCGTTAACTAAGCACTCTAATTCTAATGAGCTCTTATCCTTAAACAGGTCAGGTGAAACAAGAAAAGGTCCTATTGGTCCAAAGGTATCAAATGATTTACCTAAATTAAATTGTGGCGGTGACGCGTGAAATTGAACAGATCTATCTGAAATATCTTGACCAGCTGTAAGACCAACAACATGGCTCCAAGCATCATCTTTTGAAATATTTTTACCTTCTTTTCCAATCACAGCAACCAATTCAGCCTCATAATCAACTATGTCGCTTCTCATTTCAATATCATCATATGGCCCAGAAATGCAGGTTGTATGCTTTGTAAATATCATAGGAAAAGGAGGTATTTCCATTGCAGATTCTTCAGCATGGTTTTTGTAATTAAGACCAACAGCAAAACAATTATTTGAATTTGTAACAGGAGGACCTAATTTTATGTCTTTAAGTGAACCCGTTGCTTCAAATTCATCTATATTTGAGTAAAGCTCTTCAACGACATCAATTGAATGCAGAATGTCATCCATAGTATCTGATAACTTTCCATTAGAAATATCTGAAAGTAGATAATATTCGTTGTTAAATATTAATGATGCTTTATTGCTTACATTACCCAACTTAAAACTCATTCAAAATCTCCTATGAAAATAATGGGTACGATGTCAATTAAAATTTATGACACCGCACCAAGTTAATTCACTTAATAATTTATAAAAGGGGACTTCAAATTATTAAGATTTAAAGACCGCTATTTAAAATTTACCTCTAAAGCTTATTCCAACTTCTTTTCCAGGGGCCCATAAAGCAAAGTGTGAACCAGGAACTAATGGTAAGTCTAATAATTGCGTAGCTGTAACTTCATCAGTCACGTTTCTAGCAAATATTGATACTTCAAACCCATTAGAATGTTCAAGAGAAGCACTTACATTAACTTTAGTATACTCTTCTGTGAATGCATTTGGATCGTTATCAGTATTTGAATAGACATCATCTTGATAGTTTGCATTTATCGAAAGAGTCATTTTCCAAGATTCAGCTATGTCTTTGTAATAGTTAGCATACATTGATGCCGCAAGTTCTGGCGCATTGTTACCAGTTTGTCCAGCTTGATCTTGAAAACAACCGCTGCTATTAAAATTAGCTAATCTATAAGCGACCTCTTGATCTGCAGTACAACCACCTATATATGCTCCATAAGCCATATCTAGTGTTGTAGCAGAACCACCGATAACAACACTATCAGATGGATACCATGCAAACTCAGCCTCTACACCATCAATTTCTGATTCACCAGCATTAGAAACTTGGAAAGATGAACCATTGAAGATTGATACCTGCATATCTGTGTAATCTGTTGAGAAGTAGGCAATACTTGCCCTTAGGTTACTTTCAGGAAATTGCATTTTTGCACCAATTTCTAATGTCTCAGCTTGCTCAGGCTCAAATTGAAAAGCCGGTCCAGGTGTTGATGAATTTATTTGAGGTGCATTTTCAGAACCATCAAATCCACCCATTTTATATCCTTCTGCAAAGCTTAAATATAATCGAGTATTATCAGAATAATCATAAAGAACTTTCAAAGATGGTGTTGTGTGACTTTCTGATCTAGATTGGACAGGAAAGTTGTGTGGCTTTCTATCAACTAAAGCACGAAAGACACCAAGTACCGGAGGAGCAAGAGTAAAGTTTTCTCTTCCAAGTCCACCAGGAGTTGCCGAGGAACTCATACCTTGAATACTCTTAACATCTTTTTCATCTTCAGATAAACGAAGACCAGCTTTGATAGTCAACTTATCATTAACATAATACGTACCTTCTGCAAAGATAGATAAAGTTTCAGAGTTTTGGTCATTAGATGTATGTGTAGCAGCAAAATCCGCAGAAAATAATCCTCCAGTTTGAAGTGCAAAAATATTTGGGAGAGGGAATACTTGCCCAAAAAGTCCTCCAACAGACATGCCAAACATACCATCGTTAATGCCATCATAATGAATATCGTCGTAATAAAAACCAAGGATATATTCAAACTTATCATCAGCAGGAGAGGATATTGTTACTTCTTGCGTAATTGATTTAAAGTCAACATCATTATCGACTGCAATTAATGCAAGAGGTCCAAAATCTGCATCAAGTCCCCATTTGTAATCATATACAGAATATGATGTTGTTGAAACTACAGTATGATCATTCCACATAGATGAGATTTTTAAGATTGCATTATTAGAATCAACTGTACCACCAGTAGGATTTTGATAAATTGTATTATCTGTATAAGTTACACCAGGAACACCCGAAATTTGATTTGGGAAAAATGCATTAGTTATCAGCCAGTTTATGACAGCACCTGTATAAGGAGGTGTTGCGGTAGCCATCGCAGGAAATGGTGCAGCAAGTTGATATTTATAAATACCAGCCTCTGAACCTTTTTTCTCAGTATTTAATGAAGATAATTTTAAGTTAACTTCCATATTATCTAATTCCCACAACATAGTAGCTCTGATTGCCTCAGATTCTGTTGCAGGGGCATCCTCATTCAAATAAGCATTATAGACCCAACCATCTGATGATTCTTTTTGTGCAGCTATGCGCATTGCAAAAGTATCACTAAGTGGAATATTCATTGCTCCACTAAATTTTTTCGTGTTCCAATCAGGTACAAATTCCATTCGCCAATTACCTTCTTGATCACCGCCAATTTCAGGTGACTTACTTACCATATTAATAACACCGCCAATTGTATTTTTACCGAATAAAACACCTTGTGTTCCTCTTAAAACTTCAACTCTTTCTATATCCATTAAAGGAGAAGTATATTGAGAACCTTGCGTTATTGGCATTCCATCTATGAATGTTGTTATTGATTGTGAAAATCCTTTATTAGTACCAGACCCTATACCTCTCATATAAACATTCCATTCTCCGGCACCTTTTGAAATATGTAATCCAGGTATGTACTCGCTGAGATGTTTCATTGATGTTACACCTCTTGTTTCTATCATTTCATCAGATAAAACTTGAATAGAAATAGGTACTTCTGATAAGCCTTCCTCTTTTTTCTGTGCTGTAACAACAACTTCTTCAAGCCTTGAATCTGACATGCTTTGGGCAAAAATATCTTCACTAACTAGTGATATAGCGCCCAATAATAAAATTGATGAAAATAGCTTATTTTTATAACTAAACATTAGATTTCCCCCCAAAGGATTAATATATTTAAATATCTTAACCAGTTGGTTAGTTATATGCAATTAAATTCTAGAATTTATAAAAGTAAATAATTCTATTTATTTTATGCAAAATATTAGCTAAATTTATTTTTTATACAGTTGGATAGAAATATTAAAATATGTTTTACTTAACCTTCATAAATTAATATAAATATGCACGATTTTGAATTATATGGGTATGGTGAATCGGTTGCGTCAAACATGGCAAGAGTCGCGTTGGCTGAAAAAAAAATTACTTATAAATACAATGTAATTTACCTTGAATCAAAGGGTGAGCACTTAACAAAAGAATATCAGTCATTAAATCCTAAAACATTTGTTCCAACGCTGATAGATAACGGTAAGCCCATTCCAGATAGCATTAAAATAATGAGACATATTGATAATTTGTTTCCTGAGACTGGTGAAAGATTATTTCCCTCAGATCCATTGCTTAAAATCCAATTAGAAAATATTCTTGAAGAAGTTTCTTTAAGCGAAGACAAAGAGTTGGGATCAACTTTTGGAACCGTTTGTGGGGGAGTTTCAATGGAGGTTCTTGCAAACCTTCTTTGTAAGAGACCCTTGCTGAATGTAATTTGGGACTACGCAACCAAGCACCCAGATAGGGGTAGAGCGCCTAAGTTTATTCTTGTTAGATTATTGGGTAAACCCCCAACTGCACTTTATAAAAAATTTGTTCTAAATTTAGCAAATCATATTCTGACAATTGAAGACTTTCTCTCTCATAGAAAAGATTTTATGCTTGGTGAATCCTACTCAGCAGCTGATTGTTGTATGACATCATTGCTACATAGAGTAAATGAAGTTAGATTCGGAAGCCTGCTAGAAAGTGATAAATTGCCAAATCTAAAAAAATATTGGAAAATTATTTCAAGTAGGCCAAGTTATAAAGAGGGTATTATTGATTATCAAACAGGTGAATGGGCACCAGAGATTGAAAAATTATATGGAAATGGGCCCAATACATACAACGACCTATTATGGTCAGAAATTAATAAATTGTTAAAGGAGAAATAGAATGTCTGAACCGATATGTAAAGTAGCTGATATTATTTATGTAAGATTTGAACTAATAGAATTTGAAGCTCAAAAAAAGTATTTTAATCATTTTGGACTCATGCTTGCCCACGAAGATGATAATAGTATATTTTTTAGAGGTTCTGGAACGAGTCCTTATGTTTATGTTGCTACCAAAGGTAAAGAAAATAAATACATTGGAACAGCATATAAAGCTAACGAATATTCTGATCTTGAGGCTCTATCAAAAGAATTTAATGTCGACATAGTTGAAAATAAAGAGCCAGGTGGTGGTCACAAAGTTACTATAACTGATCCAGACGGTATAGAAATCGAGATCTGTCATGGGATGACCCCTGCAGAGCCTATGGCTGTTGTATCTAAAGTTTTAAATACCGGACAATCCAAGCAAAGAGAAAATGAACTTCAACGATTTGGTAAAGCATCAGCTGAATGGGAAGTTCAAGGAGATAAATGGATCTATAAACTTAAATCAAATGTTAAAAGACTAGGACATACAGCGATTAATGTAAGAGATGCAAAAGCATCTGTAGACTGGTATTCAAATGTTTTAGGATTTTTAATCAGTGATGATGTTTTAGGTCCAGATGGAAACTCTATTGGTGCTTTTATGCGTTGTGATCAAGGTGATAAAGCTGTAGATCATCACACAATTAATAATATTCAATTACCAGGTGATGAATATCCTGGTCCATATGGTCACTCAGGATATGAGGTGACTGATTCTGTAGATGATTTGATGGCTGGACACTATCATTTAACTACCCTTAATGAGTATTATCATGAATGGGGTATCGGCAGACATTTATTAGGTAGTCAGATGTATGATTATTGGAGAGATACTCATGGATTTACTCATGAACACTGGACTGATGGTGATTTATTAGATGCATCTATACCAGAAAATAAGGCTTCTTTTAGAGATGTTGTAATGGCTCAATATGGGCCTATGACTCCATCAACATTTGGTGTAACAATGCCAGTTGATCAAATTGATAAAGTTAGAGCGGAACAACCTCCGCTATCTGCACTTATTAAAGAAATGGAAAAAGCTGCTCAATTGTCAGAATCTAACAATGACTGAACTTACAAATGAACAAAAAAAAGCTATAGCTGATGCTCAAGCAACCTTCGAAGATATAAAAAATACTAACGAGCCTCTAAATAAAAAGCAATTAGATTTACTTTTTGGACAAGCCAGAAGCATGAATGGATGGCAGGATAAAGAAGTGTCAGATGATACGGTTAAATCTTTATATGAATTAACTAAAATGGGTCCTACTAGCACAAATTGCTGTCCTGGGCGTTTCATATTCATCAAATCTCAAGAACAGAAAGAGAAACTAGAGCCAGCATTGCTTCCAAATAATGTGCCAAAAGTTATGTCTGCTCCTGTGATCGCTATTATTGGCTATGATCTAGACTTTTCAGATCATATGACAAAATTATTTCCTCACATGGATGTTGCTCCTATGTATAAAGGTAATGATGAAATGAATGTTTCAACTGCTTTTCGAAATAGTAGCTTGCAGGGAGCCTATTTAATGATGGTTGCCAGAGCAATTGGGCTAGATTGCGGACCAATGTCTGGGTTTAATAATCAATTAGTTGACGAGACGTTTTTTTCTGACACAAATATAAAATCTAATTTTTTATGTTGTATAGGGTATGGTGACTCTTCCAAGATTTTTCAGAGGTTACCTAGATTAGATTTTAATGAAGTTTGTAAGATTATTTAGAGGCTCTGAGTTTTCTAATTGAAAATAACAAACTAATTAGGAACAAAATAAGTCCAAGCCAATAGTATTTAAAGGCTTGAATCAAGACCCAAACCATTATGAAAAATCCTTCAATCCTAGAGGGATATTCTTTTATGTCATAGTCCATTTCCAGCCATGGTGATCCAATTGTAGGGCCTCCCTCAGTATCTCCATAACGATAAAAGTGGGCTGGATTAATTAGAGGTATTACCTCTCTTTGTTTCATGTCAATCATGGTGGTTTTCATTGAGTTAAATACCTCTACTTCAATCTCAGACAAATCTTTTGATTCAAACGGATCATCATTGACATTAAATAACGAATAAGTGCCTTCTACATCAAGCATTACTGGTTTTCTAAAATGCAACTTCCATTTATCATTAAACAAAGCTCGTTCATCAAATACTATTTTTGTTCCAACAAAATCATTATTTGGAGCTACAACATCACCGGTGATTAAATTTTGCCATTTGTCAGTTCCATCGAAGACTATTTGTTCGCTGACTTCTATTTCTGCTGCTGATAACAAGGTTGGAAGTAGGTCCTGAACAAATATGTATTGATCACTTTTTGAGTTATCTAAAACTCCCTTCCACATGATGCTTGCAGGAACCCTTATACCTCCCTCGCGAGCGGAAGTTTTACTTCCAACTAGACCGGCTGTGCTTCCTCTAGCTTTTATCAAGCCGGGCGCTAGGACAGCAATGATAGGATTTATATCAAATACTGGACCATTATCACTAAAAAAAACTATTATTGTTTCCTCTAAAATTCCTTGATCTCCAATTGCACGAATTATTTTTCCAATTTCAATATCTAAAGCATTAACATTAGCTGCGTATGCTCTATCTAATGGATCTTCAATATAATTAAATAATTCTATATTTTTCTCAGGAGCTTGTATTGGAGTATGGGGAGCGTTAAAAGCAACATAAAGAAAAAGAGGGCGCTTTGGATCTTTGGTTTTAATAATTCTGACTGCTTCATTTGCTATAAGCTCTGTAGAATACCCATCTTCGTAAAGAGGCTCCTCATTTCTATGCCAATCTAATCTTGATGTATGAACATGATCAAAGTATCCAATCCCTCCAAGCATATGCCCATAGCTTTGCTCAAAACCTCTGTTTGTTGGCCAATATTCTTCTAAATGCATTCCTAAATGCCATTTACCCGATAGAGCTGTTTGATAGCCTGCTTCTTTAAAAAACTGCGGCATTATTTTTAAATCTATCGGGAGTCCATATTGCTCAGCAGTAGGATTTGCTAGAGGCCTAATAATCCCATGATTAAATATGTGAAGACCTGTTAATAATGATGCTCTTGTTGGACTGCAAACAGGAGATGCATAAAATCTATTAAGCTCTAAACCATTTTTAGCTAGTGCATCTATGTTTGGGGTTGGAATATGCCCTCCATGATATGAGACATCACCCCAGCCCAGGTCATCTGTTAAAATTATAATTACATTTGGTTTTGAGTATATTGATACACTCAAAAATATTGTTAAGAGTATATATATCCTTCTCATTTAAGGTGTTTTTTTATTCCTAATTCTCGAGCCTCAAAAAATAACTTCATAAATTCAGACATATCCTTTTGAGATAATTTTAAAATTTCACTAATGTAGGGCTTCATTGCAGCTAATCCAAATTCTAGAACCATCACCAAAGCTACTGCGGCTTTTAACTCAGATGTTGGTTTCTTAGCACCTGACATTTTTGTTAACTGATTTAAGGTTTTAATTGATTGTGATAAGTCAGAATCAACTTGAACTTTTACCAAATCTATTTGCCCATCCAAGACAGCTCTAATTATTGCTTTAAAGTAATTGTCGGTTATTTCAGATAAAGGCTCATTTCCTAACCTATCAGCTCCAATTTTTCGCCTCTCTAATTGTTCAATGTGTTCAAAGGCTAATTGTTTATACGTGGCTTCTAAAAGACCTTGCTTACCACCAAAATAATGATGAATTTGAGCATGATTTACGTTAGCATGTTCTGCTATATCCCTTATTGATAATTGATTGGGGCCAATTGAACCTACAAGCTCGGCTGCAGAGTTAATTAGCTGTTTTTCAACATTAGCCCTTCCTTTGACGCTTGTTTTTTTCATATCTAAACTTTAAATTTTTAGATCATTATGTAGCTTCTTTGTAAGATTTTCGACTTTCAGTAACATATCTTCATTATCACAACAGCCATAAACATGCTTATCAGGTCTTATTATTACAGCTGATACATTATTTGAAGATGCCCAACTAGACAATTTTCCATCACTCATGAATGGATGATTGATATCAAGAATGTGGATATTATTATTATAAAAATTCAATGCATCAATTCCCAATAAATCTTCCATTAGGGATTCTCTCTCATCAAAAACCAATAGGGAAAAAGACTCGCCAATAAATTGGTCAAACTGCTTGTCATCCAACTTGATGCCAACGTCAGGTTGAGGAATGATAACTCCATTGATTTCGTTGGGATATAAATCATTGTCCATTATTCCCTGATGAAATTTCCAACTATACTGGAATTTTAATGCAGATAATGCTTTAGGAAATTTTTTGGCAAACATAAAAAACATATCTCTAAAAAAAGCTTTCAACCTATCCTGACTGCCAATTACATCTCCTTGTTTTATAGCAGTTTTAATCATAAAATCGTTTACTTCTCTGCGCTCATCATTAAATGAATCTAATATATTTTTATTAAATTCACCATCCCTTACACCAGCGAGTTTCCAACATAAGTTATATGCATCTTTTATCCCTTGGCATAGCCCCTGTCCAAGAAAGGGAGGAGTTTGATGCGCAGCGTCTCCTATTAAAAAAGAATTTTTAACTCTGAATTGATTAACTAATAAACCATGAAACGTATATTTGCTAGATCTAATCAATTTTCCGCTGTTTACATCAATCTCAGGGTTTAGTCTCCAAATATGAGGACGCATAAAATTTCTAATATTTTCTTCACTTTCAAGTTTCTCAATATCATCATCTGGATTGATTTTAAACTCCCATCTAACGTGATTGTCTGTAATCGGTAGAAGGGTAGTGGGTCTTTTATAATCACAAATTTGATATCTTGATCTATCAAGAATTTCGAACTTGTCATCAACAAAGTAATCAACTACAACCCAATCTTGATCACAGTTGTAATCATGCATTTTAATGTCGAGACTTTTTCTTATAAAACTATCAGCTCCATCAGAGCCAATTAAATATGTAGAGCTGAAATTAGATTTTTCATTAGTAGTATTATTTATTACTTCAAAATTATTTATATCATCTAATGCTTCCAGGGAACTTACATATGAACCTAATTCAAATTGTATATTGCTATATTTGAGAGCATTGGTTCTTAGAATTTCTTCAAATTTTGGCTGATTAAACATTACTCCTTCATAGTAACCATTTAATTTTGGATGATCTTCAAAACCAACACTTAAAAGCTTTTTACCACTCCTGTTAATAAAATTTATTCCCATTATTGGGTCTATTATCTTTTCAATTTGATCAAATATTCCCATTGATTGAAATATTCTTTGAACTTGTCCATCAAAATGAACAGCCCTAGGAATATCCCATATCTCTTTCTTCGGCTCGACAACTATAATATTGAAACCTTTTGATGCAAATATATTTGCGGCAGCAGCTCCAACAGGACCATATCCAATAATTGCTATATCAAAATGCATGGTTAATAAAATTTTTAGATTGCTTTATTTTAGTCAGATGGCTAGGATACGTAATATTCTGCATTATACAAATAATTGGCTATTATATATTTTAAATAAAAGAGAACATTATGTACAAAGTTGATAATTATATAAATGGTAAAAGTTGTTCCATCTCAACTCAATCATCTCCAATAGTTAATCCATCATATGGTAGTGAAATAGGTCAAGTGCATTTTGCGACAAATGAAACTGCAAATTTAGCTGTGGAATCTGCATACAAAGCAGCTAAAAGTTGGTCAAAAACAGGATTAACTTATAGAGCTGAGCTTATTCTTAAGTTTAGACAATACGTAATAGATAGATCATCTGAAATTATTAATATATGCATTAATGAAGCTGGTAAAACAAAGCCTGATGCTGAAGCAGAGTTAGATAGGGCTATTCAGGCACTTACTCATGTTGCTGGAATTCAGCATTTTTATCCTACACATTTCAGCCAAAATGTTGCAGGAGGAATTGATATTGCTGACTTAAGATTCCCAATTGGAGTTGTTGCCGGTGTTGGTCCGTTTAATTTTCCAATTCTGATACCTATTCTTCACAGCTCCATGGCTTTGGTAACTGGTAATACTTATATAGCTAAACCAAGCGAGAAGGTACCCTCTATTTCAAGACTATATGCTGATATATATGAAGATATTGGATTACCAAATGGTTGTTTTAATGTCATAAACGGCAATAAAGAAATAGTTGAGCTTCTTGTGCGTCATGAAAAGGTTAATGGTTTAGCATTTATTGGAAGCACTGTTGCTGCAAAAAGTCTTAAAATTTTGGGTGTAGAACACAATACAAAAGTTCAAGCACTTGGTGGAGGTAAAAATCATATGATTGTCTTGCCAGATGCTGATCTAGATATGTCAGCTGATGCAGCTGTGTCTGCTAGTTTCGGTGCAGCTGGACAAAGATGTATGGCCGTTTCAGTTGTAGTCGCAGTAGGTGACATAGCTGATGAACTCTTGAACAAAATTAAAGAGAGAATGCCAAGTTTGGTCATGGGTGTTACTGATGACGATGAAACCCAATTAGGACCAGTCATCTCACAAGAAAATAAAGATAAAATTTACTCATTTATTGACAGTGCTGAACCCGATGGAGCAACTTTAGTTGTCGATGGAAGAATTAGATCCAATTCATTAGAAGGATGTTTTGTAGGTCCTACGTTAATAGATAATGTTAAACCAGGCATGGCTGTCTACGAAAATGAAATTTTTGGGCCTGTATTATCCTTTGTCAGGGCTAAAACTTACGACGAAGCAATGAAAATCACTCATTCGCATAATTTAGGGAATGGAGCTGCTTTATTTACACGTGATGGAGGAGTTGCAAAGAAATGGTCTGATGAGATTCAGGCTGGTTCAGTTGGCATAAATGTACCAATTCCTTTACCAACTTACGCGCATAGTTTTGGTGGCTGGAAGGACAGTGGATTCTCCGAAACTAAAGCTTTTGGTCCAACATCAATTGAGTTTTATACCAAGACTAAATCCTTAACAACTCGTTGGCCAGATCCTGCTGATAGCAAAGTTGATTTGGGATTTCCAAGAAACGATAACTAAGTTGCTAGATCGAATACTAAGTATCCTTACTTTCATAGTATTTGTATTTATTGATATATACATAAATCTTCGAATATTCTTTAGAGAAACTTCATCAATTAAAAGATTAAATTTTAAAGAATATTTTGTTTCCATTGGAAATGAGGATCATGCAGTTTGTGAAATTGGTGATCATGAGGCAACTTCAGATAGAACTTTATTGTTGATTGGTGGGATACCAACAAATCCAATTGAGTCGATGTCCTGGTTAGCAGAACAACTTCATAAAATAGACTCAACTCTTAGGATAATAATTTTTAATATACCTTATTATGATGAACACTTTGCTATTGAGTATTCTAATGAATTTGCTATCTCCAACGGTGAAAGTTTAATAACTCAAAAAGAAATTGATTTTTCAACTCATAAAATTGATCCGAAATTTAGTCATGTTAACCAATCCAAAACAGTAAATTTATTAATGGATGAAATGGGAATTGACGCAGCTCATGTTGTTGGACACGATAGGGGAGCTGTTATTCTAGAAAATCTTTGCATCAATAGCCCTGAAAGAGTTATTACATATTCTAGAGGTTCACAAGTTTGGGATTATGTAGATCCAAAATGGAAAAATTTAGCTCCAAAAATCCTCATTGGACCTCCACATAGAATAATGTCTATATATCATCAATTTAGATTATTATTTTTTGCGGTTATGAATTTAAATAAGCCAATCCATTTACTTTCTGAAACATTTAAAATTAATGGAAGATCATCTAAAAGGGGTAGTGATATCTATGATAGATACACACATCTAAAGTATAAATCTCAAATTTCTTATAAAAATTATTTTAAAAAAATTCAGCAATCTTTTCTTCAAGGGGGTATAGATAATGAGGTGCAGAATAGAACAAACTTAAAAAATACTTCGATACCCATAATGCAATTTCAAGGGGAAGATGAATTTAGAAGAGCGTCCAATGGATCTCTTATTTCTGATCAACCATATTTCGGAAAATATAATTTATTTAGAAATGAAATTGAAGACATTTATCCATCAGCTGTAGATCAATCATCAGTTCCTCTTAAAAAAGAATACGTATCTGATATGGGATTGTATAAAGAAATTCAATTGAAGGTAGGAGCTACATTCGATAAATTTTTTCTAATTCCGGATGCTGCTCATTTTAATGTAATTGAAAACCCGAAAGCTTGCGCCTCTGCCATTTATAATTTTATTAATATAGAATTTAATCTAGATTCTGATATTTAATGGTGCCAATACAGGAGTTTTAAATGATAAAAAATCCAGGTGAAATCTCTTTACAAGAATCATTAGATATTTGCCATGAATCTATTAAAAAAGCTAGAGAAATGAGCTTTATGCCAATTACAGTTACCGTTGTCGATGTGGCAGGCGTTATAAGAGCAACTTTGGCAGAGGATGGATCAGGTTTAACGCGTGCTGATGTAGCTTATGCAAAAGCATGGTCCTGTATAGCCGCAGGTTTTTCTACGAGTACCCTTAGAGACATCATCGAAGAACAGCCTCGATTAGATAAAGCAATTAACGGTATGCAAATCTTGGCTAACGGAAAATTAATGCCCACACCCGGTGGATTGATTATTAAAAAAAATGGTAAAAATATAGGTGCAGTTGGAATATCTGGAGATCGGTCTGATGAAGATGAGATATGTGCTATTGCTGGAATTGAGGCCGCTGGTTTTGAATATTGTCACAATACAATAAAATAATTTTATTAAGAAGGAGATTTAATTATGTCGACCAATATAGAAGTATATATAGTTGTTAACTTAACAATTCTTGATCCAGACGAGTATAGAATCTACGAAAAAGGGTTTTTTTCTTTTTTAAAAAAGCATAATGGTGAGTTTGTAACCTACGACGATCAGCGAAAAGTTTTAGAAGGCACTGAGCCTTTGCCTGGAAGAGCAATAATATTTAAATTTCCATCTGAGGCTGATGCAGACAATTGGTGGGCTGATGAAGGCTATCAAGAATTATCAAAGCATAGAAGGGCTGCTACAAATTCAACTATCCAAAGAATAAAAGGATTACCTCCAAGAGGATAATTAAATCCTTAATATTTGATGAAAATGAAGAAATATATAAATATTAATGGTAAAAAATTAGCTTACATTGATGAGGGTAAGGGGGATGCAATTGTATTTATTCATGGAAATCCAACTTCATCATATCTATGGAGAAACATTGCTCCTAATTTTGTTAAATCATATAGGATAATTGTTCCTGACTTGATTGGCATGGGTGATTCTGAAAAGCTTGGAGATGATGATAACTCTGACTATTCTTTTGATGGTCATTATAGTTTTTTAGATGAATTTCTAACCAAATTAGATCTTGGAGAAAAAATTAATCTTGTGATTCATGATTGGGGTTGCGGTCTAGGATTAAAGTTTGCAAGAATGCACCCAGAAGTGATTTCTTCAATAATCTTCATGGAAGGGGTTACAGTCCCACTTAGATGGGAACAATGGCCAGAAGCCGGAACAAAGATATTTAAATTATTTAGATCTGAAGCTGGAGAAGAACTAATTCTTGATAAAAATTTCTTTGTAGAAAGAATTTTATTTGCTGATCCTATAAAACCAATGTCAGATGAAACAAAAGAGGAGTATCTGAGACCTTTTTTAAATCCTGGTGAGGATAGAAGACCCACCTTAACATTCCCAAGGAATATTCCCCTTGACGGAGAACCTAGTGATACTTACATTGAAATTTATAAAAATGCAGAATTCCATAAAAATTCAAACATACCAAAATTATTTATCAATGCTGATCCAGGATTTCTATTGGTTGGATCTCAACGTGATGAAGTAAGAAAATGGAATAATCTTAAAGAAGTAACTGTAAAGGGTAACCATTTCATCCAAGAGGATTCTCCTAATGAAATTACAGTTCATATAAAGGATTTTATGAATGATTTGTAAAAGGAGTTAAATAATGTTTGTTGAGGCTAAAAAATCTTTTAAAAAATCGAAATCTTATCTTTTAAATATAATTAAAGGATCTGGTAATTTATCTTATTATCATCCATTTTGTAAAAGAAATGATGCAATTAAATGGCCAGGAACAAATTCAATTGATGAGCTTGAGTATTTGAATGGTTTAACTTTTGAGAGAAATTTCTTTAATTGGCATGAAAATGGATATGATTTGATCATAGGAAAGAAAAATAAATCAAAAATGGCTCAAGTTAATTGGGTTATTGAAGGTAATGATGAAATATCTTCATTAAGGGTAAGAATTAACCCTGAAATATGTCATTTCACTCCATTTAAGAATAAATTTATGCAAAATTTGTCATGGTACTTGTTTGTTAAGCCTATGTTACAAAGCTATATAAATAAAGTTATTAAGGGTTTTGAATTCTTTGTTAACACCGATATGGAAGTAAAACCAAATCAATTTGGAAAACATTTTTGGTTCTCATAAATCCTATTTATTCATATTAGATATGTATTCATAAATGAAAACTGATTTAAACAAAGGGTACTTTAATTCCCATTGGCCAGTTGAGTGTGGTGGTAATAGACGTCAAAAAATATTTAATGGTTCACTAAACATCAAAGAGAAATCTCATCATTTAATTACTAAAGTAAATAATAGATGGAATGTAATGTTTATCTGCAGAAATGATAATGAACTTTATCTTGCAGGAACAATGCCAAATTTTCTGGGCGATAAGCCTTTCGGATGGGTTCAAAAAGTAAATCCTGATAATCTAGAGAGTATTTGCGAATCCCCAAATTTGGAATGTGGTGAGCACATTTGGTGTGGCGCCATTGCAGCTCATGCTAATGGAACTATCATCAACGTTAATGGCTCGTTCATGCATATACTTGATAAAAACTGTAATATTTTAAAAGAAATAAAGCTACCCATTGATCAAGCTCATAATGGTCTATTAATCCTTTCTGATGGAAGTATTATTACAAAAGATATCCGAGTGTCTAATGATACACCATCAACATTGACGAGACTAAATCCAGAATCTGGAGAATTAATTGGAAAACCTTTGAAATTGCCAGAGGGATCTATGGGGAGGATTGCATGCGATATTGATGATAATGGTGAGTATATATACATTCCAGGTATTGAACACATTTTTAAAATTAGAGTTGAAAAAGAAAAATTAGTAATGGAGAAAAATTGGTCAGTGAAGTATCGAGAGAAAAATAGTGATCATGGTTTAGCATGGGATGGCTGTATTTCTGAAGGATTTATTTGGCTGATGAACAACGGTGATATTGAGTCCGTTCGATCTATCTTTAGTAGATACCCAAATGGAAGATTTTCATCAGCACCAGGCACGCTTAGTTGGCAAAGACCAGCTTTATGGAAGGGAAATCAACAACTATTAAAAGTATCAATTGATAATCAAACTATTGATTATGTGACCCTCTCAAATAAACCTGGTGGTGGGATCATAGCTCCTCCAGTTTCTATACCTAAATATAATCTATGTATTGCATGGGATAGTTTAAACGGTGGACTATATGCAGTTAATCAAGAAAACTTAAATATTGAGTGGTCTGTCAATATAAGACCAACAATGCAACCTGTAGTGTTTTTAGGTTCAGGTGAATTAATAATTAATAGTTATGAAAACAACAGTGACCATATTGTTGTTATAAATCTTGAAAATGGAGAATTAATAAAAAAAATAGACCTAAAATCGCCGCTTGCAAATGGAATGTTCTTAACGCCGGGTACCAATAATGATATTTACTATTGTTCAACGCTTACAATTGCAAAAATCTGGTGGAATTAATCTTTATAAATTTAACATAATATATATTATGCGAACTTATATGTAATTTAAAGCTCAATATCTATTGTCGCTCTCTTCTTCTTAAAAGGCTTTGGATCACCATTTATAAAGCTAATTATTAAATTAGCATATTCTGGCCCAGCTTCTTCTTGTACAAAGTGCCCTGGCCCCTCAATGATTAGTTCCTCAGCAGACGGTATTCTTTTTAACATTTCAACCATTCTAGGATTATTTTTTGTAACAGGATCGTTATCACTATTTGCAATTAAGAAAGGTTTATTCCATTTCTCAAAAACATCTCTATAGGCTTTTTCATTTTTTCTTAATTCACTGGGTATTAAATATGGAAAAATTTGAGCGCCTGCTTTATATGTAGCGTTTGGATATGGTGCCTCGTACCCTATTCTTTCATCATCATTTACATTACCCAAGGTTTGCATAATCCCACCGACATCAATGTTATCCGTAAATCTTGAATATCTTATCCAGCCTGCAAATCCATTCCCGCCAATAAACTCTTCCCATGTGGCTGGTCCTTGAAACCATATACCTAATTTGAATAAGGGATAACCGATAAACGATATGATCTCATTAAAGAAACCTCTCCCGGGTGCTATCAAACTAGTATTAGAAGCAATAACTCTTGAAAATCTTTTAGGCTCTTCTGCAATGACTCTAAGACCAACCAAACCTCCCCAATCATGAACATGGGCTGTAATATTATTTAAATCAAGCTCAACTACTAATTGGGTCATTTTATCAACATGCATTTGATGTGAATAATCGTCTATTGACGCATATTTATCAGATTTTCCAAACCCAACCATATCAGGAGCTATTACTCTGTACCCTGCCTTGGTAAGAGTTGGAATCATTTTTCTAAATAAGTAACTCCAAGCAGGCTCACCATGAAGCAAATATATGATTTCTCCCTCTTTTGGGCCTTCATCTAAGTAATGAATACGTGTATCGCCAATCATTAGATAGTTTGCTTTAAATGGATAATCTACAATGTTTTCGAAACGTTCTACCGGTGTTCTAAGAATTCCAGGTGCAACCACATTAAATCTTTCATAATTAACGTCTACATCTGCATTTCTTAAATATAGAAATATACCAGCTATAATTACTGCTAAGATAAATACTATTGATACAAGCTTTTTCATAAAATTTTATCTAATAAAGTCTACGATATGTATTATCATCTGAATAGATAATACTTAAACTATTTATATGAATATCAAAAATTTACTTACATTTACATTAATGTTTTCAACTATTTTAAATAGTGAAACCCTGACAAAACCTACCTCATACTCTAAAGATTTGTATGTAGAAAAAATTCTATCAGGCTCATACATTGATTCAATTGATCATCCTAATGAATTTTTAGATTTTAATTATGGAGATAGAGTGGCTAATCCATCCCAAATATCTAATGCAATCTTAAAATGGTCAAAGCAGTCAGATAAAATAAAGGTTGTTGAATATGCAAGATCCCATGAAAATCGTCCTCTTTATGCGCTTTTTATTTCATCACCCGAAAATATAAATAATCTTGACCAAATCAAAGAAGATATTTCAAAAATATCTGACGCAAGAAAAATAAATAATCGTGAAGCAAATTCAATTATTGAGTCATTACCTGCAATAGCATGGATGGCATATTCTATCCATGGAAATGAAACATCTGGAGCAGATGCTGCGTTAGGAGTTATCTATCATCTGATTGCTAGCAATGATCCTGCAGTTAAAGATTTACTTAACAACATGGTGGTTATTATTGATCCTATGATGAATCCTGACGGTAGAGATAGATTTGCAAAATCATTAGAACAATACCGAGGCACAGCTCCAAACTATGATGATCAATCGCTTTTACATACAGGGGATTGGCCATATGGAAGGACGAATCATTATTACTTTGATTTAAATAGAGACTGGTTTTACCTAACTCAACCCGAAACTCAAGGAAGAGTGAAATTAATAAATAAATGGAGACCTCAAATCCTTGTTGATGGACATGAAATGGGTGCCCAAGATACTTTCATGACAGGACCTCCTAGAGAGCCAATTAATAAAAACATAGATGAAGATCTGATTAAATGGGGAAATGTTTTCGCACAAGATCAAGCTGAGGCTTTCGATAAAAAAAATTGGCGTTTTTATACCGGAGAATGGCACGAAGATCTTTACCCAGGATACTCATTTTATGTTCAATTTCGTGGCAGTCTTGGAATACTCTATGAACAATCACGAATGTCAGAAGATGGCGTAAGAAGACCTGAAGGAACTATTCAATCATATAAAGAATCAGTGCATCATCAATTTGTAAGCACTATTGAAAATCTTAATACTTTAAAAGTTAATACAAAGGCGATGTATAAAGATTATTGGGATGGTCGTAAATATAATATTTCTAAAGAAAGTAAATATGCTAATCAAACTTTTGTTGTCTTACCATCAAAAAATTATGGGCGCTTAAACTCATTAGTTGATAAATTAAAAGCCCAGGATATAGAGGTATTTAAAAATACTAAAACTTTGCAGGTAGATAAAGTAGTAAATCAATTGGGTAATATTAAAGCTAATTATGAAATACCTGAAGGTAGCTTAATTATTCCAAATAGGCAACCTGAAGCACCACTAATAAAGGCAATATTAGAATTTGATGCCGAAATTGACGAATCAGTTCTTATTGAAGAGAGACAAGAAAACCTCAGAGATGGCTCTTCTATAATGTATGACACTACTGCATTCAACTTTACAATGATGTTTGGTTTGCCAGCTGTTACTGCCTTAGAACATATTGATAAAAATATTGTTACTTGGGAACCCTCCTCTAGCAATATTGAAGTAAATGATAATGCTGTAATGTGGGCAACCAATGGCGATGATGATAGATCAGTTGCGTTTGCTGCAAGATTGCTTGAAAAAGATATTCAAGTGCGAATTATCGATAAGGAATCAATACTCTCAGGTCACAAATTATCTCGTGGAAGCGTAGTTGTTATTGCTATGGATAATCCAGAATATGAAAATTTAACTACGCAAATAAATGAAATAGCTGCTGATCTAAATATATCTGTTCATTCTATAGAATCTGGTTTTGGACCAGAGGAGCTTCCTGACTGGGGTGGAAGACATTTTAGATTGTTAAAAAAACCTCAAATTGCAATTTTAGGTCATGGTAATTACAACTCATATGATGTTGGAGTGAGTTGGTGGTCATTGGATCATCATCTTGGAATTAGGCACAGCCTTGTAAATGGTTCATTTGCTGGATATGCCGACTTGAGACGCTATAACACAATAATTCTTCCAAGCGGTTATCCCGATATGAGTGCTAGCGAATTAGATAACCTATCTGAATGGATAAGAAATGGTGGCACTTTGATTGCTCATAATAGATCAACAAGATTTTTGTCTTCAAATGAGGGTTTAGGCAACACAAAACAAATACAAAATGTGTTTGAAGATGTTAATGATTATAAGTTTGATCTTATGAGAGAGATAATGGCTTTAGATGATCAGATTGATAAAGACAAAGTTAATAACAATAGTATTGATAATTTAATTGATTATCCATGGGAACTCAACGAAAGCCAGATTTCCAAGGAACAGTTTGAAATGAGAGATGAATGGCAATCAATTTTTATGCCATCTGGATCATTTGTAGCTGGTAGAACTGATCAAAAACATTGGTTAACTTTCGGTAGTCCAAATATATTGCCTGTATTGTACTCAGACTATCCTGTCTTAATGACGGGAAGCAATGTAGAAGCAGCTGTTAGGATTGGTGCGCTTGTACCAAATTTAAATTCACTTGAATCAAAGCAAATAAATTGGTCTTTAATTCCACCCAATAAAGACATAAAAGTCAGAATGAGTGGCTTAGTTTGGCCAGAGGCTGCTCAACGAATAGCTAATTCAGCTTATGTAACAAGAGAAAAAATTGGAAAAGGCCAAGTAATCTTGTTCTCAGGAGAGCCAAATTTTCGTGGATCTACAAGAGGAACTAATAGACTCTGGTTAAATGCTGTTGTTTTTGGTTCAGGATTGGGTACGGACCCAACTATAAATCCGTAATAGTAATTTTTATAACTAGAGAGAAATAACAATTAAAGATGGTCCTGAATCCTGAACAGAGTTAGAGAATATTTTTGTAAATTCTTCAACTGATGTTGGAGCAAAAGCAGGGACTCCCATTGATTTAGATAGTTGTATCCAATCGATTCTTGGATTATCTAAAGAAAGCATCGATGCTGCTCTTTGACCAGTTTGAACGGCACCTACCCTATCAAGTTCTATTTTCAGAATTTCATATGAATTATTAGCAAATATGATGTTTGTTATGTTTAAATTTTCTCTAGCTTGAGTCCACAATGCTTGAATTGTATACATTGCCCCTCCATCACCATGAAGTGTGATAACTGGTCTATCTGGTTGAGCGATAGCTGCACCAATTGCTAATGGCAACCCTTGTCCAATTGAGCCACCAGTTAATGCCAACCAATCATGAGGCTTAGCATTAAAAGTATGAGATGTTACAAAAAGGCCAGATGTAGCAGATTCATCAGAAACGATTGCATCTTCGGGCATTAAGCCAGCTAGTAACGGTCCAAATGATAGAGTATCAAGAGTCCCTGAAGATGGAATATCAATGATGCTACTATGAATAAGATTTTCATTGATTGATAGTGAGCCACACTCATCAGATAAAGCATTTAATGCATCATAACCATCTTGTTGTGGAGAACATAAGTTGATGATTTTTGTTTCATTGGGCAATAGATAACTTTTTTTATCTGGATATGCAAAAAATGATACAGGTACGCTTGTTCCTATGAAGACCGCACCCGGAGTATTTAATAAAAATTCTTCTGCCATTTCAGCAAAATATGGAACTTGTTCAATTTTTGGCAATCCTGCGCCTCTTCTTATCCTCGAAATAAATGTATCAGTTACAATTCTACATCCTGTAGCACTTGAAATTTTTGCAGCTAAGATTAGACAATCTTCGTCAAGAAATTTTCCTCCAATAAATAGTATTGAACCATCTTGCTCGAGAGTCTCTAAAGATTGGGAAATTAATGAATGATCAATTGGTATTGGAGTAACTGCATCTAATGGTTTGGGGATATCTCCTTTGAAATCACCCCATGCACAGTCTGCTGGAACAATTAAAGTTGAAATCTGTCCTGGAAAGGCATTAGCATTCTTCCAAGCTTCATTACCTAGATCGCAGAGATCGTCAACTGAATTTGATCTTCCAACCCAGTCTGAAACCGATTTAGCTAAATTATCCAAATCAGATGTGAGCGGAGCATTATATTTCAGATGGTAAGTCGCATGGTCTCCCACTACATTTACCATTGGTGATAATGCTTTATTAGCATTATGGATGTTAGCAAAGCTATTGCCCAACCCAGGCCCTAAATGCAAAAGATTAACTGCAGATTTACCTGACATTCTTGCATAACCATCTGCTGCACCACTAACAACGCCCTCAAACAAACCTAATACTGGTCGTATTTCTGGATGACTATCTATTGCTGCAACAAGATGCATTTCAGAAGTTCCAGGATTAGCAAAAACAACTTCTGCTCCATTTGCAATAAGAGTTTTAATTAAAGCGTCAGAAGCATTCATTGATAAATATGTATTTGCATGAATTGACTATACTATCCATGTGACTAAACTAAATCAAATAGACTTTAAATTAACCTTTTAGATAAAATTTTTTATTAATTCCAGATAGTATATAGTCGAAAGATGAATTTAGGTATTGATGGTAAAAAAGCAATTATTTGTGCCTCTAGCAGAGGGCTCGGTAAAGCAATTGCTGAACAACTTGCTCAAGAAGGTGTAGAGATAGTAATAAATGGTACAAATAAGGAGAATTTGACCAAGACGCATGAAGAATTCATAAAAAAGAAATATAAAGTTTCATCAGTCCTTGGACCTATGGAAGAAGATGCGACTCGCAAAAAGCTATTGGCAGCATGCCCTAATCCAGACATTTTAATTAATAATAGTGGTGGCCCAGCGCCTGGGAATTTTTTTGATTGGACTGAAGATGATTTTCTAAATGCAATAAAGTCTAATTTCACTCAATCAGCCTTATTAATGCAAGCTGTGATACCTGGAATGCAAAAAAATAATTTTGGCAGAATTATAAACATGACATCTGCAATGGTTAAAAATCCACATTTAATGATGGGTTTATCTACTTCTGCAAGATCGGGATTGCATGGATTGTCAAAGGCATTATCGAAAGAGTTTGCAAAAGACAACATCACAATTAATTGCATATTGCCAGAAAGAATAGCTACTGATAGGCAAATTGGGATAATTAATTATCAAGCAAAACTGGCAAATATAACCTATGAGGAAGCTCTAAAGATTGTAGAAGATGATTTGCCAGCAAAGAGAATGGGTAAAGTAGAAGAAATATCAGGGATATGTACATTTTTATGCTCTCAACAGGCAGCATTTATAACAGGTCAAAGTATTTCAGTTGATGGCGGAAGTTCTGAGTATCTACTGTAATTTATCTAATATTTATATCATGAAAAATGTAACACTTTATCATCATGGACCTTCTACCTGCTCACAAAAGGTAAGAATGATTCTTGAATTAAAAAACATTTCTTATGAATCGAAAATTATTGATTTATTAGCTGGGGAACAGCATCACGCTGAGTATGTTAAATTGAATCCAAATCATTTAGTTCCTACATTGGTAACTGACGATGGTGTTATCATCGAATCTACTGTGATAAATGAATATTTAGATGATTATTTTCCAGGAATACCAGCAAAATCATCAGATCCATTAAATGTAGCCAAAATGAGATTATGGGTAAAGTATATTGATAGTTATCATCCGCAGTGTGGCTCAATAACTTATGGTATTGGGATGAGAAATATATTAATTCAGAAACCTAAAAATGAAGTTGATCAAGAAATTGCCAATATTCCTGATCACATAAAAAGAAAAAATAGACGAGATCTTATTGACATGGGTCTTGATGCGCCTGTTCTGATAGAAGCATTAAAGCAAACAGAGCTTTTGTTAAGTAAACTTGAACAAGAATTAGAGAACTCTGATTGGCTTTTCAACAATTCATTTGGTATTGCAGATGCCGCAACCCTACCCTACATTATTAGGATGGAACAATTAGCTTTGGGAGAATTATTTAGCTCATCCAAAAGACCAAACATTAGTCTTTGGTATGAAAGAATTAAAAAAATGGATATTTTCAATAATGCTGTGACAAGCTTTATCCCTGAGGCACTTATTGGAGTTCTTACTAAATTTGGAAATGATCAAAAAGATAGAGTACTGAAGATAATGGAGGATAAATAGATGGAAGATAATCAAAAAATGAGCAAAGCTTTTGAATTTGCTTTACATGCACTTGATATTTATAGAAAGGTTATGGTTTTAGTTGTTTTTTGGTCATTTTGGGCTATATTTTTCTCGAAATTAGAACCAACCTTTATAGGAAATATACTCTTATCTGCTGTAGCATTTGGGCTAGCAGTAATGCCTTTATTGGTTGACTTTAATGAGTCCCATGCGACTAATCCACTTTGGACAGGACATGCTCGCTTTCATTTAGTTTGGCAGGTATTAGCTTTAACTATTACAGGCATAATAATAATCTTACTTTTATGGGTATTTCCATCATTTTCAAATTTATTAATATCAATAGCACTCTTATATATGTGGATAATTTGCTTCCTCGCGGCTTGGGCAGCCATTCCTTTGTATGATGGAAAATTAAATGATATTAACGGAGTACCTCCTACTCACATGAAATTTTTTGGAAAAGAATATGAGATAGATAGAAATGTTCAAGGTCTTGTAGCTGCCGCCATCGTAACAATATATGCATGTGGAATTATTTTTCTAGGATGATTCAGATTAAGCTTTTAAGGTTCTCTAATTTGATCGACCATTAAATAGACATTTTTAGGTGGTCTTGCATAGAAGAATGAAACTAAAATTGCAATACTAAAATTTAAAATCATCCCAATGAATCCAAATCCCTCCGGTGAAACTCCCAAGAACCAGTATTCTGAAGAGTTTAAGTCAATATTTAAAAATTTAAAATTAATAATATAGGCAGAGGTGATTACAAGGCCAGAGATCATACCCGCAATAGCACCTTCCTTATTTAACCTTTTATAAAAGATTCCCATTAATAAAGCAGGAAAAATTGTCGCAGCTGCTAATCCAAAAGCAAATGCAACAACCTGAGCAACAAATCCTGGTGGATAAATTCCAAATAAGCCTGCAATGAGTATTGCAACAGCTGCAGAGCAACGTGCATAAAATAATTCTTGTTTTTCAGTGATTTTAGGCATAAACGTCTTCTTAAGAAGATCATGAGATATAGAGGCTGAAATCACCAAAAGCAATCCAGCAGCAGTTGACAAAGCCGCTGCCAATGCGCCTGCTGCAACCAATGCTACAACCCAGCCAGGTAATCTCGCAATCTCTGGATTTGCAAGAACCATGATATCTCTATCTATGTAGACCTCATTATCATTGGTCATATCAGGATCATTAATAGTTACTCTCTCTCCAGACACTCCTTTTTCATTGCTAAAATCTGGTTTTATCCCCTCTAAGGCATTGCCAGCTGAATATTGAATTAAGCCATCCTCATTTTTGTCTTTCCAGGCTATGAGACCTATGTTTTCCCAATTCCTAAACCAACTTGGAGCCTCTTGATAATTAACTTCTTGAACAGAATCAATAAAATTCATTCTTGCAAAAGCTGATACTGCTGGAGCTGTTGAATATAAAATAGCTATAAATACCAATGCATAACCAGCTGATTTTCTTGCATCACTAACTTTTGGTACAGTAAAGAATCTTACGATTACATGAGGAAGGCCTGCGGTTCCAAACATCAATGCAGCAGTTATACAAAAAATATCAATATTAGTTTTAGTATTTTCTGTATATGCGTTAAATCCAAGCTCAACAGTAACCTTATCTAATTTATCTAATAAATATGTATCGGTATTCACAAGAGTATCACCAAAACCAAATTGAGGAATAGGATTCCCAGTCATAAGAATGGAGATAAATATAGCTGGAACTAAATAAGCAAAAATTAAGACGCAGTATTGAGCAACCTGCGTATAAGTAATCCCCTTCATTCCTCCTAACACTGCATAAAAAAAGACAATGCACATACCAATAATTACACCTAAATTTATATCAACTTCAAGAAATCTAGAAAAAACAATGCCTACTCCTCTCATTTGACCAGCAACATAGGTAAATGAAATAAATATCAGACATATAACAGCAACTAACCTTGCTAAGTTTGAGTAATATCTTGTTCCAATAAAATCAGGAACCGTGTACTGACCAAATTTTCGTAAGTAGGGAGCAAGCAACAATGCCAATAAAACATATCCACCTGTCCAACCCATCAGATAAACAGATCCATCTTTACCCAAAAAAGCAATTAAACCTGCCATTGAAATAAAGGAAGCTGCTGACATCCAGTCTGCTGCAGTAGCCATGCCATTGGCTATTGGATGGACGCCCTTTCCAGCAATATAAAAGTCATTTGTTGATGATGCGCGTGACCAAATTGCAATTCCTATGTACAAAGAAAATGACAATCCAACAAATAAATAAGTAAGAGATTGGGTATCCATCAATCTAATTTATTTTTATTCATTTTTTCTTTATATGATTTATCTAATTTATTCATAAGATATACATAGATAAAAATAAGAAATACAAAGAAATAAATACTTCCCTGCTGAGCAAACCAAAATCCAATTTTGAATCCACTAATTTTAAATTGATCTAAAAAATCTGAAAAGATTATTCCAAAACCAAATGAGACAAAAAACCAAACTGTTAATAGGATAGAGAGAATTTTTAAATTTGAGCGCCAATAATCTTTATACATAAATAAAGTATACCCTTCAAAATAAAGAAACCCGCTTATGCGGGCTCCCTATAATTCAATTAGTGTTAATAAACTTTATTTATAACTGCTTTATTATTTTGCAGTTCTCCATCAATAAAAACGCTATTTCGCATAATTAGTGTTTCTTTTTTGTCTGAATCAAATGACCAAGATATAGATTTAACAAAATTATGGTGCTCACTATGATAACCAGTAGATGGATCAGACTTAAATGCTATTGAGTCGTCTGAAAGTTCATCAACAGTAAACATTGGTTGTGTGCCTAATGCACAGTAATGCTTGATTACAAGCTCTCCATTTTTATCTGAATATGTTGTAAACATCTCCACACCATCCTCTACAAGCTCTTCTCTTATTGTATTTCCATTTGAAACTAGCTTGAAATGATAAGATGCACTTATAACATTTCCTGATTCTTGAGTTAGTTCACCTTTCCACTTACCTAGCATATTGTTTTTAATGTAATTAAATGCAGAACTATGGGTTACTTCTCCCATGCTTACATCACCAACAAAAGTTTCTTCAGCAGATTGAAGAGAAAATGAAGATACTAAAGTTAACGCAAAAATTATGTTTAAAAATTTCATAGACTTATCCTCTGTATATATATTAAAAATTTTAACTTACTTAAGTTAAATATTGTTTAAATTGTTGTAAAATTCTTTCAGTAATTGATCTTTGAAAATTAATTATTAATTTTAATTAATGTCACATAAAAAAAAAATAATGAAAAATATAACTAAAATAAAATATTTGCCTTTACTGTGTCTATTAGCTTTGCCATTAGAAGCAGTTAAGTACAATAAGCTTGATGCAACTACTCTATATAAAAGAGCAATTAAACATCTTGATAATGAAAGTTATAGAAAAGCAGATAAGGTATTAAAAGCATATACAAAATCAAAACCAAATGATTCAGATGGATGGAATCTTTACGCTTTTACAAAAAGAAAGCTTGGTAAGTATGATTTAGCGGAAAAGTATTACAAAACATCGCTTGAGCTTGATCCTGAAAACAAATCTGCCCTTGAGTATCAGGGAGAGCTTTTCATTAAGACTGGAAGAGTTGAGCTTGCAAGAAAAAATCTTGTTATATTAGAAAATCTTTGCTCGAGCCAGTGTTTTGAGTATGAAGAACTTAAAAAATCACTTATTAAGGCAAGCACCTCTTAAAAAATTACTCTACAGAGCTCCTTTGAATCATTAAATCTTTTGTTAACACGCTTCCAATAGCTGTATGGGACAGATTTTCTCTTGATATACCAATAATATCAGCGACTCTTTCGGCAGCATATATGCCTGTACAATGTCCGCCCATAAATTTTGTCATTCCCTGATTTTTTAACCAATTAGCAGTTTTATCTATAAGTTGATCTGATGCTTTAAATAAGTGAAATCCGCCTATGGCACCATATACGGGAATATTGTTTATAGACTGGAGTTTTTTTGCTGTGTTAATAATCCCCGAATGTCCACAGCCTGACATCATTACCCATCCATTTTCAGTTAACATGCCCGCTGACTGGTCATCTAAAATTATATCTGGAACAAATTTATTTGATTTAATATCCTTTACAACTAAGCCCTCGGGCCCATTGTATTTCTCTACAGTTCTTTCAACAGTTCCCGTTGCAAATATGTTCTTTGAAACTTCATAGTGACTATCTAGAATTATGAAATTAATACCTAAATCTTCTGCGTCTTTTTTCCATTTACCTGAATCAGCATAATTTCCCGGACCGACCTTTGAACCATCTGGAGCAAATCTTTGGTTAAAAAAGCCTCTTGCAACATAAACCTTGGTAAAAGCTTTATTGTTAAGTTCCTTGTATGTTTTTCTTAATTTAAGAAGGCCTCCTGTATGATCGCTGTGAAAATGACTTAATATAACCTTTTCAACTTTTGATAGATCTTTTCCAAGAATTTTAGCATTATGTAAAACAGTATCTTCGTGAAATCCAGTATCAAATAGCACAGATTCAGTTTCACTTTCATATAAGGCTGAAAAACTCCATTCTCCAAATCCACCATAGTTAGATATATTTGTTGCTAGTACTGTTATTTCGTAAGATGCATTTAAATTAATACAAAATAATACTAAGAAAAGATTTATTCTCCTCATAAATTTATAAAGTTGATGGACCTATAGCAACAGGTCTGATTGAAGATGCTGCACTTCCTTTTACCATTAAAGGTAATATCATTACACATGAGAGGTCTACTGAATCATTTGATAATTTTTTAAGGTTAAAATTTTCAAGTGTATGAACACCAGCCTGAGTTAAGAAATAATGATGTACTGGAAATACCATATTTTCGGGAGTACCTTCAGGAGCTGGGATTGGGTTATTTGGATCAGCTACTGCATCAACAAAAGGAGTATCTAATCCAACAGCAACGACTTTTTTTGAAGCCAGATATTCAGCTAATGTATATGAAATGCCTGGAGCCATTGAATAATATAGTTTTAATTCATCAGGATCCTGATAATTATCACTCCAGCCTGTATAGATCAAAACAACGTCTCCTGGCAATATACCTCTTGATTTTAAAGATGATGATTCAATCGACTTATTGATGTCGTTAATAGATACATATTCTCCGGCTGACATAGATTTTCCATCATATGCATATTTTTTTACATCGATAAGTATTGCAGTTGTAATAATTGGAGGTACAGTCTCTATTCCAAGCTTAAGTAATGGAGATGCCTTAGATGGCTTGACAACATCGCCTTTTAATCCACCAAAAAAAGTTACATTCGATATATCCAGTTCAGTTTCACCATCCCAAGGCTCATCTAAATGACCAAAGTGGCCTAATGCATCCATTTGAGTTCCTTGATTTCCGTCATTAACATCTTCGTTAAGGACATCCATGGTAAATATTTGAACTGTATTTGGCATTGCAGACGCAGGTAAGAATTTTGGCTTATATTCACCTGCAAATGGCGACAGAGGCATAGATTTAGTTCTCAAGTATGACAACTCATAACTCTCTGATTTAGGGTTCGATATTAACTCTGAGCATCTAGACCAAGTTTCGGGCCCTAGAATATTTGTCATGCCTCTTTGAGAAGATAGATCTGATGAGTATATAAATACTGAGTAAATAGAAAAAAATAAAAAAGTAATTCTAGTCATAATTTAATAAATTATAGATGATTTAAGTTGGACATCTGACATCTGCCAAATTTCTTGATGCTTCGCCAAAGCTTCATTAGATAATTCGATATTACCAAGAGCTTTATGGGCTTTAAAAAGCCCATAATAAGACCAACCGTTTCTTGGATACGACTTTAAATCTTGGTTAAACACATTTACAGCTTCATTGAAATCTTCGTTAATAAGCAAAGCATGTCCTAGTGACTGTCTGGTTGGATAATACCAAAATTCAGGTTCCCTATAAGGTAGAGCATCTTGAACATTAACTGCCATTTTAAAATGCATTATTGATGCATCTAAATTCATGCTAGCCAATTCAATTTGACCTAATGCAAGATAATTTGCAATTTCAAGTAATTTGTCTGATGGTTGGCCAGCTTTTATTATAACTTTGAGCTCTGGAGCATCTTTTAGTGGTAATATTTTTTTTTGCTCATTAATAGCTTTATCAATGTCACCTAAAGACGCAAAAGCAATACTTCTAGCGTAGTGATATAAACCTAAAGAAAATTTAAATTCCTCAATTGGTTTTTCATACGCCAAAATTTCGTTCCACTTAGCAAACCTTACGTAAGAGAGTAAAGGGATTGTATGGAAAAACTCTAAAAAAGGTATTTGTTTAATTTGTTCAATACGAACATATTTAGAAACTTTTATTGCCGACTCTATTGATAAAGCACTCCGACCTTCCATAGTTGATGCAGCCCATAAAAAATGAACATTATGCGGATAGTATAATGCGGGATAAAAACCTTGTGCATTACATTGGGCAATATAGTCTTCATCAACCTTTGCAGCTTCAATATTAACGAGCGATGCATCATGATATCTTCCAATACGCCAGTAAATATGCGCGGGCATATGAACAAGATGCCCTGCTCCGGGAACTAGTTTTCCTAATCTATCAGCAGGTCCCTCTGCTCTTCCGGGATCCGAAGATGCTTCAACCGCATGAATATATAAATGTATAGCAAGAGGATGGTCTGGATTTTTTTCTAAAACAGTTTCTAAGCTATCAATAACCTTTACAGTATCAGGCTTGGGATCTCCGTCTTCAGCCCAATAGTTCCATGGCATGGTATTCATTAAAGCTTCTGCAAACAATGATGCAGCATCATGATCATTTGGATAATTCTTTGATAGATCCTCCATTGCATCAGCATATGCAAGATCCAATGGCTCTCGGTTTGATTCAGGATTGCCATCATACCTTACAGATAATGCCGATATATATGCTTGTTCTTTTTTGGAAACTAAGTCAGATAATGCGATTGCTTTGTTAATTGCCTTAAATGCAGCAACTCTATTTTGAGGGGACATAATGACTCTCCCATCACTATTTACATTTATATTTGGTCCCAGCGCCAATGCCTCTCCCCAATAGCACATTGCACAGTTTGGATCTAAGTTTTGTGCTGCTTTAAAGCTTCTTATGGATTCAGCATGATTAAATGCAAATGCCATTATCATTCCTTGATCAAAATAACGCTGAACTCCCTCAACGTCTGATGATATTGGATGAGTATGAGTACCTAACCCTTTAAGCAATGGAGCTCCAGATTGTTCAATTAAATTTTCTTCAGAAAAATCCGAACAACTTGCTAAAAACTGAAAAAAAATAACAATTAGTAAAAAACTTTTTTTAAACATATTTCTATCCTTAGGCCTATATTAATCAATTTATTATGCCCTAATACTATTAATTTTAAGTTACAAAATAGTGTATTATTAAAACATACCTTAATTAAAAGGTTTAAATTTTGGAGAAAATTATGGAAGGAGAAATTTGGGCATCATTGCATACTGCTAGAATAGCCAATGCAGCATTTTTTTTATCAACCATCGTATCTATATGGATTGCAGCTCGCTTTTCATCAGTTGCAGCTGAAAAAGGTTTAAATATGATTGGTAAGATTATTTGCTCGCTTTTTGCATTAGGTGTATTTATGGGGAACTGGACTATTGGCTCAACAGTAATGTCCACCTACTCAGGATTTGGTAAGGCATTTGAGATGCTTGGTGATACAGGTGTAGAGTTATCGCCAATGGCATTGGGCTATATTGAATATTTTGGAACTGAAGCTACCGGAATGCCTAATCCAATTATGATGTTGGTGGGTGTGACGGGATTATTAATAGCCTTGGCTCCACTTTGGTTCAATCCTGCTGATTAATATAAAATTAATTAAATTAAAGCCTGCTAATAGCAGGCTTTTTTATACATTAAATAATTTAACTAGACTTGATGTGTCAAGGTCTCCATTTTTATCGTGAGACAATTTTTTATAGTTTTTTAATACAGATTTAGTTGTTTTAAGATCTAAGTTATTTAAATTTGCTTGTTCTAGCGCAATTTTTAAATCTTTGATCATTAAATCTACAGCGAATCCGAAATCAAACTTATTATCAACCATCGATTTAAAGCGATTATCCATTTGCCAAGATTGAGCTGCACCTCCAGATATAGCCTCAAGTACTTTTGTCATATTTAGATTAGATGATTTACCTAATGCAACTCCCTCAGACAATCCTTGAAGCAGTCCAGCAATACATAATTGATTAACCATTTTTGTTAATTGCCCATGCCCACTAGGGCCGATTTTTGTAATTTTATTTGAATAAGATTGCATGATGCTTTCTATAATTGAGATCTTTTTATTAGGTCCTCCATACATTATCGAAAGAGTTCCATTGATAGCACCAACCTCTCCTCCACTTACAGGGGCATCAAAAAAAGAAATATTGTTTGAAATAAATTTTTTGTTTGATGAGATATTTTGGATTAGTTGCAGAGAAGTAGTTGAATGATCAATTACAAATGCATTAGATTTTAGCAATCCAATAAAATTATTTTTAATTAAAACCTCAACTATCGACGAATCATCTTTTAAGCATGTAATAAGGCCGTTAAATTTATTCTTATTGTCTTTAGACAATTTAAACTCAAAGCAATTAAAATCTTTTAACCATCTTTTTGTTACTTGATTTGATCTGTTAAAAACATAAAGATCTATATTAGGGTCTTTGGATAAATGACCTGACATTGAATATCCCATTGTCCCAAGACCGATGAATAAGTATTTTGGTTTATTTTTACGCAATGTGAGTTAAGTTTATTTTTAAATAATTTTAACTCATTTTAGTTATTTAAAAAAAATGTGAATGTTTTCTTGTTTTAACATGCTAAAACATATAGACTTGTCGTCATGAAATTATCAACAGCACTAAAAAACTTAAATTCTGATAAAGACATAGATAATTTTTTAAAAGATTTATGTACTCCAGCAGAAATTGAAGCTATGAAAGAAAGATGGGAAGTTGCTCAACTTTTGTACAAAGGCGACTCAACATATAGAGATATAGCATCAAAATTAAACACCTCAACAGCAACGGTAACAAGAGTGGCTCGATTTCTTTTTAAAGAGTCCAACAAGGGATATTTGAGTTTATTAAAGCAGGATTAAAAGTGGCGAAAAAAATTACAATTGCAATTCAGCGAAAGGGTAGATTATTCGATAGTAGTAAGGAACTGTTAATTAAATCTGGTATTAACTTTAGTACCAGTGGTGAAAAACTTTTAGCTCGTTCTTCAAATATGAATATAGATATATTGCTAGTTAGAGATGATGATATCCCCTCACTAGTGTCAAAGGAGGTTGCTGATCTTGGTATTGTTGGAAAAAATGTTCTTGCAGAACAAGCTGCAAATAGCCGAAAGATTTCAGCCAAATCAGTATTAAATTTAGGATTTTCAAAATGCAGATTGGCTTTTGCAAAACCTCTTACCTCTAAAATTAAATCATTGAATAACAAAGTAATAGCTACGTCCTATCCAGGACTAGTTAAAAAATTTCTTAAGAAAGAGTCTATCAATGCTGAACTCATTAAAATTAATGGTTCAGTTGAACTTACTCCATATATAGGTATTGCCGATTGCATATGTGATCTTGTTTCTTCCGGGGCAACATTAGAAGCTAATAATTTAACTGAATTTAAAACATTAATGGATTCAGAGGCCGTTCTTATTTCATCTAGTAATCTAAAGAATCTTAAGGATAAGAGTATTATTGATCTTGTTAAAAGATTTGAGGGTGTTATTAATGCTGCAGAGAGTAAATATGTAATGTTGAATGCAAGCACTAATTCTGTAAACAAAATATGCAAATTACTTCCCGGAGCTGATTCACCAACCATCATTCCTTTGCAGGAAAAAAATAAAGTGGCAATTCATGCGCTATGCAGTGAGCCAGTTTTCTGGGAAACAATGGAAAAATTAAAGTCCAATGGTGCATCCTCAATACTTGTGATGCCCGTTGAAAAAATTTTAAATTAAATGAAGTTAATAAATAGATCAAAATCAAAATTACCTATTCATTGGAAATCTTCTACGATCAATTCTAAGGATATTGAAAACACAGCCTTTAGATATAGAGATTTAATTATCAATAATGGTACTAAGGCCTTTAACATAATTAATGATGAGTTAAAGCTTCCAAATATAAAATCTTTTAAAGTTAGAGCTGCAGAAATAAATAAATCTGAAAATTCTGTTTCAGATGATTTAAAGAAAGCTATTCTAGATTCTTCAAACAATATCAAATTAATTTGTGAAGAAGAAAGAAAAAATTTAAGCTTTTCATCAATCGAAACCACCAAAGGAATCACTCTTTGGAAAGAATTTAGATCAATTGAGACAGTGGGTCTATATGTTCCAGGTGGCTCAGCACCATTAATATCCTCTTTTCTTATGCAACTTATACCTGCCAAAGTTGCCGGATGTAAAAATATAGTTGTATGCACTCCCCCATTAAAATCTGGTTCTATAGCTCCGGAAATCTTATGGATTGCTAAATTATTTGGAATTGAATCAATATATAAAGTCGGTGGTGCTCAAGCTATATTTGCGATGGCATATGGAACAACGGTTATTCCTAAGGTAGATAAAATTTTTGGTCCAGGTAATTCTTATGTAAATATTGCTAAAAAAATATGTTCTGAAGATGTTGCAATAGATTTACCTGCGGGCCCAAGCGAAGTCATGGTTGTTTCTGACGATGAGACAAAAGCTGGGCTGGTTGCAGCTGATGTTTTGTCTCAACTTGAACATGATGCTGCTTCTAAGGCATTTGTACTTTCAAACAATTTAAATTTACTTAAAAAGATTAAAAAAGAAATAAATATTCAACTTTCTTCACTTTCAAGAAAAAGTATTTTGGAAAAAAGTTTGTTAAATCTTCAGTTAATTAAAACAAGATCGATGGTTGATAGCATTTGTATGATTAATGAATGTGCTCCTGAGCACTTAATTCTTCTAGATGACGATTACTCAAAGTTTTTATCAGGAATTTATAATGCAGGTTCTATATTTTGTGGCTCATTAAGTCCAGAGTCTTTTGGCGATTATTCTTCAGGGTCCAATCATGTACTTCCAACAAATGGTATGGCTAAAGTATTTTCTGGATTAGGAGTAAAAGATTTTGGAAAACAGATAAACGTTCAAACAGCATCGTCTGAGGGTTTTTTAAATTTAAAAGACACTGTTATTACCATGGCCAATGCTGAATCGCTTGATGCTCATGCAAGGGCTGTAGAAATCAGAGAAAAACTTGCAGTTACTAAATCGCGATCAAGAATTTCATCCGAGATTAGAAAAACCAATGAAACAAGCATATATATCAATTTAAATCTCGATGGAACCGGACAATACAATATTGATACAGGATTAAAATATTTAGATCATCTGCTCGAACAATTTTCTAAACATGGATCAATTGATCTCAATATTTCTTGCTTGGGAGATCTAGAAATCGATGAACATCATACAATTGAAGATATCGCAATTACTTTAGGCTCAGCAATTAATAAAGCATTACAAGAAAGAAAGGGTATATCACGTTATGCTTCGAGTGAAATCCTGGTTATGGATGAAGTAAAATGCAATGTAAGCATTGATCTATGCACCAGAAGATTTTTAAATTTTAAATGCTCTGATCTTAGAGAAAGAGTTGGTGATTTCCCAACAGAAATGTTTGAACATTTCTTTATTTCTTTGATAAATTCTGCTGCTTTTACTTGTCACATTGATACCATCGGCAGCAATTCACATCACTTATTAGAGGCTACATTTAAAACATTTGCTAGATGTCTTCGATCAGCAATAGTTATTGAATCCAATCAAACATCATCAACAAAAGGATTGATGTGAGTGTCGCGATAGTTGATTGCGGTGGTGCAAACCTTCGTTCGGTAGCTACATCAATTGAGAGACTGCAAATTCCTTATTTGATTACCGATAATAGTGATGAAATTATCAAAGCACAGTATGTAATATTGCCTGGTGTCGGTTCGGCACAGAATGTGATGAAACATCTAGAATCAAAAAATTTAAATAATGTAATAACCCAGCTAAAACAACCTGTTTTAGGTATTTGTATTGGAATGCAGATTTTATTTAATTACTCAGCTGAGGGTAATACTAAATGTCTAGGAATATTTGATGAAAACATTGATCCGTTTAGCGAATCAAATCTTCTGAAAGTTCCTCAAATGGGATGGAATAAAGTGGAGTTTTCAGATGCCAAGCTAAAAAAATTAAATGATTATTACTACTTCGCTAATAGTTTTTATGCAAAAACATTCAATAGCACTAAAGCAATGTCAGAATATGGTATTGCTTTCTCATCAGTCGTACAAAAGGATAATTTTTTAGGCTGTCAATTTCATCCAGAAAAATCTGCAGAAGCAGGTGTTAGGTTTTTAAAATATTTTTTGACTAAATCATGAGAGTCCTACCCGCTATAGATTTAAAAAATGGAAACTGTGTACGGTTAATTAAAGGTAATTTTAATGATGTAACTAATTACAATAATGATCCAATCAATCAAGCGAATATTTTTTTAGAAAATAATTTTAACTATTTACACGTTGTAGATCTTGACGGTGCTCAAACAGGCAATCAATTAAATCTATCGGTTATTCAAAAACTTTTAGAGATATCTGGATTAAAAATTCAAGTTGGCGGAGGCATTAGAGAAGTTGAAGATGTTTACAACATGCTTGAATTGGGTGTCTCAAGAGTCATTGTTGGTACAGCAATATTTAAAGAAAAATTTTTAGATAAAATCAAAGAAAATTTTGATCCAGATCAGATAATTTTAGCTGTTGATTTTAATTCATTAGATGGCATACCCTATATTTATACTCACGGATGGCAAGATAATAGCAATATTAAATTATTTGACTTTATTTCAGATAATTCTTATTTTAAAAATCTCCTTGCTACAGATATTTCACTCGATGGCGTATTACAAGGAGCCAGTTTTGAAACCTATGAACAGATCTTGCGATTATTTCCTGCGTCAAATTTAATTGCCTCTGGAGGCGTAAGTTCAATGAGTGATCTTGCAAAGTTAGAAAACTTACAAATTCAAGAATGTATTGTTGGCAAAGCGATATATGAAAAAAAAATATCTTTATCTGATTTAAGCAATGATTACTAAAAGAATCATTCCATGTTTAGATGTTAGAGATGGTCATGTGGTCAAAGGTATTCAGTTTAAAAATCATAAAATTGTTGGATCTATTGTAGATCTAGCAAAAAAGTACTCTCAAGAAGGTGCCGATGAGCTTGTTTTTTATGATATTACTGCGAGTACAGATGGCTCAACTGTCAGTAAAGAATGGGTTTCAAGGATATCCGATGTTATCAATATACCGTTTTGTGTTGCTGGCGGCATCAAATCAGTGAATGATGCGAGATCAATACTAAATCTTGGAGCTGATAAGGTATCAATCAACACCCCTGCTTTGGAGAACCCAAATTTAATTAGGGAATTGAGCCTGGAATTCGGATCGCAATGTGTTGTAATTGGCATGGACATTAAAACCATAGATGGAAAAAGTTTCCTTTTTGCAAAAACTGGTAATGAATTAACAGCACATTCAACAGAAATTTTAGCTTTAGACTGGATAAGAAAAGTACAAAAACTTGGTGCAGGCGAAGTGGTAATAAATTCCATGAATCAAGATGGCATGAAAAATGGATATGACATTTCTCTTTTAAATGAATTAAGCAAAGTCTGTACTTTGCCTATGATTGCCTCTGGTGGGGCTGGTAGTGATGATCACTTTATAAATGTATTTGCAAATACGAATGTGGATGGCGCTCTGGCTGCAAGTATATTTCATAACAATGAGTATTCAATTCAAGATATTAAAACTTCACTGCAATCAAATAAAATTAATATAAGGACTTCGTTATGATAAAACTCGATTGGGAAAAGGTTAATGGTTTGATACCAGCAATTATTCAGGACCATAAAACTCTGCAGGTTTTAATGCTGGGATATATGAACAAAGAAGCTCTTGAAATAAGCCAATCAACAGGATTGACAACATTTTTTAGTAGAACTAGACAAAAATTATGGACCAAAGGTGAAACCTCAGGCAATAATCTAAAAATTAAAAAAATAATGCATGATTGTGATAATGACACATTGCTTGTTCTTGCTGAGAATAATGGTCCTACATGTCATCTTGGTCGAAACTCTTGCTTTGAAGATTCTCCCTCCTCATTTAATGAAATTGACAAATTAGAAGAAATGATTGATTTAAGATTTAAGGAGGCTGATTTATCCTCCTACACATACCAGTTATTTAAAGGCGGTATTAAAGAGATGGCCAAAAAAGTTACTGAAGAGGCTGGTGAAGTTTCTATTGCAGCTGTTACGAATGACGGGCGAGTAATAGATGAAACAGCTGATTTGATTTATCACCTGCTGGTAACTCTGAGAAAATTAAATCTTAGCTTTTCTGATGTTTTGGATGAACTAAATGTGAGATCAAAGTAGCGCTACTTTTCATCTACATAGTTAAGAACTTGTTCTCTCATTTCATTGCGCAAAACAAACAAGGCAATAAGATTCGGTATGCTAACTAGGGCAACTACAACATAAGCAATGTTCCATACAACTGTTGTATCAATAACGGCTGCAGCAATGAAACATAATACATAGAAATTCCGATACCAAATCACCCCTCTTTCGCCAAATATGTATGCTGTCGATCTATCACCGTAATAACACCAAGCTATTGCAGTGGAAAAGGCAAATAACAGTAATGCGACCGCAACCAATTTACCACCAAAATCACCAAGAATACCTTGCGAAAATGCTTTGGCTGTTAATTCAGCAGAACTAACTAAAGACTTACCTTCAATAATAACTTGTTCACTAATCTTGCCATTTTTGACATTCAGGATTCCAGAAAATAATTCTGTATCTACTGATGTAATAACAATATCTTCGGCAATTGATCTTGAATGAATGACCGTCACTTGATTAGAAATTAATTTTCCATCTTGAACGATCACGGAGCCAGAAAATTCGTTAACATCAGAGTCCATGGACTGAACGTACTTAGTTAATTCGTTAATATGGTCAGGATAAGCATAGCTCCCATCAACATTTTTTTCATCACTATAGATCCCCTCAAGTATGACCATATCTGTCTTAGAGAATGTTGTATCAAATTTCTGTGTCCAAACACCGCTTGATAAGATGACAAGTGCAGTAATACTACAGACAACGATAGTATCTATGAAAGGCTCAAGTATTGAAACCATGCCTTGCTCAACAGATTTCTTTGTTTTGGAAGATGCATGAGCGATTGGAGAAGATCCCTGACCTGCCTCGTTAGAATACAAGCCTCTCGCAACACCATATTTTAAACTCATCGCAAAACTAGCACCCAAGAATCCTCCTACTGCAGCAGAACCAGTAAAAACTTGTGCAAATATTGCATTAAATGAAGGAATAATATTTTGATAATTTTCAGCAAGAACTATTAAAGCACCACCAAAATATATTATCCCCATAATTGGTATTATTTTGCTGGCAACAGATGCAATTCTTTGAATACCACCAATGATAATTATCCACAAAAGTGCTCCCAAGAATAATCCAGTGAATAATTTTGGCACAGCAAATTCTGTATTCATAACCAATGCAATGTTATTAATTTGAGGCATATTGCCTGAACCTATAGCAGTAATCATCATCAATAGTGAAAATAATATGGCAACCCATTTCATATTGAGGCCCTGCTCAATGTAGTACATTGGCCCGCCAGATATTGATCCGTCTGACAAAGTTGTTCTGTACTTATGAGCCAGCGTTACTTCAACAAATTTTGTAGTCATTCCAAAAATTGCTGTGATCCACATCCAAAATATCGCTGCTGGACCACCAGTCCAAATTGCCAAAGCAACACCCCCAATATTTCCGGTACCCACTGCGCCAGACATTGCAGTTGTAAGTGCTTCGAAAGGTGAAGTTTCTCCTTTTGACTCACTTTTATCGTACTTGCCGGAGACTATCCTCCATCCATTTCTAAAAAATCTAAATTGAGGGAAACCAAGATAAAAAGTAAAAAATATACCTGTGCCTATTAATAGAGCTGGAAACCACCATGAGCCACTTAAATTGCCATCTAAAAGTATAAGAAAATTATTAAAGGCGTCCATAGAAATTACTTGTTTACAAATTCCATTAAGTCTGTGTAGCCACCAATTAGCTTATCGTCAATAAAGATTTGGGGCATTGTTCTAGCATTTGGATTTCGCTCCATAAGAATTTGAAAAGTCTCAGGAATTTCAACGTTGTATTCTTGGTAAGTAATGTCGTTTTGATCAAAGTAATACTTAGCTTTATCACAAAAGCTACAATTTGATTTAGAATATATTTCTACGTTTTTTAACATCATGGAATTATAAGCCAAATGTCATTATTTAATTTAAAAAATAAATCATTTTTAATCACGGGGTCATCTAGAGGAATTGGTAAATCAATTGCACTTCATGCAGCAATACATGGAGCAAAGGTAATAATATCCAGCAGAAAGATTGATGCTTGCAAGGCCACAGCTAAGGAAATAAATCATCATTTAGGATCTGAGTTAGCATTTCCAATTGCTGGAAATATAGCTATTGAGTCAGATCTTGAAAATCTTGTAAGTCAATCAAATAAACTTTTAGGTAAAATAGATGTTTTAATTTGCAATGCTGCTACGAATCCTTTTATGGGTTCAATGGCTGATATACCATCTGATGCGTTTGATAAAGTTCTCAATAATAACATTAAGGCAAACCACATATTAGCAAATTTAGTTACTCCACAAATGATCGAACGAAAAGATGGAGTTATTATTATTATTTCAAGCATTGGTGGAACTCGTGGTAGTAACCTCATTGGAACCTATAATATTAGCAAAGCAGCAGATATTCAGATGGTTAAAAACATGGCTGTTGAATATGGTCAACACAATATAAGAGCAAATAGCATCGCTCCTGGTTTAATTAGAACAGACTTTGCTAAGGGCCTCTGGGAAAACCCAACTCTCCATGATCACTATACAAGCACTCACCCCATGAGAAGGATTGGAGAACCTGACGAAGTAGCAGGAGCAGCAATCATGCTTGCCTCCGATGCTGGGAAATATATTAACGGCCAAACAATTATAGTCGATGGCGGTGCTACTGCTTAAGCAAATAAACTCTTTATTTTTTGAAAAAAGTTATTTAGCCCAATCTGTTCATTGAGGGATGGAACTTTTATAAGTTGGTATTTATATTCGACCAACTGTTCAATTAAGTCTGTTAGTAACATTGAATCCGGTTTTTTTTTATCCAAGGCTGTAATAGCAGGATGAGCTTTATAAAAATTTTTTTCAATTCCTAAACAAGTCTTTAGGAATAAAATAATAGAATTAATTTTTTCATCAAAAGTGATATTAATTTCTTTATAAAATTTTATTAAATCAGGAGTAGTTATTTCACCAAGACAATAAGAATTTAAACTTTGAGAAATTTCTCTATATTGTCCAACCATATCATTATTAATAAGTCTCTCAATTTCTAATGGTGTTGAGTCTGGAGCGAAATCTATAGTTGAATAATCAATATATCCTTTGTCTGCTATCCATTGATCAAGCATGTCTGATTTGGGATTGTTTATTGTAATAATATTTGAGCGGCTATATATGGTTGGTAAGAAATATTTACGTTTATTTGAAACTAAAAATATATGCTTGTTCTCAGGTAATTCCTCTAAAGTTTTTAGAAGTGCGTTTTGAGAATTAATATTCATATTATGGGCATCAAAAATTATTGCCACTCTGTGATTTGAAACTGAGTGTGTCAAAGCAATGAATTCATTTATAGCTCTGACGCCTTCAATTTTTTTTGAATTCATTGAGTCTTTTTTAGCTTTTGCATAAGAATGCAATATGCTTGAGCATGAGTCGGCTGAGAGAAAACAAAAATCTGGATGTGTGCCGGCTAAAAAATAGTTACATGAATTACATACACCACAAGGTGCTAAATCATCAGAGCATAATAGTTTCTGTGCAAAAAAATTAGCAAGGTGATTTTTAGCAAGGCCCGATTCGCCTTCGATAATTATAGATGAAGGAAAATTAAGATTTTTATATGCTCTTACTACTTCAGTTAACCAAGGAAATTTATTTAAATTCATTTTAAAATTAGAGGTTTGATCAATTCTTTAGTTTGTTGACTCAGTACATCTATGGACTCTGATGCATCTAATATTACAACCTCCTTCCTATCCTTAGCTATTTGCTGATAACCTTTTCTTACATCATCAAAGAAATTTAATCCAGCAGATTCAATTCTATCGATATCATCATTAGCTTTTCGTTTAAAGCCAAGTCTTATATCAAGATCATATATTATTGTTAAATCTGGAATTGGGCAATTTATGTTCTGAATTAAATTCTCAATTAGGTCAAGAGAGAGCTTTCTTCCATAGCCTTGATAAGCAATTGATGCATGATAGTATCTGTCACAAAGAACAATGTCTTCTTTTGAGTTTACCAAATGCTCATTGACCATCTCTGCTCTAGCAGCAAACATTAATAATAATTCAGTTTGGGCTGAAATATCAGAATCATTTGATAATAGTAGTTCTCTTATTTTTTCTCCAAAAACAGTTGAGCCTGGCTCTCGAATTAGTTTTGTACTTAGACCTTTTGTTTTTAACCACTCTTGAATTAAATTAATTTGCGTAGATTTACCAACACCCTCAATTCCTTCAAATGATATTAATTTCATAATTTAATTAAGCTGATATCTGTTAACAGCATCAAGATGCTCTTGATAGGTCTTAGAAAATTTATGAGTTCCATCTCCTTTAGCCACAAAGTACAAATAATCATTTTTCATACCCAATATTACTGCCTCTAAAGAAGATTTGCTAACTGTAGATATTGGAGTTGGAGGTAAGCCAGGTATTTGATATGTGTTGTATGGATTATTTTTATCTCTTAAATTTGCTTTTGTGATATCACCATTAAAATTTGGCAATAATCCATAAATTATTGTTGGATCTGCTTGCAACTTCATACCAATGGATATTCTATGTAAAAACACTCCAGCAATAATTGGCTTCTCATCTTCATTACCAGCTTCCTTTTCAACAATTGAAGCAAGTATTATTGCATCAGATAAATTTTTAATTGGTGATTGTGGATTCTTATTAATCCATAGATTTGTAGCTAGTTGAAAAAACTCAGTTTGCGATTTTTGTAAAGTGCTAGCTAATGATGATGAGTGCTTGTAGAAATAAGTGTCTGGTTTTAATGTACCTTCTAAAAAATTAAACTGATTATCTAAGCAATCAAAGTTATCACAATCATTTTTAAAATTTGATTCAGAAATAATTTTTTTAACTTCATAAAGATTTTTTCCTGAGGGAATTTCCAATTTAAATATGACAACATCTCCGTTAGATACTGAATTCAGAAATTCTTTCCAAGATTTATTTTTAAGATAATAATGTCCAGCTTGAGCTACCTGAAGTTTATTTTTTTTTAAGTAGATTTTCAAAAAAATTTTTTGAATTGGGTGCAAGTCAAAGTCATTAAAAATTGAATTTAATGAATCGCCTTTAATTACATTGTAAAACTCTAATCTATCATCAACTCTCAGTTGAGAATATGATTCAGATGTTCCAAGCAAGCTTATTACTAAGGTTAATATAGTAATTAAAAATATAAAAAATTTAGATTTGTTTGAAGACAAGTGTAGAGTTAGTTCCTCCGAATCCAAATGAATTATTCATAGCAACTCTAACGTTTTTTTCAACAGATACCAAGGGAGTATAATTTAAATCGCACAATGGATCTGGTTTATCTAAATTGATTGTCGGAGGAATAATTCCGTGATTTATGGCTTGAATGCAGAATATTGATTCTATTGCGCCCGCTGCACCAAGAGTATGTCCGGTCATTGACTTGGTTGAACTAATTTGTGGAACGTAATCGCCAAATACTTTTTTAAGAGCAGTTGTTTCAGCAATGTCGCCCAAGGGTGTAGAGGTCCCATGTGCATTTATATAATCAATTTCAGATAGATGAATCTCAGCATCATTTATTGCATTAGTCATTGACAGAACTGCTCCTCTTCCATCTTCAGGAGGAGCTGTCATATGATGAGCATCAGAACTAGTTCCAAATCCTATTACCTCTGCATATATTTTTGCATCTCTTGCTTTAGCATGATCAAAATCTTCAAGTACCAATGAACCAGCTCCATCGGATAACACGAATCCATCTCTATCTTTATGCCATGGCCTACTTGCAGTTTCAGGATCGGAATTCATAGAAAGTGCTCTAGCCGCGGTAAATCCTGCTATTGATAATGGTGTTGAAGCCATTTCAGCACCTCCAGCAATCATTACATCAGCTTCACCGTATGCGATAGATCTTGCCGCAGTTCCAATACAATGATTGCCAGTTGAGCATGCTGTAACAACCGAAGTGTTTGGGCCCATAAAACCATGCTTTATAGAAATTAAACCAGAAATCATATTAACAATTGATCCTGGCACAAAAAAAGGAGAGACTTTTTTGTAACCTCTTTCTTCCAATAAAGATTTATTTTTTTCTATTGTATCTATACCACCAATACCAGCACCAAAATTAATACCTACTTTTGACAAGTCTATCTTGGAATCAAGAATTCCTGAATGATATATAGATTGATTTGCTGCAATAATTCCATATTGAATAAAAGGATCAATTCTTCTAATTTCTTTCGAATCAAGAAAATCATCAGGATTAAAATTTTTTAACCGACCCCCAACTTTTATAGGATTATTTTTTAAATCTATGTCAATTTTTGAGATGCCTGATACTCCATTAATACAGGAATTCCAGGCTTCAGCTAAAGTATTACCAATTGGAGATAATATACCTAAACCAGTAACTACAACCCTTCTGTGTAGTTGCTTCATGAAAAAAAATTTTAGCTGTTAGAGTTTATGTAGTTTACAGCTTCTTGGACGGTTGAAATCTTTTCTGCCTCTTCATCAGCAATTTCAAGTTCAAACTCTTCCTCGAGAGCCATTACTAATTCCACGGTGTCTAACGAATCAGCTCCTAGATCATCTACGAATGAAGAATCATCATTCACCTCACCATCATCAACGCCTAGTTGCTCACAAACAATTTTTCTCACTCTCTCTTCGATACTCACAGGGCATCCTCCATTAAATGTATCTTATTTTACAACAATTTTAACAAAAACAAATAAAATCATCAGCTCATGTAAAGGCCGCCATCAACAGAAATGGTTTGCCCGGTGATATAATCTCCCTTAGATGAGGCTAAAAACAGTGCTAAATCAGCTATTTGTTTAGGATTGCCCATTTTATTTGCTGGAATTTGATTTAAGATGTTTTCCAAATCTTCGTCTTTAAAATGATTAGTCATATCGGTTTCAATAAACCCAGGAGCTATGCAATTAACTGTTATGTTTCTTGCAGCAACCTCTTTAGCCAAAGCTCTTGTAAAACCTCCAAGGCCGGCCTTGCTTGCAGAATAATTAACCTGTCCAGGATTACCCATAAGTCCTGCAACACTAGATATATTAATTATTTTTCCATATCGATCCTTGACCATTGATTTTATGAATAACTTAGTGATATTAAACACACTTGTGAGATTAGAATTAAGAACATCATCCCAATCATCCTCTTTCATTCTTAAGAAGAGCTGGTCCTTTGTTATCCCAGCATTATTAATTAAAACATTTGGGATCTTATTAATTTTTTTAAGCTCGTCGAAACAAGACGAAATTTGTTCTCTATCTGTAACATCCATTATTAAATGAATGCAATTTTTAGAATTTAATTCCTCATGAATTCTAAATGATGATCTAGATGTCCCAATAACAAAGTATTCATCATTTAAGAAGCATTTAGCTATCTCTAATCCGATACCTCTAGAAATTCCGCTAATAAAGACTATTTTTTTATCCATAACTAACAATCTTCTCATAAAATTCTTCATCAATTACAGAAAAATAATTTTTAAGCTTATTTCCCTTAAATAAACCAGACAAAACATTTCCAGGACCACATTCAATTATTGGTAGATTTAATTTAGAAATAAAATTACATGTTTCTACCCACCTAACTGGTGAGTGCAATTGTGAAACAAGTAAAGATGGAATATCTTTATATGAAGTTGATGAATTCACTGATACATTATGGATAATATTTATCTCTGGCATTTGAAATATTACAGATTCTAGAATTTTTTGAAATTCATCTGCTGCCGATAACATAAGCTTGCTGTGAGATGCAATGCTAACTTTTAGTTTTATGGCACGTTTTGCACCTTTTGCAATACAAAGATCTTGAGCTCTTTCAACCGCGTCATCATGACCAGAAATTACCGTTTGATTTGGAGAGTTTAAATTTGCACATTGAACATGCGAGTTATCTCCATTAGATGCAATTAAGCAAATCTCATCAATAACATCATTATCAAGACCTATGATTGCTGACATGGAACCATTTGGAGCTGACTCCATCAACTCTCCTCTTTTTTTTACTAATTTTAAAGCTTCAGTAATTGATATTGAATTTGCTGCAACCAAAGCAGAATATTCACCCAAAGAGTGTCCAGCCAGATATGTTGGGGTTATATTGACTGTGTTAACTAACTTATTGAAATGGAGATATGAACATAGGACTAGTATAGGCTGAGTTATAGAAGTCCTATTTATTAGTTCTTCAGGCCCCTCCTCAATTAATTTAAAAACATCGTGAGATATCAAATCACTACAACACTCCAAAGCATGAGAATATTCGCTTGAAAGAGCAATCTCAGAAATACCACCTTTTGACAGCATAGATAAATGTTGGGAGCCTTGACCAGGAAACGCTAAAAAAGCTGAAAAAGACATTCTTAGTCTTGTGTTGAGTTATCCTCTTCTTCTTTAACTGGCTTCCTTAAATCTTTAATAAGTCTGCCCTTATAAAAACCGTCTGCGGTCATTTGATGACGAAGATGTCTCTCTCCAGAAACAGGATCAGTAGATAAAGTAAGATCTTTAAGATGATCATGAGAGCGGATCATTCCTCGTTTTGATCTAGTCTTTTTACTTTTTTGTACTGCCATAATATTTTAAAAAAAGCATCCTATCAGATTAAATTAAGATTTAATAGTTAAATTACTTACTTCATTGAGCAGTATATCAAATTCATGGTTTTTTGGTGCTTCATAGCAAACAACTTGGTTATTTATATCTTTAAAGGAAATTGAGGCAGCATGCAGAGCGAGACGATCAATTGATGTCTTGGTGAATATAAATTTATTTATATCAAATAAACCATATTTCTTATCATTTACTATTGGATGGTTAAGATTTGAGCTCTGAACTCTAATCTGATGCATTCTGCCAGTACTTATAAAAACCTCAACATGAGTAAATGATGTAAATTTTTTTATAATTTTAAAAGTTGATATTGCTTCTTTGCCATCATTTGATTCGGAGACTTTATGATTTAAATCTTTTGTCGATGTGTCAAGCTTTGATTTTACCTTTATATCTTTAGGAAGGACCCCAAATAAAATAGCTTCATATTTTTTCTTTACTTTATTAGACTTAAGTTGTTTGTTAATGTGTCTTAAAAATAATTTATTTTTTGCCATTAAAACACATCCAGAAGTAGATTTATCAATTCGATGACATAGATCAATATCTAGTAATGGAAAATAAGCCCTAGCAATATCTATAAGACCAAATTGATTTTTTGTTCCAGAATGAACACTTAATTCAGAATCTTTGTTAACTAAAATATAGTCATCATTTTGATAAATAATTGATTTTATAAATTCTTGAATTCTTGAAGGTGGAATCTTTAGATTAGGTTCTTTATTTTTAAAATCAATTAAATATGGAGGTATTCTTATTTCATCATTGATCTTTAACTTATATAAAGGTTTAATCCGACCAGAATTTACTCTGATTTCCCCTTTTCTTAGCATGCTATATATTTTTGATTTAGGTAAATCCTTAAAAAAGTTTATTAGAAAGTTATCAATGCGTCTTCCAACATGATCATTGCCAATTTTTAGGTTTTTATCACTCATTGATGTAGAATATCGAAAAATACTAGTTTATATACAAAAAGTTACTAGTGAAAATTTATTGAAAAGAATCAATAATTATTAATTAAAATAGCTGTAAGGCAGCGTAGAGAAAGATAGCAAAGCACAAGGGTGCTTAAAGAATAAGACAAGTTTTAAAATCTTCACAAATATAGGTGAGGTCAGTTTAAAGAGCTCCACGGGATAAGACTCTGATAACTCAATAAGCATCAGTGCTATTCGCTTTCTCTGTATCGGAGAAAAAAATGAAAAGAATTCTAATTAATTGTTCATATTCAAATGAGCTTCGTGTTGCATTAGTTGACGGAGCAAAACTCTTTGACCTTGACAATGAATTTAATAATCAATCGCTATATAAAGGCAGCATATTTAAAGCCACTGTTTCTAGAGTTGAAACAAGTCTAGATGCTGCCTTTGTTGATTTTGGAAGTGAAAGACACGGATTCCTTCCATTAAAAGAATTATCAAATGAGTTTTTTGAAAAAGATTCTGAAGGAAAAAGAAAATGTATTCTCAAAGAAGGCAACCAGATTCTTATACAAGTTTTAAAAGAAGAAAGGGGCACTAAAGGCGCAGCTCTATCTAACCAAATATCACTTGCAGGACGATTTATAGTTTTGATCCCAAATTCTGAAAAATCTGGGGGTGTCTCTAGAAGAATCTCAGGTGAGGAAAGAGATGAAATTAAAAATGCTTTAAATTCTTTGCAAATTCCTGATGGCATGAGTGTTATTGTAAGAACAGCTGGACTTGGACGATCTACCGAAGAATTAAAATGGGATTTAGACTATTTAATGAATTTGTGGGAGCAAATTAAATCCTCAGTTACTGATGCACCAAGTCCAAGCTTGATTTATAAAGACGATAAGCTAATTTTGAGAGTATTTAGAGATTATTTTAGAGATGATATACAAGAAATTCTTATTGATGATGAGTCAGTGCATACCGAAGCTTTAGATTTTGCAAAATCTGTTATCCCGGATCATGCAGATAAAGTAATTTATTACAATGAAGAAATACCATTGTTCAATAGATATCAAATAGAAAGTCAAATTGAATTAGCTTTTCAAAGGGAAATATCATTACCATCTGGCGGATCTATTGTCATAGATCCTACCGAGGCTATGGTGTCTATTGATGTAAACTCGGCACGATCAACAAAAGGAAAGGATATAGAATCAACAGCTTTTGCAACAAATATGGAGGCAGCTAAGGAGGTTGCAAGACAACTTAGACTGAGAGATTTAGGAGGCCTTATAGTTATTGATTTTATAGATATGCAAGATGAGAAAAATCAACAAAAGGTTGAAAATACATTCAGATCAGCAGTTCAATCCGATCGAGCCAGAATTCAGATTGCTGGCATATCCAGATTTGGTTTGTTAGAGCTATCAAGACAAAGACTTAGGCCGTCATTGGAAGAAACTTATGATATACAACATGTTCAAGTCCGAGGAGCGCGCTCTCTGGGTCAATCAATTTTGAGAATAATCAGCGAAGATGCGGCAAAAGAGAATACTGGAGAAATACATGTTTACGTCCCAGCAGATGTTTCAAGTTATTTATTAAATGAAAAAAGAAGAGACATCATTGCTATTGAAAATAGCTATCAAGTAAATATCTTGATAATTGCTGATCCATATAAATCTAGACCTTATTACAAAGTAGCAAGAGTTAAAGCTGCCGCTGGTAAAAAATTATTTTCATATGATATGACTCCAAATAGTCCTGAACCATCAATGGATTGGCGAGATTCTAATACGTCTAAAAGAGCTTTAAAGCCATTAGTCAAAGTATCTGTCCCTCCTCGAATGCCAAAGACTAAAAATGGATTTTTTGCATTTATTAAGTCTATCCTTACCCTATCTATTTTTTTCGATTCTTTAAAGACTAAAAATAAAAAGATTAATAAGAATAAAAAATCAAGAAAGTTTAAAAAAGTTCAATCTACAAATAATAGAAATAGAAATCAAAATAGTCAGAATAATAGAAATTCTAGATCTAATCTCAATCGTGCAAGAGGCAAAAATCCAAATCAAAAACAAAGAAGCAATAAAAAAACTTCAAAACCAATAGTAATACCTCCAAAGAAATCACAGCAAAGTATTAATGAGCCTAAAAAACCTAAGAATGGCAATAATAATACTAAGGAGGTTGATGGAAATAAATTAGATAAAAAATCTACTGCTCCTTCAGCACCAGATCCATCCACATCATCACCTTCAGTTCCATCACCGTCACCAGCCCCAAAGACAACTGTTAAGCCGATTAGGGCTTTAAATGATCCTCGATATAAGAGTGAATAAGTTTTCCAGAAATTGAAGTCTTAGGTGGAGTATTAGGTAAATCGCTAATATTGAACCATTTAGCATCCTCTAATTCATTATCATTTAAAATAATTTCTCCGCTTTTATATTTACATTTATAGCCCAGCATAAGTTGAGATGGAAATGGCCATGATTGAGAGGAATGATACTCAATAGACGAAACCTTGATATTAACTTCCTCAGCTACTTCTCTTTTTAGTGCTTGCTCTGCGTTTTCTCCAGCTTCAATAAAACCTGCTAAGGTGCTATACATATTAGGTGGAAAAAATTTGCTTCTGCCTAGCAAAATTCTTTCCTCATCATGTATTAACGTTATGATGCAAGGCGAAATTACAGGATAGTTCAATAATTTTTTACATTCACACCTAAAAACTCCCTCCTTCAGATCAAATTTGTTAATTTTTCCACAATAGCTGCAATAGGAATTATTAAGGTTCCAATTATTTAATATTGAAGCTCTTGATGCTAATAAAAAATTATCAGAATCAAGAAAAGCTATTATGTTGATCAAATCAACAAAGTTAGTTGTTTCAGGGTCCATAAAAATCCCTAAAATTTTTTCACTTGAGCTTATCTCTAATGAATAAAAATAGTTATTTTCTCCTTCTGCTATAGCCAGATAAGGTCCATTTAGTAATTTTGAATTTAAATCTTTTAATTTAAAAATAAAAGAATTTTCTTTCTGATCGTATAAAATTTTACTTTCACAAAATATAATAAGATTGGCATCTTCATTTATTTGTTTATGAAGTGTTCTAATTAATTCCATATATTAAGGATTTTAAAGATGGTGAATAATTTATACAAAATGTTCCTAGGTGACTCACCTGATTGGTATAAGAATACCATCATAGCTTTTTTAATAATTAATCCTATTACTTTATTTGTATTGAGTTCTGTAGGAATAAAAGCAACGTTCATAGTGGGCTGGATGATTCTATTAGAATTCATTTTCACGCTTGCTCTAGCGCTTAAGTGTTACCCACTTCAACCTGGTGGGTTAATTACAATTCAAGCACTTTTTTTAGGATTAACAACTCCTTACACATTGTTATATGAAATTGAACATAATCTTGAAGTAATTTTATTATTAGTCTTTATGGTAGCTGGCATCTATTTTATGAAAAATTTGATGCTTACGATTTTTACAAAATTACTTCTTACAATTCAATCAAAGATAAAGCTCTCTTTGATGTTTTGTTTTGTATCAGCTTTTTTATCAGCTTTTTTAGATGCCTTAACTGTAACAGCAGTTTTGATTGCTGTTGCTGTAGGTTTTTATAGAATCTTCCACCTTGCTAGCGCAGGAAAAGAGTTTTCATCTGGTGATCACGATTATTATGATAACTCCTTGCTGTCTTCAACTGGAATAGAGGATTTAGAAAATTTTAAAGCTTTTTTGAGGGACCTAATTATGCATGGTGTAGTTGGAACTGCACTGGGAGGAGTATGTACTATCGTTGGCGAGCCTCAAAATTTATTGATTGCAAACGTTGCGGGCTGGGAATTCATTGAATTTATGGTCAAAATGTCTCCAATAACAGTTCCTGTATTTATAGCGGGAATGATCACTTGTTATGGAATTGAAAAACTACATTTATGTGGTTTTGGAAACCAACTACCAGAAAAGATTAAAAATATATTTCATGATTATAACGATTATGAAATTTCTCAAAGAACCGAATTATCCAACATGGAGTTATATGTAGAAATGTTAGTTGGCGTATTTTTAATTATAGCGCTTGCTCTTCACTTAGCTGCGGTTGGGATTATTGGTTTAGGAGTGATAATACTATTAACTTCATTTAAAGGAATTACACACGAGCATGATCTAGGTGATGCTTTTAAAGAAGCTCTCCCTTTTACAGCATTATTAGTTGTATTTTTTGGAGTTGTAAGTGTTATAGCTGATCAAGAATTATTCACGCCAATAATTTCTTATGTGTTAGCGCAAGAAACTAGTAGTCAAGCCCCAATTTTCTTTATAGCAAATGGAGTACTTTCAGCTATCAGCGACAACGTATTTGTTGCAACGATTTATATAAACGAAATTAAAGATGCATTAGATATGAATATTATCTCTCGAGCTCAATTTGATAAATTAGCAATTGCTATTAATACTGGAACAAATATTCCTAGTATTGCAACGCCTAATGGGCAAGCAGCATTTCTGTTTCTACTGACGTCTTCATTAGCACCACTTATCAACCTCTCTTACATGAGAATGGTAATAATGGCTTTGCCTTATACCATTGTGCTAAGTATTGTTGGATTTATAGCAGTTATTACTTTCTTATAAATTGATATCATCAAATCATAGGTTTTGCATTGCTCCAATGATGCAATGTACTGATATACATGATCGATATTTATTTAGATTAATAACAAAAAGATCATTTCTTTATACAGAAATGGTTACAACTGGAGCTATTATTCATGGTAAATGCTTAGAGCAATTGAATTTTAATAGTCAAATTGAGCATCCAGTTGCAGTGCAATTAGGTGGCTCTGATCCATACGATTTGGCTGAATGTGCAAAAATTTGCTCCAGTCTTGGTTATGATGAAATTAATTTAAACGTTGGCTGCCCATCTGAGAGAGTGCAAAAAGGCTCCTTTGGAGCGTGCCTTATGCAAGATCCAGAACTTGTAAATGATTGTATAAAAGCAATGCAAGAAGTTGTATCAATTCCAATAACGGTTAAGTGCAGAATCGGAGTGAATGAGAGAGATGATATTGATTTTTTAAATAATTTTGTTTCAAAAATTATTAATCCAAAACTTAAAACACTAATAGTTCATGCAAGGGTTGCAATCTTAAAGGGCTTAACACCAAGACAAAATAGGCAGATTCCTCCTTTAAAATATGAAAATGTTTATCAGCTTGTTAATGAATTTCCTGAACTTGAAATTGTTATAAATGGAGGAATAAAAGACGTCGATGAATCGATTAAGCATTTAAAAAAAGTTGACGGAGTTATGCTTGGTAGAAGCCCATATGACAATCCAATGATAGTAAGCAATGTTGATTCTAAGATATTTAATGACTCTGACATGGGAAAGGATAGAAAAGTGATCCTTAGTCAATATCTTGATTACTGCTTAGATCAAGCTAATAAAGGTCAGCCATATTCAAGGACACTAAAGCACATTTTTGGTTTAAATAGAGGATTAAAGAATGCTAAATCATTTAGAACACTGATTCTTAAAACTATCCAAGAAAAAAATTTAGAGATTACAAAAGATGAATTAATTTCTATGGTTTGAGTTCAATCTAATAAAAAATCATCCATATCATCAACAAAATCATCTGATTGATTCTCTCCATCACTAGACTCAAAATCTAAATATTGCATGTAAGAGTCTCTTATAAACGAGTATCGATCACCAACGATCAGTGTTTCTACTTCTAAATACCTAGCCCTAGTTTCTAATGCATCAAGGGCCGTGACCCCTATTCTGACATCTGTTTCTTCAATGGCAAAAGTGCCGGATAATACAGAGCTTACACTTCTCCCTGCAAGGCTTCTAGGTGTGGATGGTCCATAAAGGGGTATCATTAAAAACGGTCCTTTACTAACCCCCCAAGAACCCAATGTTTGGCCAAAATCCTCATCGTGTCTCTCTAAGCCCATTTTTGATGCCACATCAATAAAACCCAATACTCCGACCGAAGTATTAATAACGAAACGTGCAAAATCGTTCATTGCATACATAGGTTTGCCTTGCAGTAACTGATTTGCAGTATTATCAAGCTCATTAATGTTTCTAAAGAAATTTGTTATTCCGATTTCAATAAAATCAGGTGTTATATTTGTATAAATTTCTGCGGTTGGTTTGGCAAAGTTATCATCCAAAGATTCATTAAAAGCCCAAATCTTCCGATTTAAATCCTCAAATGGATCTTGAGTTGCTGAAATATCTAAACTAAAAAAAACCAACGCAACTGAAAAATATAAAAATCTTTGAAAGCTCATGATAATTTCTTTAATTTATAATAAATTGGTTCGAGCAAATTATTTTTTTTACTTGAATTAAAATCTGTTAAATCTTTATGCCTAGGAATAGAGCCTAAGAGATCGCAGCCAATTTCTTTCTCCAGATTGACTAACATAAAATCATTAATGTGCTCATGAGTATTTGGACAAATTGAATATGACATATTATCTATGATGCCTAACACAGGAATTTTTAATCTATCAAACATAGTTTTTGACTTTTTAGTATCGTGAACTGCAAGCTTACTCATTGAGGTTATCAGTATTGCGTAATGAGGTTCTATGTCAGAAGCAACAGTTAAATATGCATCTCCAGTACCTGGGGGCATATCAACAAACAAGTAGTCGAGATTTCCCCATTGAGTCGAATTCTTTAGTTGTTTAATTGCCTTACTTAACATTGGCCCTCGCCACATGGCAGCTTTAGCTGGATCAATGACTAACCCCATACTGTTCAATAAAATATTATCAACTTCAATTGGTAAAAATATCTTTTTTTCACCAATAGTTTTAACTATTGGTTTTTGATTTGCAACATTGAATATAATTTGCTGATTTGGACCATAGATGTCTGCATCTAATATTCCAACTTTATAGTCTCTGGAAAATTGCAAAGCAAGATTTGCACATATAGTAGACTTGCCTACACCACCTTTTGCTGATGCAATAGCAATTATTTGCTTGATACCCATTGATAGAATGTTTTGACTTATAATACTCGATTAAAAGATAAATTAGGTCCTAATAATAAATAAAAAAAGAAAAATTATCGTTACAAATGCATTGCCCTATGCAAATGGTGAAATTCATATCGGGCATATTTTAGAGCATATCCAAACCGATATTTGGACTAGATTTATGCGCAACTCTAATCATGAAGTTCTAAGCTTTTGCGCTGATGATGCACATGGTGCCCCTATCATGATGAAAGCAGACGAAATGCAAATAAAACCAATTGATTTCATTGATCAAATGAAAAAGGATCATATGAATTCTTTAGAAAAATTTGGAATTAAATATACAAATTATCACTCTACTCATTCAAGTGAGAACGAAGGCTTAGTGTCGGAAATTTATCTTGCTGCAAAAGATGCGGGTTTAATTTACAAGGAAGATATCGAGCAATGCTTTGATGAAGAAAAGAAGATGTTTCTTGCAGATAGATATGTCATTGGTGAATGTCCAAAATGTGGTGCCAAGGATCAATATGGAGATGGTTGTGATTCATGTGGAGCTACGTATTCTGCTACAGAACTAATTAATCCAAAATCGTCGCTAACTGGCAGCACGCCAAGTACAAAAATATCAGAACATATTTTCTTTGATCTTAAAAAATCTAAATCTAATCTTAAAAAGTTTTTAAAAACTTCTTCTATTCAGAATTCAGTTGTTGGCAAGCTCTCAGAATGGCTTGAAGGCGATTTAAGGAGTTGGGATATCTCTCGTGATGCTCCCTACTTTGGTTTTAAAATTCCAGATGAATCAGATAAATATTTTTATGTATGGGTTGATGCTCCAATCGGATACATAGCATCAGCAAAAAATTGGGCCAAAAAAAATAATTTAAGTATTGATAAGCTATGGGGCAAAAATTCAGAATATGAGATTCATCATTTTATAGGTAAGGATATTACCTATTTTCATGGTTTATTTTGGCCAGCTCTTTTAGATAATTCAAATTATAAACTTCCTAATAGTATTCATGTTCATGGCTTTGTTAGTGTTAATGGAGAAAAGATGTCTAAATCAAAGGGGACATTTATTACAGCAGATCAATTTGCTGATGTATGCGACCCAGAATTATTAAGATATTATTTCGCCAGTAAACTTAATTCAAAAATTGAAGATCTTGATTTAAATCTAGAGGATCTAGCTCAAAAAATAAACTCTGATTTAGTTGGAAAATTTTCAAATATTTTTAGTCGCTCTGCTCCATTCATTTCAAAAAATAACAATCATCTATCTAAATCAGTTAATGAAGAATATCTATCAGCCTGTATGAAAGATATGGATAAAATCCTTGATCATTACGAAAATAAAGAGTTTTCTAAAGCAGTAAAACTCATCATGCAGATAGCTGATAATACAAACAAGTTTATTAATGAAAATACGCCTTGGAAAATAGATCAAAAAGACGCAATAGTTATAGCATCAACTGCATTAAACGTATTTAAAAATCTTTGTATATTGCTCGCTCCGATAATGCCAAATTTATGTTGTCAAATGCTTAAGATGTTAAAAATTAATAGCTTTAGCATTGATAATCTTGAGGATAAAATGATAGATTGGGAGATTGATGACTTCAAACCAATTATCTCTAGAGTCGAGCCGATTGATATAAAGGATTTCTATAAACAGGAAAAAATAATGAAAGAAGAAGAAAATAATATTATTCAGATTGATGACTTTATGAAGGTTGATTTAAGAGTTGCTAGGATTGAGGAGGCTTCTCATGTTGAAGGCGCAGATAAACTTTTAGCAATAAAGCTTGATCTTGGAGATTTAGGAACAAAAAGTGTCTTTGCTGGTATAAAATCTGTATATAAGCCTTCTGATTTGATAGATAAATTAGTGGTAATGGTATACAACCTAGCTCCAAGAAAAATGAAATTTGGTATTTCTGAAGGCATGATTCTTGCAGCCAGCGATTCTGAAGGCGGTATATTTGTATTATCTCCTGATTCAGGAGCACAACCAGGACAGAAAATTAAATGAAAATTGAAACTGATATTTTAGTAATTGGTGCAGGTCCAGTAGGATTATTTACTGTTTTTGAGGCTGGTCTTTTAGGACTAAAATGTACCCTGATTGATAACTTAGACAAAGTTGGTGGGCAATGCTCCGAACTCTATCCAGAAAAGCCTATATACGATATACCAGGAGTTCCATCCCAAACAGCGCAAGAGCATGTAGATGCTTTGGTAGAGCAAATTAAACCATTTGAATATGATCTTCATCTTTCTCAAAGAGTTGAATCGATCGAGTCTGTGTCATCATCAAATGATATATCGACTTGGTTGGTGAGAACTAATGAAGGAGTTGAATGCACTACAAAAAATATATTCATTGCAGCTGGGGCTGGTTCATTTGAGCCAAGAAGACCTCCGAATATAGAGGATCCTGACAAATTTCTAGGCAAAGGTGTGAGCTACGCTGTTAAATCTATAGATCAATATAAAGATAAAAACTTATTTATTTTTGGTGGTGGCGATTCAGCATTGGATTGGACAGTTGAATTAGCCAAAACAGCTAAGTCTGTAAATCTAATACATAGAAGAGATCAGTTTAGAGGAGCTCAACATACTGAGGCTCAAATGAGAGAACTTGTGAAATCTGGTGAGGTTAATCTTCTAACTCCTTATCAAATTCAAGAAATAAAAGGTGATGATAAGGTGAATGGAGTTATTTTAAAAAACTTTGATACCAAAGAATCTGTAACCCATGAAGCAGATGAATTATTGTTTCTATTTGGATTAAATAAAAAATTAGGTCCTATCCTTGAGTGGGAGTTAGAACTCGAATCAAAAAAAATATCTGTTAATACTGAAAACTTTGAAACAAACAGAGATGGAATTTTTGCCGTTGGAGATATCAATGATTATCCAGGAAAACTAGATTTAATTTTATGCGGCTTTCATGAAACTACCTTAGCAGTCCAAAAGGCCTATCAAAGGATTTTTCCAGGAGAAAGAGTCCCATTTGGATACACAACTTCGAATACTAAATTACAAAGAAAGTTAGGGATTGCTGAATAATTTAGATAATTAGTTCTCTTATTGTATCTTGAAGACTAATTGATTTTTCTTGAGATTCAGTCAAGGCTTCTCTAACCCTGTAAGCAATATTCATTAAATCTGATTCAGTTTCAACTTCATTCCTTTTCATTAAGTCTTTAGTCAAACCTATAGCTCCCCCAGAGTTTATTAAAATATCAGGTATATATATTATGCCCCTATTATGAAGGGCGTTAGCTATAGACAAATCTTGGAGTTGATTATTTGCACCGCCAGCGATAATTTTACAATTTAAACTTTTAATAGATGACTTATTGAATATAGCTCCTAATGCGCAAGGAGAAAATACATCACATTCAAGTGAAAATGCATCATCAATAGGATTAATGTTAGGATTATCGATGTTTTCAAGTTTTGATTTATCAATATCGGAAATAAAAACATTAGCTCCATCATTGGCTAGATGCTCTGCAAGATGCATCCCTACACTTCCAGCTCCTTGAATAGAAATTTTTTTATCAGTTAATGGCTGTGAAAAACAAAAATTAATTGCTTCCTTTATTACATAATAAATACCTTTTGCTGTATATGGTCCAGGATCAATATTATCAAAAACAAATTCGGTATATTTTTTAATGAATCTTATATCCTCCAGTGAAATACCAATGTCTTCGGCAGATATGTATTGACCCTCTAAAAGATTTAAGAAATTGGCATATGATCTTAATAGATGATCTGATTTGTGAGATTCTTGAAAAATAATAGCTTTGCCACCACCAAATGGAATTTGAGCAACATTATTTTTATGAGTCATACCTCGAGACAAACGCAATACATCATTTAAACCTTGCTCAAATGAATCATATTCCTTGAATCTACACCCACCAATTGCTGGGCCTTTTGAGGAATCGTGAATAGCTACAAGAGACTTTATGCCAGTATTGTCATCTTCATAATAATAAACTTTCTCGTGATCAAACTCATGATAAGAAGATATTTCAATACCTTTAAACTTTGTGTCAGTTATGTCTCTAAAAATCATATTTATATGAGATTATCGTTTATATTATATGAGCATAATAAGGGGCTTAAATGTTAAAAGATAGATTTAGAAAATTTCTTCCTGTTATTGTTGATCTTGAAACTGGTGGTTTTAATTCAAAAAGAAATGCAATTTTAGAAATAGCAATTCAATTAATTGATGAAGACGATTCTAAATTAATATTGGGCGATTCGTATAGATATCACATTAAACCTTTTGAGGGACTTGAGGTAGAAAAGGAAGCCTTAGAATTTCTTCGATTAGATTTAAATCATCCATTAAGATTAGCTGTGGAGGAGGAGCACGCTCTCAAAGAATCCTTTAAAATAATTAATAAGCAAAAATCAAAATATGAGTGCTCAAGAGCAATTTTGGTAGGTCATAATGCCTTTTTTGATCATAGTTTTCTTTTTGAGGCATGTCATAGGAATAATATTAAGAAATCTCCTTTCCATCCCTTTTCATTAATAGATACTGTAAGTTTAGGTGTGTTAGCTACCAAGCAAACTGTTCTTGCAAGAGTATGCAAAGAATTGGATATATCTTACGACAATGATGAAGCTCATAGTGCTGCATATGATGCCGAAGTCACAGCTCAAGTATTTTGTAAAATTATTAATGATTATGATAGTTTCATTAAAAATTAAATACTAAGAGTATCGCCAACCTGTCTGCAGACTGCAGGTAATAGATCATTCCCTGAATCAAACTCCTTAATACTTAGAATATAGCTTATAAGACCTTTTGTTCTGCTTGGAGCAATTCCTGTTGGTATAAAGTATTTTGCATTTAAGGCTAATTGTGCCGATTTTGCTTGTTCTATATCCATAGAAACTTGAACGATTCCAAAAACCTTAACCTTATCAATTGTCATAATACAAGCGTCGATATCTTCAATTACTAAGTTTTTATTGAACATGTGAGATTCATGAAATACCTTGGCATTTCCATCCTCTAGTGAATAAGCAAATGTGGTCGAGTGATAAGGTTTCCCCGCTTGATAGATTCGTAATCTTAATGATCCTAACTCATAAGATTGGTTAATTTTAACTATGGTCACATTTTTAAATCCATTTTTAATTAAAACTTTTGACGCTTCATGAGTGGTGTATATGTGAATGTCTTTATCAAATTGATTTAAAGAATCTAAGTCTAAATGATCAGAAAAATGAGCTGTAATAATTATGTGAGTCACTTTATTTATTAAATTATTTTTTACTAAGTATGACTCCTGCAAAGCGCTACGGTGTAATAACCAGTTCAATCCCGGAAAAACCTGTTTATTTGTAAGCCACGGATCAACAACTATTAAATCATCATGATGTGCATAAACCCATGATTGATAATCGTCACCTCTAATTATTTGCATGTTTCTATGATTTCATAAATGAGAATTAATACTAGAGTAAGAATGATTATCATTAAAAAAATACCTTAAATCAATGCTTTACATGTAATATAAAACATAATATATTTTATGTACTTAAAAACAAATTAAAAATTATGAAAGAATTAAAAACTAAAGAAGTATGTGATATTTTAAATGAAATCATGGAGTACGAATTAGCCGGTGTAGTTCGCTATACGCACTCTTCATTGATGGTAAGCGGGCCTTATAGGATCCCTATCGTTACATTTCTTAAAGAACAAGCAACAGAATCAATGGTTCACGCCCAACAAGCTGGTGAGCTATTGGTCGGTTTAGATGGACACCCAAGTCTTAAAGTTGCCAAAATTGTTGAGACACATAGACATTCAATAAAGGATATTTTAGAAGAAGGCATGGAACATGAACTTCATGCATTGAGTTTATATAAAAAACTCTTATCAACTGTTGAGGACGCATCTGTATATCTAGAAGAATATGCAAGAAGTATGATTGGAGAAGAGGAGCAACATAGCCTTGAATTAAAGGCGATGCTAAAGGACTTCGGGTAAGTTTTAGGAAGCTGCCTATTTAATAATTGCTTGTAGCTCTCCTTCCTCATGCATTTCAGTAACTATATCGCAACCACCAATTAATTCCCCTTTTACAAAAAGTTGAGGGAATGTTGGCCAATCAGATATAGATGGTAACGTTTGTCTAATATCTTGATTATCTAAAATATCAACATAGGAAAATTCTGCTCCACAATCAATTAATGCTTGAACGGTTTTTGCTGAGAATCCGCATTTTGGTTCATATGGCGATCCTTTCATATACAGTAGAATTTTGTTTTCTTTTATTTGCTCTTTAATTTTTTCTTCTATAGACATTAGTGATTCCTTATCAATTTGATATATTTCATTATGGTATCGCTAAAGCCAAATTTCAACGCATCAGTCATAATTGCATGGCCAATAGAAACTTCATCAATAATACCGCATTCTTTTAATTGAGGGAGATTTACTAGATTTAAATCATGGCCAGCATTAACTCCCATGTCATGATCATTTGCGGTTGCAATACAATCAGTTATATTTTTTTTCACTTGATTGAGTTTATCCACGTTATTTGACTCTAAATAATAAGCAAATGGCCCTGTATAAATTTCAACTCTATCAAAACCTATATTAGCAGCATACTCAACTGACTTGGGATGAGCATCTATAAATAAACTGATTCTCGAATTAGAAGATTTAATTTCTTCTACAAATTCACTTAATTTATTATCCAAGTAGCCAGGTTGCCATCCATGATCAGAGGTCACTTGGTCAAGACTATCAGGCACTAGAGTTATTTGATGTGGTTGAGCTAAATTGCATAATTGTTTGAAACCAAGAAAATCTTGCTCTGGCAAAGAAAAAGGATTGCCCTCTAAATTAAACTCAAGATTACTATCTTTACAGATTTTTGAAACCTCTAATGCATCATCAGATGTGGCATGACGATGATCAGGTCTTGGGTGGAGAGTTAAACCATCTACACCAAGGCTAATAGCTAAATTAGCATATTCTGTTAATGATGGAACGTTATTGCCACGAGAGTTTCTGAGAAGTGCAATCTTATTTAGATTAACGCTAAGTTTCATCAGCGATGAAATATCTACTCTCTGTCTTTAAATTCATCAACATTAATGTCAAATGAATTTAAATCGGAAGGGTTAAAGATTGATGACTCATCCCAGAATGCTCTTCCACTTGTAATCTTGCCCTCTTTATTGATAACAAAATGATCAACAATTGAAATATCCATTCCGGTATTTTCATTGGTATTCCTAACTTCCATAGTTGCTTTTAAGATACCCTCATTAGAACAAATAACAGTTTCAACATTTTTAGGTGTTATTTCCATACCGCTAGCATGACCAAAATCCCAAAATTCACAAATAGCTTCTATTCCAATGCAGGGATCAGCTCCTACTGGGTCTTCAAATATTGCCTGATCATCCCACAAACTTCTAAATAAAGATTTGTCATTATTTGTATATGCAAGCACATAATTATCTAGAGCAGATTGAACTTTTTCTTTCATTTTTAATTCCTATTTTTGAATTCCTTTTTCCTTTAACATGATTGTTGTAAATTTATCCTCAGGATTTATTGGTGATACGCATTCCCATATTCGATCATATTCGGAATGAAGTATTAACCAATTATTTTCTATCTTGATATATTTATCCTCATATAATGCAGTTCCTTGTGTAACGCTGTCCATATCAAAATTATAGAAAATATCCTGCAAATACCATTTACCTGTCGCTTCTGTCTCAGAAAGAATTTTTATCTCTGGATGATGAGCGGTATGCATTGATGCAGCTTGATTATGAAAAGCTTGTTTAAGACTTTCTTTTATAGTGTCTTTTCCCTTTGACTCCCATCTATATGTCCCACCCCGATAATCAATTGAAATATTATCTGCGAAAACATGATCCAACAAATCAAAATCTGCCATATCAATAGCCCTAAAATATCTATGTTTAAGATTTTTAATTTCTTCAATATCAATTAATATTTGTAATTTATCCATCTTGGTATTATCTCAAGTATGCTTGACCACCATCAATCATAATAGTTGATCCTGTTATGTAATTCATTCCATCAGACAATAAGTGGCAAACTGCCTCACCAATATCATCTTTACAATCACCGACTTTACCAACCGGGATGGTTTTTAAAAATTCATTTGCCTCATCAGGATTTTCATTCATCCACCATTCCATTCCAGAAGATTTTGCAAGTGGCATAATACAATTAACTAAAATATTATCTGATCCCCACTCTACTGCCGCAGCTCTAGATAATGACCGTATAGCCTCCTTAACAGCTGCGTATGCTCCATAAGAAGCTGAATCGGGTCTAAGTGCTGAAGAGCTAGCTAGATTTAAAATCTTTCCATCTCCTTTAAGATGAGGATAACATCCTTTCATAAATCTTAAGGTAGCTAGAGGGCCAGAATTCCATCCATCAAGAAATGATTCATCAGAGACATTTAATAAATTTCCTAGTGGTACCTCTTGAGCATTATTAATCAATATATTTAAAGATTTAAAATGTGAAACTGTTGATAATATTGAATTATCGATTGAAGTTTTATCTTTTACATCACATTGAATTGCAATAGCTGATCCTCCATTATCATTTATCTCATCTGCAACACGTTGAACTTTAGATAAAGTTCTGCCAATCAAACTAACATTAGCACCATATGAAGCAAGAGCCACTGCAATTCCCTCTCCAACCCCCTGACCTGCACCAGTTATTAGTGCAGTTTTATTAGAAAAGTCCATTTATTAAAAATTTGAACCAGTTATATCTTTTGCAGCTAAGTATCCAAATGTCATAGCTGGCCCAAGAGTTGATCCTGGACCAGGATAAGTTGGCAGCAAGGCTGTAGAGCAATTACCACAGGCATAAAGTCCAGGTATGACGTTTCCATCTTTGTTGAGGACTCTGGCGTGAGTATCAATAACTAAGCCTCCAGCAGTACCCATCTCTCCTGGATATAGGACCATACAATAAAAAGGGCCCTTCTCTAATGGTGCTAGGCATGGATTTGGTGTGACAGATGGATCACCATAATATCTATCATAAGCTGTGTCACCTCTCTGAAGATCAAGATCTTTTCCAGATTTAGCATATTCATTTACTTTAGCTTGAGTTGATAAAAGACCCTCTATGTCAATTCCAGCAACTTCGGCCAGCTCTTCTAAAGTTTCACCCTTAGATAGAAATGATGGTGTCCACCACTCTTTTGGGACAGCAGAGTCAGGTTGCATAGAGCTCTGAAGAAGAGGACCGCATGGACGATTCTTTCTAAAGGTGCTATCAAAAATCATGTAGCATGGCGCACATGGATTTCCTTCAGCATATTTTTCAAACATATCATTTACAAAACTTACATAATTCTGAGATTCATTTGAAAATCTTTCGCCATTCTTATTAACTGTAAAATTACCCGGCATTGATTTATCAACCATTGATAACCAACCTTTATCTTGACCAGGGACCTTCATGACCGTTGACCACCATCCTGTATCCATTTGATGAGTATCTGCTCCAAGTCTTAAAGCAGCTTTCAATGCATCTCCTGTATTGTATGTATTTGCAGCGCTCCATTCAGTTTTAGAAGGTTGAGGTAAATACTTATCCCTGAGCTCTTGATCTTTCTCAAATCCACCAGAAGCTAAAATTACCCCCTTTGAGGCTTTGATATTAATTTCGGAATTATTTCTTGAAGCTTTGATGCCAATTACTGAACCATTTTCATCTATTAAATCTGTCATTGAAGTCTCAGTCCAGATATCTACATTTCTATCTCTTAAAGATAATACTAATCTTGCTATTCCTGCATTACCCATTGTCAGCCTTCTATCTTTCCATCCCCATTTCAGTCTCATGGGTAAATCAAGGATATATTTCGTAAATAGTTTGG
>CABXVU010000006.1 GCA_902515775.1 uncultured SAR86 cluster bacterium
ATTGAAGTGGAACAACCCTCGGGTAATTCACTTTCTCTCTTAAAATTGCTTGATTACAAGAATCAATCTAATTTTATACAGAATCAATGGAATGTCAGCATACCATTGATGCTCATAGCATTAATGTTGCTTAGCTTTGTTTTTGGTAAAGAAAATCCTCGAGCAGGAAGAGAAGGCAGTCTTGTGACTGGTATATTAATTTACATATTTTATCTAAGTGCATTGGTTGGATTTAGGGAGAGTTACTCAGATAACTTTGATATCTTTTATTACTTCCTTTGGCCTGTTCATCTGATATTTTTAACTTTTGGAGGCCTGCTATTTATGTTAGATGGAAGAATCTCATTTAAGAATCTTCTTTTTAATTCAAGAATAAAAACGGTTGTAATAATCTTTTTAATATTTTTTCTTTTAGTTTGGCTTAGCTCACCATGAAAAATATATTTAATACTTACTCCAGGCATCTTATAAAAACGAGTTTTATAATTTCAGCCATGGTATGGACTGTAATGCTATTTCTTGATTTTTCAGTAACTCTTGTTCTTGAGCTAGAAAATATATCTGCTGAGAAAGATTTTTTTACAATTTTTAGTCTCTTGCTTTATGAACAACCTAGTAAAGGTATGCAATACCTGGAGAGTTCAATGTTAATTGGTACCTTGATTGCACTCTCCATGTTTACTAAGCAGGGAAATCTAGTATTTTTAAGATCAGCAGGATTTTCCCCTATAAAAATTGTTCTTGTATCAGGATTAGGACCAATAATTTTTTCGTTCATGTTGATATTTTTTGATGAGACGATGTTTTTAGATCTGTCAAAAAAATCTAAATTACTTAATCAATCTTTTCACTCCAGTGAGGAAGTTCAATGGGAAATAACAGATAAAAATTTGATTGGTCTCAAGCGAATAAATGAACTAGAAGTTCGAGCAATTCAAGTTATAGAATTTGATAATCAGCAACGAATTAGATCTTATGAAAATTACTTTGAAGGTAATTTAGAAAATGGCGAGTTATATGTAACTGATTCAAATGCCCAAAAAATATTTTATTTTCCTTCTTCTTTTTTTCTATCAAGCAATACTTTAGAAAATTCTTCTTTGTATTCTTTGTTGTCTTTAAGGAAAACATATTTTTCCGGTAATGATCTGCAAAAAATCGATTCATTAATATACGCAAAACTATTCTTACCAATATCAATTATTGCAATAATCTTTTTGGCAGGCAGTCTGATGTTTGATAGCACACGATCAAGTGGGGTTGGTCGTCATATCATTCTTGGCATCTCAATTGGATTTATTTATGACTTAGTAAAAGATTTAAGTATTGCATCATTCCTGACTTATCAACTGCCGATGGCAATAGCATATCTTTTGCCAATAACAATTTTAATTGGGATTGGAGCCTATAGATTTCAAAAAATTTAATTAGATTTTTTCTAGCTTCGTTTTAGATAGAATATCGTTTATAGCAAGTTTTTTTGAGTCTACATATATTAGAAATAGCGGCATTCCAAGAAGAGCCAGCATTCCGCAATTGACTGTATATCTCAGAAAAGTTTGCTTGAGAGTTATTTTGTCTTTGTTTTCATCAGCATTATTAATAATTCTAAATTTCCAAACTTGCATACCAAGAGTTTGACCACTTTTAATCCAAAAATATGAGTAAAAAGCCCATCCACTTAAAAATACTAATAAACTTCCTAGGGCAGGATTTAAAATAATTCCATCATTTAACCACAGCGCAATCGAGCCAACTAGAAACCAAACTCCAAGCAGCAGAAAGAAGTCATAGACTGAAGCTATGATTCTAAGAAAGGGCCCAACGTAAGGTGTCTTTTCCATTAGATTGCTGTAGTATTTCATTAAATAATACCTCAAATAATATGAATACAAGTAATACTTTTTTTGGACATCCGATTGGATTAAGAACCTTGTTTTTAACTGAAATGTGGGAGCGCATGTCCTATTACGGGATGAGAGCGTTATTAGTTTTGTATATGACTGGAGCTGTTACTGGCTTCAATCCAGGACTTGGTTGGTCACAAGTTGAGTCTCAAGCTATTTATGGTATTTATTCTGGGATGGTTTATTTCATGGTCGTTCCTGGTGGGTGGATCGCAGATAACATACTTGGTCACCAAAAAGCAGTATTAATAGGGGCTTTAATTATTGCCCTTGGTCACTTTACTCTTGCTATTCCTATTGAGCAGACATTTTTTCTTGGTCTAATTTTCGTTGTGTTGGGTACCGGACTACTTAAAGGAAACATTTCTACAATTGTTGGTCAACTCTATGAAGGCCAGGATGATAAAAGAGACGCAGGATATACAATTTTTTACATGTCAATCAACATAGGTTCTACTCTTGGGTTTCTAATATGTTCATGGCTGGGTGAAAAAATAGGATGGCATTGGGGTTTTGGCGCAGCAGGTATTGGAATGGCTTTTGGCGTTATTCAGTTCATTAAACATCGAAATTTATTAGGAGATGCTGGAATGCATCCTAACGAAATGTCAGATGAGAAACGTAAAAAATACACAAATTATTTGAAAGTTTCTCTAATAGGAATGTTTTTAGTCATTGGAGCAGGCCTGCTAGGATTTTTTACCATTGATCCAAGATTTTTTGCCGAACAATTTGCTTACTTCCTTACAATTATTGCTGGTTTGTATTTTGTATATTTATTTCTATTTGCAGGTCTAAATGCTACTGAGAGAAAAAATTTAATTTTGTTATTCTTGCTTTTTATCGGTGCAGCAGCATTCTGGTCTGGTTTTGATCAATCTGCTGGCTCATTAAATATTTTTGCCAGAGATTATACAAATTTGGCAATTCTTGGATATGAGATTCCAGTTGGATGGCTTCAATTTGCAAATCCGGTTATTGTTGTTCTGTTTGCACCTATTTTTGCTGGGATTTGGGCGCAATTGGCTAGAAAAAACTTGGATCCATCTTTACCATTAAAATTTGCAATTGGACTTTTATTTATGGCCCTAAGTTTTTTCGTGATGATTATTGCTGTCAATATTGCGCTTGAATCATCTCCGGTTGGGATGCAGTGGCTTTTATTAACATATCTTTTTCAAACGTGGGGTGAGCTTGCCTTATCTCCAATTGGTTTGTCAGCTTTTTCTCGATATGGCCCCAAACGATATATGGGTCAAATGTTTGGTCTTTGGTTTCTAGCTAGCGCAATAGGGGGAGTCCTTGCAGGATTACTTGGAGGAGAGGCTCTTGATGGAGGACTGGAGACTATTTCACCAATTTTTGAATTTATGATTCAGTATTATTTGATCATAGCTTTTGCATTGATAGCGCTATCATTTGTTATTAAAACTGCAAAAGAATAATTATAGCTAGCGTACTAGATTATTGATTTCAATAAGAATTTGTTGATAAATTTCTTGAAGTTTTTCTAAATCTTCCAAAGATATCTTCTCGTCAATTTGATGAATGGTCTTGTTTATCGGCCCAAGTTCAATAACTTCGGAGCCCGAAGGTGAAACCCATCTCCCATCTGATGTACCTCCACCATTATTTACAACAGCTTCTTCACCATTAATTTTTTTTAAAGCAGTTTGGATCATAGAAAGAAAGTCAGTTTTTTCTGTTAAGTATGGATTCGCACTTAATGTCCAATCTATTTCAAATTCACATTTTGATTTTTCAAGAATGTTTACAAATCTCTCTTGTAAAGATTCTGATGTTGATTCTGGAGAAAATCTAAAATTGAACAGCATAGTTAAGTTTCTAGGCACAACATTTGTAGCTCCGGTTCCAGATTCTATGTTTGAAATTTGAAAAGAGGTTGGATCAAAAAATTTGTTGCCTTTATCCCATTCTGTATGTTTAAGCTCAGTTATTATGGGGCCAGCCTCCAAGATTGGACTTAAGACTTTTTGTGGGTATGCAACGTGGCCTTGCTTACCAATTAATTTAAGATTGCCGCTTAAAGATCCTCTTCTGCCAACCCTCAGAACATCTCCAACGGTTTTAGATGAGCTTGCCTCACCAACCAAACAATAGTCAATAAACTCTTTTTGAGCAGTTAATGAATTAATTAAAGTATCAATTTTTCCATCTTCAGGCTCACCCTCTTCATTACTGGTTAGCATTATCCAAATTTGAAAATTAGGCTTTGGGTGTTCTTTCAAAAATTTTTTTAAGGCTTCAATAAAAACAGCAACACTTCCTTTCATGTCAGCTGCTCCTCTGCCAATGAGTTCGCCATCTACAATATTTGCTTCAAAGGGTGGAGATGCCCATTCTTCCTCTGGGCCTGACGGCACGATGTCTGTATGGCCTAAGAAGCAAAATACTTTTCCTGAGTCTCCAAATTTTGCCAACAATGTCTCACAGTTCAGCTCTGGCACTCTCTCGATTACAAATCCTAGCGGAATAAGTTGTGCCTCTATTAGATCAAAACAGCCTTCATCATTAGGAGAGACTGATTTAATTTTTATAAGTGACTGAGCTAGTTCTAAAGCTGACATAAGTTGTTAATTTTTATGAAGAGTTTCATTCAGGGCCACAGATTTAGGATTAATTCTTGCTTCAATGACTCCATTTTGAGAGTTTCTAATAAATAATAAGTTATCTTCGCCTGCTAGTTCTGACGCCTTTACGATTGAGTCAGGTTCGTTATCCTGAGAAAATTTAGTAACTTTTGAGCCGCCAGTTATATATAGACCAGCCTCTATAATACAGTTGTCTCCAATTGGAATTCCTAAACCTGAATTAGCTCCCAATAGACAATTTTCACCAATAGATATTTTAATATTATTGCCTCCTGATAGTGTTCCCATTGTGCTGCATCCACCACCTAAATCAGAGTTTTTTCCTACAACCACTCCTGCAGAGATTCTTCCTTCAATCATTGCGGGTCCCAAGGTGCCGGCATTAAAATTAACAAAACCTTCATGCATTACAGTTGTACCTTCACTTAGGTAAGCGCCTAACCTCACTCTTCTGGTATCAGCAATTCGAACACCAGGCGGAACAATATAGTCGGTAAGAGGAGGGAACTTATCAATCGATTTTATTTCAAGGGATTGATTATTTTTTTTAGAATGGAGAATTTCTTTTTCAATCTCTTCAATTTCTACTGGCCCTTGATTAGTCCATGCAACATTTATTAAATTATCAAATAAATTCTCAAGATTTAAAGAATTTGGAAGAAAAAACTTATAAGAGATTAAGTGCAGCTTTAAGTATGCCTCTTCAATGTTTTTTATAGGTTTATTATTAGAAATTCTACATAAAACCAAAGCTTTGTTTTTTCCAAGGTTTCTAAGAGTGCTATTGAAGTCTCCATCATCAATATCAAGCAAATTTGGATCATCTATTTGCATGAGATCATTTTCCATCAAGCCATTTAATTTTTTAAAATACTTATCAAGTTTATTTTCGCCATTTAGAAACAAAATATATGGAAAGTTAGCATCCAATGTGGCACCTGCTTTACCTAAGGTTGTTATGCCAATGCCAATTAATGGGAAGTTTTTCATATGGCTATTATATTAGGTCTTAATTTTTATTGTAGTTTTAAAGACTTTTAAATTTTTTTTGTAAAAGCTGCGCTTTATTTTTGCTTAATGCTAATTTTGACTTTTCATCGATAACTGTAAAATTATCTTCAACTTTTTCACCAAGTGTTGTTATCCTTGCAGAATCAATACTTACCCCCTGGTCTAAAAATATTTTTGCAACTTTCGAAAGCAAATTAGGTTTATCTAATGTTTCTAATGTTATGTTTGTTCTATTTTTTTCAGTATTGTTAGTTATATGAACCTTGGTTCGATATTGAAAGATTTTTTTATTTTTTGCTCTTACTTTTGTAAATGATTTATTAGGTTGAGAGGTTATCACAGAGGTAATTTTTTTCTTAATGTTTTGAATATCCCTTTGTATTAGATTGCTGCCAAGGATTTTATGCTTACATATAAAGGTATTCAATGCATATAATCCATCATCTGTTGTATGAATATCTGAATCAATTGTTTCAATTGAGAGTTGTTCGAAGCTTTGAACAGTTTTAAAGAATAGTCCTGGTTGGTTTGAAGTAAAAATAAATATCTCAATTAAGTTTTTTCTAGTCTTTATAAATATTGAAGTTTTTCCTTCCGAGTCAGCAATTGTCTTTGCTTGATCTGTTAGTTGCTTTACCTGATATTTTGAGAAATACGTATCTGATAATTGCCCCCAAACTTTTTCTAATAATAAATTTTCTTTTTCAGAGATTGATTCTACTGATTTTGATTTTCTTTCTTTAATAATAAACTGACTAGATTGCACTTCTTCGAAATTTAATTTTTTACGAGATGACATAAAAAGTTGTTTTAATAAGTCATGCTTCCAAGAATTCCATAAATTTGGATTAGTTCCACGAATATCATTTATTGTAAGCATGTATATATAATTAAGCTTTTCAATTGAGTCTACTTTTTCGATGAAATGCTTTGTGGTTTCAGGGTCATGAACATCAGATTTTTGAGACATTGACGACATTAAAAGATGATTTTTAACAAGCCAACATAGTAGTTCTGTATCATGAGCAGAAAAGTTTAGCCTTTTACAAAACCGATTCACAATTTTTTCGCCTATTTCAGAGTGATCACCTCCTTTACCTTTACCCAGATCATGAAATATTCCAGCTAAATATAAAAGTTCAATTTTTGGTAATTTATTTATTAGCTCATGTTCAATTTCTAAAGTCTCTTCAATTTTACCGATCTGCATTTGTCTCATGTTTCTTACAACCTTAAAGGTATGTTCATCTACTGTGTAAATATGAAACATATCAAATTGCATCTGACCTTCAATCTTTCCAAATTCTGGTATTAGCAATCTTAATATGCCTAGTTGTTTGAGTTTTTTGAGATTAGTTGAGAGATTGGTAGTAGATTTTAAAATTTCAATGAACTGCTGCCCAGCCCGAGGAGATAAAAAGTATTTAGGGTCAATTTTAGGCAATGACGATTGGATTTTTTTGATAGATATAAAATCTAAGCCATTAATTTTTTTTAGCTTCCCAACTTTTATAAAACTCTCAAGAATAAATTCTGGATTTTTAATTAGATCAATACGATCTGAAATACCTAAACGGTCTTTAAAAATATAATAATGCGTAGAATATGTTTTTTTAAAAAAAGAGAGTTGATCCTCATAGGCTTGAAAAACTAATTCATTAAAATCTGAAAGATTAGATGCGTGTAAAAAAAAGGTTTTCATGAATTTTTCAACAGCTGACGATTTTTTAGAAGACTTTAGTTTTGATTTTTTTGCTAGTAAAAGTTGATTCTCGAAACTGATACGATTTGATTTGCTATTTAAGTTAAGAATATATCTTAGGAATTTAATATAACTATATGATTTTTTTACACCCGCAATTTCTACTTTTTTAAATAGCTTTATTTTTACACAATCCTCTAGTTTGTCTATTTCAAAGCAATGTTCTAGTATCCAAAGGGCTGTTTGAAAATCTCTTATGCAGCCCGGCGATTCTTTTAAATCTGGCTCAAGACTAAATTCTGTTGAGTCAAATGATTGATGGCGACCATATTGTTCAATTTTTTTAGCCTTAAAAAATTTTGTTTTATTCCAATTATCAGATATTTTTTTTAAATTAAGGTTCAGTTGACTAATTTTATCTTCTTTACAGTAAATGACGCGATGAGATAAGTAAGAGGTAAATTCTTTTAAATCAGATTTTGTAATTTTATTAATATCTTTAAATGTTCTAACGGAATGACCTATTTTTACATTGAGAGTCCAAAGCCACCCAATAAAATTTTTAACATCTTCAATTTTTTTACTTTTTTTACTTAACTGTATGATGGATAGATCAATATCAGAGGAGGGGAATAATTCTTGGCGACCGTAACCACCTAGAGCAACTATTGCAAAATCATTTTCAAGTTTTCTCGTTCTGAATTCGCTAATTATTATTTGATCAAATTTATCTGATCTTTTATTTAAATATTTTTGTGTTAATTTTGGCGCATTAAAAATAGCTTGATAATTTTTTTCAAAATCAAGGTTTATTTTTTCTAACGAATCTATCAAAAGTGCTCTTCACTGCGCTTAGTAAGAATTTCAACGCCAGATGAGGTAACTGCAAGTGTATGTTCCCATTGAGCGGAATTTCTTCCATCTCTTGTTTCAACGGTCCAGCCATCGCTTAGAATTTTTGTATATTTTGATCCTTGATTGATCATAGGTTCAATCGTAAAACACATGCCTTTTTGAATTTCAATTCCTCTTCCAAATTTTCCATAATGAAGGATTTGAGGATCCTCATGATATACCCTCCCAATTCCGTGACCACAATAGTCTTCAACTACTGAATAGTGATTTTTTTCAGCATGTTCTTGAATGACTGCTCCTATATCACCGAGATGAGCCCCTGGTTTAACAATATCAATTGCTTTATATAAACACTCTTGTGCTACTTTTACCAATCTCTCATTATGGGGTTGCGCTTTTCCGACTAAGAACATTTTTGATGTATCTCCATGCCATCCATCACGAATAACTGTTACATCGATATTGATGATATCTCCGTTTTTAAGAATTTTCTTTTCAGTTGGAATACCATGACAAATTACTTGATTAACACTTGAGCAAATAGTTTTCTCAAATCCGTTGTAACCTATATTTGCTGGTGTAGCCTTTTGCTCAGTTACAATAAAGTCATAACATCTTTTATCTAGCTCTGCAGTGCTTACTCCAGGCACTACGAATGGCCCAATCATTTCTATTACTTCAGCTGCTAATTGACCAGCAATTTGCATCTTAGATATTTGATCAGAATTTTTTAAATTAATACTCATTTTTTTAAAAATTTAATGGACCTGAGGTTCATATCAATATAAAGTATCCTTTTAATGTTAGCGCACAATTTTAGCTCATTAAATCTCAAATTTTCACAATTATTTGCTTTATTTTCTCTCCTTTTTGAGGAGAAAATTTAGTGTCTTTTCCGGCTATTCTCGTTCTTGAGGATGGTTCACTTATTGAGGGTATTGGCTTTGGTGTAAAAGAACCATCAGTAGGTGAAATAGTTTTTAATACTTCAATGTCAGGTTATCAAGAGATTATTACAGACCCTTCATATGCAAAGCAAATCATAGCTTTTACCCATCCTCATATTGGCAACACAGGGATTAATGATGAAGATAATGAATCCGATAGTATTTTTGCCTCAGGAATTGTTATCAAAGACTTGCCAGATAAGTACAGCAATTGGCGAGCAACTCAGTCGTTAGAAAGTTTTCTTAAGTCAAAAGGAACCATTGGAATTTCAAATATAAATACTAGGGCATTAACTGCAAAGCTAAGAGATCATGGATCCTTAAAAGCATGCATTGCGCCAAGAGAGAAAGGCTCTCATTACTCGGCTAAAGAAGCGCTTGATAAATTTAACGGGTTGGAGGGACTAGATCTTGCTAAAGAAGTCTCAACTAAAAATTCCTTTTCGTGGGAAGAGGGCGCTTGGCCAAATTATCAAGCATCCAAAGATGATAAATTAATCGTTGCTATAGATTTTGGAGTTAAGAAAAATATCTTAAGACTTCTGAGAAAACATGTTGGAAAAGTATATGTAGTAAATGCTCAAATCAGTTTTGAGAAGCTTATGAAGCTCAAACCTGACGGAGTATTTTTATCGAATGGCCCAGGGGATCCTGAACCATGTGATTATGCAATCAATCTAATCCGACAACTACTAAATATTAATATGCCAATTTTTGGAATATGTTTAGGGCATCAGCTTCTTGCCCTTTCTGGAGGGTGCTCAACATATAAGATGAAATTCGGTCATCATGGTGCCAATCATCCTGTACAAGATCTCAAGTCCAAGGCGGTTTACATAACCAGTCAAAATCATGGTTTCGCAGTTGATTCGTCTAGCCTTCCTAAAAATATAGAGCCTACTCACATCTCACTTTTTGATAAGAGTTTGCAAGGCATTACTTTTAAAGATAAACCTGCGTTTAGCTTTCAAGGACACCCAGAAGCCAGTCCAGGACCTCATGAATTAGAGGAGTTGTTTACAAAATTTAATTTAATGATTGAAAGCTATGCCAAAAAGAACTGATATAAAATCCGTTTTAATAATTGGTGCTGGACCAATAATTATAGGACAAGCTTGCGAGTTTGATTACTCTGGTGCACAAGCCTGTAAAGCTCTAAAAGCAGAGGGTTTTAGGGTCATTTTAGTCAACTCTAATCCTGCAACGATTATGACTGATCCTCTTCTCGCTGATGCAACCTATATTGAACCTATTCACTGGAAATCAATTGAAAAAATTATCGCAAAAGAGCTTCCCGATGCATTGTTGCCCACTATGGGAGGACAAACTGGTCTTAATACAGCTTTAACTTTAGCAAAAGAAGGAGTTTTACAAAAATACAATGTTGAGTTAATAGGAGCATCTAGAGAGGCCATTGATAAGGCAGAAGATAGAGAGTTATTTGATAAAACAATGAAAGGTATTGGTATTGAAACTCCTAGATCTGGAATTGCACACTCAATGGAGGAGGCTTTAACAGTTCAAGAAGGCCTTGGTTTTCCATGCATAATTCGTCCTTCATTCACACTTGGTGGATCAGGAGGAGGAGTTGCATACAATGTTCAGGAATTTAGAGAAATTTGTGAAAAAGGACTAGATCTTTCTCCAACAACAGAGTTGCTAATTGATGAATCTTTGCTTGGTTGGAAGGAATATGAGTTAGAAGTAGTCAGAGATAAAAATGATAACTGCATCATAATATGTTCTATAGAAAATTTTGATCCTATGGGAGTTCATACTGGTGATTCAATCACTATAGCTCCGGCACAAACATTAACTGATAAGGAGTATCAGATTTTACGAGATCAATCATTTAAAATTTTAAGAGAAATAGGGGTAGAAACTGGCGGAAGCAATGTTCAATTTGGCATTAATCCTGAAAATGGAAGAGTTGTCGTCATTGAGATGAATCCAAGAGTAAGCAGATCATCAGCATTGGCATCCAAAGCAACAGGTTTCCCAATCGCTAAAGTAGCAGCTCTACTTTCAGTTGGATTTACATTGGATGAACTACAAAATGACATAACAAAGGGCCTAACACCTGCATCATTTGAACCTTCCATTGATTATATTGTTACTAAAATTCCTAAGTTTGCTTTTGAAAAATTCCCACAGGCAGACGACAGGCTAACAACTCAAATGAAATCTGTTGGAGAGGTAATGGGAATAGGAAGAACTTTCCAAGAGTCTCTGCAAAAAGCTCTACAAAGTCTAGAAGAAGATTTACATGGCTTTGAAAACATCATCGATAATTCGTCAAATCAAAATGAGACACTGCGTTATCAGCTAACTTTTCCAGGCTCAAAAAGAATCTTATATGTTGCTGAGGCAATAAGACTGGGTTGGGATGCAGAGCAGATAAACCAATTAACTGGAATAGATTTTTGGTTTTTGCATCAAATTATTGAGCTTATCGATGAAGAAAATATTTTGCAGGATATGAAGCTAAATGAAATTGATTTCGAGAAAATGCTCAACCTTAAACAAAAAGGTTTTTCTGATAGTAGGATTGCTAATTTAACAAGGTCATCCTCTCAAAAAGTTAGAGAATTTAGAAAAAAATTAGGAGTTATTCCAGCTTTTAAAAGAGTGGATACCTGTGCTGCTGAATTTGCTACCGAAACAGCATACATGTATTCAGCTTATGAAGGTGAATGTGAATCTCGACCAACAAGTAATAAAAAAGTTATTGTGTTAGGTAGCGGTCCAAATAGAATAGGACAGGGAATAGAGTTCGATTATTGCTGTGTTCACGCCTCTTTTGCACTTCAGGAAGAGGGTTATGAATCTATAATGATTAACTGCAATCCCGAAACTGTGTCGACGGATTATGATACATCCAACAGACTTTACTTTGAGCCTATTACTGAAGAAAAAGTTTTAGATATTATTGATTTAGAAAAACCTGAGGGGGTAATAATACAATTTGGAGGACAGACGCCTCTAAAACTATCCGAAGTCCTATTATCCAATAATGTAATAATTCTTGGCACAGATGTAGACGCTATTGACAGATCAGAGGACAGAGAACGTTTTCAATCTCTTGCTCATCAATTAAAACTTAAACAACCTCCTAATAGCACTGTAAAAAATCTTGAAGAAGCTATAAAGGTATCGGGAGAAATTGGTTTTCCGATTGTTGTAAGACCATCATATGTCCTTGGTGGAAGAGCAATGGAACTTGTTCATACTCAAGTTGAACTTGAAAAGTATATAAAAGAAGCCGTGGAAGTTTCTGACAAAAAACCAATTTTACTTGATGGGTATTTAACTGATGCAATTGAAGTTGATGTGGATGTCATTTCCGATGGAGAAAATATCCAAATTGGAGGTATTTTGCAGCATATTGAGCAGGCTGGAATTCATTCAGGCGATTCTGCTTGCTCCTTGCCACCATATAGCCTCTCAGAGATAGTTATCAACGAAATTGAAAAGCAAGCAAAAAAGATTGCCTCAGAGTTAAATGTGATTGGATTAATGAATATTCAATTTGCAGTTCAAGATAATAATATCTTTATCATCGAGGTAAATCCTAGGGCATCTAGGACTGTTCCATTTATATCAAAATGTTTGGGAGAATCATTAGTGAAGTCTGCCACAAAGACCATGGTTGGAAAAACATTGAAAGAAATTGGTTTTTCTAATTTATTGCCTAAAAATTATTTTTTTGTAAAAGAAGCTGTTCTGCCATTTGATAAATTCCCTGCAGTTGATCCTATCCTGGGTCCAGAAATGAAATCTACAGGAGAGGTAATGGGCATTGGCTTAAGTTTTGGTGAGGCATATGCGAAAGCTCAAAGAGCAGCAAATAAGATATTTCCTGATTCAGGGCTAGCATTTATAAGCGTTAAAGAATCTGATAAAAAATATCTTACTAATTTGGTTCCAATGCTTCTGGATCAAGGCTTTTCATTGATCGCCACCAAAGGGACTGCTGAAGCTATTAAAGAACTTGGTTTTGATGCTCAAATCATCAACAAAGTTACAGAGGGAAGGCCTCATATTGTTGATGAACTATTAAATAATAAAGTAAATTTTTTAATTAATACCACTGAAGGTAGACAGTCAATCGAGGATTCAGCTTCTATAAGAAGAACAGCATTACAAAATAAATTATTTTGTGTAACAACCATCTTTGGCGCATTTGCAATTTTAGAAGCAATGAGCACAAATTCAGATGACTGGATTTATAATTCTCTCCAAGAAATAAATTAGTTACCCTCATTTGCTATAATGAACAAATGGAAAAATTTCCTATAACCAAATCAGGAGAGCAAAAGCTTTCTGAAAAACTTCGTAAGTTGAAGATCAAAGATAGACCTGAAATATCTCAAGCTATTGCTGAGGCAAGAGCTCATGGCGATCTTAAAGAAAACGCTGAGTATCATGCTGCAAAAGAACAACAAGGATTCATCGAGGCAAAAATCCAAGAAATTGAGCATGCACTTGCTAATGCGCAGGTCATAGATGTCAAAGATATACCTGAAACTGGCAGAGTTGTATTTGGCGCGACTATAGATTTGTATGATCTAAAAAATGATAAATCTATAACTTACAAAATAGTTGGTAATTTAGAATCTGATCCGGAAGCAGGTTTAATTTCCATTAACACACCTATTGCTCAGGGATTAATGGGAAAAAATGTTGGTGATGAGGTCTCAATTTCTACTCCATCTGGAGAAATTGATCTTGAAATTGAAAAAGTGCAACATCTGTAAAATTTATGCATACAGATTCTTGGGCTATAAAAGCAAAAAAGCTCGGCCTCCGTTCTCGAGCAGTATTTAAGTTAGAAGAAATATTAATAAAAACTAAAGCGCTTAAGAGTAAAGGTTTAGTCTTAGATATCGGTTCTGCACCGGGTGGTTGGTCTCAGCTTATAAAAATCCTTCAGCCTAAATCAACGGTATACGCAGTAGATCTTTTACCTATGGAACCAATTAAAGATGTTTACTTTTTTCAAGAAGATGTAGCAAACATTGATGCAATAAACGATATTTCATTATTAAAAACAAAATTTGACCTTGTTATTTCTGATTTAGCCCCAAATTTAACAGGTATAAGCGCTGTTGATGAAGAAAAAATATATCAGCTAAATTCAATTACTGTTGAAACGGCTGTAGACTATCTTAATAAGAGTAATGGAACTTTAATCCTCAAGACTTTTCAAAATAGTTTATTTAAAAAAATAAGATTAAACATGGAAAAAAATTTTAATATAGTACAAACTTTTAAACCTGCTGCATCAAAGAGTAAGTCAGGAGAAATTTATTTATACGGAGAAAGGTAATTATGAATCAAGTTTTTAAAAATGCTTTAGTTTGGGTCTTGCTAGGATCAGCCTTAATCTTTATTTTTAATAATGTAGAAAATGCATCTTCATCTAAGAGAGAAATGATTTCCTATAGCCAGTTTAAACAAGAGGTCCTTTCTGATCGAGTCGCAAAGGTAATTTACAAGGGCGATCAGATGACTATTTTTGGTGATCGGCTTGATGGAACACGATTTGAAACACGTCATCCCATTTATAAAAAAGACGAATCTGTTGATAAGGCTATTGAAGAGCATGGTGTTATAACTGTTTTTGAGAGTGTAGAGCAACCTTCAATTTGGTCCCAACTCTTGGTAGGTGCCTTTCCAATTCTCTTATTACTAGGAATTTTCTTCTTCTTCATGCGACAAATGCAAGGTGGTATGTCTGGGAGAGGAGGCCCAATGGCATTTGGAAAAAGTAAGGCAAAGTTAATGGAAGGTGGAAAAGTTACAACAACTTTTGAAGATGTCGCTGGATGTGAAGAAGCAAAGCAGGATGTTCAAGAATTAGTAGATTTTTTAAGAGATCCTACAAAATTTCAAAAGTTAGGCGGTAAAATTCCTAGAGGTGTATTGATGGTTGGCCCTCCAGGGACCGGAAAAACACTCTTAGCCAGAGCAATTGCTGGAGAAGCCAAAGTCCCATTTTTTTCAATTTCTGGTTCAGATTTTGTGGAGATGTTTGTTGGCGTAGGTGCTTCAAGGGTCAGAGATATGTTTGAACAAGCTCAGAAAAACTCTCCATGCATAGTTTTTATCGATGAGATAGATGCTGTCGGACGTCACAGAGGTGCTGGAATGGGCGGCGGACATGACGAAAGAGAGCAAACGCTCAATCAATTACTAGTTGAAATGGACGGTTTTGATGGAAACGACGGTGTAATTGTAGTTGCAGCCACTAATAGACCAGATGTTTTGGATCCTGCTTTACTGAGACCAGGACGCTTTGATAGGCAAGTAGTTGTTGATTTGCCTGATTTAAGAGGAAGAGAACAAATTTTAAAAGTTCACATGAAAAAAGTCCCACTTTCCAAAGATGTAGATGCTCTAGTAATAGCTAGAGGAACTCCTGGTTTTTCAGGAGCAGACCTTGCAAATCTTATCAATGAGGCTGCTTTATTCGCTGCCAGATATGGTGACAAAAAGGTTGATCAAAGTCATTTAGATCTTGCCAAAGATAAAATTATGATGGGCCCTGAGCGAAAATCAATGATCATGACAGAAGAGCAGAAAACTATTACTGCATATCATGAAGCCGGGCACGCAATTGTTGGTCGCATGAGTCCAGAACATGATCCTGTATATAAAGTTACTATTATTCCAAGAGGCCGAGCCCTCGGCGTAACAATGTTTTTACCTGAGGAAGATAAATACATGCAAAGTAAGCAATATCTTCATAGTAGAATTGCAGCACTTTTTGGTGGCAGAATTGCTGAAGAAATTATTAATGGTAAAGATGCAATAACAACTGGAGCATCAAATGATATTGAAGTTGCAACTGGTTTAGCTACGAATATGGTTACAAAATGGGGAATGTCCGATTTAGGCCCATTAAAATATGGAGAAGATGATTCAAGTCCATTTTTAGGAAGATCCGCATCTATGGCTCCAAAAGGAATTGGTGGAGAAACCTCTAATAGTATTGATACGGAGGTTAAAAAAATTATTAATACAAATTATAAGAAGGCTACAAAAATTCTTAACGATAATATTGATAAATTGCATACTATGGCCGAATCGCTTCTAACATATGAAACGATTGACGCTGATCAAATTGACGACATCATGGCCGGAGCTAAACCAAGAGCTCCAAAAGATTGGGATGAGCCAAAAACGCCAAAAGATAAGACTTCTAAAAAAACTTCAATAAAGGGGCCCGCAGAAGAGCTATAATCTTTTTTAATGATTATAAAATTTGGCACTGATGGAATTCGCGGCCCAGTAGAATCTGAAATTACTCCTGAAGTATGCTTAAAAATAGGCCATGCCTCAGGCTTAGTTTTAAAAGATATGGGTTGGGAAACCGTCCTCATTGGTAAAGATACAAGAGTTTCTGGTTATATGCTTGAATCAGCTCTTCAAGCTGGATTTATTGCTGCTGGTGTTAATGTAAGATTGCTTGGGCCATTACCTACTCCTGGTGTTGCATATTTAACACGATCATTGCGCAATCAGTTTGGACTTGTTATTAGCGCATCCCATAATAATTATTTAGATAATGGAATTAAACTTTTTGACGGAAACGGCGAAAAAATTCTAAAAGATGCTGAAAGAAAAATTGAAAAATTACTTGCCAGCGAATTAAAACCAGTTAAAACTGCCAATCTTGGTAAGGCTCAAAGATTTGATGAATCTGGCGATAGATACATTGAGTTTTGCAAATCAACAGTTCCTCCGGATATTACCTTTGATTCATTAAGAATAGTATTAGATTGTGCAAATGGTGCATCCTATAAAGTTAGTCCTTCAATTTTTAAAGAGCTTGGTGCAGAGGTAATTTCAATAGGTACTGAACCAGATGGGTATAACATAAATTATGAATGTGGTTCTACACATCCTGAAAAAGTTCAAGAAGAAGTTATAAAACAAAGAGCAGATTATGGAATTGCCCTTGACGGTGATGGTGATAGAGTGGTTTTAATTGATAGAAAAGGTCGTCTATTAGATGGCGATGACATCATGTACATCTTAGCCTATGCTAATCCAAATAGAACTGGGCCTTGGTCAGGCATTGTTGGAACTGCAATGTCTAACTTTGGATTTGAAGAGGCTGTAAATAAACTAGGTTATAAATTTAAAAGAGCTGACGTGGGCGATAAGCATGTAAACCAAATGCTTAAAAAAGAGGGATGGATGCTTGGAGGAGAACCATCAGGCCATATTATTTGTAGGGATTTGGTAAGTACTGGCGACGGAACAATAGCTGCATTGAAAGTAATATCCTCTTTATTGATTTTAGAAAAAGATCCAGAAGATGTTTTGCAAAATTTTAAAAAAATGCCTCAAATCAATATTAATGTTGATGTTACTAATATAGATATCTTATCTGATACCGAGATCCAAAAAAAAATAAAAGAGATTGAATCAGACCTCACAATTGGAAGAATACTTGTAAGAGCGTCTGGCACAGAAAGTAAAATTAGAATAATGATTGAGTCTGATGATGAAGCAACAGCTGCGAAATATGCAAAAGACATTGCAAACTTTTTTAAAAGATAAAAAATGTCATTAAGATTAATAGCAAATTGGAAGCTTAACGGCTCAATAGAATTTAATAATCAATGGGCTGAAGATTTCTTTAAAAATTTTTCTAGTAAAAATTCCAAATCAATTGGGATTGCACCAGTCTCTATATATATTGGTCATTTAAAAAAAGTGATTGGTGATTGTGGGATTGAAATTGGTGCTCAAAATATTTGTGATAAGGAATTTGGAGAGAGAACTGGTGAAATCTCAGCTTCGATGATCAAAGACATGGGATGCAAATTTAGTTTAATTGGTCATTCTGAGAGACGTACTTTTTTTCACGAATCTAATAAGATAATTTCACAAAAATTAAATCAGGCAAATAATAATTCTTTAATTCCTATTTTATGTATTGGTGAAACTGCTGAAGAAAATAAAAGAAATAAGACTTATGATGTTCTCGAATCTCAAATTAATGAGGCCTTACGAGATCTAAATCAGCTCAGCTCTATAATTATTGCATATGAGCCTGTTTGGGCAATTGGTTCTGGAAAAATTCCTAGTCCAGAAGAAATAAATTCCATTCATAAAATGATTAAAGATGTAGTACAATCTCGTTTTCCAAAAATTGGTTTAAAGTCAGTTCTATATGGAGGGAGCGTTAATTCTGACAATGCGTCATCTTTATTTGTTTTAGAACATATCGATGGAGCTTTGGTAGGAGGGGCTTCACTTAATGGAAAAGAATTTGCTCAAATAGCAAACATTTTAAGTGAGTTAAGGTAAAAAAATGATCATTACAGTAATTAAAATCATCTGCATTATTTTAGCAATCATACTAGTTGCGTTAGTCATATTGCAGCAGGGAAAGGGCTCTGATTTAGGTTCAGCTTTTGGAGGCGGATCCTCAAATTCAATGTTTGGAGCAGTCGGGCCATCTAATTTCCTCGGAAAATTGACAGCAATCATTGCCGCTCTTTTTTTAATTTTAAACTTAACCCAAGCAGTGTTGTTAAAAAATGCTAATACTGAGGTACTATTTACTGATGATGAAATTCAAGAAGCAACAAAAACTGCTGAAATCCCTATAGAATAATGGTGCCGAAAGCGGGACTTGAACCCGCACGAGCTTTCGCTCACTAACCCCTCAAGCTAGCGTGTCTACCAATTCCACCACTTCGGCAAAGTGGTGAATTATAACAAGATTAGTTTTTAAAACTGAAATAAATCTCAATAAACTTGACCTTAAGCACATGGTTTCTATACACTCTAATCCTCTGCGATGCGGGGTGGAGCAGTCTGGTAGCTCGTCGGGCTCATAACCCGAAGGTCGTTGGTTCAAATCCAGCCCCCGCTACCAGTAAATGAGACACAAACTGGGGCATTTGCCCCATTTTTATTTTTAAGAGTTATGAGAATTGAGGAATTAGAAATTGCAATAGAACCTGTTGTCACTAGCCATGGATGTGAGCTATGGGGCATTGAGTTGGTTAAAGGTAAGAAAAGACCGACAATAAGGGTCTTTATTGACGCAATTGCAGGCGCAACAATAGATGATTGTGAAAAGGTAGCCAAAGACCTAAATTATGAGCTCGCATTAGATGATATTTTTTTTGATCAAGATTACACGTTAGAGGTTTCTACACCAGGCATAGATAGGAAGATTTTCAAAGTAGAACAACTTTCTGCATTTCTCAAAGAAGATTTTGATTTAAAGTTACGAGAAATGAAAAATGGCAAGAGAAGTCTTGTAGCTAAGCTTATAAATATAGAAAATGATGAGATTTTATTTCAGAGCGGAGAGGAAAAAATGAGATTAAATTTTGTAGATCTTGATCTATGTCGTTTAAAACCAAATTTTGAAGAACTTATGAGGGTAAATAAATAATGGAAAGCAATGAAATTTTAGCAGTAGTTGAATCTGTTTCTAATGAGAAAGGTATTGAAGAGGCAATAATATTTAGCGCCTTAGAAACAGCTATTGCTAGCGCATCTCTCAGGCATTTTCATGAAGATGCAGATATATCTGTTTCTATAGATCAATCAACAGGAGATTATACTACTCATAGAAATTGGCTCGTAGAAAATGAGGATTCCGAAGACTTTCATAGGGAAACTCATATTTCTGAAGCTGATTCTAAGATGAGTATTGGCGAAACCTATTCACAAGGAGTAAATAATGTTGTCTTCGGACGAATTGAAACTCAAGCTGCACGCCAAGTAATGATGCAGAAGGTTAGGGAAGCTGAAAGGGATACAATTGTGGCAATGTTCAAATCACAAGACAATTCCTTAATGAATGGAACAGTTAAAAGAGTGACTAGGGACAATATTATCGTTGACATCGGAAATGATGTTGAAGCAATTCTTCCAAGAGATCAATTATTGCCTGGAGAGATATACAAAATTAATGATAGGATGCGAGCTATTTTACAAATAAAAGAAATTGAAGGTCGGGGTTCTCAACTTATGCTTAGCAGAACATGTCCTGAAATGGTAACAGAATTATTTAGAATCGAAGTTCCTGAAATTAATGAAGATATTATTGAAATAAGAGGTATCGCTCGAGATGCTGGCTCTAGATCAAAGATTACTGTTAAAACTAATGATGGACGAATAGATCCTGTTGGAGCCTGTGTTGGAATGCGTGGTTCAAGAGTTCAATCAGTTTCAGGCGAATTGGGAAATGAAAGAATTGACATTATTATTTATGATGATAATCCTGCTCAAATGGTGATTAATTCTCTTGCTCCAGCAAAAGTTGAATCAATTGTTATGGATGATGATTCTCGTTCTATGGAATTAGCTGTAAATGAGGAAAATCTGGCTTTGGCAATTGGCTCAAGAGGTCAAAACATTAGACTAGCATCAAGACTTGTTGGTTGGGAGTTAAATATTATTAGTAGCAATGAGGCTGAGGCGAAAGAGAGAGTTGTAGAGGCAGAATTTCAAGCTAAGCTCATGAAAAATTTGAGCATCAATGAGAAAGAGGCTGAAGCATTAATTAGAGGAGGATTTTTAACTTTTGATGATGTTGCTTATGCCGAGGATGGAAAGCTATCCTCTACTATGGAAATTGATGATAAAAGAGCTGAAGAAATTAAAGTTGCTGCAGCAGATGCTGCTTTGATGGAAGCTATGGGCGAGATTACTCAAGAAGAATCAAATTTAGAGTCATTAACAGAATTAGGTTTCAGTGATGAAGAAGTGGAAACTCTTGTTTCTAATGCTCTTAAGAGTAAAGATGATATCGCAGAATTAGCAGTTGATGAGCTTTTAGATGTAATTGAAATAAACGAAAAGAAGGCTGCGGATATTATTATGAAAGCAAGAGAAAGTTGGTTTAATTAAAAAAAGGAAGTTATTAATTTGGGGCTTACTGTAAAAGATTTCGCAAAAACCTTAAAAATTAAGGATGATGCTTTATTAGAGAGAATGAAGGCTGCTGGACTTTCCCACAGCAAATCCTCAGATGAAGTTACTCCTGCTGATAAATTAGCAATACTTAAATCACTTAAAGAAAGAAAAGGTTCTGCAGCTACTGCTGTAACATCATCCTCAGGCAGTGGAGGAGTAAAAGTTAAATCAAAAGGAACCCTATCTCAACCTACCTCATCATCTCCAAGTTCATCTGATGGTCTCACAGATAATATTGAAGCTAAAAGGCAGGCAGCTGCTGAAAATTTAAAGGAGCAGCAGCAAAAAAGAGAAGATCAAATTAAAGAGGCTATCCGCATAAAACAAGAACAGCAAGCTGCTAAGAAAGCCCAACTGCCTAAGTCTGCCTCTCAACAAAAACCTCAGCAACGGGTAAATGTTAAAGATCAATTATCACGTGCAGCAAAAGATTACTCTAGACGTGAAACTAGTTTCAATGAAGGAACTGAACATCAATTTGCAAAACCTGTTGAATTTATAAAGCGTGATATAGAGGTTCCAGAAATGATTCAGGTTGGCGAACTTGCTAAGCTAATGTTTATAAAAGGCGGAGAAGTTGTAAAAGTTTTGATGAGTATGGGTGTTGCTGCATCTATAAATGACTCTATAGATCAAGAAACAGGAATTTTAGTTGCTGAAGAGCTTGGCCATAATGGAATTGCGCTAAGTGATTCATCTGTAGAAGATGAGATTATTGGTAACATAAATTATACTGATGAGCCTCAAACAAGAGCCCCAGTCGTTACGGTTATGGGGCATGTTGATCACGGTAAAACAACGTTACTTGATTTTATTCGAAAAACTAAAGTCGTTGATGGAGAAGCTGGAGGCATTACCCAACATATTGGAGCATATCAAGTTCCTGTAGGTAATTCTGTTATTACATTTATAGATACTCCTGGTCACGCTGCATTTTCTTCTATGAGAGCAAGGGGAGCTAATACTACTGATATTGTCATTTTAGTCGTAGCTGCAAATGATGGAGTCATGCCTCAAACTGAGGAAGCTATTAATCATGCTAAAGCTGCTGGCGTTTCTATTATAGTTGCAATAAACAAAATGGATCTTCAAGGAGCAGATTTAGAAAGAATTAAAGGAGATTTGGCTGCAAAAGATTTAACTCCGGAGGATTGGGGTGGAAATATCCAAATGGTACCAGTTTCTGCACTTCAAGGTGACGGTATTGATAAGCTTTTGGAAGCTGTTGTTTTGGAGTCAGAGCTTTTAGAGCTGAAGGCGCACTATGAGGGACAAGCTCAAGGAGTTGTAATTGAATCTGAATTAGATAAATTTAGAGGCGCTGTATCAACTTTGCTTGTTCAAAATGGTACTTTGAAGGTTGGAGATATTGTAGTTTGCGGATCTGCTGTTGGAAAAGTAAAAAGTATTATTAGCTCCGATGGCAGTAAATTAAAAAGTGCTGAGCCTTCTTTTGCAGTAGAGATATTAGGTCTGAGCAATGCTCCTGATGCAGGTGAGACCTTCCAAGTTGTTAAGAATGATAAAGAAGCCCGCGAAATTGCTGCATTTAGAGAAAATAAAATAAAAGATCGAAAAGTATTAAAACAAAGAGATGAGAGCTTAGGCAATATATTTGAATCCATGGGTCAGTCTGATAAAAAAGTACTCAATGTTATCTTAAAATCTGATGTTGCTGGTACCTCAGAGGCTATTGTTGGAGCCTTGGCTGACATTGGAAATGATGATGCGTCCATTAAAATTGTTGCTTCAGGAGTTGGAGGAATTTCTGAATCTGATGCAAATTTGGCCCTTGCTACAGAATCAATCATTTTAGGTTTTAATGTTCGATCAGACAGTGCTGCAAAAAAGATTGTCGAGGGTGAAGACCTTGTTTTGTCTTATCATAGTATTATTTACGAACTTATCGATGAGGTAAAAGCTAGATTAAGCGGTTTATTAGATCCAATTGTTAAAGAAGAGATTGTTGGAATAGCATTAGTATTAGAAGTATTTAATTCTCCAAAATTTGGTCAAGTTGCTGGATGTATGGTGGATGAAGGATCTATATTAAAAAATAAGCCTGTAAGGGTTTTAAGGGATGACGTTGTTATACATCAAGGTGAGCTTGATTCGCTCAGAAGATTCAAAGACGATGTTAGTGAAGTAAAATCCGGAACAGAATGTGGTGTTGGTATCAAGAACTACAAAGATATTCGATCAGGCGATAAAGTTGAAGTTTTTGATAGAAAAGAAGAGGCTCAAAGCATTTAGTAACATGTCTTCAACAAGAGTGCCAAAGGTTGAGGATTTTTTAAAAAAAGAAATATCTCAAATTATTTCCTCTCAAGCTAGAGATCCTCGGTATAAATTCTTAAATATAGTTGATGTTAAATGCTCATCCGACCTTGGTGTTGCGACAGTTTTTTACACCATTATTAATGGCGATATTTCTCATTCACCTGATTACAAATCTCTTGAAAAATTTGCTTCAATGGTTAGGTCCAAGCTTTCAAAATTTATGCAAATTAGAAGAGTTCCAAAACTCATCTTTAAATATGATAAAAGTCTCGAAAGATATAACAATATTGATGCATTATTAAACTCTTTAAGTGATTAGCGGATTTCTCTTAGTAAATAAAGATCCTGGGATGACTTCATCAAGGGTTGTGCAAATAATAAAAAAAAAATTTAATCTTAATAGGGTTGGGCATTTAGGGACGTTAGATCCTATGGCAACTGGTCTTTTAATAATTGCAATTAATAGAGCAACTAAATTTGCATCTCTTCTTTTGCAGAGTAAAAAGTCATATCGAGCTGAGGTCACTCTCGGTATTCAAACAGACACTGATGATGCTGAAGGAGAAGTTATATCTTGCAAAGATGTAAAAATAAATGACCTGCAAGCAAAAAAAGCTTTATTAAGTTTTTTGGGTGAGAGCTATCAATTCCCTCCAAATTTCTCTGCTTTAAAGCATAAAGGCAAACCTTTATATAAGTATGCAAGGGATGGTATCAAGATTGAAAAAGCAGCTAGAAGGATATGTATTAAAAACATAAATAATATTTCGATAAAAATGCCAAAAGTTTCATTTGATATTAATTGTTCAAAGGGTACTTATATAAGATCTATTGCAAGGGATTTTGGATCAAGGCTTGGCTGTGGTGCAAATTTATCAAAATTAATTAGAACAAGTCAGGAAAAATTTTTACTTTCCGACGCTTGCTCCTTAGACGAAATAAGTTTAAAAAACTTAATATCATTAGAAAATGCTTTTGATGATTTAAATTTTATCCAGCTAAACGAAAAAGATAGTAGAGCATTTCTTAATGGTAAACCAATTAAGATAAACCTTGATCATGACAATTTGTTAAGAGTATATGACGCTTCAAATCAATTTATCGCAATTGGAAAAAATTCTAGCAAGGGCTTTAGGCATGAATACCTTGTTTAATGACTAAATAAGTAATAAGCTACACCCACTTGAACTTCAGATATGCGAGGTTTGAGAGGATTTTAAGGAGCATATCCAAGGAGAAAATAAATATGGCTTTATTAAAAGAAGAAAAAAATAAAATTGTTAAAGAGTTTCAGAATAATGACACTGATACCGGCTCTCCAGAAGTGCAAATAGCTCTTCTCACAGAAAATATAAATAAATTACAATCTCATTTTAAAATTCATAAAAAAGATCATCACTCAAGAACGGGTCTTATCAGAATGGTTAACTTAAGAAGAAAGCTTTTAGCTTATTTGAAAAAGAAAAATCCAGAAAGTTATCAAGACATAATCAAATCTCTTAAATTAAGGGGATAAACAAGGAAAATCGTGGAAGAAAATAAATTAAATACTCAATCTGTAGAATTCGAATACGGAAATAAAACTGTCAAAATCGAAACTGGCAAAATTGCCAGACAAGCCACTTCAAGCATCATTGTGACCATTGATAATTTGGTTGTATTGACAACCATGGTAGCTAGAAAGGAGGCAGATCCATACAAAGATTTCTTTCCATTGGCTGTTTTCTATCAAGAAAAATTTTATGCTGCTGGAAAAATTCCTGGTGGATATTTTAAGAGAGAGGCGAGGCCAACTGAACAGGAGACATTGACCTCCAGGTTAATAGATAGACCAATTAGGCCTTTATTCCCAGAGGACTTCAAAAATGAAATACAGATTTTTTGTACAGTATTGTCCTCTGATAAAAATATTAATCCTGATATAGCATCTTTGATTGGTGCCTCTGCAGCGCTTTCAATTTCAGGAGTTCCATTTCAAGGTCCTCTTGGAGCTGCGAGGGTTGGTTTTATCGATAGCAATTATGTTCTAAATCCCTCACCCGAAGAGTTAAAAGAATCTTTGTTAGATATGGTTGTAGCAGGAACCGAAGATGCTGTATTAATGGTTGAGTCCGAAGCAAATGAGTTAAGTGAAGATCTCATGTTAGGCTCAGTGCTTTATGGCCATCAAGAAATGCAAAAAGTTATTAAAGCCTGCTTAGATTTAAGGGCTAAAGTAAATCCTACTCCATGGGAGTTTTCTGAAGACGCCTTAACAGCTGAATTTAAGAATAAGATTGCAGGTTCTTTTACAGAAGAAATAAGAAGTGCATTTAAAATTGCAGATAAAGCAAGTAGAGGTGAAGCTATAAATGCTGTAAGGGTCAAAATAAATGAGGCTTTCGAAGAACTAGAGGATTTAGAGAGAGGTAAATTAATGAATGCCTTCAAAATGGTAGAAAAAGATGTTGTTAGAAAAAGTATCTTGGCTAACGAGCCACGAATAGATGGAAGAGATTTAGATACGGTTAGACCAATATATGTTGAAACTGATGTTCTTCCAAGCGTTCATGGATCTTCTTTGTTTACGCGTGGAGAAACACAAGCATTAGTTGCAGCAACTCTTGGGTCAACAAGAGATGCTCAAAGAATAGAAGGGCTTAATGGCGAAGAATCTAATACCTTTATGTTGCATTACAATTTTCCTGCATATAGCGTAGGTGAGATTGGGATGCCATTGGGACCAAAACGAAGAGAGATTGGTCATGGAAATCTTGCAAAAAGAGCTATTAAAGCTGTTCTCCCAGACTCAGAAGAATTTGGTTATACATTAAGGGTTGTTTCAGAAATCACAGAATCAAATGGTTCAAGTTCAATGGCTTCAGTCTGCGGGACTTCTCTCTCGTTAATGGATGCAGGTGTGCCGATCAGCAATCCAGTTGCTGGAGTAGCAATGGGCTTAATCAAAGAAGAAAGCAGTTTTGCTGTTTTAACAGACATTCTTGGTGATGAGGACCACCTTGGCGACATGGACTTTAAGGTTGCAGGCACCAAAGAGGGCGTTACTGCCTTGCAAATGGATATAAAAGTTCAAGGCATTACATCTGAAATCATGGAATCTGCTCTAGAGAAAGCAAAAAATGCACGTATGCATATTTTAGAGAAAATGAACGAAGTAATTTCAACGCCAAAAGAATTGTCAGATAATACTCCTGCAATGAAAAAGATCACTGTAGACCAGGATAAAATTAAAGAAATTATAGGCAAGGGTGGTGCTGTAATAAAAGGCATGCAAGCCGATACTGGAGCATCAGTTGATGTTGATGATAATGGGGTTGTTACCATATTTGGAGAAACACAATCTATCATGAAAGCAGCACTTGAAATCATTGAGGGCATAATAGAAGATCCTGAGCTAAATAAAGTTTATGAAGGTAAGGTTGTTAAGATTGTAGATTTTGGCGCTTTTGTGAATATTTTGCCCGGCAAAGATGGATTATTGCATGTTTCTGAAATTTCTTCTGAAAGAGTTGAGAATGTTTCTGACGTCCTCAGTGAAGGAGACATTATAAAGGTTAAGCTAATAGGTTTTGACCGAGGTAAGATGAAACTTTCCAAAAAAGTGTTAGAAACTTAGCAATTTTAATATAATAAATATTTATAATATATAAGAAGTATTATTTATATTTGCAATATTTATCTATTAAAAGTCAAATTTTCAGATATTTTTAACTCATATATCTTGTCCATAATTTCTTTTTATGGTTTTATAGATTAACTAACCATGCAAACCATAGGGGGAAATTATGGATAATGCATTTAGAATGTTAAGCGACCTAGTTAGTAATTTAACTAGTGTCATCATCGGTATCTTAGGACTTGGTATTGTTGGAAGCCTTGCTTTTGGCGATATGATGGGACTAGATGTAATTGGAAATATTACTTCATTGGTCGAGTCTTTAGCTTCAAATGGTGTTGTAGGATTACTTGTACTAGCAGTTCTATATAGCTTAGTTAACAGATAAGCATTTATGCTTAATCTATGTTAGAAAGGGCCATTAGGCCCTTTCTGGCTTTTTATAAAAATGAATCTTAATAACTCTCTAATAAAGCTTACTGCTTTTTTTAATAAGCTATTAAAATTATTATTACCATTAGTTGCAGTTTCACTATTGCTAGGTATTATTTTTGGTCCTAACACTCCATTTGTTGGAGATGTATACAAAAATGTTTCAGAAATATTAACCATGCTCGGAGAAGACGGCTTATTAGTGTTGGTATCTTTAATAATAATTTTGATTTTTTTAAAAAAGGAATAGTAAAAAAAGATTGTTACATTCTAGATAGAATTTTATCTTAAATATCTTTGTTATTTAAAATTTAATATAGTGGTGGCTATGGGTGGAATTGAACCACCGACCCCAGCGTTATGAGTGCTGTGCTCTAACCATCTGAGCTACATAGCCAAGTGGTATGATAATAAAGAACTTGATTTATAAGTCAAACATTAAATTTGAAGTGAATTATATCCCCATCCTTTACTAGATAGTCCTTTCCTTCTAGCCTTAATTTGCCATTTTTCTTAGCACCAGATTCCCCATTACAATCAATGAAATCTGTAAATGATATAACTTCGGCCTTTATAAAACCTCTTTCAAAATCAGTATGAATGACTCCTGCAGCCTGGGGCGCTAGTGAATCTTTGTGAATTGTCCAAGCTCTTGACTCTTTTGGTCCAGAGGTAAAGAATGTTTCTAAGTTTAGTAATTTATATCCTGCAAGAATAATTTTATTTAATACAGGCTCATCCATTTCGAGCAGTTCTAGATATTCTGTTTGCTCTTCTTCTTCAAGTGTTGCCAGCTCATGCTCAACTTTAATAACAGCTGGAATAATTTTAATGTTATTAATCTCTGCATAATTATTGAGCTCGTCAGGATTATTTCTTGATTGGTCGTCAGATAAATTTGCAACTAAAACCATTGGTTTTGTTGAAAGCAAATTCATGCTTTCAATAAATTTTCTTTCTTCAATATCAAATCTATCAAGATTTGGTAAATTGCCATTTTCCATCAACTCCATTAGACCTTGAATTATTATTTTTTGTCTTTTTGCATCTTGATCTCCAGATCTAATTAATTTTTCTAATTTCTGATCTCTTTTTTCAAGGACCTCAAGGTCAGCAAAAATTAATTCAAGATTGATCGTTTCAACATCCTTCAGTGGGTTGATCGTACCATCTACATGCACCACATTTTCATCATCAAAACACCTTACAACATGAAGAAGGGCATTCATCTCTCTTATGTTGGACAAGAATGCATTCCCCAAACCTTCTCCCTTTGATGCACCTTTTACTAGCCCAGCAATATCAACGAAGCTCATTGTAGTTGGTATAACATTTTCAGAATTTACAATATTATTTATTTTATCTAGCCTTTGATCAGGAACATTCACGATTCCAAGATTTGGCTCAATTGTGCAAAAGGGAAAGTTTTCTGCTGGGATAGAGGACCTAGTTATAGCATTGAATAAGGTTGATTTGCCCACGTTAGGTAAGCCTAAAATTCCACATTTAAATCCCATTTATTCTGTATGCAGTTTTAATTGTGCTTTATGAATATCGTTGTTGCTTAAAAGCTCAATGACATGATTGAACTCATAATAGCTTTTTATAATTAAGTCTTTTTCAGCAGTTTTAAATTTGCCTAAAACCCAATTGGTTACATCAATTTTATTGCCTGGATGACCAATTCCCACTCTTAGCCTTATAAATGATTTACCTGCATGCGAAATGATACTCTTCAATCCATTGTGTCCACCATGTCCACCACCTATTTTTAATTTTAGGCATCCAAGAGGAAGGTCAAGGTCATCATGAATAACTATTATTTGCCCAAGGTTGAAATTATTGGTTTTTAGAATTTTGTTAATTGAATTACCTGATTCATTTACATACTGATTGGGATATCCCCATAGAATTTTTTCATCCCCGGATAATCCAACTGTACATTCAATTTTTTTCTTTACTTGAAGATCTAAATCGGCATGGCTCGCAACACTTTTTACCCAATCTTTCCCAATATTATGACGGGTTCCATTATATTTACTGCCAGGATTTCCTAATCCAATAATACAAATATTAGGCACAGATTTTTTTGATTTTAATCACTTGACTCTGCTTCTTCTGAAGACTCATTATCAGCATCACTTTGATCCGCCATTGAATCTTCTCCCTCAGCAGCTTCACCTTCCTCACCTTCTTCTCCCTCAATAAGAATCTCTGGTTCTTCTTCTTCTGCTCTAGGTGGATTCACTGAAACAATCATCTGATCATTCTCTACATCAAAACCAGGAATTTCAGCTCCTTCTGGTAAGATTATATTTGATAAACGTATTGCTTCGTTAAGCATTAAATTTGTAATATTAACTTCAATAGCCTCAGGAATATTTCCAGCCAAGCATGAGATTTCTATTTCTGAAATAGCTTTGGCAATAACGCCTCCGTCTATTTTTACACCCTCACAGTCCTCTTCACCAATAAATCTGAATGGAACAACTACTTTCAATTTTGTTTTTCTTGAAACCCTTTGAAAGTCTGCGTGAAGAAACTTACCTTTGACAGGCTCTCTTTGAAGCTGCTTTAGAACAACTTTTTCCTCTTGACCCTCAAGTAATATTTTTAAGACTTGAGTGTAAAAAAGCTCATTTTCAGAAGCTTTAGTCAGCTCATTTAGTTTAACTTTAATATTTTTAGTCTCTTCTTCATTTCCATAAATTATGGCTGGAACCATAGAGCCTTCTCGTCTTATTTCTCTGGTTTTATTTGTACCGGTTCTTACTCTAAGATCTGCATTTAATATAATTTCATCTGACATTAGGGTTACCTTTTAATTAACTCTTACAAAAATAGAGCACTAAGTGACTCTTCATTGTTTAATCTTCTAATGCACTCTGCAATTGTAGGGGCAAGAGAAATGACGCGTATTTTACTGCATTTTTCTGCATCTGTGGACAAAGAAATGGAATTGGTCACAACTAATTCATCAATAGATGAATTTGAAATTCTTTCAAGAGCTGGCCCTGACAATACTGGATGAGTGATATATGCTTTCACCTTAGCAGCACCAGCATCCTTTAAAGCTTGAGCTGCATTACATAAAGTTCCAGCTGTATCAATAATATCATCAGGCACAATACAGCTTTTTCCTTTAACATCTCCAATAATATTCATTACTTCAGATTCATTTGATGATGCCCTTCTTTTATCAATAATTGCTAGATCAGATTCATCAAGGAATTTTGCCAATGCTCTTGCTCTGACAACACCCCCCACATCAGGAGAGACCACAAGTATTTTCTCATCTTTTGTAGTTCTAGACTTAATGTCATCATGCATGATTTTTGTTGCGTAAACATTGTCAGCAGGCATATCAAAAAAACCTTGGATGGATTCAGAATGAAGATCTACTGTAAGCACTCTATCCACACCAACGGAATTCAGCATATCCGCAATGACTTTTGCACTTATTGGGACTCTTGCTGATCTAACTCTTCTGTCTTGACGTGCATAACCATAATATGGAAGTATCGCTGTAATTTTTGATGCAGAAGAGCGTTTCAAAGCATCCGTAATTAACATCAATTCCATTAAATTTGCATTTGAGGGGGCGCAAGTTGATTGAATGATATATGCTTCGTGACCTCGGACGTTTTCTAAGACTTCAACTTTAATTTCTCCATCTGAAAATTTACCTAAGTCAATCTCACCTAGTTTAATGCCTAGAATTTTTACTACTTCTTCAGCTAAAGCTTTTGAAGCTGAGCCTGAGAAGATTCCAACTGTTTGTTTATTAATCATTTTTCTTATTATTGGCTGGGGTGGCTGGATTCGAACCAGCGCATGACGGGATCAAAACCCGTTGCCTTACCGCTTGGCCACACCCCATTATGTTAAGTAAGTTAATAATGGTGAACATTGTAAAGGTTCACAAAAAGAGTGTCTCCATTTACTAGGAATTTTTTTTAAAGTTTTTTCGATTTCACTCTTATTTTCATAAATAAAAAACATTGTTGAGCCAGTCCCTGATAATCTCAAAGAGCAAAGTTCGTTTAACTGATTGAAACTTTCTTCAATATCTCGATTGTTTTGAAGAAATAAGGGAAGGAATGAGTTTTCTTCATTTTTTAAGATCTTATTTTGAGAATCCGCGCTTAATTTATCCCATTGAGAAAATAATTCTTTAGTTGAGGAGTGGATTCGAGGAAATAATAATAAATATTTTTTTTTAGAGGAACCTTTTGCTTCAATCAAAATATCACCAGTGCCAGATGCATGAGCATTTTTTCCAAATATAAAGAAAGGCACATCTGCACCTACCTTTTTTCCAATTTTGATTAAATCCTTTGATGATAGGCCAAGCTCAAACAATACATTAACTCCAATTAATGCTCCTGCAGCATTCGAACTTCCTCCTCCAAGACCGCCTCCCAAAGGAATATTTTTCTTAATGCTGATATTACAACATACCTGCTTTCCAATATAATTTGATAGCTCACTAATAGCTTGATAAACAATATTTTTTTCTCCATTTATTGATGAATCAATATTTGTTGATACATTAGTAAACTTAGAGTTTGTTTTTTCAATTTTCATCTCATCAAACAAATTAATAAGTTGAAATTGTGAATTTATTTCATGCATTCCGTCATTTTTTTTTCTTAATACCGATAGATTTAAGTTTATTTTTGCCGGACAAGCTAACGTTATCTTATTCACGCTTTAAAATTCCATTTATTGAAAAAATATCATCATTAACAAAAAATACTGAGAATGTATCTAGCCCCTTATATTTGCATTTTAATTCAGTTTTATTTTTATTTATTTTAAATACATTTTTATCAGCAGTTAAATAATTGAAGCATGAATTAAAAAAATAAGAGTATTCTTTATTATTAAAATTGTTGAGCGATGTTAAAGAACTATTACCAAGCTCTTGATAAGTGGTTATTCCATCATTTTGATTAAATTTTATCTTAATAAGATTCCCTAATATTGGCTTACTAACCTGTATAATAATATCTTCAGGAAATACATCGATTCTAACAATGAAGTTAGATACAAGGTTATTTTGTGAAAGTTTCAATTTACCTATGTAGCTTTTTCCTGGGTTAGTTGATTGAGATATAGATGAGCATGCACTTAAAAGCACCACACAACACGCTAAGATAATTTTTGTCATGGAATTACAGCTATTTGGCATAAATCATAAGACATCTAAGTTATCTGAAAGAGAGCTGTTTATTATAAATGACTCTAATCAAGATGACTTTATAAATTTCTTTCGGGAGAAATTTGGTCATTTTGTAGAGTCTTTTTTTGCACTTTCCACATGTAATAGAACAGAAATTTATTATTTTGGAGAGCCTGGAACTTCTATCTTAATAGCTCAAAAAACTCTTGAATTTTTAGGCTGCGATGATTATGTCCGGGACAGCTTATATTTTTTTGATGATAAAGCAGCTATTGAGCATATGTGTTGTGTTGCAAGTGGCTTAGATTCTCAAGTCTTGGGAGAGCAAGAAATATTAGGACAATTTAAGAAATCAGTCCAAAACTTCACTAAACTTGGAGTTTTAAATAAGCAACTTCTTAAAGCAACTGACGAAATCATATCGATAGCAAAAGCAGCTAGAACCGAAACAAAGGTTGGTTATAATCCGTTATCTGTTTCAGGCCTATCGTTAAAAATTGTTCAAGAGATTTTTGAAGACCCAACTCAGCAAAAACTTACAATAGTGGGCGCTGGTCAGATGGCAATGAACGTCATTGAAAATTTTTATGAAAATGGAATAAAAAATATACAAGCAGCCAATAGATCAAGAAAGTTCCTGCAAATCAATAACTCATTTAGCCTGGTAACTAATAATTTATCTAAACTAGGATCACTCATTCAAACCACAGACATTCTAGTGACATCTGTTAATTCACCACTTCCAATTATCGGGAAAGGCCTCATTGAGGATGCAATGAGGTTGAGAGCGAATAAACCAATGTTGTTAATTGATTTGGGTGTGCCAAGAAATGTAGAGGACCAAGTTCGTGATCTTGAATTTGCATATCTTTTTACAATTGAGGATATAGAGCTTGTTACTCAAGAAAATCTAGACGAACGATCTGCTGAGGCTCTTAAAGCAAGGCACATAATAAAAGATCGAATTAAATCATTAAGTAATGATCGATTTAAAAGACAATATCGAAATGAAGCTTACGAAGCCCTTAAAATAATATCATCGTCACTAAATCAACAAGATTATTATGAATTATTGAGCACTGATGACCCTTATCAGTTTTTGCAAAAAATAGATGTAGTGTCTGCTGATCAATTAAGTCAAATTTCAGCTCTAAATTCTCATGCGATATTTTCTATGCTAAAGGAAATAAGAAGTGCTTGAAGAATCTATTATAAATAAATTAGAAAGTTTACGATTAAGATCCATAGAAATCAGCAACGCCATTGCAAAAGAGGGCGCCACTGATGATATGGCTTTATATACGCAGTTGAATAAAGAATATGCTGAAATTACTCCTATAGTTGACTTATTTAAATCTCTAAAAAACATTGAGTCAGATCTATCTGGCGCACAAGAACTTTTAGATTCTGGAGATTCAGAATTAGTAGAGTTAGCAAAAAATGAGATAAATACTAATCAAGAGAAGATCACAGAACTTGAAAAAAATATTAAATTTATGCTTTTGCCTAAGGATAAGGCTGATGATGGCGCCGCTTATCTCGAAATAAGGGCTGGGGCAGGTGGTGATGAGGCTGCTATTTTTGCAGCAGATTTATTTAGAATGTACTCTCGATTATCTGAGCGCCAAGGTTGGAAATTTGAAATCGTAAATACTAAACATTCAGAACCTAGCGGTTTAAAAGAAGCTGTTGTTAAGATAAATGGACAAGGAGTTTTTAAGCTACTTAAATTTGAATCTGGAGTGCATCGAGTCCAACGAGTTCCAGAGACTGAATCTCAAGGAAGAATTCATACTTCAACGGTTACAGTTGCAATCTTACCTGAGGTTGATGAGGTACAAGATATAGAGATAGATAAAAGTGATTTAAGAGTAGATACTTATAGGGCATCCGGTGCAGGAGGCCAGCATGTTAACAAAACTGATTCCGCAGTTCGATTAACTCATATTCCAACTGGCGTTGTTGTAGAGTGCCAAGACGACAGATCTCAACATAAAAACAAAGCTAAAGCTATGGCTTTGTTAGCTGCTAAATTAAAGCAAAATGAAATTGATGAGCAGCAAAATACTATTGCAAGTGAAAGAAAAATTTTAGTTGGCACTGGTGATAGAAGCGAAAAGATAAGAACATATAATTTTCCTCAAGGGAGAATTACCGACCATAGGATTAAATTAACCCAACATAATTTAGATCAAGTCATGGATGGTGATATGATTTCAATTTGCCAAGCTTTGATTACAGAAAATCAATTGGCTCAACTCTCTAGTTTAGAACAATCTTAGTAATTGAACAAAACAATCAAATCTTATTTTGCACTTGCCAAATCAAATACTCATAGTCATGAGTTTATAGTTCGAGATTTAGAGTTTTTTTTAAAATCGATGGGAATTAGTGATTCAATCATCACACTCAAAGATGATTTTGATTTATCAAAAGAGCAGATAAAAAAAATAGAAAATTTTTTTTCATCTTATATAGATGGATTGCCAGTTGATTATATTTTAAATGAATCGATATTTTATGGATTTAAATTTTTCGTCGATTCGAGGGTGCTTATTCCTAGACCAGAAACGGAGCTAATCATAGATAATATTTTGGATTTTAAATTAACAAAAAATTCAAAGATTGTAGAGGTCGGCACAGGATCCGGCTGTATTGCCATAACGCTAGCTATGCTTATGCCAGAAATTAAAATTATTGCCTCAGATATTTCAAACTCTGCTCTTGAAGTAGCTGCATTGAACAGAAAATTACATAAAGTTAATAATGTCTCATTGATACACTCTAATTGGATGTCTTTTGCAACGGAGAATTCACTTGATTTGGTTATTTCTAATCCGCCATATTTGATGCCAAGCGACTCTCATCTTAAAAGTTTAACTCATGAGCCTTTAATAGCTTTAACCTCAAAAAATGGATCTCAAGGATTTATTGATATTGCTCATCAAGCAAGTTCTGCCCTGAAACCTGGTGGAAAAATTATCTTTGAACATGGTTACTTGCAAGCAAAAGAAGTTTGTGAAATTTTACAAGAATATGATTTTTATAATATTGTTTGTAATCAAGATTACCAGGGTTTAAATAGATACACTTCTGCAATCAAATAATAATATCTTCATATGATAAGATTTAGAATTAGAGGCTAATATTGAATGCAATTTAGCTCTATAAATCAAAAATATTTTTTTTTAATAAAGGGGTTATTTTAATGAAAGGCAATATGATGAACTGGGATCTTACTATCCCACAGGCAATTTTACATGCTGAAAAATATAATGTTGATGGGAAATTAATATCAAGAGAGTTAGATGGATCAATCAATTCCACTACATATGGCGAGTCAATAAAGCGATCAAAGAAGCTAGCTAACGCACTCAAAAAACTTGGGGTAAATGTGCATGACCGAGTTGCAACTATTGCTTGGAATAATAGCAGGCATTTTGAGACTTATTTTGCTGTTTCGGGTATGGGAGCTATTTTACATACCCTTAATCCTAGATATTCTCCTGATCAGCTAATTTATATACTTAACCATGCAGAGGACAGTGTTCTAATTGTTGATCCAACATTTATCCCTTTGGTTGAAAGCGTGCAAGATAAATTAAATACAGTCGAGACTATTATTATCGCTTCTGCAAAGGATTCCATTCCTGAAAATAATTTAAAAAATGTGTTTAGTTATGAAGAATTGCTCAAAGATGAGCTCGATGAATATAATTGGCCTCAATTGAATGAGGGTGATGCAGCCTCTTTATGCTATACCTCTGGCACTACAGGCAATCCCAAGGGAGTCTTGTACTCTCATAGATCAACTGTATTACATGCAATTTCTATTGCTGGAACTATGGGTTTTGAATCTTCAAGTTCTGTTCTACCTGTTGTTCCGATGTTTCATGTAAATGCTTGGGGGGTGCCTTATTCTGCATTAATTAACGGGTTTACCTTAGTTCTTCCAGGGCATGCTTTAGATGGAGAATCTTTGTACGAAATGGTGCAGAAAGAATCAGTTGATTGCCTCTTAGGAGTTCCAACGGTTTGGCTAGGACTACTGCAATATTTGGAAGCAAAAGATCTAAAGCTTAATACAGTTGATCAAGTTTTAGTTGGAGGTTCAGCTGCTCCATATTCAATGATTAAAGCGTTCGATGAACAGCATGACGCATTTCTAACTCATGGATGGGGAATGACAGAAATGAGTCCTTTGGGAACAATCAATACTCCAACTAAAAAAACAATGAGTCTTCCAATAGAGGATAGGTACCAACTTCAAACCAAGCAAGGCTATCCAATGTTTGGAGTTGAAATAAAGACTGTAGATGACAAAGGTAAGGAGCTTCCAAGAGATGGAGAAGCTAGCGGTGCCCTAAAAGTCAAAGGTCCTTGGATTATGCATACATATTATAAAGCAGATAGTCCTGCGGTAGATGATGAGGGTTGGTTTGATACTGGAGATGTCGCAACTATTCATCCTGATGGATGCATGCAAATCGTAGATAGAGCAAAGGATGTTATAAAGACAGGCGGAGAATGGATTAGCTCTATAGATCTTGAAAATGCAGTCTTAACTCACGAAAACGTTTTAGAGGCCTGCGTTGTAGGCGTACCTCATCCAAAGTGGGATGAAAGACCATTATTGTTTTTAATAACTAAAGACGGGAATGAAATGGATAAGGAAGAGATTAATAATTTTCTTTTAAAGAAAGTTGTTAAGTGGTGGCTGCCTGATGATATTATTTTTGTCAAAGAACTTCCTCATGGTGCTACCGGCAAATTATTGAAAGTCGAATTAAGAGAAGAATATAAAGATCATTTAATGGAGAAATAAAATGGCAATAACAATAGTTAAACCAGAGGATTTGCAAGATTATGTCGGAAAAGAGTTAGAAGCTACTGAGTGGTTTAAAGTTGATCAGGATAGAATAAATAAATTTGCAGATGCAACAGAGGACCATCAATTTATCCATGTTGACTCTGAAAAAGCTACTCCTATTTTTGGCTCAACAATTGCACATGGTTTTCTTTCCCTTTCATTGGTTGCAGGACTTGGTAAAGATACTGCATTAGTAGTTGAAGGGGCAAAAATGGGTTTAAATTACGGTCTTGATAAAGTCCGATTTTTAAGCCCGGTTGCAGTTGATTCTAGGGTGAGGCTTCATACAAAAATTGCTGAAATTACAGAAAAAAATCCAGGTCAATATTTAGTTAAAGCTTCTGTATCAATGGAAATAGAAGGGGTTGAAAAACCAGCATATATTGCAGAAACATTGTCTATGTGGGTTTTATAAACCAAAATATTTATAATTTATGCAATTAGTTTTTTCTAGATTCGGTTACTTAATTTGCATAACTTCTATTCTAAGTGCCTCAATTATATTGCTCGAATATGGTTTTAGTGAATTAGAAGTTTTGCTTTTTGCTGGCATAGGTTCGGTTTTGTTTACTCTAATTGGAGAGTTTGCTGTACCTTTATATAAAGAATGGAGACCAAATTTTAAAGAAAATTTTTTTCCAGATGCTTCACTTTTTGTTTTAAATTACATTGTATTTCAAAGTCAACTATTACAAATTTTTCTTACAACTATAGCTATAAAATTTGCTGGCGGAGGTTTTGATATTTGGCCATCAGATTTGAATATATTTACACAATTAGTTCTTGCTTTAATTGTTTCTGAGTTTGGACTGTATTGGTTCCATAGAAGCTGTCATGAGATTCCTCTTTTGTGGAGGTTTCATAGCATTCATCATAATCCTCAAAGACTTTATTGGTTCAATGCAACAAGATTTCATTATATTGATGTTACGCTGCTTCAGGTTTGTGGAATAGTACCCTTATTAATATTAGGTGCGGAAGCTAAAATTATTGCATTGGTGACTATTTTCAGTACCGTTCATGGATTCTGGCAACATGTAAATGCTGAGCAAGATCAAAGAATTTTAAATTATATCTTTTCAGGGCCAGAACTGCACAGATGGCACCATAATTTAAAGCCGGAGATAGCAAATCACAATTACGGAAATAACCTCATTATATGGGACCACGTATTTAAGACTTTTTATTGGCCTAAGGATAATAGTAATGAATTAAAAAATGTGGGTGTTAGGGGGAACGCGGTAAATACTGTCAAATCAATGATCTTAGATCCTTTTAAAGGATAGATTACTTTGTTAACTTTTCTTTGAGAATTTTATTTACTGTTTGAGGGTTGGCTTTGCCTTGAGTTTTCTTCATTACTTGGCCAACAAAAAAGCCAAATAACTTTTCTTTTCCGCTTTTATAGCCCTCAACTTGCTCAGGATTATTATCGATAACTTCATCAACAACTTTTTCAATGGAATCGTCATCAGTTATCTGTTTTAAGCCTTTAGACCCTATGATTTGATCTGGTGAGGACCCGTTAATACACATCTCTTCAAAAATAGATTTTCCAATTTTACCCGAAATGGTCTGATCATCAATTCGGTTAATGAGCATTGCTATGTTCTCAGGATTTAATTTAGATTCATGAATCTCAATAAGCTCTTTGTTAAGATACGCACTTATTTCACCTATAAACCAATTTGCCAGCAGAGTGTAATTTTTTACACTTGCTACAGCAGATTCATAAAAATCAGCCATAGACTTTGATGATGCAATAATTTGTGCATCGTACAATGAAAGCCCATATTCTTCTTGATAGCGAATCTCTTTTTCAGTTGGTAGCTCAGGAAATTCATCTTTAATTTTTTGCATTTCCTGATCTGAAATTACCACTGGCAAAAGGTCTGGCTCTGGAAAATATCTATAGTCATTTGCAAATTCCTTTGACCTCATTGGTCTAGTTTCATCTTTAGCACTATCATAAAGCCGAGTCTCTTGTGTAACTTTTTCTTCACTTTCAAGTATTTTTATCTGTCTTTTAATCTCAAAATTAATAGCTTTCTCAATGAATTTAAAAGAATTGATATTTTTAATTTCTGTTCTTGTACCAAGTTCTGAGTCTCCACTTTTTCTAATAGATACATTCGCATCACACCTTAGAGAGCCTTGGGCCATGTTACCGTCTGATACATCTAAGTAGGTAACAAGCTGATGTATTGATTTCATATATGCCACCGCCTCTTTAGCGCTTGATATTTCAGGCTCAGAAACGATTTCTAAAAGAGGAGTTCCTGCGCGATTGAGGTCTATTGCAGAAAAGCCATCAAATTCATCATGAATTGATTTTCCAGCATCTTCCTCTAAATGAGCTCTTGTAATATTTATTGTTTTTGCTGAATCATTTGTAAGGATTTCTATTGATCCGCCTAATACAATTGGCAAATCCATTTGGGTGATTTGATATCCCTTTGGTAAATCTGCATAAAAGTAGTTTTTTCTATCAAAAATGGAGGTTTGGTTTATATGAGCTCCTATGGCCATTCCAAATCTTATCGCTTTATAGAATGCTTCTTTATTAACAGATGGTAAAACTCCTGGAAGACCACAATCTATTAAATTTACATTTGTATTCGGGCTTGCACCAAAAGCAGTTGAAGCTCTTGAAAATAATTTTGTTTTTGTTGAAAGCTGAACATGAGTCTCAAGGCCTATTACAGTTTCCCAGCTCATTTAAAATTCTCCAAGTTAGGTTTTGCATCATGAAAGTCAGAGTTCGTTTGGAAGACATGCGCAGCATTAAGTAATAGATCCTCTCTAAGAAAATTCCCAATAAGCTGCAATCCGACTGGTAATGAATTCACTTGTCCATGAGGTATTGAAATCGCAGGTAATCCAGCCAGATTAGCCGAAATGGTAAAAAGATCTTCGAGGTATAATTCAACTGGATTTTGGGTACCCTTACTTTCAAATTCAAAAGCAGTGCTTGGAGATGTAGGAGTCATCAATAAATCTATAGATTTAAAGACATTATCAAAATCATTTTTAATTAATCTTCTAACCTGTTGTGCTTTTTTATAGTAAGCATCATAGTAACCTGCTGAAAGAGCATAAGTTCCAATTAGTATTCTTCGCTTAACCTCATCTCCAAATCCTTCACTTCTTGACTTTACATAGAGATCATTAAGATCATCTGTATTTGCAGCTCTATATCCAAAACGCACGCCATCAAATCTTGATAAATTTGATGAGCATTCAGCTGGAGCAATAGAATAGTATGTAGGAACAGATGCTGAAATATTTGGAAGTGAGACTTCGATAAATTCAGCGCCCAAATTTTCATAGGCATTTTTAGATTCTTCAAAACGTTTTTGAACTTCAGTATCAAGATCGGAGAGATCAAATTCTTTGATAATACCTATTTTTCTTCCTTTGATAGATTGATTTATGTTTTCTAGAAAATTTGGTACATCAGAGTTCAATGATGTTGTATCTTTTGAATCATATCCTGACATTGAGTTAAGTAAAATAGCGCAATCCTCTGCATTTCTAGCTAGTGGCCCAGCTTGGTCTAAGCTTGAGGCAAAGGCTATCATTCCCCATCTTGAAATTCTTCCATAGGTTGGCTTTAATCCAGTAATTCCACAGTGTGCAGCTGGTTGACGAATTGATCCGCCTGTATCCGTTCCAGTTGCAGCTGGAACTATGCCAGCTGCAACTGCTGCTGCTGATCCGCCAGAGCTTCCTCCTGGAACAAAACCTTTCTTCCAAGGATTATGTACATTTCCGAAAAAGCTAGTTTCATTTGAGGAGCCCATTGCAAACTCATCCATGTTAGTTTTGCCAATGGTTATTGAACCCGCATCTTCCAGTTTTTCAACTGCAGTAGCACTATATGGAGGTATAAAGTTTGAAAGTATTTTTGAGGAGCATGTTGTTCTTAGACCTTCTGTACAAAATAAGTCTTTTTGTGCCAATGGAATCCCAGAGAGCAATGAGGATTTTTTTTGATTTCTATCAATAGAGGCTGATTTTTTTCTACTATTTTCCTCATTTAAAGTTACAAAGCAGTTCAATTCGTTATATTTTTTAGCTAATTCAATTGATTCTTGAGTTAATTCTGAGGGTGAAATTACTTTTTTATCTAGTAACTCATTGAGCTCAGTTATTGATTTAAATTGAATACTCATTCAACAACCCTTGGAACTAGAAAATAATCCTCATTTGATTCAGCAGCATTTTCAAGAAATTTATCTTTTTTATTATCAGATGCCTCTAGATCCTCATGTTTAAATGCTGTCATCTCAAGTGGATTGAAGAGAGGCTCTATATTAGATGTATCAATAGATTGAAGACTTCCTATTAATTCAATAATAGTTTCAAGGTCTTTTTGTATTCTTTCAGATTTTTCTTGATCTATTTCTAATCGAGCTAGATAGCAAATAGTTCTGACTGTTTCTCGGTCCATATGATATTATCTATTTTTGATGCGAAATATTAAACTAAAAGCATCTTAAAATGAATTTACAGGGAATATCATAGTGGATTTCAACCTATTTAAAACTGTTCGAGGTTTATTTTCTAATGATTTATCAATAGATCTTGGAACCGCGAATACGTTAATTTATACCAAAGATATCGGAATAGTTTTAAATGAGCCATCTGTTGTGGCGATTCGAGAAAGCCGAGGTCAAAAAACAGTTGTAGCAGTTGGGCATGAAGCAAAAAAAATGCTTGGAAGAACTCCAGGTAATATCAAAGCCATTAGACCTCTATCGGAGGGGGTAATAGCAGATTTTCAGGTCACGGAAAAGATGCTACAGCAATTCATTGGGAAAGTTCACGAACAGAGGTTCATCAAACCAAGCCCAAGAGTTCTTGTATGTGTCCCTTGCAGATCAACACAAGTTGAAAGGAGAGCAATCAGGGAGTCTGTTTTAGGCGCAGGGGCAAGAGATGTTAAGCTAATTGAAGAGCCCATGGCTGCTGCAATTGGAGCAGGTCTTCCTGTTGAAGAGGCAAACGGTAATATGGTTGTAGATATTGGAGGAGGAACTTCAGAAATTGCAATACTATCTCTAAATGGTGTTGTTTATGCAGAGTCAGTTAAGATTGGAGGAGATCTAATGGATAGCTCAATTACATCATGGGTAAGAAGAAACTATGGTTGCGTGATTGGAGAATCTAGTGCTGAAAAAATTAAATATACTATTGGCTGTGCATCACCGGAGTCTGAAGAACTTGAAATGAATGTAACAGGTCGAAACCTAGCTGAAGGCATCCCTGAAACATTTACATTAATCAGCTCTCAAGTATATGAGGCTATGAAAGATCCTTTATCTGGGATTGTAAGGGCCATAAGAAATGCACTTGAACTCTCTCCACCTGAATTAGCTGCTGATATTGCTGAAAGAGGAATTGTTCTCACTGGGGGAGGAGCGTTAATGAGAGACTTAGATAAATTAATCTCTTCTTCTACAGGAATTCCAGTAATATGCGCAGAAGATCCTTTAACATGTGTCGCCAGAGGTGGCGGCAAAGCTCTTGAAATCATTGATAAGTATAATATTGATTTACTTTCAACAGAATAATTAATTAAATATGGCGAGATACGCGCCTACAAATACTCCAATAAGAAATTACGCAGTTGCTTTTTTTCTGTCTGTATTTTTTCTGTATGCTGATATTACTCATCAAACCTTTTCACCTTTAAGAGGGATCATGAATGGCTCTGGCTTATACATTCAGGATATTTCAAGGAGCATTTTTGAAAATATTAGTTTCACTTTTTCTTCTCTCAAGCAAAATAAGTATCTTTTGCAGGAAAATAAAAAATTAAGAGAGCAAGCTCTTCAAATCGGCATAAAGGATTTTATTGAAAAAAAAGATAACGAAAAAAAAACTCAGGTTAGTGATTTTCAAGAGACTCTATTTAGCACTCTCAAAACTAGTGATATTAATGTGTTCAAAATAGCTTCTATAGATTTAAGAAATTATTTTTGTTGCTCATCCCATAAAGTTTTTTTGCATAATCCAAATAAAATTAAGATTGAAAAAAACTTTTCAGTCTTTGCAGGAACCTCTTATGTTGGTCAAACAAAAAAAACTTTTTTGAACTTTATTGAAGTTATCCTTTTATCAGATAATGAGCATGTGTTGCCCATCAAATCTGATCTTTTATATTGTGACGCTAGAGGCAAAGGAAAACCAATGTTAATTTCTTGCAAATTTGATAAATATGATTTTAAAAATCAAATTGGTGACATTGTTTTCACGTCTGGATTAGGTGGAATTTTTTTAAAGAATATTGAAATAGGATTTATATCAGAAGTTATTCCTATTACATCAGATGAGATTGAGATTGTTATAACACTTAAGACAAATCCCTTAGAAGAAAATTTCTATGGGATCATAAGCATAGACACTAATGAAATTTAGCAACCACTTAATTGTAATTTCCTCAGTAATTTTTGGTTTCTGGTTAGACGATTACCTTAATCAGTTTTCAATCAAATATTCTATAGAATTAAATTTTGGTTTTTTGATTTTTTCTTATTGGGTTTTTGCAATGCCTGAAAAAATTCAAAGCTTAGCTGCCATGCTTTATGGTCTGGCAGTGGATTTATTTTTTTCTAATGTAATTGGTTACAACATGCTATTTTTTGTAGCAACTTCTTATATTATTCATTTGTATGTTTTTCGTTTTAGAATTTTTTCCTATTTTCAATTATCAGTTTTCTTTTCGGGATTCTCTACATTTTATATAGCATTTAAGTACCTTTTGCTCTCACCTTATAATTATTCCTATTTTGTTCTAATTTTAAGCTTCTTAGTTAACGCAATTTTATGGATTGGTGTATACCTTATGATGAGAGCTTTTCGAAGAAGAATTTTTTAGCAATCATCAATGATGAAAAGAATATTTTATTTTATAACTTTTAGCGTGGGCGCATTGAGTTGGATATATTTTTTATGCCTTTCTTTCTTATTACTTTTTCCAGTTAGTTCTATCAAAATTATTGACAAATATGGTATTTCTTCTTATGTCATTAATTTTTCTGACTTAGATAATTCTGGAAATATTTTAAATCAGAATTTTGTATTTTCTAATTTTCAAGTTTTGCAAAACGAGAGATCAGTGCTTCAACTTGATGAACTTGAGCTAGGGATCTCTTTTAAACCTCAAAATCTTTTTAAGCCCATAAGAATCAGAGCCATAAATATTAAAGATGGTTATTACAATCAATTAGATTTTTCAGAATCTAATTCGTCCTTTCTCGATTTTGTGGATTTTAGTAATAATTTATCTCTTTCATTACTTAACTTTGAATACAAAAAAGATAGTTCTACCATCATCATAAATGGCGATCTTTTTGGTAAATTCCCTAGCTCAATAAGTGGCCAGCTAAGTTTTCTTCATAATAAAAATTTAAGCACGTTTGCAGTCAATTTATCCGAAATTTCTAATCGCTTCTCAATTAATCTGCATTCCTATGAGTGGCTTAGTTTGATTCCAATCCCTAACGATTCACCATTTAAAAATTTAACATTTAAATTAAATGCTATTGGTGAAGTTCAAGATAATCAATCAATCATCAAGGGCTCATTTGAACATAGGGACTTATATTTTCAATCACTAAATATTAAACAAAATCAAGGATCTTTTCTTTTTCAGTCAAATCAAGATGTTGGCTCATTAATTTTGACAAAATTTCTTCATCCTGTTGTTGACGAAGAGTATCCAATTCAAATCAACATCAGAAAAAAATCTATTGCTTTCCCAAGATTTTTTCTTTCACCTCAAATATTAGAATCAGATAGATTGAAATTTACGAATTTAACTGTTGAAAATCTTTTTCTATCTTTTGAAAACATAATTCCACAATACTCAGGATTAATAAGGGATCTAGATCTCAAAGATTTGTATTTTAATGAAATATTCAATCTTGGAGGAGAGTTTTCTGGGCAAGGAAAGAATTTTAAATTTACAATTAATTCAGAGCGCTCAATACTTAAAAATCACAAGAAAAATTTTGCAACAGTATCAATTATTGGAGGAGGTAATTTTTATAATTCAGACCTAAATCTTTCTGGACGAATTACAAATCAATTATCCGATATCGATTTTAATTTGAAGATAAATTCAGATTCAATTAAACCCACATCCATTAATCTCAAAGGGAGAGATGTTATGAAAGACTTTATTTCATTCTCATTACCTACTTCTTTGAGTAAATATAACTCCTTTATAAATAAAAACTTGAATCTTGGAGAGCAAAATTTAGTTTATTTTTATTATTTGGCTCCCTTCAATAACCTTAAGGGAGAATTGAAAGCAAAAATATTAACAAATAAGACAAAAATAAAAATCAAAGAAGATACATCAATTGACTTAACAAGCTCAATTATTGAATTTGATGATAAAGATTTGTATTTTTATTCCCCATCAGGCAATGCATTAAATTTTTCTTATGACGCAGCCCTCGGCTTGCTAAATTATAAAACACAAAAACTTCGCCTACTCTCAAAACATAATGTGAGATCAGTAGAATTAAGAAATCTAATAGGGCTGCAAGATGAAAGTTTTAATTTTCCAAACTTATATGCAGAACATAAAGGCGAAATAAATTTATCAACTTTTAAATTAAAGAATGTCATTTCAGCCAAAACAGAATATTTTAATTTACAAATTTTTGATTCACATAAAATAAACTTTGATCAAGCAAGTATTTTTATTGTTGATTTAGATAAGATTTTTGGATTATTTCCAGCAAGCTACATGACAAAGGAGCCTTTAATTATTCTTTCAGGAAAAAACTTAATCAATGAGTATGATTTAAATTTTTCAACATTTATTAATTTAGATTCAGAAAAATATATTTCAAATTCAAAATTCCTACAAGTGAACGGAAATGGTAATTTTGAATTAGAGCTCAATGTTCAAAAAAATGCGTCTCCATTTTTAAAGATCTACTCTGATTTAAAAAATATTGAACTTGTATCACCGTTAAGCATACTTTCAAAAAATAAAATCAAGATTTTGCCAACAGAAATAATCGTAACTAATCTATCAAATCCAGCGCTAGAATTTACTAATGATGTTATTGATGCCTACATAAGAGATTTAAAAAAATATGAGGGATATATTTCAATTGGCAAAAAACTTCCTGAAAATTTTGCAAGCTTTTTTGAAGAGCCTGGACTTAATATATATTTATATTTAAATTCAATTAATGAAAATTTTTTAGACCTTGTATTTCTTGAAAATAATGATTCATCTTTTATTGAGCTAAATAAACTAGCTTTTAATTTTAAAAATTTTCAATTTTATAATAATGATTTTTCTAACCTTTCAGGTTTGTTCGATCTTTCTAAATCTGAAGTGAAGGGCAATTTAATTTCAAAGAAACTTAATTTAAATCTTAGTATTGATAAGACAGGATTTACGCATGTGGAAATATATGATTCACTCATTCCTGACTTATCATTTTTAAATGTTACTCAACCTGCCTCTGATTTTATTTTTAATGCAAGGTTAATTTTAAGAGACTCTACTTTTGGTAAAATAAAGATTAAAGATTTTAATGCATATATTTTAAATAATAAGAAGAATTTTGCTGTAAATAACCTTAAGCTAGATTCAAATTTAATTTCAATAAAGCCTTTTAAAAATTCCTCAAAAGCATATTTTTCAGTCAATAAGCTCCAACCCCTCTCTAAACTCAATGGAGATATTTTGATAAAAGACTCTAATAAAATTCCTTATTTAAGGGATTTTGCAGATTTTTCTTATTTCAATGGGTCTGTGAATTTGCAATGGAAAGAACTTTCATCTCTAAGTAATATGGAGGGAGAAAGTAACTTTATTTTGAAAGATCTTTTGATTAAGGATTCTTTTTCTGATTCCCGTGCCTTCAATTTATTAGGCGTTCTTAATTTAAGAAACATACTTGGGAAGTTGGCGAACTTAGATCTTTCAATTGATGAATTTACTTCTACGAAATTAAGCAGAGTTGAAGGTGATTTTTTGTTTAGTAAATCAAAACTGAGGCTTTCAGCTCCATTATTTATTGAAACAAACACAGCTAAAATGAAGTGGGTTGGTCAAATTAATAAAAATTCTAAAAATAATCTTCATGATCTAGACCTTAATTTAGATTTGAGGTTCAGGATTGGCGAAAATCTACCGTGGTATGCAGCAATTCTTGGCGGGCTTCCAGCAGTTGCAGGCTCAGCAGTAATAAATGAAGTATTTGCTGACGATATTAATGATCTGACTAATTTTCAATATGAAGTCCTTGGAACAATTTCAGAACCTAAATTAGAGAGAGTTAAATAAGAAAAAAAGTTGCAAGACTTAGAAAGGAAAAGAAACCAATTACATCCGTAACCGTTGTTACAACAACGCTTCCTGCAATAGCAGGATCTTGATTAAATTTTCGTAAAATTATAGGTATAAAAATTCCTGCAATTGCAGAAGATATTAGGTTCACAACCATGGCAACACAAATGAGATAGGCAATTATTGCATCTCCAAACCAGAAATATGTTACTCCTCCAACCATAATTGACAGTAAAACTCCATTTAAAATTGAAACAGCTACTTCTCTTTTGTACAACCATTTTAAATTTGATTTATTGATTTGCTGAAGAGTTAAACCTCTAATCATAATCGTTAGAGTTTGTGTTCCAGCTACTCCACCCATGCTTGCAACAATCGGCATAAGAATGGCCAAATATACTACTTTATCAATTGTTGTTTGAAAGAGGCTAATGGTCATAGAAGCTATAAAAGCAGTAAGAAGATTTATTGATAGCCATAAAATTCTGCTTCTTGCAGCCCTTGCTGGTGCAGCAAAAGTATCTTCAGCAACTCCAGCCATTCCAAGAAAGTTTTGATCTGCATCTTCCATAATCACATCAACAACATCATCAATTGTAATTCGTCCTATAAGTTTTAATTTGTCATCTATCACTGGTGCAGATACCCAATCATTTTGCTCAAAAAGCCTAGATACATTTTTATCATCTAAAGTTGCTTCTAATGGCTGTATTTCAGTTTCCATTAACTCTCTAACATTTAAGCTGGGATCTGAAACAAGAATCGAGGAGATTGGCAAAGATCCAAGATATTTATTTTCTCTCGAAACAACAAATATTTGATCAGTATTTTTGGGTAATTCTCGTTGCGCTCGAAGATACCTCATTACTACCTCTAAACTATGCTTTGGTCTGACACTTATGATGTCTGTATTCATCAGCCCACCTGCAGAATCTTCTGGATATTCTAAAACTTCTTTTATTCTCTGCCTGTCTCTTTTAGACATGGCTGATAAAATATTTTCAGTTTTTTGTTCAGGGAGACCCTGCAGAATATCTACAATCTCATCAAGCTCTAAGTCACTTAAAATAGTAATTAATTCCTCAGGTGAAATCTCAGAGATTAGTTCTTGCTGAATCTCATCATGTAACTCTGCAATAATCTCGCCCTCATCTTGAGTTTCTATTAGGGACCATAAGAATTTTCTTTCTATTGGAGGAAGTGACTCTAAGCTATGAGCTACCTCAGAGGGATGCATACCGGATAAAATTCTCTTAATCTGATTAATTGAAGGTTCGACATCTTGTCCTTGGATACTTTTTAGCAGTTCTTCAGATGAAAAGTGGCGAGGCGATATCTCATTCATAATATCAATTCTAACTCACCAGATTATGATTTATCTATCTCGAGAGCTTGGCAAGTTAATTTTCTTTCTATATTTTGAAATTGTTCGTCGAGCAAGGTTAAATCCTCTTTTATTGAGCAAATCTGAGATTTTTTGATCACTTAATTTTTTTTTCTCCTCTTCAACTATCTTTTGGATTTCTTCCATTAGTTGTGAAGGAGTAACTTTTCTAGTTTTAGAAACAGAGCTTGCTAATAGTGATTTCATGGAAAGAGCACCTTTTGGTGTCTGTATATACTTTGATCGTAAAATTCTTGAAACAGTTGATGGGCTAATTTTTAATTCTTTTGCAAGCTCAAGATTTGAAAGTGGCTTTAATTCTGCAGATTTTTCAGATAAAAAATCAGCTTGTTTTTGGCATATCAATGTACCAACACTTTGAACAGTTTCATTCCTTTTATTGATCGCTCTGATTAACCATTTTGCTTCTCCCATTTTTTCCTTAAGTTCTTTGCTTGCTTTATTTGTTCTGTCCTTAACTAACTTTTCTAAATCTTGATCAAGACTAATTATGGGAAAATTTTCTCTTTTAAATTGAACATTAAACTGTTCATCATTTTGCGGAACTATTTCTAAGTCTGGATGAATCATTATTGCAGATTCGAATCCAAGCCCAGGAGACAAATCGCATTGTTTGATTTTTTTAAGCACATTTTCTATAGCTTTCGTAGAATAATAGACCTCTAATTTTTCCTTAGCATCTTCAAAATCATAAAATTGAGGATCAAACAGAATTTTATTAGCAATTTCTAACTCCTCAGATGGAATTTCTTGTCTTTTTAGCTGTATGAATATTGTTTCTTTAAAATCCCTTGCTCCTACTCCAGCAGGCTCTAAATCTTGAATAATGTGGTTTAAAACACTCTTAACTTCATTAACTGAAAAAGTGAACCCCATAAGCTCCTCAATTTCATCAAGATCAATTTTAAGCAAACCATTCTCCTCTAATGATTGAATAATAAATAGTGCGATTTTTTTTTCACTAGCTGTTAACTTTAGGTCATCTAGTTGATTTTTTAGATGATTCTGAAGAGTTAATTCGCTTGATAAATTATTTAGTATATCCATATCATCAAATGTTCTTGATGATTGATTATCATAATCTTTTATTAAAAATGGATTTTCTTCTATTTCATTATTAATTTTTTTAATAATTTCTAGTCTTGAAAGTTGTAAGAGGTCTATTGATTTTTTTAATTGTGGTGTAATGGATAATTGCTGATTCTGTTGAAATTCTTTTACAAGCTTAATGGCCATTTTATGAAAACATTTTACCAAAATATTCTTTCTTTACATGAGTATTTTGCTTCAAGGATTCTTCGTTTCCCTCAGCAATAATCATGCCATCGCTAAGAATAATAGCCTTTTTGCACAAACTTAACGTTTCTTTAACATTATGATCAGTTATCAAAATTGAAATATTCTTTTTAGCAATTTCCTGAAGTAGCTCCTTTATTTCCTCAACAGCAATGGGATCAATTCCTGCAAAAGGCTCATCTAAAAGCATTATCTCAGGGCAGCAAATTAAGGTTCTTGCTATCTCAACTTTTCTTCTTTGACCTCCTGATAGCATTCTTCCTTTAACTTGAAGAATCTTAGCTAAATTAAACTCATCTACAATTTTGGATACTTTTTGAATTTTATGTTCTTGATCTAGCTTGAGTAGCTCTGCTATTCCTAAAAGATTTTTTTCAACACTCAGGTCTGGAAATAGTGAGGATTCCTGAGGCAGATAACCTAATCCTAAATTAGCTCTAGCATGCATGGGCATGTTGGTAACATCTTTGTTACATATTAGAACTTTGCCTTGATTTGGAAACAATAAACCAGCAGCAATATAAAAAGCAGTCGTCTTTCCAGCTCCATTTGGACCAAGCAATCCTACAATTTCATTATTTCTGACTGAGAAACTTAGATTAGAAAGAATTTTTTTTGAGCCAATTGTCTTTTCTATATTTTGTAGACTTAAACAGCAATTATTCATTTGAACTAATTTGGTATGTAATAAGATCGGATGTAATTAAATTCCCATTTTTTTTTAGTTTTGCATTTCCTATTAAATCAATTGATTTGTTTGGATATATCACCAAAACTTCTGCCTCACCATTCATGTTCGCAGATCGAATAGATGTTGGGTTTCCAAATATTTCTAGCTTTTCATCCTCTCGGTTAAGTATGGCGTTTGATCCTTCAATAATGTAATCTTCAATTTTGATTTCTATATTATCTTTAAAAGTTAAGAGACGATCTTTTTCATCTATAGTTACTTCATTTGATTGTATTGAAATATTTTTAATATTAAGCTCTTCCTCAGAAATCAAAATTGTTGAGTAAAAAACTCCAAAAAATATTAAAAGTGTTTTTTTTATTTTCAACATTTTTATACTATTCCTGCCTCAAGCAACTGATGCATGGTGATTACTCCAGAACTGTCACTTTCACTTTTTGATGAATGAACCACCAAGGTAAAAACCTTATTCTTCTCCATAATTTCAGCCGCATCAATAGCCAATGCATCACTGGCAATGCCTTTAAACTCAGAAGTCATTACATCTCCAATAAGAGTTTTACTTAATTCTATTTCATTATTTAAACATCTTCTCAAGTCACCATCTGTAAAAATTCCAACAACCCTTTTATTTTTTGAAACTAGGGTCACGCCAAGTTTTTTTTCAGTAATCTCCATCAATGCATTCTTCAGAGATGTGTTTTGATCTACCATGGGCGCTTTCTTATCCATGACTGCAAGATCTTTGACCAAGGTTGTAAGTTTTTTGCCTAACTGGCCAGCGGGATGCGATCTTGCAAAATCATCTTTACTGAATCCACGAGCATTTAGCAAAGCAATGGCTAGTGCATCACCAAATACTAAGGCAATTGTTGTTGACGAAGTTGGCGCTAAATCTAATGGGCATGCTTCCTCATTAGCATTTATTGTTAAATTAATTTTACCCGCCTTAGCTATTGTTGAATTATTATTATTAGTCAGAGTAAAGATGCTGGAAGTTGCACGTTTTAAGGAAGGTAAAATCTCAATAATTTCTTTTGTTTCTCCTGAATTTGATAAAATTAAGATCGAATCATTCTTACTGATCATGCCTAGATCTCCATGGGCAGCCTCTGTGGGATGAATAAAGAATGATGAAGTTCCAGTGCTTGATAATGTTGCTGAAATTTTTTGAGCTATATGCCCAGATTTACCAATACCCATCAAGATCAATTTTCCCTTTGTATCAAGAATACTCTCACACAAATTCTCAAAATCAGGCCGTATTTGACTAGTTAAGCTCATCACAGCGTCTGCTTCAGTTTTGATAACATTAATAGCTGTATTAATAAAATTCTTTTTTTTCATATCTTATTCATAATTTTTACTAATGTTATAATACCTATATGACTCCTTCTTTTAAATCTCTTACTGTTTTTCTTACAATTTTCTGTCTACAAATGAACCTAGTTGGAGAATCTAATCCTCATAAATTTATTGATTCTCAAGCTCAAGAAATGGTTCTTGTGATAACTAATAATCAGGAGCTTTTCGCTAAAGATCCAGAATTATTTAAAGATAAAATCAGTATGATATTTGAACCAATGGTTGATTTTAGAAGGGTGGGAGCAAGTGTAATGGGAAAAAAATACTATCTTGCATCATCAAAATCACAAAGACTTGAGTTTATTCAAGCTTTTAAGAATTCATTGCTTGATACATACACATCTACTCTGGCACAGTGGGGTGATCAAAAAATTGAAACAGTTTTTCCAGATGTTTTTGAAAATAAAAAAACTGAGGATGTGCAACAGAATTTAATTACCGCAAATAATATTTATCCAATTACCTACAAAGTAAGAAAAAATAAAAGCGGAGACTGGTTAATTATTAATATCATCGTCAATGGAGTGAACTTGGGACTTACATTTAGAAATCAATTTCAAGCTTTGGCAAAAGAGCATAATGAAAATATTGATGAGATAATAAAGCATTGGACTTCTGATGCAGATCTTAATTAATTTTTTATTGATAATTTTCATATGGATATTACCCAATTTCTTAAATCACAATTTCCTGAAGCAGAGATCTCCTTTGATGGAGAAGATTGCAACTCAAAAGTTCTTATTGTCAGCGAAAAATTTGAGGGTTTAAATTTACTTCAACGGCATAAATTAGTTTTAGGTGCGCTGAAAGATCATTTTCAATCAGGTGAACTTCATGCTCTTAGCTTGAGTACAAAGTCTCCATCAGAAGTGAATTAAATATGGAAAAGCTTAGAATTGTTGGTGGAAATAAACTCTCAGGTTCTATTTCTTGCTCTGGCGCAAAAAATGCGGCTTTGCCAATGCTGGCTGCAACTATATTGACTGATCAACAAATCACTTTTAAAAATTTACCTTACCTTCAAGATATTACTACAATGTTTGAAATCCTTGGCTCAATGGGAGCTGAAATAACTTTAAATGAGGGCATGAACTTCATAATTTCAACATCAAAACTACATGATTTCGAAGCTAGGTATGAGCTAGTCAAGACTATGCGTGCTTCAATTTTAGTATTAGGTTCTCTTGTTGCTAGACATGGTTTTGCACGAATCGCTCTTCCTGGTGGATGTGCAATAGGAACTAGACCAGTTGATTTTCATTTAGATGCATTGGCAAAACTTGGCGCAAAAATAGAATTAAAAAATGGTTATATTGAAGCTACTGCGAGAAAATTAATTGGTTGCGAAATTAACTTTCCTGGAGTTTCTGTCACAGGAACTGAAAATATTATGATGGCTGCTGTTCTTGCAGAAGGTCAAACAATTTTAAGAAATGTTGCAAAAGAACCTGAGGTTGAGGATTTAGCAAATTTTCTCAATTCTATGGGAGCAAAAATTAGAGGAGCAGGAAGCGATGAAATTATTATTGATGGAGTTGATAATCTTAGTGGTACAAAATTTAGTATCCCAGCAGATAGAATAGAGGCTGGAACGTATTTAGTCGCTGCAGCTATCACTGGAGGCGATATCACCATATCAAATGTGCAAGCACCAAGAATGAATAATATTTTAGATAAATTAAAATTAAGTGGAGCCTCAATTAATATCAGCAGTAATAGTATTCAACTCTCCATGAATAGAGATTCTATTTTACCAGTAGATATTTCCACAGCTCCATTTCCAGGATTTCCTACGGACATGCAGGCACAATTTACAGTATTAAATGCATTATCTAAAGGTTCTTCTGTAGTAACAGAGAATGTGTTTGAAAATCGGTTTATGCATGTTCAAGAGCTAAATAGAATGGGATGTGATATAACTGTAAAAGGCAGTAACGCATTTGTAAAAGGGGTGAACTCGCTAAATGGCGCTCCTGTGATGGCAACAGATCTTCGTGCATCTGCAAGCCTAATATTGGCAGGATTATGCGCTGATGGAGAAACAGTAGTAGATCGCATTTATCATATAGATAGAGGATATGAAAGGATTGAAGAGAAGCTTTCTTATCTCGGTGCTGACATAACCAGACTTCCAAGCTAACATCTATTAACTATGGAAAATAAAAAAGAAAATTTAAAACTTATATTAAATCATGTAGAAACCATTGCTATTGTTGGAGTCAGTTCTAGGCCGGATAGAGAAAGCTATAAAGTAGCGAAATTTCTAAAAGATTTTGGTTATAGGATTTTTCCCGTTAATCCAAATATTCATGATAATAGAATTTTAGGACAAGAATGTTATCAAGACCTTTCATCCATTAAAGATAGTATAGATATGGTCGATGTATTTCGAGGCGTAGAACATATTCCAGGTATTGCAAATGAAGCAATAAAAATAAAAGCTAAAATCTTTTGGACACAAGAAGGTTTATATAGTGAAGAGGCAGAAAAAATTGCAAATAATGCAGGCTTAAAAGTTATTATGGACCAATGCCCAAAAAAGATTCTTGCTTAATCAAAAAATAATTTAATTATGAAAGACAATGTAAATAAAATTTTAGAGATAGATCAAACATCTGAAGGAATCCTTCGTTTGTTGCTTAATGATTCTAAGAATAAAAATGCACTCTCACATCAGATGATGATTCAGCTCAAAGAGCAGATTTTTATGGCTTCATCAGATGATTCAATTAAAGTTATTATTATTGCTGCAGTTGGAGATACTTTCTGTTCAGGGCACAATTTAAAAGATATTACTGATGCTAGAAACAATGAAGATGATGGTAGGTCATATTTTTTAGATCTATTTAATTTATGTTCATCTTTAATGCAAATGATAATCTCCTGTTCAAAACCAGTCATAGCTGAGGTAAATGGAATTGCAACTGCAGCAGGTTGTCAGCTAGTAGCAAGTTGTGATTTAGCAATAGCCTCAGATTCATCAAAATTTGCAACACCCGGAGTTAATATAGGTTTATTTTGCTCTACTCCAATGGTTGCACTTACGCGAAATATAAGTAAAAAAGAAGCAATGAAAATGTTATTAACAGGCGATATGATTGATTCAGTTGAAGCTAAAAGGATATCTCTTATCAACAATTACGTGCCCTCAGAAAAACTACATGATGAGGTATTATCAATTGCCCATAAGATTTCGTCCAAGTCGCATGCGACTTTAAAAACTGGTAAAGAGGCGTTTTATAAGCAATATGAAATGAGTCTTTCTGATGCGTATGACTTCACCTCAAAAGTAATGACTGAAAACTCGCTTGCAGATGATGCGAAGGAGGGCATCTCTTCATTTCTTGAAAAGCGAGAACCAGTTTGGAAAGAAGATTAATCTATTTCACAGGAATTGGCTCTGTAATAATTTTGTAATTAGCCAATGCAGAGTCTTGTAATATCTGGAAATTGATCTCATCTCCTGGAAAGGAATTCTTTAAAGCTCCTGTTAGATTTTCCCACGATGGAGTTTTATTGTTGATTGATAAAATTATAGCGCCCGGTTTGATTTCGCCACTATTAAATAAAGGTCCGTAATTCCTTAGCTCTAATATTTCAAGACCATAGGTTAATTTATTATTTAATAAGAATCTTTTTACCTTTACTCTAAAGTCTCCAATCCATGAGCGTTTTACTGAGCCAAATTGAATAATTTCTGATGCAACTTCAATCATTTTATTTGCTGGGAGTGCAAAACCGATCCCAGAAAAAGATCCAGTTTTTGAAAAAATTTTTGTGTTCATTCCAATAAGATTTCCTTTGTGATTGATCAGAGCTCCACCTGAATTTCCTGGATTTATAGCAGCATCCGTTTGAATAAGATCAAGATATGGATTGCCGTAATCTCTTCCAGTAGCGCTAATAATTCCGCTGGTAAATGTTTTTCCTAACCCAAATGCATTTCCAATTGCAATTACTTGATCGCCTATTTGAACTGAGGAGCTATTTGACACTTCAATGGGGATCAAGGGATTTGATGGCAAAATTTTAATGACTGCAAGATCAGATCTTTCATCAAAGCCTATTAGGGATGCTGGATAAACTTGGCCATCATCAAGCTCGACATTAATAAGCTTTTTTCTTTCAATAACATGCATATTAGTGACAATATATCCATCATTAGAAATTATAATTCCTGAACCCACGACATCATTTTTTGAGCCTCCATCAAATAATCTTGTTTCAATATTATTTACAGAGCTTATGTTGATTACAGAGGGAGAAGCCTTTGAAATAGCTTTTACATAACCATTATCATTCGACATATTTGTATAAAGATATGTCAGAATACCTAACAATATTAAAAAATTTATCCCTGAAAGCTTATTACTTAAAAATTTCATATGATCATTAAATCAATAATATGAAGGATATAAAAGTTGTTGCAAAGAAATTATCTGAACAAGGTATAACTCTTGATGATCAGCAAGCTTCATTCTTAGAAGAATTTATTGAGCTTGACTCTACTTATAAACCTAAAACATTTTTTTTTAGTAAACAATCGATTGGTAATCTATATCTTTGGGGCCCAGTCGGAAGAGGTAAAACAATGTTGCTGCAAGCAATACAAGATTCCTTTTTTTCAAATTCTGCACAATTTCACTTTATCGAATTTATGCAACTTGTGCATAATAAATTAGACGATTTTTCAGGAACCAGTAATCCCTTGTTAAAAGTTGTTAAGTTTTTATGTAATGATCATAAAATAATCTTTTTAGATGAATTTCAAATTGAGGATATTGCTGATGCAATGATCATAGGCACTTTAATTGAAGCATTATCTAGCAAAGGCATAAGATTATTAATTTCCTCCAATTCACATCCAGATAATCTTTATAAGGACGGTCTTCAAAGAACCAAATTTCTTAAAACGATTAATTTTATTAAGAAGAATTTTCTTATTTATAATTTGTTGGGTGCTGAAGATTATCGGCTTAAAGAAATTGCAAAGTTTGATAGCTCAGCTAAAGATGGAAATGGTGACGAGAGTGTCAAATATTTCCTATTAAGAACTTTTAACAAAGATATTACAAATAAGACTGAATTTTTAGTAAACACCAGAACGTTTAGTTGTTTAGGATGTTCTGACAAAGCGCTTTGGATTTCTTTCAATGATTTTTTTTCCTCGCCCTGCGCAAGTACTGATTTCATTGAAATTGTTAAAACCTTTGAATGGATCTTTATTAATAATTTTCATATATGTAGCGATGATCACATTGATAAAGTCAGAAGATTTATTAGTTTTGTAGATATTGCTTATAAAGAAAAACAAAAATTAAAATTATTTTATGATCCAAACTCAATAAATTATTTATATTCTGGAGATCAACTGGAAAATTTATGGGTTAGAACAGAAAGTAGGCTGCATCAAATAGCTTCAGCAAAATATCTTCAAAATTTAAAGCAAAACTAAACTAAATGAATTAAAATATTGATTAAATAGCTAGTAAACATTAACATTCTCATCTAAATTTTTTCTTTTAACCATATAAAGCAATGAAGACTTTTTCACTAAGAAAAGAAGATGCTAAGCATGATTGGTATATTGTTGATGCATCTGACAAAATTTTGGGACGCTTGGCAACAAAAATAGCTGATCGTATTCGCGGTAAAGATAAACCTTCATTTACCCCTCATACTGATGGAGGTGATTATGTAGTTGTTATTAATGCAGAAAAGATTAAGGTAACCGGTAAAAAATTTGACGATAAAAAATACTATACACACTCTTTATATCCAGGTGGATTAAAGGCTAGAGCTTTTAAAGATATTATCAAAAATAAGCCTGAATACGTCCTTGAAGAGGCTGTAAAGGGCATGCTTCCAAAAAATAAACTTGGAAAAAAAATATTTAAAAAGCTTAAAGTATACAAAGATGATATTCATCCGCATGAATCTCAAGAACCAAAAGTATGGGAGCCAATAATATGAGTTCAGCTATGCATTATGCCACTGGAAGAAGAAAAACTTCCTCAGCAAGAGTCTACTTATCTAAAGGTAAAGGGAAGATACTCGTAAATAACAAGGAACTATCTCATTACTTTGGTAGACAAGTAGCACAAATGTTAGTTATGCAACCATTAAAATTAACTGAGTTGGACGAAAAAATAGACATCAAAGCTATGGTTAAAGGTGGCGGCAGTTTTGGACAGGCTGGAGCTATTAGACATGGAATTTCTAGAGCCTTGCTTGAATTTGATGAGTCTTTAAGACCTCAATTAAAATCTGCAGGATTCCTGACAAGAGATGATAGAAAAGTTGAAAGAAAGAAACCAGGATTAAAGAAAGCAAGAAAAAGCTCTCAATTCTCAAAACGTTAATTTCTTTCATTTAAATTTTACCGTTTATCCCAATATAGGTTTAATGGAAGATACACTTACCACGCGAAGAAAAGTTCTAATTGGCATGACCGCAACCGTCGGAGCAGCTGGTGCGTCAATGGCAGCTATTCCGTTCATCGCCTCATGGAATCCCAGTGCCAAAGCAAAAGCAGTCGGAGGCCCTGTGAGGATAGATGTATCCAAAATGCAAATTGGACAAAAGATCCAGGTCTCATGGAGAAAGCAACCTATATTCATTATTCGTCATAGTAAAGAGGCAATAGAAAACCTCTCCAAAGTCGAATCAAAATTAGATGACCCGAGCTCACTTAAAATAGAAGAACCATACAGAGACTTGAATCCCACCAGATCTACCTCAGGAGAATATACGGTAATAGCTGGAGTTTGTACTCACCTTGGGTGTGCGCCTAAATTTTATCCAGAAATACAACCCCAGCCATGGGATGATTCATGGATTGGAGGATTTTTTTGCCCTTGCCATGGATCAATGTTCGACATCGTTGGCAGAGTATTTAAAGGTGTTCCAGCGCCAACAAACTTAAAAGTTCCACCACATTATTTTGATGGAAGTATTCTAACTATAGGGGAAGAGAGGTAAAGCATAATGACTCAACAATCATCTGGAATTTTTAATTGGATTAATACTCGACTACCAATCTCAAATACATATGAGCGTCATCTATCTAAACATCCTGTTCCTAAGAAGGTAAATTTTTGGTATTTATTTGGTGCATTAGCATCTGTTGTTTTGATAATTCAAATTGTCTCAGGTATATGGTTGATGTTTGGATATGAGAATACTGAAGAAGGTGCTTTTGCATCTGTTGAGTACATCATGAGAGATATTGAATATGGTTGGATAATTCGTTACATGCACACAACAGGGGCCTCAATGTTTTTTGCCGTTGTATATCTTCATATGTTCAGAGGCCTACTATATGGCTCATATCACAAACCAAGAGAATTAGTCTGGATTTTTGGAATGACTATTTACCTTGTTATGATGGCAGAGGGTTTCCTTGGATATGTATTACCATATGGTCAAATGTCATATTGGGGAGCTCAAGTTATTATTTCTCTTTTTGGAGCCATTCCATACATAGGGGAATCATTAGAGCTTTGGGTCAGAGGCGATTATTATATTTCTGGAGCAACCATTTCAAGATTTTTTGCACTTCATGTTGTTGCTTTGCCCTTAATATTAATAGCATTGGTGTTTATGCATTTAGTTGCTTTACATGAGGTAGGTGCCGGAAATCCTGATGGAGTAGATATAGAAAAATATCTTGACGAAGATGGAGTGCCACTTGATAGCGTTCCATTTTTTCCATACAAGGTTTTGAATGCTTTAGTGGCTATTGGGGTATTTGGGATTGTTTTTTCGTTCATAATGTTCTTCTTTCCAGAGGGAGGAGGGTACATGTTGGAGCTTGCTAACTTTGAGGAAGCTAATCCATTAAGTACGCCTGAACACATTGCTCCAGTATGGTATTACTCTCCATACTATGCAATGTTAAGAGCAGTTCCTGATAAGTTAGGAGGCTTATTGGTAATGGCAGCAGCTATTGCTATTTTATTTGTAGTGCCATGGCTTGATAGAAGCAAGGCAGCTTCAATAAGGTACAAAGGTATATTAAGCAAAATTGCTATGACGATGTTTATTATCAGTTGGCTTATGCTTGCCTGGTTAGGGACTGTCCCAGTAACAGCCCTTAGGACTACTTTAAGCATTATTGGAACTGTAATTTATTTTGCATTCTTCCTTTTGATGCCCATTTATACTTCTATTGAAAAAACTAAACCGGTGCCTGAAAGATTGTGAAGAAGTTTTGTTTCCTAATCTTCTTATTTTTTTCAACTCATTCAGTGATTGCGGCGGTAGGAGCTCCATGCGGAGATTATGGAGAATGTGATACTTTCAAACCACAATTAACCAATATTGAATCTTTACAATTAGGAGCTCTAACATTCATCAACCATTGTTATGGTTGTCATTCATTGAAATACTCACGGTGGGGAAGAATTTCTAAAGACTTAGATATTCCCGAAAAAATACTTACAGAAAATTTAGTTTTTGGAAGTGATGTTAAGCTTGGCGACAGAATGACTGGTTCAATGCAGCCAGCCGTATCTGAGAGTTGGTTTGGTATAGCTCCTCCTGACTTGACACTTGTAACAAGATTGCATGGCTCTGACTGGGTTTACACCTATTTGCGAACTTTTTACGAAGATTTATCAAAACCATATGGAGTAAATAATATGGTTTATCCCGGTGCAGCAATGCCAAATGTATTGGCTTCAATTCAAGGCCAACAAGTTTTGTCCTGTAAAGACGTTCCCATAATTGCCAGTAATGGTGGAGTGCGAAGAGATGAGTACGGCAATGATATAACCGAAGAAAAGTGTGGCTATCTTAAAACAATAAAAGGGTCTGGAAAACTTACTCAACAAGAATTTGATGATTATATATTTAATCTTGTAAATTTTATGACCTATGTTGGAGAACCGAGTAGATCAGTAAGGGAGAGGATGGGTTGGTATGTAATACTTTTCTTTGTTGTATTTACAGCTTTTTCCTATCTTTTATATAGAGAATACCAAAAAGATTATCATTAGAAATTTATTTATAACCAAGAGGAGCTATGATTTTATATTCTGACAAAGATGACCATTACAGCCATAGGGTAAGAATTGTTCTTACAGAAAAAGATATTGCATGTGAAATAAAAGAAACTACAAACGAAGAGGCCCCTGATGAGGTTTTGGCATTAAATCCATATCACAGCTTGCCTATTTTAGTTGATAGAGATCTTGGTTTGTATGATGCAGGAGTAATGCTTGAGTATCTTGATGAGCGTTTTCCTCATCCACCTCTTCTTCCCGTTTATCCTGTAACCAGAGCTAATAGTAGAACCCTTATGCTTAGAATTAATAAAGAATGGTGTCCACTAGTAGATAAATTAATTGCTAAAGAGCAATCTGAAAAAGAATTACTAATTATCAGAGAAGAATTGCTAAATGAAATTAGTACTGTTGCACCAACTTTCAAAGAATTTGATTTTTTTATGAGTGAGGATTTTTCATTAATTGATTGTTATTTAGCACCTATTTTATGGAGACTACCTTCATTAGGTATTAACCTTCCATTAAACAGGCACCTTAAGCCTCTGTTGGATTATCAAACAAAAATTTTCGAAAGACCAAGCTTTCGAGATAGCCTTTCATTGATAGAGAGAGATCTTAGGGATTAAGTTGAAAATAAATCTGAAGAAATTTTTTTAAGAGAAATTTCTCTTCTATTACATGTACTTGAGTTATAAAAAATCGTTCCAGTTGCTCCATTAACAGTTGCTGATTGAACTCCAGCTTGTCTAAACACTTGATTTAACAACCACTCACCCAACACCCCATACTCTAAAAAATATTCTATTGATGTTGAGTCTTTATTTTGAATTTTTCTAGATAAGAATATTGAAATGGGCGCATAAGAATCTTCATAATCTAACAATTGCAGAGGATCGTTTAAATCTTGTAAAGAAGAAATAAAGCTTACATATTTGAATTTATTGCCACCATGATACCTAAGCGCTGGTATCATTGCTTTAAATTCCTGAGGTCTTAATAACATTACTATTTGATTAATATCAGATCTAGACCGCGGCTTAAAATTCATAGTTTGATTGGGGTTTAAGTTTGAGATTTTTTTAAATCTACTTTTACTCAAATTTATCCCGAGTATTTCACCTGCAAATTCTAGAAAATTATCCGAATTATATTTGACGGCATAAATTTTTGAATTTTCAGATTTTATATTTTTAACAATGGAACTATATTCTTCGGAAAAAATAACTAATATTGCACCAGGACTTTTACTTATTTCTTTATTTATTGAAGACAAAGAGTCGTCATAAAGGCTTGCACAGAACCCATCAATTTTTTTTTGTAAAAGATTTTTTGGAATTACATTTGATTTACTTTCATCCCATGCAATATGTATAGGAAGATTGAACTGATAGATTAATTCTATAAGTTCTTTAGAATATTTTTGCCGAGGATTTAGTTCTATTTGATATTTATTATTCTTAAGAATTTTTTGATAATTCTTTTTAAGTAATTTTAAGTCTCTTTGTTCATTTTGACTGAGTTTTTTGCTATCAATTATATTCTGTATTTTCTGTAAATCATTCTTATTGAAAGTATTATAGGAACTAATATCTTGAAGATCTCTATTATAAACTTTTGTATAAAATTCATCAGAAGAGGTTGTTAAATTTAAAGATGTTGATGAGCAAGATGCTAAGATTAATAATGAAAAAACATGTTTAACGTATTTATTTTTTTTAAAAATCATTAATTCAATTTTATGCTTTATTTAATTTGCACCCCAATTGGTAATTTAAATGATTTCTCCGTCAGGTCAATTAATACTCTGAAGGAAGTTAATAATATTTTTGTAGAAGATACCAGGGTTTCATCAAAACTTCTAAAACACTTTGATATAAAAAAAAATATAGCTCCATTTCATGAACATAACGAGAAAAGAATTACCAATAAAATAATTAACCTTATCAAAGATGGTCAAAGCGTTGCGATTCTATCAGATGCTGGAGCACCCTTGATTAGTGATCCAGGATATCCATTGATTCAAAAGTGTATTAAAAATTCTATTCCATTTACAGTAATTCCTGGGCCCTCTTCAGTAATTAATGCAGTGCTTTTATCTGGTTTGCCGACTGATAAATTTTTATTTTATGGATTTTTACCAAAAAAAAATGCAGCTAAAAAAGAAATTGCTCTAAAAGTTAAAAGTAATAGCATTACCCATATTTTTTTTGAATCAGCAAAGAGGGTCAAAAAAACAGTTGAAATTTTTTCTGAAGTTTTAAGTCCAAATACATCAATAGCAATTTGCAGAGAAATAACAAAAAAACATGAATCTATCTACAGGGGAACTCTTAAAGAGATCTTATATCTTATCAAAAGCAATAAAATAAAATTTCTTGGTGAATTTGTGTTGCTGTTTAATGCAAACTCCTCTTTTATAATAGATACCAGATTGGATGAGCATTTTTGTCGTCCATTTCTCAATTATCTTTCCCCCGCTGATGCATCTAAACTTATAGCTAAAATTACAAGTTTTTCAAAGAAAGAAGTCTATAAATTTTTGCTTGAGATTTCTAAAAAGTAAAAAATAATATTAAAATATATTAGAGTTGGTTGGATGACCGCTGACAATTTGTTAGAGGAAAGTCCGGACTTCAGAGAGTAGAGTGCCAGGTAACTCCTGGGGGGCGTGAGCCTACGGAAAGTGCAATAGAAAATATACCGCCATGAATATGGTAAGGGTGAAATGGTAGGGTAAGAGCCTACCGCGTATTTGGTAACAAATGCGGCAGTGCAAACCCCACTTTGAAGCAAAACCAAATAGGAATCTTTTTAGGTTACTCGCTTAGGATTCGGGTAGGTTGCTTGAGCAATGCGGTGACGCTTTGCCTAGATAGATGGTCATTTAATACAGAATCCGGCTTATAGACCAACTCGCTTATTTTTTTTAAAAAAAAGTGTGTAAAAGTGTTCTAAATGTAGTATAAAGTGTGTAGAAATTAATTTTTATACATATAATATGTTTGGTTTTACAACAATTTCGATAGATTCAAAGGGAAGATTGGCTATTCCTGCAAAATATCGTGATCAGCTAGTTTCTCAAAATGAAGTAAATATTGCTGTAACAAGAGATCCTCAATACCCTGCATTAAAAATTTATCCTGGCTCAATATGGAGAAAAATATCTAGAGAGCTTCAATCTCTGCAAGGCCTAGACCCCATAGTTAGAAATTTGCAGTGGACTATATTGGGAAATGCAAACGTTTGTACATTTGATCCAAAAAGTCGAATGTTGATTCTTTTATCATCAGAGTTAAGAGAATATGCTGAGATAAGCAAATCTTCGAAAGTATCTATTATTGGTATGGGAAACAAATTTGAAGTTTGGAACGAAAAAAATTGGGAAATGAGGCAAACTGGAGGAGCCTTATCAACTGAAATACTTGAGGTTGTTTTACCGGAAAGTTTAAAAACAATATCTTTTTAAAGGGGTAGAAAATGAATTGGGAAATAATTGAAGAAAATGCTGGTCAAGCTAAGATCAAAGTTATTGGTGTTGGAGGAGCTGGCGGAAATGCAGTTATCCATATGATTAATAATAATATTCAGGGAGCAGATTTTATCTGTGCAAACACTGATTCTCAGGCATTGGATAGAGCTGTAGGATCTACGATTTTAAAGCTTGGTGATAACGTAACTAGAGGCTTAGGTGCTGGGGCAGATCCTAAAGTAGGAAAAGCTGCAGCTGAAAGAGATAGGGCAGCTATTGAAGAGCTTTTATCTGGTGCAGATATGATTTTTATAACCGCTGGAATGGGAGGAGGCACTGGAACTGGCGCTGCTCCAGTTATTGCTGAAATTGCTAAGGATCTCGGTGCTTTGACAGTAGCTGTAGTAACAAAACCGTTTAACTTTGAAGGTCATAAAAGAAAGGCTGCTGCAGAACAAGGAATAGCAGAGCTTGTTGAGGAAGTTGATAGCTTGATTACAATTCCGAATCAAAAATTGATGGATATTCTAGGTAAAAAAACATCCATGGAGGATGCTTTTGCAAAAGCAGATGATATTTTAAAGGGAGCAGTTCAAGGGATATCCGACATAATAATGAAACCTGGTTACATTAATGTTGATTTTGCTGATGTTAAAACAGTTATGTCTGAGAAGGGCATTGCAATGATGGGCACGGGTCAATCAAGTAATGATGAAAGAGGTATTGATGCAGCCAGTCAAGCTGTTAGCTCAGAGTTGCTCGAAGATATTGAATTAAAAGATGCACGAGGTATCTTAGTTAACATAACTGCAAAATCACCAACAATGGCAGATTTTGATGAAGTAGATTCTGTAATTAAAGAATTTACTGCAGATGATGCAACTATTATTTATGGAACAGTAATGGAAGATTCAATGGATGAGGATGAATTACTTGTAACTGTTGTTGCAACGGGAGTAAATCAGAAAACCGCAACTCTAACTGTTGACAATTCAAGAAAGGCTACAGTTCAACTTAATCCAGTTGGTCTAGACGCGCCAGCAAAAAATTCATCAATTGAGTCAGGTGGCACATCGTCTGCAGAGGATATAGATTTCCTCGATGTGCCAACCTTCATGAGAAAGCAAGTAGATTAAATCAATGCTCCATGTTCCAGTGCTGCTGGAAGAATCATTAGATTTCTTGCTCCGTGATTTGTCTGGAGCTTATCTTGATCTAACTTTTGGTCGAGGCAGCCACTCTCAGGAAATATTAAACAGAATCACTTCTCAAGGCAAACTGCATGCAGTTGACAGAGATCATGAGGCAGTTTCATATGGGAAAAAAAACATAAAAGATTCACGCTTTAGTATTCATCACTCAAATTATTCTGAAATTGAATCACTATTTCCTCAGCAGCAATTTGATGGAATTTTGTTAGATCTTGGAACTTGTTCAACTCATTTAGATGACCCAAAGAGAGGTTTTAGCTTCCAAAGAAATGGGCCATTAGATATGAGAATGGATACATCTTCAGGTTTTAGTGCAGCAGAGTGGTTAAATAGCGCCACTGAAAAAGAGATAGGTGATATTTTGTATAAATACGGAGATGAAAAAGCATCTAAAAAAATTGCTAAGGCTATAGTTAATTACAGAGTCACTAGGCCAATAAAAACTACAATTGAACTTACACAGACGATTGAATCAGTTATTAAAAGAACTGGTAAAACCCATCCGGCAACAAAATCATTTCAAGCTATTAGAATCCATGTAAACAATGAGTTATATCATTTAAAAGGAGTACTCTCTAAGTTAAATGATGTTCTTAAAGTTGGTGGAGTTATTGTTATTATTTCATTTCATTCATTAGAAGACAGAATAGTAAAAAATTTTTTTAGACCTGAAGTTAAAGAAATGCCCAAAGATATTCCAATTAATGTCTCTGTAAAAGAAACATTTAGGTGTATTAAAAAGAAAATAAAACCATCTTCAAATGAAATAAAAATGAATCCTCGTTCTAGAAGCGCAGTCATGAGAGTCTTTTTAAAGTTATGAAACAAAATATCCCCGCATATTTTTTGTTGATAAATACTGTTCTTCTTTTTTGTCTGTGTATGGAGATAGTCAAAATTAGATGGCAATTTAGCCAAGAGTATGAAAATAATGCTTATCTTCGAGTTGCAAATAATAAATTGACAGAGATAAATTTTAATTTGAAAACTGAGTACTACCATTTAAGTTCTCCAGCTAAAGTTGAACGTCATGCTAAAGAAATTTTAAAAATGGTAGAGATTGCCAAAGCAATTAACTTAAATTATGAAAAATAATTTTGGTTACAGCTGGAGAGCTTATTTAATATATATTTTTTTAGTCATTAGCTTATTTGTTCTTATCTATAGAATAGTAAGCCTCAAATATATTGAAGGTGATTTCCTTACATCTAAAGGAAAGAGCATGCTCAAAACTTCTAGGCTAATTCCATCAATTCGAGGGAGCATATTGGATAGAAATAATTTTCCTCTTGCAGTCTCAATTAATCAGTATGATTTATATGCTTTAAAAGATTTTTCAAAGGAAGATTTTAAAAAATTAAGAAATTTTCTTTTATTAAACAAAGATTTTTTGGATATTAAAAAACTTAATAAAAAAACTTTAATTTTTTCTAATTTAAATTTTTCTCAATATGAGAATGTAAAAAGTCTAAAACTTTCTGGCATTGAGATTGAAGCATTTCAAAAAAGATATTATCCATTAGGTGAGCAGGCAGCTACCTTAATTGGATTCTCAGGAACAGATGGATTCGGTTTAGAGGGGTTAGAAAATATTCTAGATACTGAGCTATCTGGTGAAGCAGGAGAGGAAATTATTTTTAGAAATGCAAGTAGAAGGCCTCAAATAATAAAAGAGGTTGTTCAAGGATTTGATAAAAAACTTACCATTGATAGCAGGATTCAATTTTATGCCTATAAACACCTTTCAAATTATATACAGGCTAACAATGCTAAAGGAGGCAGTGCTGTTGTTCTTGATAATATATCTGGGGAAATTCTTGCTATAGCAAGCTATCCTTCTTTCAACCCAAATAATCCTCAGAGAAAGATTAAGAGAAATAGAGCTTTAATTGATGCCTATGAGCCAGGATCAATTATCAAACCCTTAGTTGCAGCCAAGGGAATTGATATGGGTATATTTTCCAAAAATCAGTTAATAAATACAAGTCCAGGATTTATTAACTTAAGTGGCAGAATTATAACGGATCCAAAGAATTATAATGATATAACTGTCAGCGAGGTAATTGCTAAATCTAGTCAGGTTGGTGCCTCTAAGTTAGCTTTGCTGGTTGGTGTAGATGGTTTAATTTCAGGTTATAAAGAATTTGGTCTTTCAAAACCACCAAATATATTTTTTCCTGGCATTGCGTATGGGGTGATTAATTCAAGAGAAAATATCACTGATCATGAAGTTGCAAGTATTGGATTTGGGTACAGCATGACCGCATCCTCCTTACAACTAGCTCAAGCTTATTCAGTTTTTGCTAATGAGGGCTATCTCAAAGATTTTAAGTTATTTATTGATAATTTTGATTCTTCATATGAACAAAGAGTTATTAGAAGTGATACTGCAGAAGATATATTAGAGTCTTTAAAATTAGTGATATCAGATGGAACAGGAAGTCTTGCTAAATTAAAAAATTTTGAAGTTGCAGGAAAAACTGGAACGTCCCACAAAGCTAGTTCAAAAGGAGGATATGATCAAAGTAAATATATAGCTTCTTTTGTAGGAATAGCTCCATTAAAATCTAAAAGACTTACAATTTTTGTTAGCATTGATGAACCGGGATTAAACAATTATTCTGGAGGCAGTTTAGCTGCTCCATTATTTGCAGCTATTGCTGATGATGTCCTGAGTTATCTAAATGAATAGATTGTCCATTATTAAATCCTTCATTAAAACAAATCTGTTTGACGATCTTTCTATCTCATCTATTACTGATGACTCTAGAGATGTTCAAGAGGATTCTTTATTCTTAGCTAGACAGGGAGTGGGTTCACATGGAAATGAATTTATAAGGGATGCCATTCAAAAGGGTGCATCATGCATTATTACAGATCAAAAATTAAAAGAAGAGGTGGATATACCAATTTTTTGCTTAGATAATTTAGAAGACAAGATCTTGGAAATTCTTTTTAGCTTTTATGGTTTATCTGAAGATAATTTTATCTTTCATGGTGTAACAGGAACTAACGGGAAAACAACAACAGCATTTATGGCTCATAATATGATTAGAGCTCTTAAAAAATCTTCAGTTTATATTGGTACATTAGGAGCTATAATCAATGACGATCCTCTTGAGACAAAAGGAAATACAACGCCTGGGATATTTGAGATATTTGAAATTTTGCAGAGTTGTAAATTTCACCAGAAAACAAATGTCTTTATTGAGATTTCTTCTCATGCATTAGCGCAAAATAGGCTAGGAAAGCTACCTTTTTTTCAGACTCTACTTCTTAATATTCAATCTGATCATCTGGATTACCACAAAACAGAATCAAATTACATTAATGCAAAATTATCTATCACCGAACTTAATAATAAAAATCCTACAATTATTTTTATAGACAAAATTCAAGATTTGCTTAAAAATTTTTCCGATGATCAAAAAAAACAACTTTCAAAATCACAATTCTTAAGTTCAACTGATACTTCAGCAGCATTAAAGTATTCTCTTGAATATAACCCAAGTGGAAGTTCAAATATAAAATTGAGTTTTCCTAACTTATGCTTAGATATTCAGGTTTCATTATTTCTTAAATACAATGCAGAGAATTATATTTCAGCAATTGCCCTAATTGCAGGGCAAATCTCTTTGGATGAATTTGAGATTATTAGAAGTAATTCAATCAAGCTCCCACAAGGAAGAGGTGAGATTTTAAAATTAAGAGAGGGGAATATATTGATTGATTTTGCTCATGACCATCAATCTATTCAAAATATACTATCTGAATTAGCTAATTATCATGATGAAATAATTTTAGTTTTTGGATGTGGTGGAGATAGAGATAAATCTAAAAGATCTAAGATGATGAAGATAGCTCAAGATTTTGCCAGCAAAATATTCTTCACATCTGATAACAATCGTTATGAGCCTTTTTCTTCAATTGTTAAAGATGCAATGGCTGGACATTCTTATACAAGTATTGAAATTTTAGAGGATAGGAAGGAAGCCATCAACTTAGCACTTCAATGCTTAAATAAAGAAAATATATTGGTAATATTGGGTAAAGGTCATGAGACTTATATGGATGTATCTGGAAAAAAAGTACCTTT